>NZ_JACOPB010000005.1:0-414001 GCF_014288005.1 Hungatella hominis
ACATACGAAAAGCCCGTTTCTGATTATACATGTTACCACAAGATGGACAGAAACGGCTTTTGCAGGAAAAAGGTACAGATTTAAGTTTACCACAATGGGGACAGCCGTAGACAGCTTGTCCATAAGAAGGATCGTGGCAATGGATCATACGTTTGATGTTATCCATAACATTTTTGCCAGGACGAAGAGCATACTGGATGTACTCAAAGTGGTCACTGAAAATAGTTTGAAGAATGTTCTTTTTATACATAAGAATATTTTACAACAAAAAGTGACAAAGGAAAACCCCAAAACCCCTCATGAGTGAGGGGCAGGGGAGTTGAGAGTGCCGAAGGCACTTTGTTCTATGGAAGATTCGTATTATGAAAAAAATTAGAACGCTCTTTTCCATGATAAGCCGGAGAAATGACTCAGGAGAGTCTGCCTCCGTGGAAGAGACACGTATAGATTCTGACCTCCCGGCAGTAGATGGCCTCTTCCCCCTGAAACTGGCTGAGGGCACCATGTGTACGGCAGACATAGGTAAAATCTTCGTTTCGGAAGTATTCCGGGCCGCGGAGGGGAAGTTCAGCCGGAACCTGTGACAGAGCTTCCTTTAAGAAGGCACTGTAAAAGGTCTCGTCCAGCGATATGCCATAGTAATTGAGCGCCCAGACGGGAGTTTCCCTGATCCATACGGCTTCCTCTCCCGTAAAATTCCGGCTTCCCAGATAGGTGTCGATGTAGAGATAATCCTGCTCGGAGTATCGAAAATCGTGAGACTGGGGGCGTGAAGGAGGCGCGGTGTTCTGGCCGGAGGCGTAGGTGCGCTGTTTGGCCCGCATAAGAAAGCGGCGAAGCGCCTTTTCAGACGCAGGGTCCGGGTCTAAAAGGGCTGGGGCGCATTCCTCCTCCTGTCTGACGAGGCGGTCAATGGAAACGCCGAAGAGTTCACTGAGACGGACCAGATTGGGAAAATCGGGAAATGCCTGGCCGTTTTCCCATTTGGTCACGGCCTGACGGGAGACGTCCAGGCGTCCGGCCAGCTCCTCCTGGGAAAGCTTTCGGCTGGCGCGCAGGTGCTGTAGTTTTTCGTTGAAATTCATGTGGTTCCTCCTTTCGCTGTTACGTATAATCATACAGGAGTATGGGGAAGAATGCAAACACCCTGTGGTGGCAGGCCCTGCAACTGTGGGTTGCGGATTATTGAGAAACAGGGATTTGTGGCTGAAAGAAAAGGTATCTTGCATTCTATCACTTGTTGTGTTAGAATGGTGATAGAACGTGATAGAACGTGATAGAAAGAGTGATAATATGGAATTGTATGAAAGCGAGATTATTGAGTTAAAAGAAATCTATACTACTGATTTGAAGAAAGAAATTGTTTCTTTTGCAAATACAAATGGCGGAACGATCTATATTGGTGTGCAGGACAATGGAACGATTGTTGGCGTTGATCATGCTGATTTTGTAATACAGCAAATTGCAAATTCAATAAGAGATAGTATCAGACCAGATATCTCTATGTTTACAAGCATTGAACTGTTAAAAGACGAAAACAAATCGTATATAAAAGTGACAGTGGATTCAGGCACGAAAAAACCATATTATCTTTCCGACAAAGGATTGAAACCGACCGGTGTATATGTCAGAAGCGGTACAACTTCCGCTCCGGCATCGGAAGATGCGATTCGTATGATGATAAAGATGACGGATGGCGATTCATTTGAAACAAACCGCTCATTAATTCAGGAGTTGACGTTCAACAGTTTAAGTAAGGAGATGGAGAGAAGAAAACTGGAGTTTACAGGGGTGCAGATGAAGAATCTGGGAATTCTTTCGCCTGATGGTATTTTCACAAATATGGGCCTGCTTGTTTCGGATCAGTGCAGGCATTCTATAAAATTTGCTGTTTTTCAGGGTACAGACAAATTAGTCTTTAAAGACAGGAAAGAATTTACGGGCTCGCTTTTTGAACAGTTGGCAGAGGTATACAAAACCATCGATTTTTATAATGGAACAATGGCCAGTTTCCATGATTTACTGCGTACGGACGAAAGAGATTATCCGGAAGATGCCGTTCGGGAAGCATTATTGAATGCAATTGTCCATAGAGATTATTCTTTTAGTGGAAGCACCTTTATTAATTTGTATTCTGACCGGCTGGAATTTATATCTTTAGGGGGCTTGGTGCCCGGTTTGTCATTGGAAGCGGCTATGCTCGGCGCCTCCCAGTCAAGAAATGAAAAGCTGGCAAATTTATTTTATAGAATGAAATTAATTGAAGCGTATGGTACGGGGATCAGCAAGATTATAAGCTGCTATAAGGGGAAGTCTGAACAACCTGTATTTGAAAGTGTGGAAGGTGCTTTTCAAGTGATTCTTCCCAATGTACATGCACGGAATTTAAGTATGGAAGATGCAAAGTATTTGCCAATCCTTCAGTTGTTTGAATATAAAAAAGAAATTACACGTTCTGATGTTGAAACAGTTTTAGGTAGTGGAACTACGCATGCAATTAACATAGTAAAAGAAATGCTTGATAAAAGCTTAATTGAAAAAGTTGGAAATGGCAGACTGACAAGATATGTAAGGAAATAAACTACGCGGATTATTGAGAAATAGGGATAAAAGAAAAGCTTTTATTAACAAGTTCCAGCCGGAAGCTGTGTTAATAAAAGCTTTTTTGTGAGTCTGTTTAAGGAATCTAATTCTCGCTGTGGCGGTTGCGATTATAATTAATCAGACAGCCGGCTTTTACGATCTCTTTTTCCTCGCTGGTCATCTCCGCAATATGAAGATTGATCTCGTGAATCGGGTTGCCCTCTTCATTCTTAATGACATAGGCCGGGATATGCTGCATATCGCCTTCTAAGGCGGCGCGGACACCCGGAACATAGATGAAATCACCGATGTCGAAGGATGGCTCCTCATCCAGAAGGAATGGCAGCATGCCCCAGTTAATCACGTTGGAGCGGTAGCGCTTGGTGGCGTATTCGTTTGCGATATTGGCAAGGCCGCCGAGAACTCTCTGGCAGCTGGCCGCCTGCTCACGTGCGGAGCCGTCGCCAGGTTTTACTGCGTAGATCATGCTTCCGATCTCGGTTTCTCTGGCTCTTAATTCCGGCTGATCCAAATAAATACGAAGGGCATTGAACGCTGCTTCCATCTCCGGATCCGGTTTTAACGGACAAGCGCCGGTCTTGCGAACCGCCTCCAGTTCATTGACCTTCTTGGAACGGCCGACATACTCCGGATCGCGTCTGGAAAGCGTGAACTCTGCCAGACCCAGCGGGTTAGAGCGGTAGGATGAGGTCTCTCCGGAAGGAATCAGTTCATCCGTCGTGGTGACAGGGTCCATGATCTTAGAGCAGACTCTCAGGATAATATTATCAGTCAGGGCGCTCATGGCTGGCCAGTCTTTGATATTCGGTCCGTAGATCAGTTCTGCCTCTGGATCTGCCTTTCCATAACCCTGATAAACTCTTCTTTCATAGGAGGTGCTGTCGAATTCATAAGCAGGTACTTCATAACCGTCAGCAATGGTTTCCGCCGAGGTTAAGTAGCCTCCGTTTGCGGCGGTGGCTGCGATCGAGCGGGCATCCATCAAGGCGACGCAGGAGATCTGGCCGTTGCCCGGCTTGGAACCTTCACGGTTCGGGAAGTTTCTCGTGGTATGGCGGATGCTCAGTGTATTGTTCGCCGGAGTGTCGCCTGCACCGAAGCACGGTCCGCAGAACGCTGTACGGATGGTAGCGCCGGCAGCCATCAGCTCTGTAACGGCTCCCTTCTTTACCAGATCCATGTATACCGGCTGTGAGGACGGATAAACGGACAGGTTGAAGATATCGTTTCCGCAGTCCTTGCCGGACAGGATATGAGCGGCCGTCATGACGTTGGAATAGTTGCCGCCTGCACAGCCTGCGATGACACCCTGCTGTACCAGGAGCTTCCCATCAACGATCTTATCGGTCAGGGATAAATGAACATTCGGATTGCCGAGAATATGATCGGCTTCCTTTTCCACGGTTCTTAAAATATCGCCCAGGTTTGCATTCAGTTCATCGATCTCGTAGGTGTTGCTCGGATGGAATGGAAGAGCGATCATCGGCTTAACGGTGCTTAAATCGATGGATACGACGCCGTCATAATAGGCGACATCCGCCGGGTTCAGCTCTTTATAAGCCTCCTCTCTGCCGTGCATCTTTAAGTAGTCCCTCGTGTCCTCGTCTGTTTTCCAGATGGAGGAGAGACAGGTGGTCTCCGTGGTCATGACATCGACTCCGTTACGATAATCGGTATCCATGGAGGCGATACCAGGGCCTACGAATTCCATAACTTTGTTTTTTACGTAACCGTTTTTAAATACGGCGCCTACGATGGCCAGTGCCACGTCGTGCGGACCGACGCCCGGGCCCGGTTTTCCTGTCAGATATATCGCTACGACGCCCGGATAGGTGACGTCATATGTATCACGAAGCAGCTGCTTCACCAGCTCGCCGCCTCCTTCGCCTACCGCCATGGTACCCAGGGCTCCGTAACGGGTATGGCTGTCGGATCCGAGGATCATGCGTCCGCAGCCTGCCATCATTTCACGCATATACTGGTGAATGACTGCGATGTGAGGCGGTACGAAGATTCCGCCGTATTTCTTCGCGGCTGACAGTCCGAAAATGTGGTCGTCTTCATTGATGGTACCGCCTACCGCACACAGGGAGTTGTGGCAGTTTGTCATGACATAGGGAATCGGAAACTCAGTGAGGCCTGACGCCCTTGCGGTCTGAATAATTCCGACAAACGTAATGTCATGGGATGCCATGGAATCGAATCGCAGCTTCAAATGTTCCATATTGTCCGCAGTGTTATGTTCCTTCAGGATCGAATAGGCAATCGTGCCCTTTTTCGCCTCTTCTTTTGTTACGTTCTTTCCTGTCAGAGCGACAAGCTTTTCGGCTTCCTGTTCCGGCACCAGTTCCGTACCGTTTACCAGGAAAGCACCTCCATCATACAATTTAACCATATGCTATCTTTCCTCTCTCTTTTTGTAAGGTGTTGCTTCACCAACGTATTTGAACGCCGGACGCATGATCTTTCCATCATACATCTTATTCTCGATATTGTGCGCCAGCCAGCCTGCCATACGTGCGCAGACGAAGAGCGGCGTGTACATATCTTCCGGTATCTGTAACATATTATAAGCGAATCCGCTGTAGAAGTCCACATTGTTTGAGAGAGTTTTTCCGTTTCCGGCGAGAGTTTCTTTGGCAACTTTTTCAAATCTTGTCAGGAATTCGTATTCATCCTCACGTTTTTTCTGCTTTGCCAGCTTCTCGCAGCAGGTTTTTAATAAGTCGGCACGCGGGTCGGAAACTGTATAGACGGCATGGCCGAGACCGTATACGAGGCCGGTATTATCATAAAATTCTTTGTCAAGAATCCGCTTAATCACCTGCTTGATCTGTGCATCGGTGGCTTTTAAGCCGATTTCCTTTTCGATGGCGGAGATCATCTCGCTGCAGCGGATGTTGGCGCCGCCGTGCTTCGGTCCCTTTAAGGAGCCGATGGACGCGGAGATTGAGGAGTAGATGTCGGTTCCTGTGGAGGAGATGACGACATTTGTAAAGGTAGAGTTGTTTCCGCCGCCGTGATCGGCGTGAATCATCAGCATGATGTCGAGTAAGTCTGCCTCCTGCTCGGTGAAGGTGCCGTCGCGTCGCAGCATGTAGAGGATGTTCTCCGCAATGGAGTATTCCTCCTTCGGATAGTGGATGATCAGACTTTCTCTGTCATAGTAGTGAATCTTGCTCTGATAGGCGTAGGCAGCCATGGAAGGAAGCTTAGCCAGAATGCTGATTCCCTTTAATAACGTCTGGTACGGGTCCACGTTGTCGGGATCTTCATCATAATTATAGAGAGAAAGGATACTCTGCTGCAGACTGTTCATTAAATTGCGGGAAGGGGAACGAAGCAGATTCTTCTCCAGAAACTCATCGGGAAGCGGATAAAAATGACGGAGAATTCCGGAAAACTCGTTCAGTTCCTTCCTGGAGGGAAGGTATCCGAATAGCAGAAGAAATGTGGTTTCTTCAAAGCCGTACCGTGCATTTCCTTTTCCCTTTACCAGATCGCCGATTTCGATTCCGCGGTAGAAAAGCTTACCTGGTACATTGACCTTTTTCCCATCCTGAATCTCATAGCCGACAACGTCGGATACACGCGTCAAGCCAACCCTGACTCCGGTGCCATCCTCGTTGCGGAGACCCTTTTTTACGTTGTGTTCCTTGAATAAATGATTTGGAATATCCGTATAGTTTGAGGATTTACCAAATGTCTGTGCGATGAAGAAGTTATTCATGCAATATTCTCTCCTTTTCCTTTAGATTCAGTCACGGCCTGCATAATTTTGCAGAAAAGCAGCGCGAAGTGATCTCCACGCTGCCCCCATTGGCATTACTGAAGTGACCGTTTTTATATTGTTCAGTAGTTTACCATGGAAAAGTATCAAAGTCAATACCTTGTTATAATCACAATCAAAATATTGTGATGCGTACAAGATATGTTTGTATTAACCATACAAATGTGTGCGATAGACGGCCTTAATTTTTAGAAATAAAAATGAATCAATAATATTAAGGAAAAAGAAAGGAAAAGATTCTGACAATATACTATAATAGAAAGAAAAGAGTGGTAACAGCCACAGGGAAAAGGAGCGGCGCCATGTACAGTGATTTTGGCTTTTACGGAGGATTTACGCAGTTATTTCCGATTTTATTCGGAGTTATATTTTTGATCGTGGCAGTAATGATCGTAGTTACCCTGATTCGGGGGATTTCGCAGTGGAATTCCAATAACCACTCTCCGGTATTGACTGTGGAGGCGATGGTGACTTCCAAGCGTCAGGAGGTTTCACACCGGCACAGCAATCAGAACACGATGGATACTTATACAAATTTTACGTCTTATTATGCAACGTTTCAGGTCGAGAGCGGCGACCGCATGGAGCTGGGCGTATCGGGAACGGAGTACGGGATGCTGGCGGAAGGCGACATGGGCAGGCTGACCTTTCAGGGAACGAGGTATCTCAGTTTTGAGAGGGGACCTCTGGAGTCATAGAGAGGGATTTATTCCCGCGAGCAACGAGTCAAACGGACACGAGGATGAGAGATGGAAAAACGAAAAAGAACAATCAGAAAATTGATGCCGGTCAGTCCTTACAACAGCGCCGGTCTGGAGGCCTGGTTTTCGGAGCTGGCCGGACAGGGGCTGTTTGTCAGGAAGACCGGGTATTATTTTGCAAATTTTCAAAGGAAAGAGCCGAGAAGCCTGGTCTATAAGCTGGAGCCTTGTGACCAGTACCGGGATGAGCAGGAAAAGGAGCTGACGGGGCAGTACCGTCTGGCAGGCTGGGAGGCGGCCGGTGATGTGTGGCGAAAGTTTTTGATATTTTCGGCTGTCAGGGAGATGGCTGTAAGTCCGGAGATTTCCGTGGAAATACGAAGTGCAGGCGAGGCGTCCCTGAAGAAAACGGGGTATGGCTGCCTTCTGACGTGCGCAGCGGATGGCGTACTGACGGCGCTCTGGTGCTGGATGATTCTGGGCCGATTTGGTTTCTGGTATACGGCCACTATGGCGACGCCTTTCCTTCTCTGTGCCCTGATGGTCTTTCTGTTTGGAATCAATATCTTCTGGAGAATGTCCGATTACATACAGATCCGGAGATATTTAAAGGGGACAAAATGTGGCGTACATCTGCTAGAACGCAATTGTCAAACACGCCCTGGCAGAGGACGGGCCAGATCGATCTGTTCAGCAGCCGCGGTAACCTGCATCTGCCTCGTGTTTATATGGGCGGGAGAGCAGAAGTCCTGGCATAAGGAACTGAGTGAGGTTCATACCAGTCTTCCGGTTCCGCCCATTACGGCGGTTTCGCCGGAGAGCAGCCCCATAAGCGGAACGGTTACCTATCATTCTTCCATCGTTGCACCGGTACAGTTTCAGATCGTCCAGGATGGACCGGATGCCCAGATGCTCCGTATGGATTATATGGAACTCCGCTTTCCCAGGCTGGTGAAGCCGGTCTTCAAGAATATGATGAAGGATCAGCTGCAGTGGAGCAGCGCTGAGCCGGAGACGGTATCCTCCGGGCTGTTTGACACTGCCTTTGTGGCCGAGATAAACGACAGCATGCATTATCTCTTTGTCTCTGACGGACAGAAGGTAGCAGCAGTGTGCTATATCGGCCTCGGCTATACAGACGAGTTTTTAAAGATGATTCACGACGCCATGGAGACGTGGACCCAGCCGGAGCTGTTTAGGCAGTGATCAGCGGGTTTCCCTCATATTCCTGGAAGCCGTCCGTTTCATGGGACGGATCGAAAGGATACATATTAATATAGTAAGAACATCGGCCGCAGGCTGGGCAAAATAGATGCCGGTCACGCCCAGAAGCCTCGGCAGAATCAGGATAAAGGGCACGTAAAAGAGACCCTGGCGGATCATGGACAGGAAGAGGCCGAACCTTGAGGCGCCGATGGTCTGAAAGGTGATGGTCATCATATAGCAGAGCCCAAACGCCGGATATAAGGCAACCTGGGATATCAGCAGCCGGGAACCGTATTCGATCACGGCGGGATTGCTGTTAAATAACCGGATGAACGGCCGGGACAGCGCGATATAGACCGCGGCCACCACGATTGTCAGCAGCAGGGAGGCGGTGAGGGAGAAACGGACAGACTCATGAAAACGGTCTTCGTTCTTCGCACCGAAAGCGTAGGAAGCGACCGGCTGATATCCCTGCATAAATCCCATAATGACGTAGCAGCCGATGAGAATCAGCCGTTGGACGACACCGTAGGCCGCAATGATTAAATCGGCGTCCGGCATGGGCTTTGCGGCGATATTGGTCAGCGATGTGGCCGCTGCGAGACAGATCTGAATAACCGCGGAGGGAATTCCGATCAGTGTGACCGTTTTTATCATGTGAAAGTCGGGCTTAAAATAGTGCGGCTTGATTTTAATGATGGAGCGTCCGCCTAAATAGAACCACAGCAGGATGAAAAATGTGACAAACTGAGAGACCGTCGTGGCCAGGGAGGCTCCCTGCACGCCCATACCTAAGCCCCAGTCGAACATGAAAACAGGGTCCAGAACCACATTTAGGGCGGCGCCTGTGATGACGGCTATGGAAGAAATCTTGACGGAAGATTCCGCCCTGGCGGCACAATTCAAGCTTTGGGCTGGCAGATTGGCCAGTGCGGCGATAAACATCCAGAACGCGTAGTCCCTGGCCTGGGGCAGAACCGCGTCCGAGGCGCCGAAGGAACGGAGCAGCGGCTCCATAAAGAAGAGTCCGCCGACGCAGAGAATCATACCGATGACTACCGACAGGGCGGCGATGGTCGTCACCGTAATGCCCGCCCCCTCCTGGTCCTTCGCCCCCAGCTGACGTCCTGCCAGCACGGCGGCGCCGGCGGAAAAGATGTTCTCAACCGAAACCATGATCAGAAGCAGGGGCAGCGTCACGCCGACGGCGGCCAGAGCCGTGTCGGAATGCAGCATGCCGATGTAAGCGGTA
This sequence comes from Hungatella hominis, assembly GCF_014288005.1. Lineage (NCBI taxonomy): Bacteria > Bacillati > Bacillota > Clostridia > Lachnospirales > Lachnospiraceae > Hungatella > Hungatella hominis. The sequence goes on from NZ_JACOPB010000005.1 coordinate 9,554, forward strand.
TCGACGATATTATAGACCGCCTTTGCTAAAAGGGCCAGAGTGGCGGGCACCGCCAGCTTGACGATGGCCTTCGAAGGCTTCATTTCTCCCAAAACAGATGCATTCGTTGTTTTTTGACTGTCCATTGGATTACTCCTTTCTCTCTACAATGCCGTACAGGAGGATGCGCAGCGCCCTGCGGCAGCTTTCCTCGTGGTCGCGTATATCAATTTTCTCCGATCCGGTCATCTGGTATCTGGCATTGATATAGTCCTGATACTGGCGGAAGGTGTCCACCACATCTTCCCTCGATAAGTCGGAGCGCAGAGATACCGGCTCCAGCATCCGGTTTAAGCTGTCAATGTTGAAACGGTCGAACGGGGCTTTTTTCTCCTGAATGGAAGCCTCCAAATGGGCGGGCGGCATAATGACAGCATCACAGAAAATCCTCTGGTACTGGGGATTCTGTTCAAAAAAGTCCAGTCTCACTCGAAAATACTGCTCCAGCCGCTCTTCGGCGGTTTGGCCTTCCATGTTAGTGTGGCTCTGTAAGTGGCCGGTCAGCGTCTGGAAGCACTCTTCCACACAGGCTAAGTATAAATCGTCTTTTGTCGGAAAATAGTGGTAGATAATTCCCTTGGAAAGCCCGTCCCCGTTGCTGATGGTATTGACAGAGCTGGCTCCATAGCCCTGCTCTGAAAATTCTGCCAGCGCGCTTTCCAGGATGCGCCGTCTGGTCTGCTGATTTTTTTCTTCTCGTTTCATGATTCCATTCTCCTGAAAATAAATATTGACCATATGGTCTATTATTACGATACCACAAATAGACCGAGTGGTCAATAATTATTTGCAACAACGGAAATTGTTCGAAAATGGGGGATGCAACGATTTGTTGCGTGACAGTGCGGCGCTGTCTGTGGTATGTTTTTAAGAGATGGAGAAGGAGGAGCGCGTATGAACGGGATCGGAAAAAACATAAAGAAGCTGAGGAAAGAGCGTGCGCTGTCACAGGAACAGCTGGCTGAGCGGCTGCATGTGACGAGGCAGGCGGTCTCCAACTGGGAGACAGGTAAGAATCAGCCGGATATTGAGACGCTGGAATCCATTGCCGCGGTATTTGACACGGATATTCTGATGGTCTTATACGGACGTTCCAGACAGGAGGAAAGCGGGGAGGAGAAGGGGGCACAGAGAAAGCGCTGTGTGAGAAACTGTCTGATGTGGGGAGCCATAGCCCTCGCTGGGCTTGTGGTTCACTTGATGGTCAAAGATAAAATCATGGACTGGTATTACCGGTTCTGCTACACGGTCCCGGTCTATTTATTTGCGCTGCTTGTGAGACCCTTATGTGTTTTTGCTTCGGCTGTGGCATTTATGAACGGGCTCTGCCTCATCGGAGATATCCGGATCAGGCAGAACTGGATCAGGAGAACGGTTTTAGGGGTGTCCATGGCCTTCCTTTTCCTGTATCTGGCGGCAGCGTTTCTGTGTCTGGTACCTGTGGTGCAGAATCTGGTACCCGCATTTCTACCTGACCCGGGAGCTGTGTCTGGGTGGATCCGCCGCCCGCCCCTTGTTTTTTCATTTATTGTTCGGCTCGTAACGGCGCCTGCGCTGTTTTTACTTCCCGGGATCGGAATGTTTCTTGGACTCCGCCGATAAAGACTCGGTTAGAAATATGGGACAGAAGAGAAGGAATGTGGTATACTGACAGCAGGGCAGGCGGCCTGTGGGAGCAGATCTGCCGCGCAGTACGAGTACTCACGGAAACTCCTTGTGCTCAATACCTGAAAGGGAGGGAAAACCATGACACCAGTGATCAGAATGAATGCAGCGGCTCTGTGCAGAGTTTCATGACAGGCGAATCTGGCACAGAGCGTATAAGAGGAATTGTAAGCGGCAGAAATACCGCTTGATTTTATGAAACAGATGTCGCCTGAGTGGATTCTGCACTTATAAATGGAATGAGTTACTTTTATTTTAATTTATAAGGAGAGAATCTATGAAAGACAGACAATACCGTAACTTTATCATTTTCTGGTTCAGCCAGTCCGTATCACAGCTGGGGAGTTCCATGACTTCCTTTGCCTTAATCATCTGGTCTTACGGCAGAACCGGTTCCGCCATGTCCGTGTCGCTTATGACATTTTGTACATGGCTTCCCTATATTGCGGCCAGCATCGCTGCCGGGCCGGTAATCGACCGTTACCATAAGAAAACGATCATGCTTCTCGCGGACCTCCTTGCGGCGGTCTGCTCTCTGACTGTGGCGGCGCTTGCGGTCTCCGGGAATCTGGCGGTCTGGCACATTTTTATCGTCAATGGAATCACCGGCTTCATGAACGCATTTCAGTTTCCGGCGGAGACGGTGGTGGTGGGGATGCTGGTTCCGAAGGAAAAGTACAGCCAGGCCAGCGGCTTAAATTCCTTTACATCATCCTTACTCACGGTGGTAACCCCGGTGATGGCCGCATCCTTATCCTCATTTGCAGGGTTAAAGGGTGTCATCGTCTTTGATCTGGCGACCTTTTTGTTTGCTTTTTCTGTCCTGCTGTTTCGGATTAAGATACCGGAGAATGCGGGAGGGACGGAGACAGGGAAAAAGAAAGAGAAGATCTCACTTCAGGAATCTTGGAGGGAGGGGCTTCAATTTCTCCGCGGACACAAACAGCTTTGGTATCTGATGATCAGCATGGCGCTTATGAACTTTTTTTCACGGCTGACCTATGAAAATATTCTTTCTCCCATGATTCTGGCGCGGAGCGGCCAGAACCAGATCGCGCTCGGCATTGTCAGCGGGATTCTGGGGATCGGAGGCATGGCGGGCGGTCTGATCGTCTCCTTCGTAAAGCTTCCAAAGGACAGCGTCCGGGTAATCTTTATATCGGGAGGCATCTCCTTTCTGCTGGGCGATTTTCTGATGGGAGCAGGGCAGAATATTCTCGTATGGAGCATTGCCGGCATAGCGGCCAGCATCCCCATTCCTTTTATTATGGCGGGGCAGAATGTGATTCTCTACCGGACGATTCCGCAGAATATGCAGGGGCGCATCTTTGCCGTGCGAAATGCCATCCAGTACTGGACGATTCCGACCGGGATTCTCCTGGGCGGTTTTCTGGCGGACTACGTGTTTGAACCGTTTATGCGTGCGGACGGGGGCATTCAGACGGTTCTTCACCGGCTGACCGGGTATGGAGCCGGCTCCGGGATGGCGGTCATGTTTCTCTGTACCGGCATTCTCGGAAGCTTGAGCTGTTTCTTCTGTTATAAAAAAATGAAAAAGAATGGATAAATGAAGCACAGGAAGAAGAGCGCGATGATGCGTTCCGCTTCCTGTGCTTCTTTTTGTGCCGGTACAAAGCATAAAATATTGGTTCCTTCCACATCATAAGAAAGCTACCAATATAATGATGCAGAAAATACAGCCATGCAGGAGGAAATCAGAATGAGAGAATATAAAAGAGACAGTGAGACAAACTGCGAAACGGATAACAGAGCAGAAAACCAGAACGGAAATGGCGGATCAGACGAGAAAAATACCTCTTCCGGAGATACGAGAAAAGACCGCCTCGATGAGAAGAAGACGGAGAAGGATATCGAGCAGAAAGAGGACGAAAAGCTGGAAGAGTACGGCCAGATGACCCTGGATGACAATTCCAAAAAGAGGAAAATTCATCTGCTCTCCATCATCGGGGAGGTGGAGGGCCACGAGAACCTGTCGGGAAACAGCAAGACGACGAAATACGACCATATCCTTCCGAAACTGGCAGAAATCGAGGATGATGATTCCGTGGAAGGCCTCCTGGTGATACTCAATACTTCGGGTGGTGACGTGGACGCCGGTCTGGCGATTGCGGAGATGATCGCTTCCTTAAGTATCCCCACCGTGTCCCTCGTGCTGGGCGGCAGCCATTCCATCGGCGTACCTCTGGCTGTCTGCACGGATTACTCCTTTATCGTTCCGACCGGAACCATGATGGTTCATCCGGTTCGTATGACGGGCATGGTCATCGGTGCATCTCAGACGTATGAATATTTCGAGATGATTCAGGACCGGATCTTAAGCTTTGTCTCGGACCACGCGACAATCGCTTACGACCAGTTAAAGCGCCTGATGTTAAATACGGAGATGCTGACAAGGGACTTGGGAACCGTGCTTGTAGGCGAGGAAACGGTGAAAGAGGGGCTGATCGACGAGGTGGGCGGAATTAAGGACGCTCTCAGAAAATTGTATGAGATGATGGATGAAGTAGAAGGTTAGCCGTTGCAATTCTCCCGATTTTTTTGTATACTGTTACCAATGGATAAAAGGGGGAAGTATTGTGCCTGAGACAACAAAGAAGAAGACAACATCCAAGACGACAGCAAAAAAAGGTACTAACGGGAAGGTCGGAAGACCGAAAAATACGACAAGCAGGCGGAAAGCGGCGGAACCAGAACCAGAATTTATCCGGTCAGAAGTTATCATCATCATATCATTTGCGGCTGCGGCCATTCTTTTTTTGAGCAATTTCCATCTGTGCGGAGTGGTGGGAGATTTCCTTCGCAGTCTGCAATTGGGTATATTCGGAGGAATCGGATATGTGGCGCCGGTCCTGATGTTTGCCGGAACGTGCTTTTATATCTCCAACCGGGGAAATCCCAGAGCAACATTTAAACTGGCGGCGGTGATCCTGGCGCTTATTTCGCTCTGCGGACTCGGCGAGCTCCTGTTTGGGACAAGGCTGGGCGCCGGCGGAAAGATTATGGATATCTACGTGACAGCCGCGGCCAGCGGAAAGGGCGGCGGGCTGATCGGCGGCCTTCTGGCGGAAGGCCTGATCTCCATTATCGGAACCGTGGGCGCTTATCTGGTGATCCTGGTGCTGATTATCATCTCCGCGGTATGCATTACAGAGAAATCCTTTGTGAACCTCGTAAAGAGCGGCAGCGGCAAGGCATACCACCATGCCAAGGAAAACATGGATATTCAGAGAGAGATCCATGCGGAACGCAAGGAGGAACGGCGGAGAATCCGCGAGGAGCAGAAGCTGCGGGGCGTTAATTTAGATGCGACGAAGCTGGAGGCGCCGGAAGAGTACGACTATGATATGGAAGACGAGGCCGCATACAGCGCGGAGGCGGAAGAGGACATCGATGTCCACGCAAGGCGGCTTGCCGCAGTGTCTGCCGTGGAAGTGACGGAGAACAGGAAGAATGCGGCTCCGGAGGTACGGCCGAATCCGGCGGATATTTTCCGCGGCAGCATTTTCCCGAAGCCGGGTGAGGCGGAAGCCGCAGCAGAGGAACGAAAGCGCGGCGAAAACATGGGAGCAGCCGGCGCGTTCCAGACGGCTGCTCAGGCAGTGGATGCGGATCTGCCGCACGTCTATTCTGCCAGTGAGGATTCCGTTCCGTTCGATGCCGATGACGCCGTTCCGTTTGTGACGGAAGACCTTTGGGAGAGTACCGCCCACCTGCGTTCGGCAGAAAGTGACGCCGGGGCATTTGACGAGTCTGACGATTACGGAACGTCGGAGACATTGTTTGTTAAAAAAGAAACGAAGACGCTGGAAGAGATGGAGGTCGCCCGGGAAGAGCTGTATCCCACCGACGAGGACGACAAGGGCGTTAATTACAGCGACACCTTCTCCATACCGGAGGAACCGAAACGCGTCGTTACCGCTTCCGGCAAGGTGATCGAGACCGATACAGAAGCGCTTCAGAAGAAGGTCGAAAAAAAGAAGGCCGAGAAGGCCGAGAAAGAGAAAGAGGAAGCAGGAGATCTCAGCGTGGTCCAGGAGATCAAACAGAAGGAGGAAGTGGTGAAGAAGGAGTACGTCTTCCCGCCTGTCACACTTCTGAAAAAAGGAAAGAGCTCCGGCCCGTTCTCTGATAAGGAATACCGGGAAACCGCTATCAAACTGCAGCAGACACTGCAGAATTTTGGTGTGGGCGTAACTGTGACCAATATCAGCTGCGGTCCCTCTGTCACGCGGTATGAGCTCCATCCGGAGCAGGGCGTGAAGGTGAGCCGGATCGTGGGACTGGCCGACGACATCAAGCTGAGTCTGGCGGCTGCGGATATCCGCATCGAGGCCCCGATTCCGGGGAAATCGGCGGTCGGCATCGAGGTGCCGAACAAAGAGAACAACATGGTATACTTAAGGGATATTCTGGAGGCGGAGGAGTTTAAGAATCACGCGTCCAGGATTGCCTTTGCAGTGGGCAAGGACATCGGCGGCCAGGTCGTGGTAACCGATATCGGAAAGATGCCCCATTTACTGATCGCAGGCGCTACCGGTTCCGGTAAGTCCGTCTGTATCAACACCCTGATTATGAGTATTATCTATAAGGCGGACCCCGAGGACGTCAAGCTGATCATGGTGGATCCGAAGGTGGTGGAGTTAAGCGTCTACAACGGTATTCCGCACCTCCTTCTCCCTGTGGTCACGGATCCGAAGAAGGCCTCAGGAGCGCTTAACTGGGCGGTGGCCGAGATGGATGACCGCTATAAGAAATTTGCCCAGTATAATGTCCGGGATTTAAAGGGATATAATGCGAAGGTTGAGAATATTAAAGATATAGAGGATGAAAACAGACCGAAGAAGATGCCGCAGATCATCATCATCATCGACGAGCTTGCGGATCTGATGATGGTTGCACCGGGCGAGGTGGAGGATTCCGTCTGCCGTCTGGCCCAGCTTGCGCGAGCCGCGGGGATACATCTGGTAATCGCGACCCAGCGTCCGTCGGTTAACGTCATCACCGGCCTGATCAAGGCCAACGTGCCTTCCAGAATCGCATTTGCCGTTTCTTCCGGCGTGGATTCCAGGACGATCATCGACATGAACGGGGCGGAGAAGCTTCTTGGAAAGGGCGATATGCTGTTCTATCCATCCGGCTGTCCGAAGCCTGTGCGTGTGCAGGGCGCCTTTGTATCGGATACGGAGGTCTCTGCTGTCGTGGATTTCCTGACAGAACAGGGAATGACGGCGAATTACAACCCGGAAGTAGAGAATCAGATTGCATCAGCACCGGCGGCCGGCGACGCAAAGGGCGGCGGTAATGACCGGGATGAATATTTCGTTCAGGCAGGTAAATTTATTATTGAAAAGGATAAGGCATCCATCGGAATGCTTCAGAGGATGTTCAAGATCGGATTCAACCGGGCGGCCCGCATTATGGACCAGCTGGCGGAGGCCGGCGTGGTCGGTGAAGAGGAGGGCACGAAGCCCAGAAAAGTGCTGATGAGTGCAGAGGAATTTGAGGAATTGCTGGAACAGGGTTATTAATTACATAGAAGGAGGACATTCACAGATGAAAACAGATATTGAGATCGCACAGGAGGCAGCGATGATTCCGATTAAGGAGGTGGCGGCTTCCTACGGAATCAGTGAGGAGGATCTGGAACTTTACGGCAAGTACAAGGCAAAACTGACCGATGAGCTCTGGGAAGAGGTGAAGGACAGACCGGATGGAAAATTGGTTCTGGTTACAGCCATCAACCCGACTCCGGCCGGAGAAGGAAAGACCACGACCACGGTCGGACTGGGCGAAGCGTTTGGAAAGATGGACAAAAAGGCCATCATCGCGCTGCGTGAGCCGTCCTTAGGACCGTGCTTCGGCATCAAAGGCGGCGCTGCCGGCGGCGGATACGCACAGGTTGTGCCCATGGAGGACTTAAACCTTCATTTTACCGGAGATTTCCACGCTATCACCTCGGCGAATAACTTATTAGCCGCGCTTCTGGACAATCACATCCATCAGGGCAATGCTCTGGGAATCGATACCCGTCAGATTCTGTGGAAACGCTGCCTCGACATGAACGACCGCGCCTTAAGAAATGTGGTAGTGGGTCTGGGCGCGAAAGCGGACGGATTCGTGAGGGAAGACCATTTTGTCATCACCGTCGCATCTGAGATCATGGCGATCTTATGTCTGGCCGATGATATGAACGACTTAAAAGAACGATTAGGAAGAATTATTGTCGCATATAATTATGCGGGAGAGCCGGTGACGGCCGCCCAGTTAAACGCGGTGGGCGCCATGGCCGCCCTGCTGAAGGATGCCTTAAAGCCGAATCTGATCCAGACTCTGGAGCACACGGGAGCGATCGTACACGGCGGCCCGTTTGCCAATATCGCACACGGCTGCAACAGTGTGCGCGCCACGAAGACGGCCTTAAAGCTGGCCGATATCGTCGTGACGGAGGCGGGCTTCGGCGCGGATTTGGGCGCAGAGAAATTCCTGGATATCAAATGCCGTATGGCGGGCTTAAAGCCGGATGCCATCGTGCTGGTGGCTACGGTCAGGGCTCTCAAGTATAACGGAGGCGTTCCGAAGGATCAGCTGAAGGAAGAGAATTTAGAGGCTCTTGCAAGAGGAATCGTGAACCTGGAGAAGCACATCGAAAACATGCAGAAGTACGATGTGCCGGTTATCGTGACCCTCAATTCCTTCATCACGGATACCGAAGCGGAATACCAGTTTGTGAAGAAATTCTGTGAGGACAGAGGCTGTGAGTTCGCACTTTCCGAGGTATGGGAAAAGGGCGGAGAGGGCGGTATCGCCCTTGCGGAGAAGGTGCTCTATACATTGGAAAACAAGGAGAGCCACTACAAACCGCTGTATCCGGACGAAGCCGGATTAAAGGAGAAGATCGCAGCCGTAGCGAAGGAAATCTACGGAGCGGACGGCGTGTCCTTTGCACCGGCGGCTTCGAAGGCATTAAAGAAAATAGAGGATATGGGATTTGGCGGACTTCCTGTCTGCATGGCGAAGACCCAGTATTCCTTATCGGATGACCAGACGAAATTAGGCCGTCCAAGCGGTTTCCTAATTAATGTGAGAGACGCCTATGTATCGGCAGGCGCCGGCTTCGTGGTAGTACTGACCGGAGCAATCATGACCATGCCGGGTCTTCCAAAGGTACCGGCGGCTAATAATATTGACGTAAATAACGACGGAGTAATCACCGGATTATTCTGATGGAGGATCTATGAAATTCAGAGAGTGGCTTGAAGAGCTGGAATATGACGTAATTTCTGGGGATTTGGACATCGAAGTGGAGGATGTCATCTATGATTCCAGGAAAGCCAGGGAGCATGTGGTGTTTGTGTGCACAAAGGGAACGAAGGTCGATTCCCATGAGTTTATTCCGGAGGTGGTGAAGGCGGGGGTAAGGGTTCTGGTGGTGGAACGCCAGGCCGAGATTCCCGCCGGTGTAACCGCGATCCGTGTACATAGTTCCAGGGAGGCGCTGGCGCATCTGTCCGCCGCCCGGTTCGGCTATCCGCAGGAGAAGATGATCACCATTGGGGTGACGGGGACGAAGGGGAAGACGACAACGACCCATATGATAAAGGCGATTCTGGAAAGCTGTGGGAAGAAGGTGGGCATGATCGGCACGACCGGTATTGTGATCGGCAGTGAGGTGACGCCTACCATGAACACAACGCCGGAATCCTACCAGCTTTTTGAGAGCTTTGAACGCATGGCGCAGGCCGGATGTGAATATATGGTGATGGAGGTATCATCCCAGGCGTTCAAGATGCACCGTGTGGATGGCATCCGTTTTGATTACGGCCTGTTCACCAACATTTCTCCGGATCATATCGGACCGGATGAACACGCAGATTTTAATGAATATTTATATTATAAATCACAGCTGCTGGACCGCTGCCGGATCGGCATTGTGAACCGGGATGACGAGCATTACCACGAGATTATCAAAGATGCCTCCTGCGAACTGACCTCCTTCAGCCTGGAGCAGGAAGCGGATTTCATGGCAAAGCAGATTCACTACGTGAGCGAGCCGGAATTTGTGGGGCTTGAATTCGATGTGGCGGGGCGGTATGCGCTGGAGGCCCGGGTGAATATACCCGGCAGATTCAATGTATATAACGCGCTGGCAGCCATCAGCGTATGCAGCTTTTTATATCTTCCCAAGGAAAATGTGCGCCATGCGCTGGAGCATTTGAACGTCAACGGGCGCATGGAGATCGTGTATGCGTCGAAGAAGTGCACGGTGATTGTGGACTATGCCCACAATGCGGTCAGCATGGAGAGCCTTTTGGAAACGCTGCGTGAGTATCACCCGGCAAGGCTTGTCTGCGTGTTCGGATGCGGGGGAAACCGCTCGAAGGACAGACGGTACTCCATGGGAGACAGCGCCGGAAGGCTGGCCGACTTCTCCATATTGACAGCCGATAATTCCAGATTTGAGAAGACCGAGGATATCATCGCGGATATCCGCTCCTCAATCGAAAAGACCGGCGGTGACTTCATTGAGATTCCGGACCGGCGTGAAGCGATCGCCTACAGCATGATCCACGCCAGACCGGGAGATATGATTGCGGTCATTGGCAAGGGTCATGAGGATTATCAGGAAGTGAACGGCGTCCGCCACCATTTTTCCGACCGGGAAGTGGTGCTGGAGATCGCGGCAGAATTGGAAAAAAGCGAATAGAGTGATGAAAATAGTGAATAGAGTAATGAAAAAAAGATGCCGGAAGTGGTGATCCCTTCCGGCATTTGCTGGGGTATGCCAGATTCAGGCACACTCTAAGTAAAGACAGGAAGGAAGACAGGAAGATGGAACATATCACGGTTAAGGAAATTCTGGAGGCCACAGGAGGAAGTCTGCTCTGCGGCAGTGCGGATACGCCGCTGGACCATTTAAGCATCGATTCCCGGACTATGAAAGGAAATGATTTATTCGTTCCCCTGGTGGGAGAAAAGGTGGATGCCCACCGCTTTATCGGGCAGGCGTTTGATAACGGCGCGGCGGCGACATTTACGAGTGAACATGACGTGATGGATGATAATCGGCCATGGATCCGTGTGGCTGATACAAAGAGGGCATTGCAGGCCCTGGGCGCCTGGTACAGACGCCGCCTGAATCTTCCTCTGGTGGGAATCACCGGCAGTGTCGGCAAGACGACGACGAGGGAGATGGTGGCCTGCGCCCTGTCTGCTAAATACCGTGTCTACAAGACCCCGGCGAATCACAACAGCCAGGTCGGCGTTCCGATCACCATGACGGAGATCTCCAGTCAGGACGAGATCGGCGTGATCGAGCTGGGGATGAGTGAACCGGGAGAACTGACGATCATTGCGAACATCGCCCAGATTCAGATGGCGGTTATCACCAATATCGGAATCACCCACATCGAACAGCTGGGATCCCGGGGAAATATCTACCGGGAGAAGCTGAGCATTCAGGACGGTCTGACGGAGCATGGGATTCTGTTCCTGAACGGAGACGACGATCTCTTAAAGAAGACGACGGCGAGAGAAGGGTTCCAAACCATCTACTACGGAACCGGAGAAAACTGTCATTACCGCGCAGTCGATGTCCATCTGGAGAACGGCTATCCGGTATTTACCGCGGTATGCGGGGAAGAGCGTGTACCTGTCCGTTTAAAGGTGATGGGAAGCCATAACGTGGCAAACGCCATGGTGTCGCTGGCGGTGGCCTCCGTCTGCGGAATTCCGATGAGGGACGCTGCGGAGCGGCTGGCGGAATTTACCGGATTTAAGAACCGGCAGCAGATTTACCATGTGGGCGGCATGACGATCATTGATGATACCTATAATGCCAGCCCGGTATCCATGAAGGCCGGCCTGGAGGTATTAAATTCCATCGAAGGTTCGAGAGCCCGGGTGGCTGTCCTGGCGGATATGAAGGAGCTGGGGCCGGATTCACCGCAGTTCCACTATGAAATCGGGACTTATATCGCAGAAAATCCCGTCGATAAGCTGGCTGTTCTCGGAGAACTGGCCAGGGAAATTGCGCGCGGCGTCAGGGAACAGGCGCCCGGGATCCGCGTCTATGAGTTTATGGACCGGGAGTCCTTGACCCAATGGCTGAAAACGGAACTCAGAGAAGGGGATACGGTGCTTTTTAAAGGCTCCAACAGCATGGAGCTGGGAAAAGTGGCAGCTGTATTTTTGGAAAAACAGACAACGGAAAACGGAGTATAGATATGGACAGAGAGGCAGTGATCAGACAATTTTTTCAGGATGTGATCAAGCAGAATGAGGCCGGATTGAAGCGGTGGTTCCGGGAAGATGCCGTGATCCGGTGGCACTGCACCAACGAGCAGTTTACAGTTTCGGAATATATCCGGGCGAACTGTGAATATCCGGGCCGCTGGGAAGGAAACATAGAACGTATGGTGCAGAAGGAGGATACCGCGGTTACCGCCGCCAGAGTCTGGTGCACGGAAGACGGAACTTCCTTTCACGCAGTCTCCTTTTACCGGTTCGATGGGGAGAAAATCGCATCCCTGGAGGAATACTGGGGAGACGACGGTCCGGCTCCCGGATGGCGGCTGGAGAAAAAATTAGGCCGGCCGATTGATGGGAACCGGTGAGCACAGCCGGAATGGTAATACCGGGAACTGGAAGAGGAAAAATCTGATAAAGGCGGCATGATATGAAACAGGTGGCATTTTATGAAAAGGCAGATGACGAGCTGCTTCAGTTTGCAGTAATCGCTGCGAAATATCAGGGCCGGTGGGTACTCTGCAAGCATAAAGAACGCAGCACATGGGAGTTCGCCGGCGGACACCGGGAAGCGGGAGAGACGATAGAAGCAGCAGCGGTGCGGGAGCTGTACGAGGAAACGGGAGCCGCGGAGTACCGGATGGTTCCGGTTTCTGTGTATTCTGTGACTGACCAGGCGCAGTCCGGAGAGAAGCAGGCGGAATCTTTGGGAATGCTGTTTTATGCGGAGATCAGCCGTTTTGACCAGCTTCCTCCCGCGTTTGAGATGGAAAAAATTGAGTGTTTCGAGAAGCCGCCGGATAACTGGACCTATCCGGAGATTCAGCCATTGCTTTTTCAACATCTGCGCCAGGCCGCGGCAGCGGAGGAGCAGGGCGGAGAACAGGGCCGTGACAGCAGTGCGAAGGCGCCGGAGGAGCGGCTGATCTCCGGGAAAAAGATGATCTGTGCGGAAAAGACGGAAAGTCTTCTGTACAGAAGGGCGGGAAGCCATGACAGAGAGCTTCTGACCAGGCTGCGGCTGGAGGTGCTGCGCGCCGCCAACGGCCTTGAGGAAGACGTGGATCTGTCCCGGACAGAGCTGGAATCACGCCGCTATTACGAGACGTGTTTTCCGGAAGACAGTCACGCCGCATGGCTGGTCTTTGACGGGGAAGAGGTGGTTGGAACGGGAGCCGTCAGCTTTTACCAGGTGATGCCCACTTACCATAATCCTTCCGGGAAAAAGGCGTATATTATGAACATGTACACCCGTCCGGACTACAGACGGCGGGGGATTGCGCACAGGGTGCTGGAGCTGCTGACGGCGGAAGCAGAGATGAGGCAGATTGATGTTGTCACGCTGGAAGCTACTGCTGCGGGCCGGCCGCTTTATGAAGCCTTCGGATTCACTGCGATGCGGGATGAGATGGAGCTTCTGGGCGGAAATAAATTCTGAGACACAGGAAAGGAGAAAATAATATGGGGAAAATGGCCGTATTGATTGTTGATGTACAGAAAGCACTGGTGGAGGCACATCCATACAGGGAAGAGGAGTTTTTACAGGAACTGGAGAATCTGGCGGATAGCGCGCGGAAGGCCGGAACTGAAATTATCTATGTCAGACACGACGGCGGTGCAGGAGACGAGCTGGAGAGCGGAACGGAAGGCTGGAAGATTCATGAGGCGGTGGAACCGAAAACGGGAGAACGGATTTTTGATAAGAGCTTCAACAGTGCGTTCCTGGAGACTGATTTGGAGGAGTATTTAAAGGAAAAACAGATTACCGACCTGATTCTCATGGGTATGCAGACGGAATACTGCATCGATGCCACCTGTAAGGCCGCTTTCGAACTGGGGTACGGCGTGGTGATACCGACAGGCGCCACGACCACGTATGACAACGAGTTCATGTCCGGAGAAGCTACTGTGAGGTTTTATGAAGAGAAAATCTGGGCCGGCCGATTTGCCGATCTGATGCCTGCGGAAGCGGTGCTGGGTCTGCTGGGCTGCTGACCGCGGCAGCCGCCGGATGGACATGCCGGCATGCCCGCCAAGCTCACTGGCCGCGGAAATAATAATGACAGGATGGGAAGGAAGAGATGGAAGAACAGACACTTGCAGAACTGCTGTATGATTCTGCATTTTCCGTGAAAAAACAGAGGAAGGGGCGCTCGGAGGAGCAGAAGATCTGGGCCTCCTTCTTAGCGCTGCTGAACCAGGAACTGGACGCTTCCGGATGCGGGGCAAAGGCGGAGACTTACACTGAGTCTGAGCCGTACCGGCAGGCCTGCGGATATCACCGTGACTACGGATACTTTATGGTTTCCTGCGGCGACCGGGGCTCCAGCTCTATCACGATCCTGGAAGAAGAGGCGGAGGCGGCGAAAAACCGCTTTCTGGCTTTTATAATTGAAAAAAAGGCGTATGAATGGGTGGTGAAGGTCTCAGAGCAGGAAGAGGCCTTCTGGAAGTACCACTGCCGGTACGACTACCGCAGACTGTGGTTCGGAAAGGCTCTGGAGTGGCTGGCGCCGGCTGTGGACTGGGCGTTTTTCGCACAGTGCGCCGAGCGGTATATCGAACTGCTGAACCGCTGGTTTGCGCGTCCCCACTGGGAGTACGACTACCAGATCAGCCGTATCATTGAGATCAGTGAATCGAGGGAGTATTCGGATTCCAAATACTTATACCGCATCGAACCGGCAAAAGAGCCGGACCATTCCAGAATCCGGCTGGAGCCGCAGTTTCTGGAAGACGGGGGCAGCAGCGGTGCTTTTTCGTTCGAAATCGAAGGGGAGGCGCTGGATATGCGGCGGCTGGAAGAGGAAGTCCTTGTCCTTATGGATCGGGAGGAAAATAACATAGATGCTTACTCGCTGGAAGGCAGATTTCTGTGGAATATCGGAGAAAAGCTGCCGGTTCACCGCCGCTATGATAACCTTTACGAAGATATATGCGGTTAAGAAGGGAAACATGAAATTATGAAGATACTGGTTCTTGGCGGCACACGTTTTTTCGGAGTTCATCTGGTGAATACACTGCTATTACAGGGGCATGAGGTTGCCGTGGCGACCCGGGGAAATGCAAAACCGCGCTTTATCGTCCCGGTGGAAGAAATCCGGGTGGACCGCATCCGGGAGGAATCCATGCGCGCCGCATTTTCCGGCAGAGAATTCGATGTGGTATATGATGATCTGGCCTACTGCTCCAATGACGTGAAAACTGCGCTTGAGACACTCCGGTGCAGGCGGTATATCATGGTTTCCTCCATCTCGGTTTATGAACTGAAGGAAAATACGAGAGAGACGGATTATGATCCGTACCAGGAAACGCTCATCTGGGGTGGGCGGAGTGCATTCGATTACGGAACGGGAAAGAGGCAGGCGGAAGCGGCTTTGGTGCAGGCATTTCCGAAACAGGAGTCCGTGATGGTGCGTTTCCCCGTGGTTCTTGGAAGGGATGATTACACGGAACGTCTCCGGTTTTACGCTGCCCACACGGCGAAGGGGATTGCCATGCAGGTGGAAAATGAAAACTGTCCCGTAAGCTTCGTTTCAGCGGAGGAATGCGGACGTTTCCTGGCGTTTCTGGCCGATTCATCCCTAGAAGGCCCTGTGAATGCGGCTGCGTCGGGGACGATCACCGTCGGAGAGATCATCCGCTATTTGGAAGAAAAGACGGGGAAGAAGGCAGTCCTGTCCCCGGATGGGGAAGAAGCCCCTTACAATGGATTTCCGGGATTTTCCATAAATACGGAGAAGGCGGAAGGCGCAGGGTATCATTTTTCCGGCCTTGACACCTGGATTTATCGGCTTCTGGACTTCTATGGGGAGATGGAAGGGTAATCCGGCGTTGACTTTTCTTCCTTAGAATCCTATAATTAGTAACGTACAAACCCGACTTGCTTCGATATGATGCGCCTAAGTCGGGTCATTTCATTTCGAAACGGCAGCATTTCGGATGTGCAGACTGCCGCACGGCTGAATCATTACAAACGCGGCAGCCGTCTGAAGGGCTGCCAAAATTAAGAAGACAGGAAGTTGACGCAATGACAAAACGATTTGCCCAGATCATCATCGATATTTCTCATGAGAAAGTGGACCGCACCTTTGATTACAGAATCCCGCCCCAGCTTGAGGACCGGATTTCCGTAGGCGTTCTGGTGAAGATTCCGTTTGGAAAGGGAAATTCTCTGAGAAAGGGCTATGTGGTCGGCATCACGGACCACGCGGATTATGATGCGGATAAGATAAAAGAGATCGCCGGTATCGTGGAAGGCAGTGTTTCCGCGGAGTCACAGCTGATTATGCTGGCGTGGTGGCTGAAGGAACAGTACGGTTCCACCATGAACCAGGCATTAAAGACGGTGCTCCCGGTGAAACAGAAGGTGAAGCCGAAGGAGAAGAAGGTCCTGCGCCTCCTGATCCCGGAAGAACAGCTGGAGGCGGTGACGGCGGAGGCGGAGAAAAAAAGCTATAAGGCGAGAGTGCGGCTCTTCAAGGCATTGAAGGAGAACCCTTTGATTCCGTATGAGGTGGCGTCAGGCCAGATGAACTTATCAGCGGCAACCTTAAAGCCAGTGATTGAAAAAGGCTATGTGGCGTTGGAATCGGAGGAAATCTTCCGGAATCCCGTAAAGGACGCGGGCAGCAGAGTGAAGGCTGTAGACTTAAACGGGGAGCAGCAGGCGGTTGCAGATGCATTCTGCGAGGATTATGAAGCGGGAAAACGGGAGACATATCTAATCCACGGCATTACCGGAAGCGGCAAGACCGAGGTCTATATGGAGATGATTTCCAGAGTCATAAGTGAGGGAAAGCAGGTTATCGTCCTTATTCCCGAGATCGCTCTTACCTACCAGACGGTCATGCGATTCTACGGCCGGTTCGGAAACCGGGTTTCCATCATCAATTCCAGATTGTCGGCAGGGGAACGGTACGATCAGTTTGAGCGGGCCAGAGGCGGAGATATTGATATTATGATTGGTCCGCGCTCCGCGCTGTTTACCCCGTTTTCCAGGCTGGGACTGATTATCATAGACGAAGAGCATGAAGGCGCCTATAAGAGCGAGGTAGTGCCGCGGTACCATGCGAGGGAGGTGGCGGTAAAACGGGCGCAGATGCAGAACGCTTCCGTGGTTCTGGGATCGGCGACGCCCTCTCTGGAGGCGTATACGAAGGCGCTTCGCGGTGAATACCGGCTGTTCAGCCTGCATACCAGAGCCAAGGCGGACAGCAGGCTGGCCGATGTGGCTGTCGTGGATCTGCGGGAAGAGTTGAAGGCTGGGAATAAGTCCATTTTCAGCAGACGGCTTCAGCAGATGATCGGTGACCGCCTGGAGAAAAAGGAACAGATCATGATGTTCATCAACAGGAGGGGCTATGCCAACTTTGTGTCCTGCCGTTCCTGTGGGGAGGCCATCAAGTGTCCCCACTGTGATGTGACGCTGACGCTTCATAAGGACAACCGCCTGGTGTGCCATTACTGCGGCTATTCGATTCCCATGCCGGATAAATGTCCCAGCTGCGGTTCTCCTTACATCGCCAATTTCGGAGTAGGGACCCAGAAAATTGAGATGATGGCAAAGAAGATGTTTCCGCAGGCCAGGGTCTTGCGCATGGATCTCGATACGACTTCAAAAAAGGGCGGCCATGAGGAGATCCTGTCGGCCTTTGCGGAAGGGGACGCCGATATACTGATCGGAACCCAGATGATCGTAAAGGGCCACGACTTTCCCGATGTCACCCTGGTGGGAGTGCTGGCGGCTGATTTATCGCTGTACACGCCGGATTACCGGGCTGCGGAGCGGACCTTTCAGCTGCTCACCCAGGCCGCAGGCCGTGCAGGGCGTGACGCGAGGCATGGTGATGTCATTATTCAAACATACAATCCGGAGCACTACAGCATTGTCACGGCCGCGGGGCAGGATTATGAAACATTCTACCATCAGGAGATGGCCTATCGCCGTCTGATGAAGTATCCGCCGGTCAATGTGCTGTTCACCGTGCAGATGGCATCGAAATCAGAAGCAGTGTTGGTGGAGGCAGCGGACCGCCTCGCAGCCCATATAACGCCCCAGGCAGACGAGGAAAAAGTTCAGATGATAGGGCCTGTAGACGCATCCGTTTACAAAATTAATGATATATATAGAAAAATTTTATATTTGAAACAGGAAAATTATGATATACTAATTAAAATCAGGGATAATATCGACTGCTTCCAAAAGGAAAATCAAGAGTTATTTAAAGGGGTTGTGGTACAGTATGATCTTTCATGAGCAGTGCAAAAAGTGGCATTAAGATATTTTCGTTGTGCTTGCACATAAGAAAATATCTTAGTGACACTTTTTATAGGGCGAAGCCCGTCACCGAACGGGAGCGCAGCGGACGTGAGGTGGTGCACTGCGGAGTAATGGGATGCACAATCAAACTATATACAGAAATGAGAGGATAAACAACAATGGCAATCAGAAAAATAAGAACAATCGGAGACGACATCTTAAGAAAACACTGCAAACCAGTAAAAGAAATAACACCGCGCATCCAGGACTTAATCGACGACATGTTCGAAACCATGTACGAAGCCTGTGGCGTAGGCCTTGCCGCCCCCCAGGTAGGCGTACTGAAGCAGATTGTAGTAATCGACGTAGAAGACGGTAACCAGTACGTACTCATCAACCCAACCATCATCGAGACGAGCGGAAGCCAGACAGGCAGCGAAGGCTGCCTAAGCGTACCGGGCAAATCCGGTGTCGTCACCCGCCCCGACCACGTAAAGGTAAAAGCATATGACTGCGAGATGAAGGAATTCGAACTGGTTGGAGAAGGTCTCCTGGCGCGTGCCATCTGCCACGAATGCGACCATTTAAGCGGCGATCTCTTCGTCGACAAGGTGGAGGGCGAGTTGACCGACGTAGACCAGGAAGAAGACGAGTCAGAGGAAGGTGAAGAATAAAATGCGAATCGTATTTATGGGAACGCCCGACTTTTCCGTACCAGCCCTAACCGCGCTGGTGGAAGCGGGCCATGATGTGATTGCGGTGGTGACCCAGCCGGATAAGCCAAAAGGACGTGGGAAATTAGTCCAGATGACTCCCGTTAAAGAAAAGGCTTTAGAGTATGGAATTCCCGTTTACCAGCCGGTGAAGGCGAGAGATCCTGAATTCGTAAGCCTCCTTAAGGAGATGAATCCAGACGCCATGGTTGTGGCGGCCTTCGGCCAGCTTCTTCCAAAGACCATCCTCGATATTCCAAAATATGGCTGTGTGAACATCCACGCCTCCCTGCTTCCCAAGTACCGCGGCGCAGCTCCGATTCAGTTCGCGGTGATCAACGGGGAATCCGTCAGCGGAATCACCACCATGATGATGGCGCCGACACTGGATACGGGAGATATCCTGGATCAGGAGTCCGTTGCTCTCGATGAGAAAGAGACGGGCGGAAGTCTCCACGATAAGCTGAGCGCGATCGGAGGACGTCTGATTATAAAAACGCTGAAGAAGCTGGAAGACGGAACCGCCGTGCGGACTGTGCAGGACGAAGAAAAGATGACTTACTTTGGAATGCTTAAGAAATCCATGGGAGATATCGACTGGAATCAGGATGCGGCTTCCATCGAGCGTCTGATCCGCGGATTAAACCCGTGGCCCAGTGCTTACACAAGCTGGGAAGGAAAGACGATCAAGCTCTGGGAGGCCGATGCACTGGAAGAAGAGTATGAGGGAGCCTGCGGCCAGGTTGTGAAAACAGGAAAAGACTGTCTGTATGTAAAAACAGGAAAGGGAACACTTGCGGTGAAGGAACTGCAGCTTCAGGGAAAGAAGCGTATGGATACCGGCGCGTTTCTGCGCGGATACCAGATTGCAGAAGGAACCGTTTTCGAAAGGAGTATCTGATTTATGTATTATGGCGGTTTAATGGGATATTATTTTGATCCCACATGGATTCTTGTAATTATAGGTGCGGTTCTGTCTATGGCAGCATCCGCAAAGGTGAACAGCACATTCAACAAATATTCAAAGGTCAGGAGCATGACGGGAATGACAGGGGAGGACGCGGCAAAGCGCCTCTTAAACTCACAGGGTATCTACGATGTGACCGTCCGTCCCGTAAAGGGACAGCTGACAGACCATTACGATCCGAGGACGAAGACCGTTAATTTATCGGAGTCGGTATTCCATTCTACCTCCGTGGCGGCAATCGGCGTGGCGGCTCACGAGTGCGGCCATGCCATGCAGGACAACGTGGGATACGTTCCCCTAAAGCTGCGCGGAGCGATCGTTCCGGTGGCCAATATCGGCTCCCAGGCGGCATTTCCGCTAATTATTATCGGTGTGCTGATCGGTGGTATGGGATCGCCTCTCGTGAATATCGGCCTGATTCTCTTTTCGCTGGCCGTTATTTTCCAGCTCATCACCTTTCCTGTGGAGCTCAATGCCTCCAGGAGAGCGATCACGCTGCTCGACCAGGTCGGTATACTTGGCGGCCAGGAAGTAAATCAGACGAGAAAGGTGCTGGGCGCTGCGGCGCTCACGTACGTGGCCGCGCTGGCTGCTTCCGTGCTCCAGCTGCTCCGTCTCGTGATTCTATTTGGAGGACGCAGAGACAATGACTAACGGAAACAGCAGCCGGGAAATCATCCTGGATATACTGCTCGAGATCCTGGAAAAGGGCGGTTACAGTCATATCGTGCTGGGCCAGGCGCTGAGCAAATACCAGTATCTTGACAAACAGGAGCGGGCCTTTATCTCCCGCACCGTGGAAGGTACTGTGGAATACACCCTTCAGCTGGATTACGTCATTAATTCTTACTCCAGCGTAAAAGTAAAAAAGATGAAACCGGTCATCCGCACTCTGCTGCGGATGTCCGTTTATCAGATTCTCTATATGGACCGTGTGCCGGACTCCGCTGTCTGCAACGAGGCGGTAAAGCTGGCGCAGAAACGGAAATTCACCGGATTAAAGGGCTTTGTCAACGGCGTTCTGCGCAACATTTCCAGAAATAAAGAACAACTAAAATGGCCGGATGATTCTGTCCGATACTCCATGCCTTCCTGGATTCTGGATATGTGGAAGGATACATACGGAGAGGAAACGGCGGTTTCCATGGTAAAAGCCTTCTTAAAGCCCAGCAGGACGGCGGTTCGCTGCAATTTGAACCGGGCATCGAAGCAGGAGATTATGGAAAGTCTGAAAAACCAGGGTGTTACGGTGGAGGAGACGCCGTTGTCTGCAGCGGTACTTTATTTATCGAAGTACGATTATTTAGAGAGCCTTGACGCGTTTGCCGAAGGCTTGATTTCAGTTCAGGATATGAGCTCCAGCTTTGTGGGAGAGATCGCGGACCCGAAGGAAGGCGATCTCTGCCTCGATGTCTGCGGCGCTCCCGGCGGAAAGAGCCTTCACGTCGCGGATAAACTGAAGGGAACCGGAATGGTAATCGTCCGTGATTTGACGGAGCAGAAGGTGGCCCTTATTGAAGATAATATCGCCCGCTCGGGCTTTACCAACATCCGTGCCGAGGTGCACGACGCTCTTGTTCCTGATCCGGCGTGGGAAGGCAGGGCAGACATTGTTCTGGCCGATCTGCCGTGCTCCGGGCTTGGGATCATAGGCAGGAAACCGGATATCAAGTACCGGATGACGATGGAACAGATGGAGGAGCTGGCAGCTCTGCAGCGGGAGATCCTCTCTGTGGTTCAGTCTTACGTGAAGCCAGGAGGAAAGCTGATTTACAGCACCTGTACCATCGACGGTCAAGAAAATGAAGAGAATGCGGCGTGGTTTCTGGAGAATTATCCGTTTGACGCCATGAATTTAGAAGGAAAGTTAGGAGAAACACTGAATGCGGCTTCTTTGAGGTCCGGGAATATCCAGCTCTTACCGGGAATTCACCCGTGTGATGGATTTTTCATCGCAGCATTTCAGAAAAAATTAGGATAATGGAAAAGACAGATATTAAATCTTTGAATTTAGAAGAACTTACGGCGTTTATCACAGCCTCCGGCGAGAAGGCGTTCCGGGCAAAACAGCTCTACGAGTGGATGCACAAAAAGCTGGCCCCCGGATATGAGGAGATGACGAATCTTCCGAAGTCCCTCAAGGAGCGGTTGAAGGAGACGTGTGACTATACGTCGCTTCAGACTGTGGACGAGAAAATATCCGGCATTGACGGGACGAGAAAGTATTTATTCGGCCTTTCAGACGGCAATATCATCGAGAGCGTCTTAATGAGGTATAAACACGGCAATTCCGTATGTATTTCCTCCCAGGTCGGCTGCCGTATGGGCTGCCGGTTCTGCGCCTCCACTCTGGATGGCCTGGAACGGAATTTAAGGCCGGCGGAGATGCTGGACCAGATCTACCGGATTCAGTATCTCACAGGGGAGCGGATATCCAACGTGGTGATCATGGGTTCGGGAGAGCCTATGGATAACTATGACAATGTAGTGAAGTTTATCCGCCTGCTGACAGATGAGCATGGGCTGAACATCAGCCAGCGAAACATTACACTGTCCACCTGCGGCATTGTTCCGGGAATCCTTAAGCTGGCTGATGAGGGGCTCGCCATCACCCTGGCCCTCTCGCTCCACGCACCGGATGATGAGGTGAGAAAGACTCTGATGCCTGTGGCGAACCGCTATAAGCTGAACGATGTGCTGGAAGCCTGTCATACATATTTTGAGAAGACGGGAAGACGGCTGACCTTTGAGTACAGTCTCGTTTCCGGTGTCAATGATAATCTGCAGGAAGCGGCGGCGCTGGCGGCACTGATCAAGGACCAGCAGGGCCACGTGAACTTAATTCCGGTGAATCCCATCAAGGAACGGGATTACGTGCAGTCGGACAGGAAGGCCATAGAGGCATTTAAAAATCTGCTTGAAAAAAATGGAATTAATGTTACTATAAGAAGGGAAATGGGCCGGGACATCCATGGTGCCTGCGGCCAGCTTAGAAAGAGTTTTTTATGTCAGGAACAAAAAGGGAGTGAGAAGACGCTATGAAAGCTTGTGCATTGACGGATACGGGAAGAGTGCGTACGGCCAATCAGGATTACGTATATGCCAGCGTGGAGCCGGTCGGGAGCCTGCCGAACTTATTCGTGGTTGCGGATGGGATGGGCGGTCATCAGGCCGGAGACTATGCCTCCAGATATATTGTAGAGAATCTGGTGACGTATCTTCAGTATACGGAAAATTCCCAGATTGTTCCGCTTCTGCGGGAGGGCATATTAAAGGTCAACACGCAGCTATACCAGGAGTCGAAGGAAAAACCGGAACTTTCCGGTATGGGAACGACTCTGGTGGCTGCAGTGGCCGATGAGAATACCCTCTATGTGGCCAATGTGGGAGACAGCCGCCTCTATCTCGTGAGAGACAGGATCAGACAGGTGACGAGAGACCATTCCTATGTGGAGGAACTGGTTTCCCTGGGGCGTCTGGAGCGCGGAAGCAAGGATTATAAGGATAAAAAGAATATCATTACGAGAGCAGTTGGGACAGAAGATAAGCTGCTGGTCGATTTCTTCGAGGTAGGACTGGAGCCGGGAGACTTTATTCTCATGTGTTCCGACGGACTCAGCAATATGCTGGAGGACGTGGAGATGGAGGAGATTGTCGGCTCTGATCTGGAGCTGGAGGAAAAAGCGGAGAAGTTGATCACGGTAGCCAATGACAATGGCGGTAAGGACAATATAGCAGTGGTACTCGTTGATCCGCAGATTGGCAGGGAGGTAAGCTTATGATTTTGAGACCAGGGACATTTTTACAGGACAGATATGAAATACTGGATAAGATCGGTTCCGGCGGGATGTCAGATGTGTACAAGGCCCTGTGCCATAAGCTGAAACGGCAGGTTGCCATTAAGGTACTGAAGGAGGAATTCAGTTCAGACAGCGGATTTGTGAGCAAGTTTAAGATGGAAGCCCAGGCTGCGGCCAGACTGTCCCATCCGAACATTGTAAACGTATATGATGTCGTGGATGAGGGAACTCTTCATTATATCGTTATGGAGCTGATCGAGGGCATCACTCTTAAGAATTACATCCTGAAAAAGGGCTGCCTCGACAGCAAGGAGGCCATCGGGATCGCAATCCAGGTGGCGCAGGGGATCGCAGCCGCCCATGAGCAGGGAATCGTTCACCGGGATATCAAGCCGCAGAATATCATTATCGCGCGGGATGGAAAGGTGAAGGTAGCGGATTTCGGGATCGCCCGCGCCGCGTCCACTCAGACGCTCAGCGCTACGGCTATGGGATCGGTTCATTACATTTCACCGGAACAGGCGAGAGGCGGATACAGCGACGCCCGCAGCGATATCTATTCACTGGGTATCACCATGTACGAGATGGCGGCCGGACGGGTGCCCTTTGAAGGGGAGAACACCGTCACGGTGGCTCTGGCGCACTTAGAAGACCCGATTACACCGCCCAGCTACTACAATCAGGAGATTCCGGTCGGTTTTGAGAACATCATTTTAAAATGTACGGAGAAGAAGCCGGAGTACCGGTACGGGAGCATGCAGGAGGTGATCGCCGACTTGCGCCGCGCCCTTGTGACGCCCGATGAGAATTTTGTGCAGGCGTCGGCTCCGTCTATGGATACATCCCAGACGGTGATCATCGGAGCGCCGGAGCTGGAGCAGATCCGTTCCGGCTCCGGCCGCAGGAATCAGCCGGAACCGCAGCAGAACCGGAACAGCCGCTATGGCAATGAACCGGTGCGGGAACGCCAGCCGGAGCACAGGAGCAGCCGGAATACCGGAACCGCCGGAGGCCCGTCGGGAAGAACGAAGCGGCGGGAACCGGATGAGGAGATCAATCCGGGAATCGAAAAGCTTCTGACGGCAGCGGGCATCGTGGTGGCGGTTCTTATCGTCATCGTCCTTATCTTCCTGGTTACCAGACTTGGCGGGCTGTTCCGTTCCGGAACACCCAAGGAGACGGAGACCACTGTGGAGACTACGATACCGGAGGAGACGACTCTGGGTGATAAACAGACCACCATGCCGGAGGTCGAGGGACTGGCGGAAGACATTGCGCGGCAGAAGCTTCGTGAGAACGGCGGTCTGGACATGAAGATCGGCGATTATGAGTTCTCTGATACCGTGAAAAAGGGAGATGTCATTACCCAGACTCCGAAAGCGGGAGAGATTGTAGATAAGTACTCGGCTGTATCCGTGGTCATCAGCAACGGACCGGAGCATCCAGAGATTGATTTAACCACCCTGGGCCTGGATTCCCTTACAGCGGAGGCGGCCAAATCGCTTCTGGAGGGCAAAGGCTTTGTCGTGAATGTGCAGAACCAGAGCAGCGATACGGTAGAGTCTGGCAAGATCATCAGCTACAGCCCGGATAAAGCAAAGGAAGGGGCTGTGATCAGCGTGATCGCCAGCACAGGCCCGGCACTGACTAATCCGGTAACGGTTCCTGATATTACAGGCAAAGGGGAAGAGGTCGGAGAGGAGATGCTGGCTGATCTGGGCCTGGTTTCCGGAACGGTAACGAAGGAAACCTCGGAAGATGTGCCGACAGGCACCATCATTCGTCAGACCATCGCGCCGGGTACCCAGGTAGAGGGCGGAACGGCCATCGATTACGTGGTTAGCAGCGGATCGGCGGAACAGGCCAAATACAAGTACCTGGCATCCATCGAGAAATCGTATCCGCTCCAGAATTTAATAGGACCGGGATCCGCCAGTACCCAGCTGAATATAAAGATCCAGCTGAAGCAGACGGTAAACGGAAAAGACGAGGTCAGGGATCTGATGGGGCCGGTGACGATCACGGGAGACCAGCAGCTTCCGGTCGTCTTCAAGAACATTGAGGGCGCCTATGGCGTGACCAGCGGTGAAGTGCAGATTGTCAATGTGGACACGGGAGAAGTAATCAATTCCTATCCGGTTACGTTTGTCCCCATTCCACAGTCATAAGGGCTATTGTATGACAGGAAAAATTATAAAAGGAATTGCAGGTTTTTATTATGTGGATAATGGAACAGACGTCTATGAATGCAAGGCAAAGGGCGTGTTCCGCAATAAAAAGATTAAACCTCTGGTAGGGGATAATGTGGAATTTACCGTGTTGAGCGAGGCGGAGAAGGAAGGCAACATCGACAAGATCCTTCCACGCAAAAACGAGCTGGTCCGGCCTGCTGTGGCCAATGTCGATCAGGCGCTGGTGATCTTCTCCATCACCCATCCGGAGCCCAACTTAAACCTTCTGGACCGCTTCCTCGTGATGATGGAGGTACAGGATGTTCCAGTGAAAATCTGTTTTAATAAGACGGATTTAACGGGAGACGAGGAGAGGGAACGTCTGGGGAATATCTATTCCTCGGCGGGCTATCCCGTCTACTTTACAAGCACCTACGAAAACAGAGGGCTGGAAGCGGTTCGGGAGCTGACAGAGGGAAAGACAACGGTTCTGGCAGGCCCTTCGGGCGTCGGGAAATCTTCCATCACGAATATCCTTTTTCCGGAGGCAGGCATGGAGACTGGAAAGATCAGCGAGAAGATCCAGAGAGGAAAGCATACGACGAGGCACAGCGAGCTGTTTGCCATCGGGAAGGACACGTACATGATGGACACCCCGGGCTTCAGCTCCATGTACTTAGAGGAACTGGAGTGCGGAAACTTAAAGGATTACTTTCCTGAGTTTGCGGCTTACGAGGAAGACTGTAAGTTCTTAGGCTGCGTCCATGTGGGCGAGCCGGTCTGCGGAGTCAAGGAGGCCGTGCGCCAGGGGGAGATAAGCGAAAGCCGTTATGACAATTACAAGCTTTTGTACCAGGAATTAAAAGATAAAAGGAGATATTGATATGTTCCTATTAGCACCTTCCATCTTGGGAGCAGATTTTAAACATTTGGAGCAGCAGGTATGTGAGGCCGCGGACGCGGGAGCACAGTACATTCATCTTGATGTGATGGATGGCGACTTCGTTCCCAGCATATCCTTCGGCATGCCTGTGATAGCCAGCTTGAGAAGCTGTACGGATAAGGTATTTGATGTCCATATGATGGTTAGGGAGCCAGGCCGTTATATCGATGCCATGAAAGAAGCGGGAGCCGACATCATCAGCGTTCATGTGGAGGCGTGTACCCATTTGGACCGCACGGTGAACCAGATTAAGGAGGCCGGTTTGAAGGCCGGAGTCGTGCTGAATCCGGCTACGCCTGTCGACGTGCTGGACTGCATCCTCGACCAGGTGGACATGGTGCTGCTCATGACCGTGAATCCGGGATTCGGCGGACAGAAGTTCATTCCTTATACGCTGGAAAAGATCCGCGCTTTAAGAGAAAAATGCAACATGCGGGGGCTGTCCACGGATATTGAAGTGGATGGCGGCGTAACGTGTGATAATGTGCGGGAGTTGATGGAGGCGGGGGCCAACGTCTTTGTCGCCGGTTCCGCGATCTTTAAAGGGGATGTGACGGCGAACACGAAGGCATTTTTGAAGATATTTGAGGAACAGGAATGACGGGCCTTATTATCACCGGCGGAAGCATAGACTGTGCATTTGCCGGTGCTTTTTTAAAGGACAAGACATTTGACATGGTGATCGCAGTGGATGGCGGCCTGGCGGCTGTAAAACAGCTGGATATCAGGCCGGATGCCATTGTCGGTGATTTCGATACGGTGAAGGGCGAGCTTCTGGAGGAATACCGGGCGATAGAGGGCATAACCTTCGAACAGCACCAGCCGGAAAAGGATGAGACCGATACGGAGCTCGCTCTCCGCACCGCCATGGAGGCCGGCGTCAGCGATATGGTTCTCCTGGGCGCCGCCGGCGGCAGACTGGACCACTCCATCGGCAATATCCATCTGCTGTACGCGTGCCTGCAAAAAGGCGTGAAGGCTTCCATCGTCGATGAGAAGAACCGGCTCTACATTTTGGACCAGGGAAAGACTTACCGCTCCGGCGAGGTCTGGGGGAAATATATTTCATTCCTTCCTCTTACAGAAGAGGTACACGGGATTACGCTGAAAGGCTTCAAGTATCCCCTGACTAACCGGGATATCCGGATCGGTACCAGCCTCTGTATCAGCAACGAGCTGGAGGCGGAGACGGGGACTATCACATTCTGGGATGGGGTGCTGATCTGCGTGGAGTCTCACGACTAAGCGTTGCAGTTCACGGTACCACAGACCGGAAAGCGGAGGCCCGTGAAACCGTGAACTGTAATTACTAAACTGGTATGGCCTAAAAAAACAAAACTGGATATTTATATCACTCCACCCTCATGCTAAGATAGGGGACAAGAAAGCATTGGCATCAAGGGAGGAAAAAGAAATGAACAGAACAGACAGTAAAATCAGCAAAATTGCCATGACCGGATTATTCGCGGCCATGTCGTACGTGGTCTTCACGTTCCTGCAGTTTAAAATTACGCTTCCGGGAGGAGACGCGACTTCCATTCATTTGGGAAATGCGGTCTGTGTGCTGGGAGCGCTTTTACTGGGCGGCGTATACGGTGGCCTGGGCGGAGCCATCGGTATGACGATCGGCGACTTATTCGATCCGGTGTATGTGGTCTATGCGCCTAAGACTTTTATTTTGAAGCTGTGTATCGGCCTGATTACCGGTTTCCTTGCTCACAGAATAGGAAAGATCAATGAATCCCATGATCAGAAACACATTTTCAAATGGGTCCTGATCGCTTCTGTTGGCGGACTGCTTTTCAATGTTATTTTCGATCCGCTTGTGGGATACTACTACAAGCTGCTGATCCTGGGAAAACCGGCTGCGGAGCTGGTGCTCGTATGGAATGTGACCTCGACCACCATCAACGCGGTGACGTCGGCCATCGCTTCCGTCGTCATCTACATGCCGCTGCGGAACGCGCTTCTCCGGTCGGGAATGGGAGGAATTTTACGGATATGATATCAGAAAGACATCAGAAAAAAATTGCAGTAATCAATGATTTATCGGGATATGGCCGCTGTTCGCTGACAGTGGCTATTCCCATTTTGTCGGCGCTGAAGGTTCAGTGCTGTCCGGTTCCCACCTCCATTCTCTCTAATCACACCGGATTTCCGGTGTATTTCTTTGACGATTATACGGATAAGATGGGGCTTTATTTAGAAAAATGGACGGAACTGGGGCTGGAGTTCGACGGTATTTTCAGCGGCTTTCTCGGTTCGGAGGCACAGATCGGGATTGTCATGTCCATGATCCGGCAGTTTCAGGGAAAGGATACGCTGGTGGTGATCGATCCGATCATGGGAGACCACGGAAAGGCGTATCAGACCTACACGCCGGCCATGTGCAGCCGCATGAAGGAGCTGGTATGCCTGGGAGATATCGTCACGCCAAATCTGACCGAGGCATGCATTCTGACGGGGCGAAAATATCGGGACGAAGGCTGGCACAGGACGGAGCTTTTAGCGATGGCGGAGGAGATCCGGGAGATGGGACCTTCCGGAGTCATCATAACGGGAGTGAAGGAAGGTGCGTATCTGACCAATGTCATCGCAGAGCGGGGGAAGGAAGGCGCGTTCTGCCGTTCGATGCGGGTCGGACGGGAACGGCCGGGCACAGGGGATGTGTTCTCGGCCATCGTGGCGGCGGAGGCGGTAAAAGGCGCTTCGCTGACCGATGCGGCGAAGAAGGCGGCACGGTTTGTAAAGCGCTGTATTCTAAAATCGGAGGAGTTAAATGTTCCGGTTCAGAACGGGGTATGCTTTGAGGAAGTGCTGTCGGAATTGATAAAATGGAAATAAGGGGCTTTTCTTTCACTGTAATTTGTAGTATAATCAACGGCAGATTATCATATTGAGGAGAAACCAGGAGGAATACCATGTTAGATTTAAAGTTTGTAAGAGAAAATCCTGAGGCTGTAAAACAGAATATCAGGAATAAATTTCAGGATAACAAGCTGCCGCTGGTGGATGAGGTTATTGAACTGGACGAGTTAAACCGCGCCGCAAAGCAGGAAGGCGATGCGCTCAGAGCGGAACGTAATAAACTTTCCAAGCAGATTGGCGGGCTGATGGGCCAGGGAAAGAGAGAAGAGGCCGAAGAGCTTAAGAAGCAGGTGACAGCGGCTTCCGACCATCTGGCAGAGCTGGAGGAGAAAGAACGGGAACTGGACGAGAAGATCAAAAAGATCATGATGACCATCCCGAACATCATTGATCCCAGCGTACCGATTGGAAAAGACGACAGCGAGAACGTGGAAGTGCAGAGATATGGCGAACCGGTGGTACCGGATTTCGAGATACCGTATCACACCGACATCATGGAGCGCTTTGACGGAATCGATTTGGACAGTGCCAGAAAGGTAGCGGGCAACGGTTTCTACTATCTAATGGGTGATATTGCAAGACTTCACTCCTCCGTAATCTCCTATGCACGTGACTTCATGATCGACCGCGGCTTTACGTACTGTGTACCGCCGTTCATGATCCGCAGCGAGGTAGTGACCGGCGTTATGAGCTTTGCTGAGATGGACGCCATGATGTATAAGATCGAGGGTGAGGATTTATACCTTATCGGTACCAGCGAGCATTCCATGATCGGAAAGTTTATTGATACCATTATTCCGGAGGAATCCCTTCCGAAGACACTTACCAGCTATTCTCCGTGCTTCCGCAAGGAGAAGGGCGCCCATGGCCTGGAGGAGCGCGGCGTCTACCGCATCCATCAGTTTGAGAAGCAGGAGATGATCGTTGTCTGCAAGCCGGAGGAGAGCATGGAATGGTACGATAAGTTATGGCAGAACACGGTGGATTTATTCCGTTCCCTGGATATTCCGGTCAGAACTTTAGAGTGCTGCTCCGGTGACCTCGCTGATTTAAAGGTGAAGTCCGTGGACGTGGAAGCATGGTCCCCGCGCCAGAAGAAGTACTTCGAGGTGGGAAGCTGTTCCAACTTGGGCGACGCCCAGGCCAGAAGGCTTAAGATCCGTGTCAACGGGGAGGACGGAAGAAAGTATTTCGCCCACACCTTAAACAACACGGTAGTGGCACCGCCGAGAATGCTGATCGCATTTTTAGAGAACAACTTACAGGCGGACGGAAGCGTAAGAATTCCAGAGCTTTTAAGACCGTATATGGGCGGAATGGAAGCGATTGTTCCGAAGGATAAAAAGTAAAGAGATCATGATATAACGCAGCAGATGTGGCCGGTTTTCGGAATCGCACACCGGCTGCGTTTCTTATAGTTACCCTAAAGGAAATGGCAGAGAAAAACGCTCTTGCTGTTTCCTTTTTCTTTTTGTACATATAATTCGTTGGGTTTTCACAGGATTACCATAAAAGTATGAAAAAAAATCATACTGTGAGGAAGAGAAGGCAGGTGGTATGCTTAAGACATGAAAAGAGAGGGGGAAAGCTTATGAAGCAATGGGAAGAGTATCGTATTCCGGCAGAAGAAGTGAGAAGGATTTCCAGAATACCGATCACCTGTCTGGAGGACCAGACATCCGTATTCAGCCGCATGGCGCTGGAGATGGCGGAGAAGATTGAGGACAACAACCGTCAGGGAAAACGGACGGTGTTTATCATTCCGTTCGGACCTACCGGGCAGTATCCCGTTTTTGTGGATCTGGTGGGCACCAGGAGAATCAGCTTAAAGAAGGTATGGCTGATTACCATGGATGACTGGCTGGACAGCGACGGCGGACTGGTGGGACTGGACAACATCCATTCTCTGAGGAGGAAGATGAATCAGGTCCTGTATTCGAAAATCGACAAGGGCCTGGTGATGCCGGAAGAACAGAGGATATACCCGGATCCCGGCTGGCTGGAGAGAATACCTGATTTGATTGAAGCTCTGGGGGGAGTGGATATCTGTTTTGCGGGATTCGGCATCAACGGTCATCTGGGCTTCAATGAGCCTGCGGATGTAAGCCCGGAGGAATTTGCAAAACTGCCTACCAGAGTTGTGAGAATATCGGAAACCACCAGGACGATCAAGGCTTCCACCGGTGTGAACGGAGCGATGGAGGACATTCCGTTTTATGGAATCACGGTCGGTATGAGAGAGATGCTGTGTGCAGATAAGGTCAGCGTTTACTGCTTCAGGGACTGGCATTCCGGGGCTATCAGACGGGCTGGATGCGGCACCGTGTCATCTGGTTTTCCGGCTTCCCTGCTGCAGAATCACCCGAACGCCGCCATCGTCTGCTCTCCCAATGCGATAGCTCCGTGCTATTAAAGGAGGAGCGCCATGAAATGGATCAAAATAAAAAACAAGAGGGGCTGGTCTCTCATTTCCCTGATTATGTGCCTGATGGTTTGGCAGCTGATCTCCGTGTCGGAGGCGGGAGCCGTGTTCGCCTCTCCGAAAAAGACGCTGATGGCATTTATCACCATGGCGAAAAGCGGGGCAATCTGGGTTCATATCGGTTACAGCCTGTTCCGGGTCATCACCGGCTTTTTGCTGGGACTGGCCGCCGCTGTTCCCATTGCATTCCTGATGGGATGGTATAAAACTGTGCAGTATCTGCTGGAGCCTGTGGTGCAGTTCATCCGTACGATTCCGCCGATCGCCTATATTCCACTGGTTATCGTAGCGCTCGGTGTGGACGAGTCCTCCAAAATCATGGTGATTTTCATCGCTACATTTCTCGTCATGGTAATTACGATTTACCAGGGAGTCAAAAATGTCGATTCCACACTGGTAAAGGCGGCTAGAGTTCTGGGGGCTAACGACAGGGATATCTTCTTCCATGTCGTGGTACCGTCGTCGTTTCCGTTTGTGCTGACCGCTATACGCCTCGGTCTTTCTGCCGGGCTTACCACACTGATCGCTTCGGAACTGACGGGAGCCAGCAAGGGGCTGGGGACAATGATTCAGGAAGCCAGCATGTATTTTCGGATGGACGTTGTTATCATGGGAATCATGGTGATTGGAATCATCGGTCTGGTGCTTAACAAGATCGTACATATTCTGGAAAGGTGGCTGACAGGATGGCAGGAAACTCATCAGGCGACGTGATTGTAAAGATTGATCATGTGGAGAAAATCTATCAGGGCAGGAGCGGCGAGGTAGTGGCCCTAAACGGCGTGGACATGGAGATCAGAGAAAATGAGTTCGTCTGCGTGGTAGGCCCATCCGGCTGTGGAAAATCGACGCTTTTGAATATCATCGCGGGCCTGGAAAGACCGACGTCAGGCCGGGTCTGTGTGAAGGGAAAAGAGGTGGTAAATCCGGGAAGCGAGCGGGGCGTTATCTTCCAGCAGTACGCGCTGTTCCCGTGGCTGACCGTAAAAAAGAATGTCAAATTCGGATTGAAGTTAAGAGGTGTGAAGGAGCAGGAACTGTCTGCGATTGCTGATAAATATATCCGGCTGGTAGGCCTGGAGGAGTTTGGAGACAGCTATCCCAAGGAACTGTCAGGGGGGATGAAGCAGCGGGTGGCGATTGCCAGGGCCTACGCGGTGAATCCGGAGATCCTTTTAATGGACGAGCCGTTTGGAGCGCTTGACGCCCAGACCAGAACACAGCTCCAGACGGAACTGCTGGAGACGTGGGAGAAGGAGAAGAAGACCTGCTTTTTTATCACACACGATGTGGAGGAGGCGATTATACTGGCCCAGCGGGTGGTTATCATGAGCGCCCGTCCCGGACGGGTTAAGGAAATTGTGCCGGTAAATATTCCCTATCCAAGAACGCAGGAAACGAAGATGACGAAGGAATTCCTGGATTTAAAGGTTCATGTCTGGGGACAGGTGTACAGGGAATTTTTGGAAGTACGGAAATAAGGGTTTACAACAATTCACGAGAAAGCTAAGATGGAGAAGGAGGAAAGAATATGAAAAAATTACCAATTGGTCTGCTGACCGTGATGCTCTGCGGATTACTGGCGGGCTGCTCCGGAAATGGCGGACCGCAGCAGAATGCGGAGACGAAGGCGCCGGAAACAACGACAGAGGCAAAGCAGCAGCCAGAAGCGAATCCGACGACAGAAGCAGCCGCTGCAGAGGCGGCAAAAGGCCAGGAAACAGCAAAAGCTGCGGAAACGACGGAAGCCGCAAAACCGGAGACGGTAAAGCTGAGAGTCGCGTACCATCCGAATTTTGGGGGAAACAACCTTTATATCACCGCGGAGAAGAACGGCTTTTTTGAGGAAGAAGGACTCATAGTGGAGCCGGTTAAATTTACGGCTGGTCCGCAGGAGATTGCTGCCATGGTGGCCGGAGATGTGGATATCGGTTATATTGGCCACGGCGCCACGTTTTTGGCCGTACAGCGTCAGGTAAATGTCTTTTTGACGGAGTTTTTGGGAAATGGAGATGAACTTTTAACGTATAAGGAATCCGGCATCACATCGTTGGAGGATTTAAAGGGAAAAACCATTGCCACAGCGCCGGGGACATCGGGGGAAACGGTCTTAAAGCTGGCTTTGGAGAAAGCAGGCTTAAGCCGGGATGATGTCAGAATCGTCAATATGGACGCAGCGGGCATGGTGGCTGCAATTGTGGCGAAAAAGGTGGACGCCTGTACACTCTGGCCGCCGCAGACCAGTGAAGTTCGAAAAACCATGGGGGAAGAGAATGTTGTAAGACTGACCACGATCGGCGATTTCAGAGACCAGTTTGCATTCCCGGGCCACTGGGTGGTAACGCCTAAATATATGGACGCGCATCCGGATGTCATGGTACGTTTTTCAAGAGCCATGCTGAAGGCGATGGACTACCGCAAGGAACACCCGGAGGAAACGGCGGAAAACGTAGCTGAGTTTATCGATGCGCCGCTCGATGGTGTTGTGGCGGAGATGAACAACATCGATCTGTTCGATGCGGATTACTGTTACCAGGTTATGACCGACAAAACGGCGGCAAAATGGTATGATGCGCTTCAGAATTTATATGTACAGGACGGCAAAGTGGAGAAAACCGTGCCGGTAGAGGAATGGTTCTGCCCTCAGTTTGCCAAAGAAGCGTACGAATCCCTGCATAAGTAAACGGAGAATAAACGATGCTAATCATTATGATGGCCTTAATTGGCGCGGTAGCACTGATTGTCGTAGGGCTGCGCCGGGATAAGATATCTCTTCTTATTCTGGCGCTGTGCGGAAGCTTTATCGCCATGCTCGCGGGAATCGTGATCTATACGGCCAAGATCGGCGGCTTCTCGCGGAACCAGCAGATTCTTTTGTTTCTGCTTCCGAATATTCAGCAGTATTTGCAGTACCTTCCCATTACCCTTGACGTGCAGGGCTATGCAGCAGCAGTGGGAAGGTGCTGCTTTCCCTGCGTCCTGCTCCTGATTGCCCTGAACTACTCCATGAGCACCCTGGTGCGCAGACACATCAGAAAATTACGGATTCTGGCTTACTTTGTGGTGATCTGGCTGGTCTATTATTATCCGGCAGTCTTTCGGATGGGAGTGAGGGGGCGGTGGAAGCTGCAGCGCTTCATGGGAGTGATGGCAATGGTGTGGATTATGGCCTGCCTTCTGCTGGCGCTCTGTCTGCTGCTTCATGAGTACCGCAGTATTACCATTCCGTATTTTAAGAAGAACTTCCGGTATATCCTGCTGTCGTATATCAGTATGGCATTCCTGTATATTATCTATGGATTACAGGATCCCGCGCAGATTTACCAGTATTACAGCCTGGAGTTTTTGTGGATCTGGCGGGGAAGCTATACGGCGGGAATCATGTACTCCATTTCCTGGGCGGCTCTGATTCTCTGCTCTGTATTTTTTGTTATATTGGGTTCCGTCAATCTTTTGCGCTATACACAGATTACCTATCATCAGGATAAGGAAAGCTCTCCCCGTATCCGTTCTGCGGAGAACCGGGAAACCGTATCGCTGCAGAGCAGATTTGATCAGACGAGCCTTGGGGCCTCTGTGTTTGTGCACAGCATGAAGAACCAGCTGCTGGCAAACCGGATTCTGAATAAGAAACTGGGGCAGGCGCTAAAGGAGGATTCTCCGGATCTGGAAAAAATCAGAGGTATTGCGGCCCAGCTGAATCAGCTCAATGAGTCGATGGTGACACGGATGGAAGATTTGTACCGCGCTATCCGCACAAACTCCATTCTGCTGACACCTGTCTCCGTGCGTGAGATTGCGGAGGCGGCCATGGGCCGTTTTCATCAGAAATATCCGGACAGGGCTGCCGCAGTAGCGCTCTGCGATGAGGGGCTGATACTGGCAGATAAGGAGCACCTGGCCGAGGCGGTCTATAATCTGCTCTGCAACGGGCAGGAGGCGATCGCGGAAGCCGGACGAGAGTCTGTGGCAAATCTGCGGCTGACTATCCGGAGACAGCGCCTTTATACCGTGCTGGAGGTTCACGATAACGGAAAGGGGATTTCCAGAACCGACCGGCTGAAGATCTATGAACCGTTTTATACCAGCAAAAATACGAGCTATAACTGGGGGATGGGCCTCTATTATGTACGGAATACTGTAAAGAGCCACTACGGCACCCTGAGGATCGAAAGCCATCCGGAGACGGGTACCAGTTTTTTTATCATGCTGCCAAGCTACGGAACGGAAGATACAGGAAAGAGAGGTGGAAGCCGTGGAAAGGAAAATAAGAATTCTGGTTGCAGAGGATTTTGACCTCCTTCGTGAAGACCTCTGTGAATTCCTCGATTCTCAGGAGGACATGGAGGCAGCAGGCAGTGCCGGCGGAAAAGAAGAGATTGTAAAGCTGGCGCGGAAGATGGAATTTGATCTGATTCTGATGGATATAGAGATGGAGTATCTGACTTCCGGAATTGAGGCGGCCGAACAGATACGGAATGAAAAGCCGGAGGCACAGATTATATTTTTGACGGCCCATGACACGAACCAGATGATCTACACGGCGATGGGGGCTGGAGCTGTGGATTATATCGTCAAGGGATGCCCGGATGAAGAACTGCTTTTCCACATACGCAGCGCCTTTTCCGGTAAGCCGGTGATGGAGGCCAAAATTCAGAAAATGCTGATGAGCGAGTATTCCAGGCTGAGGCGAAGCGAGCAGAGCCTGTTGTTTTTCATTACCAATGTAGGACAGCTGACTCCTGTCGAACGGGAACTGGTGCGCCTGCTGCTGCAGAATTACAAAGTGGGGCAGATTGCCGAACTTCGGGTTGTTGAACTGGTTACGGTAAAGACTCAGATCAAGAGCCTGCTGAGAAAATTCAACTGTACAAGAACAAAGGAAATTGTGAACCTGATACATGAACTGAAATTGGAGCATTTGTTTCTATAGCCGTCAGACGGACAGGGGTAAAAGCCTTCCGGGGACGGCTTTTGTTGTGCAGTCCAATCTGAAATCTGAAATAATGGGCGCAAATATATAGAGAATAATAGCTTCGTGTGATATACTGATTTTATCCCGCAGAGGCTTTTTCGCCAGAAGAACTGCGGGATTGGAAAAACTTGCACAGGAAAGACAGAATCAATAGGATAAGGAGAAAAGAATATGACAGCATTTAACCATTTTAACTTCAACGTTCTCGATCTGGAAAAGAGTCTTGCATTCTATAAAGAGGCATTGGGCCTCATGCCGGTTCGTGAGAAGGAGGCCTCCGACGGTTCCTTTAAACTGGTTTACTTAGGAGACGGCAAAAGTGATTTCACACTGGAACTGACGTATTTGACGGACAGGAAGGAACCGTACGATTTAGGAGAATGTGAGTTCCACCTGGCGTTCGCCACGGATGAGTTCGACGCGCTCTATGAGAAACACAAAGCAATGGGCGTTATCTGCTTTGAAAATCCGGGAATGGGAATCTATTTTATCAGCGATCCGGATGGATACTGGATTGAGATCGTTCCGGCCAGGGGATAAACAGCACTGCATTGCGCAAATACCAGCGAAATCAACACCCGCTATCTACACCAGGTGCACGCCTGCAAAGCTAGTCGTAGCGCCCACTACGCCGTCGCTTTGCAGACGCACACCTGACGCAGATATCAGGCATTGATTTCACCGTTATTCACGCAGTGCAGTACTGGAGCATTTTTTCAGACATGCTATCATATAGAAAGAGGAGGGGATCAGATGGAACTACATGTCAATGGCGTCAAATTATATTACCGCGTTTCGGGCCATGGTCCGGCCGTGATCCTCGTTCACGGGAATGGGGAAGATCACTCCATTTTTGATGAGACAGCCGCGCTGCTAAGCTGCGATTATACCGTTTATGCCCTGGATTCGAGGGGGCACGGAAAGAGCTCGGCGGTGGAGACGCTGGGCTATCAGAACATGGCGGACGATGTGGCTTCGTTCATTCGGAAGCTGGACATCCGAAAACCGGTGTTCTGCGGCTTCAGCGACGGTGCGATCATCGGAATGCTGGTGGCTGAGCAGAATCCCGGCCTGCTGTCGAAGCTGATTCTCTGCGGCGGCAATGCCTATCCACAGGGAATAAAGGAAAAATGGTTTCAGCTGTTCCGCCTGATCAGTCATTTCGACAGGGATCCGAAGATACGGATGATGTTGGTGGAGCCGCAGATCACAGAGGAAGAGTTAAAACGGATTGAAGAGCCGGTGCTTATTCTGGCCGGAGAGAACGATATGATCAAGGAAGAGCATACCCGCTATCTGGCTTCGAAGATACCGGACAGCCGGCTCGTCATTCTTCCGGGGGAAAACCACGGCAGCTATGTGGTGCACAGCAGAAAACTGTACCATCTTATAAAAAAGTTTCTTGCAGAGAAGTTCCCGGCAGAGAAATTCCCGGCAGATCTGACGGGAAAAAATGGACAGGGAGGAACTGCACATGCTGATTGATTTGACGGTGGAAGTCACGCCAAAGGCTGCGGCGGATGCCCAGGGCAATGAGAAGAAGGCGCTGACGGGTCATCTTGGGACTCATTTTGATGTGATGGACCGGGAGTTTCCGCTGGAATACGTGAAGCGAAAAGGACTGGTCTTCGATGTCAGCCAGGTCTCCGGCCGTGATATCGAGTCCGGAGATATCTTCCTGGACCGGGTGGAGGCGGGAATGTTTGTGGCATTTTTCACAGGATTTCTGGAGCGGACCGGATATGGAACCCCGGTTTACTTTAAGGAGCATCCGCAGCTTTCGGATGAACTGATCGACCGGCTGCTGGACAGGGGCGTATCCATCATCGGCATCGACTGCGCAGGAATCCGGCGCGGTGCGGAACATACGCCGAAGGATCAGTACTGCGCGGACCGGAATACCTTTGTGGTGGAGAATTTATGCGGTTTATCCAGGCTCCTGGAGGGAGAAATGGCCGCGGAGGCCACCATTTATACGTTCCCTGTGCGTTTTAAGGGCATGACGGGGCTTCCGTGCCGCGTGGCAGGAGAGCGATGAGTATTTCATGCTCAGGAGAATAGAATGGACAGACGAAAGAAAATAATATGGATACTGACCGGCGCGGCCATTCTCATCCTGGCTGCGGCAGCACTTCTGGTATGGAGGCACAGAGGCGGAGGCGGGGAAGGCACAACGATTCAGAGCACAAAGGCACATCCGCTGCCGGAGGCAGTCTATTATCTGCAAAAGGATGAGGAGTGGGCGGCCGACCCGCTGGGAGAATCCCGCTTTACCATGGGCAGCTCCGGCTGTCTCGTTACCTGTCTGGCCACACTTTTTGATCTGTATGGCGAGTCCGTGACACCGGGAGAGCTGAACCGGCTCTTTACGGAACAGGACGTTTACAACGCATCCGGGGACGTAATCTGGGGAAATATCTCTTCCGTATATCCGGAAGCCACGGTAACGGTTTATAAAACGGTAGATGAACAGGCGATTGAGGCGGCTCTGGATCAACAGCAGTATCCGCTTGTCAGGGTTAAGAATCTGGGAGACGGATACTGGCACTGGGTGCTGCTGCTGGGAAGCGGTGACGATGGCTACTTATGCATGGATCCGCTCTACAGCGAAATGGAGGCCAGACCCTTAAGCGCCCATGGAAATACCGTGTATTCCTGGCGGCTTGTGACGCTGCCGGTGAAGGAATAGAAGGAGGCGTATATGGCGGCGAATACGGAAGTCACGACCATGCTGGGGGATATTACGAAGGTGGAAGGCCTGGATGCGATTGTCAATGCAGCCAATTCGTCTCTTCTGGGAGGCGGAGGCGTGGATGGAGCGATCCATCGGGCGGCCGGAAAGGATCTTTTGTTCGAGTGCCGGCTGCTGGGCGGCTGTAAGACGGGGCAGGCGAAGCTTACGCGTGGATACCGCCTTTCCTGCGGTCATATTATTCACACGGTGGGACCGGTCTGGACCGGGGGATCGAAAGGGGAAGCCGAGCTTCTGGCGTCCTGCTACAGAACCTCCCTGGAAGTGGCGAAACAGAACGGAATCAGAAGGATTGCATTTCCGTCCATCTCCACCGGAATTTACCGTTTCCCTGTGGATTTGGCGGCGGTGACGGCGGTGGGGGAAGTGAGACGCCGGATTGAAGAGTATCCGGACGCCTTCGATCTGATTTTATGGGTGTTGTTTGATGAAAAGACGAAGAGGGCCTATGATGCGGCCCTGGCAGAATAAAAAAAAGGTGTAAAGAAAAAATACTTGACACCCATAAAAAAGTAGTGTATGATAGCACAGGTGATGATATGGAAAAGATTGCAAGACAGGGCCTGCTGTATGATTTTTACGGCGCGCTTCTGACAGAACACCAGAGACAGGTTTACGAGGACGTGGTGCTGTATGACTTATCCTTAAGCGAGATCGCGGAGGAACAGGGCATCAGCCGTCAGGGAGTCCATGACCTGGTGAAGCGGTGTGACAGGATTCTGGAAGATTATGAAGAGAAACTTCATTTGATGGAAAAATTCGGGAATACGAAACGTCTGGCCAGAGAGATTCAGAGTCTGGCAGGAGAATTTTCCAGAACGGGCGACAGGAATCTGCTCCGGCGCATCGAAGAGATATCGGGCGAAATCATCGACCTGGAGGCTCATTAGAAAGGGTAGATCAGGAGGACATTAGATGGCTTTTGAGAGCTTATCCGATAAATTACAGAATGTATTTAAAAATTTAAGGGGCAAGGGACGCTTGACAGAAGCGGACGTAAAGGCAGCCTTAAAGGAAGTGAAGATGGCTCTGTTAGAGGCCGACGTAAGCTTCCGGGTAGTAAAACAGTTTATCAGCGCTGTACAGGAGCGGGCGGTTGGACAGGATGTCATGAACAGCTTAACTCCGGGACAGATGGTAATAAAGATAGTGAACGAGGAGCTTGTCAAGCTGATGGGTTCCGAGACCACTGAGATTCACTTAAAACCGGCGAATGAGATCACGATCATCATGATGGCAGGTCTCCAGGGTGCGGGTAAAACCACAACCACAGCCAAGATTGCCGGAAAATTAAAGGCCAAGGGAAGAAAACCTCTTCTGGCGGCGTGTGACGTCTACCGGCCGGCTGCCATTAAGCAGCTGCAGATCAATGGTGAGAAGCAGGGCGTTCCGGTGTTCTCCATGGGAGAAAACCACAAGCCTGCGGACATCGCGAAGGCGGCGGTGGAACATGCGTCAAAAAACGATCAGAATGTAGTAATTCTGGATACGGCCGGACGTCTTCATATCGATGAAGACATGATGAACGAGCTGGTGGAGATTAAGGAAGCCGTGGAGGTTCATCAGACGATTCTTGTAGTTGATGCCATGACAGGTCAGGACGCGGTCAATGTGGCCGGTATGTTCAATGACAAGATCGGTATTGACGGAGTTATCTTAACCAAGCTGGATGGCGATACCAGAGGCGGCGCGGCACTTTCGATCCGGTCTGTAACCGGAAAGCCGATTCTGTACATCGGTATGGGAGAAAAGCTGTCCGATTTGGAACAGTTTTATCCGGACCGTATGGCTTCGAGAATCCTCGGAATGGGCGATATCCTTTCTCTGATCGAGAAGGCGGAGAGCCAGGTGGATGAGGAGAAGGCGAAAGAGCTGTCTCAGAAGCTGCGGAAGGCCGAATTTGATTACAACGATTTCCTGGACCAGATGAACCAGATCAAAAAGATGGGCGGCATGTCGAGCATTATGAA
This sequence comes from Hungatella hominis, assembly GCF_014288005.1. Taxonomy (NCBI): domain Bacteria; kingdom Bacillati; phylum Bacillota; class Clostridia; order Lachnospirales; family Lachnospiraceae; genus Hungatella; species Hungatella hominis. The sequence continues at coordinate 51,427 of NZ_JACOPB010000005.1, forward strand.
CATGATGCCTGGTATGGGGCAGATGAAGGACGTGGAAGTGGACGAAAAAGCCATGGACCGCGTGGAAGCCATTATCCTGTCTATGACGGATAAGGAACGGACGAATCCGGACCTCATGAAGAACGCTTCCAGAAAACAGAGGGTTGCCAGAGGCGCCGGTGTTGATATCAGTGAAGTCAACCGGATCGTCAAGCAGTTCGACCAGATGAAGAAGATGATGAAGCAGCTTCCCGGCATGATGGGCGGCGGCAAGAAGAAGGGCGGATTATTCGGCAAGTTCAAGATGCCGTTTTAACCGGAGTAAAGAAGTTAGCAAGGCAGTTTTACTGCATTGACTATAGATACGCAGTATGCGAAAACACAAATATTCAAGGAGGTGAATCACATGGCAGTAAAGATGAGATTAAAGAGAATGGGACAGAAGAAGGCTCCTTTCTATAGAATTGTAGTTGCAGATTCCAGATCCCCAAGAGATGGCAAGTTCATTGAAGAGGTTGGTTATTACGATCCGAACACAGATCCGAGCGTAATCAAGTTCAACGAAGAGTCCGCTAAGAAGTGGTTAGCAACAGGTGCTCAGCCAACTGAGAAGGTAAGCAAGCTTTTGAAAATCGCCGGCATCCAGTAGTTTAATAGGAAAGTCCCCCTTACAACCGTTTGGGGGAAAGTGGTGAAGCATATGAAAGAATTAGTAGAAGTAATTGCGAAAGCACTGGTTGATAATCCAGACGAGGTTGCTGTTACCGAGTCTGTGAAAGACGACGAAATCGTCCTTGAACTTACGGTAGCGCCTTCCGATATGGGTAAAGTCATCGGCAAGCAGGGCAGGATCGCTAAGGCTATCCGTTCTGTAGTAAAAGCAGCAGCTTCCAAAGAAGACAAGAAGGTTATTGTAGAAATTCAGTAGCCAATACGTAAACGAAGACCGCCGGCCTGTCAGGAAGACGGTCTTTTCTATATTATGGCAAAGTGTTATTTGCAAGGGAGAAAAATGATGGAACAGTTACTGAGAGTTGGCGTTATTTCCTCTACACACGGTGTCAAAGGGGAGGTCAAGGTTTTCCCAACGACAGATGACGCGGCGCGTTTTAAAAAGCTGAAGCAAGTGATTCTGGATACGGGAAAAGAACAGCTGAAACTGGAAATTGAGGGTGTTAAATTCTTTAAAAATATGGTTATACTGAAGTTTAAGGGATATGACACAATTGAAGACATAGAGAAGTACAAGGGAAAAGACATTCTTGTCACGAGAGACCAGGCGGTGAAGCTGGGGCCGGATGAGAATTTTATTGTTGACCTGATCGGTTTAAAGGTGGTGACTGAGGACGGGGAACCGTTCGGCACCCTGACGGATGTCATCAAGACCGGTGCTAACGATGTGTACGAGGTGAAGACGGCGGAAGGGAAGGAAGTCCTTTTGCCCGCCATCCGAGAGTGCATCCGGAATGTGGATTTAGAGGCGGGAGTGATTACGGTCCATATTATGGACGGACTTCTGGACTTATAAGGAGGAAAATATGAACTTCCATATACTGACTTTATTTCCCGACATGGTGTTAGACGGCCTTCACACCAGCATCATCGGCAGAGCCGTGGAGAATGGCCTGATTTCAATTGAAGCCATAGATATCAGGGAATACTCGACGGACAAGCACCGGCATGTGGACGACTATCCGTACGGCGGCGGCGCGGGCATGGTGATGCAGCCGATGCCCATCTGTGATGCCTACGACGACCTGTGTGACAGAATCGGAAAGAAGCCCCGGGTGATTTATCTGACTCCGCAGGGCACTGTCTTCAGCCAGAAGATCGCAGAAGAGCTGGCGGCCGAGGAGGAACTGGTATTTCTGTGCGGCCATTACGAGGGCGTGGATGAGCGCGCCCTGGAACTGGTGGCCACGGATTACCTGTCCATCGGTGACTACGTTCTGACCGGCGGAGAGCTGCCGGCCATGGTTATGATCGACTGCATTTCCCGCCTCGTTCCCGGCGTGCTGAATAACGATGTCTCGGCGGAGTTCGAGTCCTTTCACGACAATCTTCTGGAATATCCGCAGTATACCAGGCCGGAAGAGTATAAAGGCCTGCGGGTACCGGAGGTTCTGCTTTCCGGACACCATAAGAATATCGACACCTGGCGGAGAGAACAGTCCATCAAACGGACGTATGAGAGACGGCCTGATCTGTTAAAGGATGCGGTGCTGTCGAAAAAGGAACAGGAATATCTGGAGAGTCTGGCGAAGAAGCCGGAAAATCAGGATATTCAGGAAGAAAATTGCAAAAAGGGACTTGCAATCGACAATTCTTTATGATAAAATATTAGACGTTGTGACGCAAGGAGATGGTCCTCTGTTACGGATTACATCAGTATGAAGTATTAAGAACATCAAATAAAATTTAGGAGGTTCACACGATGAACGACATTATCAAGAATATTGAAGCAGCACAGTTAAAGCAGACAGTACCGGAGTTCCACGTTGGCGATACCGTTAAGGTATACAACAAGATCAAAGAGGGAACCCGCGAGAGAATCCAGATTTTCGAGGGAACTGTTATTAAGAGACAGAACGGCGGCGCAAGAGAGACTTTCACAGTAAGAAAGAACTCCAACGGCATCGGCGTTGAGAAGACATGGCCATTACATTCTCCTTCTGTAGATAACATTGAAGTGATCAGAAGAGGTAAAGTAAGAAGAGCGAAACTGAATTACTTAAGAGACAGAGTAGGTAAAGCTGCTAAGGTTAAAGAGTTAGTGAAATAATTCTGAGACAGCCAGGGGGACAATGAAAATTGTCCCTTTCTTAATAGATGGGATGTGCATAAAGAGTGGAGTTTTATAACAGTGAAGAGAACAACCGGATCCGCCATGTGGTTAACTGGATTGTAGACATTACCGTTGTGATCGCGTTTGCATGGTTTATTGTTTATGCATATGGGACCCAGATTCCGATTGCAGGACATTCCATGACTCCGCTTCTGCAGTCGGAGGATGTAGTACTGATGGACCGTCTGTCTTACGATTTCGGGAAGCCGGACCGTTTTGACGTAGTGGTGTTTGAACGGGAAGACCAGAAGATGAACGTAAAGCGCGTGATCGGTCTGCCCGGTGAGACCGTGCAGATTAAGGGCGGTCAGATTTATATCAATGATGAGTTAATGGAACAGCCGGAAGGAGCTGGCAGCATTTCACTGGCAGGTATCGCGGAGAACCCGGTAAAGCTGGGGGAAGACGAGTATTTCCTTTTAGGCGATAACAGAGACAGCAGCGAAGACAGCCGTTTTTCCAATGTGGGCAACGTGAGCGGAAAGCAGATTCAGGGAAGAGTCTGGATCCGGATTGCACCATTGGCGAATCTGGAGCTGATTCGTTCGAAATAGAGGTAGATGATGAATATACAGTGGTATCCGGGTCATATGACCAAGGCCAAAAGGGCCATGAAGGAAGATATCAAATTAATCGATTTAATTATAGAACTGGTAGACGCCAGAGTTCCGCTTTCCAGCCGGAACCCGGATATCGATGATCTTGGAGCGGGAAAGGCGCGGCTGATCCTGCTTAACAAGTCCGATCTTGCCGATGAGCGCTGCAACCTTAAGTGGGCCGCTTACTTCCAGGATAAGGGATACTTCGTGGTAAAGGTGAACTCCAAGAGCGGAGCCGGTCTAAAGGCGATTAACGGAGTCGTGCAGGAAGCGTGTAAGGAAAAGATCGAGCGCGACCGGAGGCGGGGAATCTTAAACCGTCCGGTTCGTGCCATGGTGGTGGGAATCCCCAACGTGGGCAAGTCTACGTTTATCAATTCCTTTGCCGGCAAGGCATGCGCGAAGACCGGAAACAAGCCGGGCGTGACGAAAGGCAATCAGTGGATCCGGCTTAATAAGAGCCTGGAGCTTCTTGATACCCCGGGAATCTTATGGCCTAAGTTTGAGGATCAGGTGGTGGGAATCCGCCTTGCGCTGATCGGTTCGATTAACGACGAGATTTTAAATAAAGATGAACTGGCACTGGAGCTGATCCGCTTCCTTCAGAAACAGTATCCGAACGTGCTGGAAGACAAATACCAGACGGATGCTTCCGATGCAGTGGGACTTCTAAAACAGATCGCAAAGGCCAGAGCGTGCCTCTCAAAAGGCGGGGAACTGGATCTTGCAAAGGCTTCCCGCCTTCTGATCGATGATTTCCGAAGTGGGAAACTGGGGAAGATCACTCTGGAATTACCTTCAGAGAATACGAAAGCGGAGTAAACCTACGATGAGAAAGTTAAGCGAAGAAAAACTGGCTGCTGAGCGGGAACGCTTAGAGCTGATGAAAAGCTACGAAAGGCAGTATAAGGATAGTGTCCTCGTCTGTGGAATCGATGAGGCCGGCAGAGGACCTCTTGCAGGGCCGGTTGTGGCCGGAGCGGTGATCCTTCCGCGGGACTGTGAGATCCTGTTTTTAAATGATTCGAAGAAGCTGTCGGAGAAGCGGCGTGAGGAACTGTTTCTGGAGATCCAGGAGAAGGCGTTGAGCTTTGCCGTTGGAGTGGTCGGACCGGAGCGGATCGATGAGATCAATATTCTTCAGGCCACGTATGAGGCCATGCGGCTGGCAGTCAGCCAGCTTACCTCTGTCCCGCAGGTGCTTTTAAACGACGCAGTGACGATTCCGGGACTGGATATCCCGCAGGTCCCGATCGTTAAGGGCGATGCGAAGAGCGTCTCCATCGCGGCGGGCAGCATCATGGCAAAGGTTACGAGGGACCATATGATGGCAGAGTACGACAAGCTGTTCCCGGAGTACGGTTTTGCAAAGCATAAAGGCTACGGAACGGCGGCGCACATCGCGGCGCTTAAGGAGATCGGTCCGTGTGCCATTCACCGGAGGAGTTTTATCAGGAATTTTGTGGACTGATGGGGAATTGAATGAATAAGCGTGAGATTGGCAGCGGCTATGAAGAGATGGCGGCTGCCTATTTGATAGAACAGGGCTATAAAATCGTTGCCCGGAATTTTTCGGGCCGGAGCGGGGAGATCGACATCATCGCGCGGGACGGGGAGTACCTGGTCTTCGTCGAGGTGAAATACCGGCGGGATGAGAGACAGGGCAGCCCCGCGGAGGCGGTGGACTACAGAAAACAGCAGCACATCCGCCGCGTGGCAGAATACTATTTATACAAAAACCGGGTCAGTGAGGCCATGCCGTGCCGCTTTGATGTGGTCGCCATCCTCGGAGACCGGATCACGCTGATCCGTGACGCATTTTGACGCCTCGCAGGATAATGGCTGAGAATAGCAGCTCTGACAATACAGGAGGTTTTATTTTATGAACGATATATGGAAGCGAAAACAGGAACTGCCGGTGCTTGAATGCCGGATGGCGGATGGCGTTCCCTATCTGTCTTTTCCGATGCTGGAGAAGACCGGCATCGTGCGCCACGGGTTTTCCACCCGCATGGGAGGCGTGAGCACCGGCGTGTATGCTACCATGAATTTCGCATTTTTAAAGGGGGACGATCCAGACCATGTGCGGGAGAATTACCGCAGGATGGCGAAGGCGATCGGAGTGGATGAGGAGAGAATGGTACTGTCCTGGCAGACTCACACGACCAACATCCGCAGGGTGACGGAAGAAGATGCGGGCAAGGGGATCACCAGGGAACGGGACTATCAGGACATCGACGGCCTGATCACGGATGTGCCGGGCATGACGCTGGTGACGTTTTACGCGGACTGTGTGCCGCTCTACTTCCTCGATCCAATCCATTGGGCTATAGGCTTAAGCCACTCCGGCTGGAGAGGAACGGTGGCCCGTATGGGCCAGGTGACGCTGGAAGCCATGAGCCGGGAGTACGGCTCGAAGCCGGAGGACATCATTGCCTGCATCGGCCCCAGTATCTGTCAGGACTGCTACGAAGTGGGAGAGGAAGTGGCTGCTGAATTTCGCCGGGCATTTTCGGAAGAATACTGGCCGGAACTGCTTCGGGAGAAGCCAAACGGAAAATTCCTGCTGAATCTCTGGCGTGCCAATGAGATTGTCCTTCTGGAAGCGGGAGTAAAGGCGGATAATATCCAGATTACCGATATCTGTACCCACTGCAATCCGGACTACTTATTTTCCCACAGGACGATGGGGAATGAGAGAGGAAATTTAGCGGCATTTCTTTCCATAAAAGAATTGTAAGGAGCGCTTGCCGAAACAGAAGAAAGAGTTTGGTAAGCTGGACTCTTGCGCAGGAGGTTTTTTATTTCACAGCCTGGACTTTTCTTTGAAATAAAAGACCCCCTCCGAAACGGTCGTGATACCGTCTGAGGGGGTCTTGCATATGCCGCCTGAGCAGCCTTTCGGGAGACTGCAGCTACAGGATGGTCTGATAGTAATCGTATCCGTCGCTGTGGCGTTTCTTGAGCAGATTCTGAATCTTCTCCGTAGGGGAAAGCGCCGTGCTGATCGATACGTCATGATTTAAGGAATTGATGATGGCGGCGATATACTTGCTGATATCGGCTTCCACGTACCATTCGCGGCTCAGCAGCTCCTTCGGGCGGTAGCTTAAGTTGGTAGTCACAACCAGATCGATGTATTCCTTTGCATAGTATTCGTCGAACTTGTCCAGGCCGTTTGTGAAGAGTCCGAAGGTACAGCAGACAATGACCTTTTCCACTCCCCGTTCCTTTAACTCCTTGGCTGTGTCCAGCATGCTCTCGCCGGAGGAGATCATGTCATCCACGATGAGAACAGTCTTGCCTTCCACAGAAGCGCCCAGGAACTCATGGGCTACGATGGGATTGCGTCCGCCTACGACTCTGGAGTAGTCTCTTCTCTTATAGAACATACCCATGTCCACGCTTAAGTTGTTGGCCAGATAGACGGCGCGGTCCATGGCGCCCTCGTCCGGACTGATGACCATGAGATGATCCTTGTCGATGGGCAGATTCGGATAATGGCATAAAAATGCCTTTACAAACTGGTAGGTAGGCATAAAATTATCGAATCCGTGAAGCGGTATCGCATTCTGCACACGCGGATCATGGGCATCAAAGGTGATGATGTTGCTGACACCCATGGAGGTCAGCTCTTCCAGCGCCATGGCGCAGTCGAGGGATTCGCGCTTGCTTCTCTTGTGCTGGCGGCTCTCATAGAGAAAAGGCATGATAACATTGACGCGGTGTGCCGTAGCCGAGCAGGCGCCTATAATTCGCTTTAAATCCTGGAAATGGTCGTCCGGAGACATATGATTGGTATAACCATTGACGGTATAGGATATGCTGTAATTAGTGATGTCCACCATTGCAAAAATATCGGTACCTCTGACGGACTCTTTGATGATGCCTTTGGCTTCACCGCTTCCGAAACGGGGACAGTCGCAGCTAAGAAGATAAGAATCGACATCGTATCCACGGTAGTGGAGATCGGCCTCGCGCCGCTTTAATTCCTCGATATCGTTTCGACGGAAATCTACGATATGGTCGTTGACTTTTCCTGCCAGTTCCCGGCAGCTTTCCAGTGCCGCGATCTTTAGCGGTGCAACCGGCAGCTGGTCATTAAATACATAATCATTTGCCATGATAATGAAATCCTCCATAAATTAATAACAGGCAGTCCCGTAAGACTGCCCAGTTCTAATCTTACATCCATTTATACCATTCTTCGACACAATGCGTCAATAGCAATTCTTACATTTCATGGAAAAAAACAAAAAAGGCTTTCTTTACAAAGATTGATAATATTGTTATGATAGAGAAGATAAAACAGAAGGGAAACAACAGAAAATATGAGCAGAAAAGGACATAAAATAGGGGCTGTGGATCCTGGGTCCATCGCGGAGGCGCTGGAACTGGAGCCTGGCGACTGCGTGTTGTCGATAGACGGCCATGAGCTGGAAGACATTTTCGATTATGAATATTATATGAACAGCGAATCTATCGTCATGGAGGTCAGAAAGGCCGACGGCGAAGAGTGGGAGCTGGAGATAGAAAACGGATATGAGGACCTGGGAATCACCTTTGAGAACGGCCTGATGAGCGAGTACCGTTCCTGCCGGAACAAATGCGTGTTCTGCTTCATCGACCAGATGCCGCCGGGAATGCGCGAGACGCTGTATTTTAAGGATGACGATACCAGGCTGTCCTTCTTGCAGGGCAATTACGTGACACTGACCAACTTAAGCGATTACGATGTGGAACGCATCATTAAGTTCAAGCTGGCTCCCATCAACATCTCGGTGCAGACGACCAATCCCGAACTTCGCTGCGAGATGCTTCATAACCGTTTTGCCGGACAGGCATTAAAGCGGATCGATGAGCTTTACGAAGCAGGAGTCCCCATGAACGGCCAGATCGTCTTATGCAAGGGCTTAAATGACGGGAAGGAGTTGGAACGGACCATAAGAGACTTATCGAAGTATCTGCCTTATATGGAGAGCGTTTCCGTGGTTCCCGTCGGGCTCTCCAAGTTCCGCGACGGACTCTACCCGCTAAAGCCCATTGAAAAGGAAGATGCTGCTAAAACCATCGACTTGATCGAGCGGTGGCAGAAGAAGCTCTATGAGGAACACGGGACCCATTTTATTCACGCCAGCGACGAGTTTTACATTCTGGCGGGACGTCCGCTGCCGGAGGAAGAACGGTATGACGGATACATTCAGCTGGAGAACGGCGTCGGGATGCTGAGGCTCCTGGAAGAGGAGGTTGAATCCGCGCTTCAGGAACTGCAGGGAGACAGCGTGGAGGAGGAGATTTCCATTGCCACCGGACAGCTGGCGGCCCCGTTCATTGAGCGCCACGTGAATTCCATCCGCAGGAAATATCCGAACTTTACGATTCACGTGTACCCGATCAGGAATTACTTCTTCGGGGAGCAGATCACAGTGGCCGGGCTGGTCACCGGGCAGGACCTGATCGGCCAGCTTAAGGATAAGCGTCTGGGATCGAGACTGCTGCTTCCGGAGTGCATGTTCCGCAGCGGCGAAGAGGTGTTTCTGGACGATATTACCCGCGCCGAATTACAAAAAGCTTTACAAGTAAAGGTAGATATTGTAAAATCAAGCGGTCAGGATTTTGTACAGGCCGTACTTCATCCTGTGGAAGAGGGAAGCCCTTCCTATGAAGGATACGAGTTAAAGGAGATTTCATATGAGTAAACCAGTTGTTGCCATCGTAGGCCGTCCCAATGTCGGGAAGTCTACGTTGTTTAATGTATTGGCCGGAGATACGATATCCATTGTTAAGGATACTCCCGGTGTTACAAGAGACAGAATCTATGCCGACTGCACGTGGCTGGACAAGAATTTCACCCTGATTGATACAGGCGGAATCGAGCCGGACAGCAGCGACATCATCCTGTCCCAGATGAGAGAACAGGCGGAGATCGCCATCGCGACTGCGGACGTCATCGTCTTCATCGTGGATGTGCGCCAGGGCCTGGTGGACGCGGATTCCAAGGTTGCGGACATGCTGCGCAAGTCCAAGAAGCCGGTCGTTCTGGCTGTCAATAAGGTGGACAGCTTCGAGAAGTTCGGCAATGATGTATACGAGTTTTATAATCTCGGCATCGGCGATCCGGTTCCGGTTTCGGCTGCTTCCAGACTCGGCCTGGGCGAGCTGCTCGACGAGGTGGTCAAATACTTCGGCGAGAGCACAGAAGAGGAAGAGGAGGATGACAGACCGAGAATTGCCATCGTCGGTAAGCCCAACGTCGGCAAATCCTCCATTATCAACCAGCTGGTGGGAGAAAACCGTGTGATCGTATCCGATATCGCGGGAACCACGAGGGACGCGGTGGATACGGAGATCGTGCATAACGGGACGGAGTACGTCTTTATCGACACGGCCGGACTTCGCCGGAAGAGCAGGATTAAGGAAGAACTGGAACGCTACAGCATCATCCGTACAGTAACCGCGGTGGAACGCGCGGATGTGGTGGTGGTGGTAATTGACGCCACAGAGGGTGTGACAGAACAGGATGCCAAGATCGCCGGCATCGCCCATGAGCGCGGAAAGGGAATCATCGTTGCCGTGAATAAATGGGATGCTATCGAAAAGAACGATAAGACTATTTACGAATACACCAATAAGATTAAGGATACGCTGGCCTTCATGCCATATGCGGAGTACGTGTTCATCTCGGCGAAGACGGGACAGAGGACGAACCGCCTGTTTGAGCTGATTGACATGGTGAGACAGAACCAGACGCTTCGCGTCGCCACGGGTGTGTTAAACGAGATCATGACAGAAGCGGTAGCCTTACAGCAGCCGCCGTCGGATAAGGGAAAACGCCTGAGACTCTACTATATTACACAGGTAGCGGTGAAGCCGCCGACGTTCGTCATTTTCGTCAATGATAAGAATCTGATGCATTTCTCCTACACGCGGTATATCGAGAATAAGATCAGGGAAGCCTTCGGCTTCAAGGGAACCTCTCTCAAGTTTATTGCCAGAGAGCGCAGCGGAAAGGAACAGTAGGTATGGAAAGAATCATTTGTCTGGCAGCGGGCTATTTATTTGGCCTGCTTCAGACCGGCTATATTTACGGCAGGCTGAATAAGATTGACATCCGTAATTACGGAAGCGGCAACTCAGGGACGACTAATGCGCTTCGCGTGCTGGGAAAGAAAGCGGGAGCGGTTGTCTTCTTCGGAGACTTTTTGAAGGCGTTTATCCCCTGTATTCTTGTCCGGATCCTTTTTAGGGACCGGCCGGAGATCGCCTGTCTGCTGGTACTCTATACCGGTCTTGGCGTCATTCTGGGACACAACTATCCGTTCTATCTGAATTTTAAGGGCGGAAAAGGAATCGCGGCCACCGCCGGTCTCATCGTAGCCCTGGACTTACGGCTGATGGTGGTGACTCTCCTGGCCTTTGTCCTGGTTGTGGCTGTGACGAGGTTCGTCTCACTGGGATCGCTGGTGGTAGCCACGATTTTTCTCGTGTGGATGATTGTTCTGGGTAGTAACGGCAGCTTTTCTGTACAGGCGGGATATCTTCCTGAGTTTTACATAGTTGCGGCTGTGATCAGCGCCCAGGCATTCTGGCGCCACAGGGCCAATATTGTAAGACTGGTTCATGGAAATGAAAACAAAATAAGTTTTGGTAAAAAATAAAAACGAGGTGAAGTATCATGGCAAAGATTGGGATTGTCGGTTCAGGAAGCTGGGGAATCGCTTTGGCTGTTCTCCTGTATAACAACGGTCATTACGTATCCGTATGGTCGGCGCTGCCGGAGGAAATTACGGAGATGAAGACGACTGGGCGCCATCACACTCTGCCGGATCTGGTTCTTCCGGATGGTATGATGTTTACGGAAAGCCTGGAGGAGGTCATGAAGGATAAGGACGTGCTGGTTACCGCCGTTCCTTCCGTCTATGTTCGCTCTACAGCACAGAAGATGAAGCCTTACTGCAGAGAAGGGCAGATTATTGTAAATGTGGCAAAGGGAATTGAGGAATCGACGCTTAAAACGCTTTCCGAGATTCTGGAGGAGGAGCTTCCCATGGCGGACGTCGCGGTTCTGTCGGGACCCAGCCACGCGGAAGAGGTGAGTAAGGGGCTTCCCACCACCTGCGTCGCAGGCGCCCACAGCAAAAAGACTGCGGAGTACGTTCAGTCCGTCTTCATGAGTGAGGTGTTCCGCGTCTACACCAGCCCGGATATGCAGGGAATCGAACTGGGCGGATCGCTTAAGAATGTCATTGCCCTGGCCGCCGGTATTGCGGATGGACTGGGATACGGCGACAACACGAAGGCCGCGCTGATCACGAGGGGAATTGCCGAGATTGCCAGGCTGGGAACCGCAATGGGCGGTAAGTTCCAGACCTTCTGCGGACTGTCGGGAATCGGTGATCTGATCGTTACCTGCGCCAGCATGCACAGCCGGAACCGCCGCGCCGGAATCCTGATTGGAAAAGGGTATACCATGGAAGAGGCCATGAAGGAAGTAAAGATGGTGGTGGAAGGCGTCTACTCCGCGAAGGCGGCGCTGAAGCTCTCAGAAAAATATGAGATCGACATGCCCATCGTGGAACAGGTTAATGCAATATTATTCGATGATAAACCAGCCTCTGAGGCTGTAAAAGGCCTGATGCTGCGGGACAAAACCATCGAGAGCTCAGACCTTCCATGGTAAAATATGGATGGAAGATTGAATTTTGAAAGAATATCTGGAAATTAGTTGACATTTTAAAAAAGCCATCTTATTATAGAGACTATGTATATATAGTCATAGGAACTGTATATATGAATTTCAAAATTCAAGAGGAGGAATGAATTATGAAAAAAACAACAAAGAAGCTGGTAAGCCTTGGCCTGGCTGCCGCTATGGCTGCATCCTTAACTGCATGCGGCGGCAAGAGTGACAATGGCGCGACAACGGCAGGCACAGCGGAAACGACAGCTGCCGCGGATGCCGGAGCAGATGAGTCAACAGCAGCAGCTGACCAGACTGCAGGAGGTTCCTTTAAGATCGGCGGAATCGGACCGATTACCGGAGGAAATGCTATTTACGGACAGGCCGTTATGAACGGCGCTGAACTGGCAATCAATGAGATCAATGCGGCCGGCGGTATCGGCGGAGCACAGATCGAGTACAATTTCCAGGATGATGAGAGCGATACAGAAAAAGCAGTCAACGCTTACAACACATTAAAGGACTGGGGTATGCAGATGTTAGTCGGTACGGTTACTTCCGCACCGTGTATCGCTGTAGGCGCAGAGTCCAGCAATGACAACCTGTTTCAGCTGACACCGTCAGGTTCTGCTGTGGACTGTGCAAAGTTTGACAATCAGTTCCGTATCTGCTTCTCCGATCCGAACCAGGGTGCTGCTTCGGCCCAGTATATCGGCGAAAACAAGCTGGCTACCAAAGTAGCAATTATCTATGACAGTTCTGACGTTTATTCATCCGGTATTCATGACAAGTTCATATCAGAAGCCGCTAACCAGGGCTTTGAAGTGGTAGCTGATGAAGCGTTTACCGCTGACAATAATACGAACTTCTCCGTACAGATTCAGAAGGCACAGGACGCCGGTGCAGAACTGGTATTCCTTCCGATCTACTATCAGCAGGCTTCCTTAATTCTGGTGCAGGCAAAACAGATGGGATACGAACCGGATTTCTTCGGCTGTGATGGCCTGGATGGTCTTTTAACCGTGGAGAACTTTGATACATCACTGGCAGAGGGCATTATGCTGCTGACACCATTCGCTGCCGATGCGCAGGATGATTTAACAAAGAATTTCGTTACTACATATAAAGAGAAATACGGTGACATACCGAACCAGTTCGCCGCTGATGCCTACGACGCAGTATATGCGATCAAGGCTGCCGGAGAAAAAGCGGGCATTACTCCGGATATGGACGCTTCTACAATCTGTGACAAGTTAAAGGTATCCATGACAGAGGTTTCTGTTGACGGATTAACCGGCTTAGGCATGAAGTGGACCGCTGACGGCGAGCCGGAGAAGGCTCCGAAGGCTGTAAAGATCGTAGACGGCGTATACAATGCAATGTAAGTTTATCAGGTAAATACTGCTTGGTATATGACCCAATGGAGGGTCGTCCAGAGGACGACCCTCTTCTTTTCAAATCCAATACCCTCGCGGGAATAAACAACGAATGAGGTGCGATGATATGATGAGTTTCATATCCTATTTTATTAATGGTTTAAGCCTGGGCAGTGTGTATGCAATAATTGCTCTGGGATACACCATGGTATATGGTATCGCCAAGATGCTGAATTTCGCTCACGGCGATGTCATCATGATCGGAGGATACGTGGTATTCACCGTTGTCAGCACGATGGGGCTTCCACCGGCTGTTGGCATTCTTCTTGCTGTCATTATATGTACGGTTCTCGGCGTAACCATTGAAAAGGTCGCATACAGACCTCTCCGTATGGCTTCACCTCTGGCTGTCTTAATTACGGCAATCGGTGTCAGCTACTTACTTCAGAACATCGCGCTGCTCGTTTTTGGCTCCAATCCGAAATCCTTTACATCTGTTGTAACGATTCCGGCTTTGAAGCTTGCCGGCGGAAGACTGACGATTTCAGGAGAAACGCTGGTAACCATTGTCTCCTGTATCGTGATTATGATTGTACTGACCACGTTTATCAAGAAGACGAGGGCGGGACAGGCCATGCTGGCTGTCTCAGAAGATAAAGGGGCCGCCCAGCTGATGGGAATCAACGTGGACGGAACGATCGCGCTGACGTTTGCCATCGGTTCCGCATTAGCCGCCATCGCGGGCACCTTACTCTGTTCCGCATATCCTACCCTGACGCCGTACACCGGTTCCATGCCGGGAATCAAGGCCTTCGTTGCCGCCGTATTCGGCGGAATCGGCTCTATTCCGGGCGCTTTTATCGGTGGCCTGCTTCTGGGCGTGATCGAGAACCTGAGCAAGGCATACATCTCTTCCCAGCTTTCCGATGCCATCGTTTTCGCAGTCCTGATCATTGTACTTCTTGTAAAGCCTACCGGTATTCTGGGCAAGAAGATTAACGAGAAAGTGTAGGTGGGGGCCATGGGAAAAAGTGGAAAGACGAAGAGTCTGCAGATAAATAAAACAACAAGAAATAATTTAGTGACCTATGGGATTGTGATAGCAGCCTATATTATTGTAGAGATCCTTATAAATGGGGGGCATTTAAGCAGCCTGATGAAGGGCCTTCTGGTGCCGCTCTGTATCTATACAATTATGGCGATTTCTTTAAACCTGACGGTAGGCATACTGGGGGAACTGAGCCTGGGACACGCCGGTTTCATGTGTGTGGGCGCATTTTCCAGCTCTCTGTTTTCCATCTGTATGCTGGAGGCGATTCCCAGTGTGGGAGTCCGCTTTACACTGGCGATTCTGGTGGGCGCTGCGGCCGCGGCTGCAGCCGGCATCATCGTGGGAATCCCGGTGTTAAGGCTGAGAGGCGACTATCTGGCCATTGTTACGCTGGCATTCGGTGAGATTATCAAGAATGTGGTCAATGTCATATATTTGGGAAAGGATGCGAACGGCATCCATGTCTCCATCAAGAACGCCATGGCGCTTAATATGGCGGAAGACGGCCAGATTATCATGAACGGCGCCCAGGGCATCAACGGAACGCCTAAGAACGCCACGTTTACGGTGGGAATTATCCTGATCCTGATCACGCTGTTTATCGTCCTGAATCTGATTCATTCCAGATCGGGCCGCGCCATCATGTCGGTGCGCGACAACCGGATTGCGGCGGAATCCATCGGAATCAACATCACGAAGTACAAGCTGATGGCGTTTACGATATCGGCTTCTCTGGCCGGTGTTGCGGGAGTTCTTTATTCCCACAACTTATCGGCATTGACGGCGACACAGAAGAACTTCGGATACAACCAGTCCATCATGATTCTTGTATTCGTTGTGTTGGGCGGAATCGGCAATATCCGCGGTTCCATGATTGCGGCGGTGATCCTGACGCTGCTTCCGGAGCTGCTCCGCGGACTCAATACGTACCGTATGCTGATCTACGCCATCATCCTGATCGTCATGATGATTTTCAACTGGAGTCCGAAATTCATCGATTTCAGAAAACGTCATTCCCTGAGACGGTATTTCCATAAAAACACGGCAGATAAGGAGGTTTCATAGGCATGGCATTACTTGAAATTAAAAACCTCGGTATCTCTTTCGGCGGACTGCGCGCAGTGGATGATTTCAGCATAACCATCGAGAAGGGCCAGCTCTATGGCCTGATCGGACCCAACGGCGCCGGTAAGACGACGATATTCAACTTGCTGACCGGTGTTTATAAGCCCAATATGGGAACGATCCAGCTGGACGGCATGAATATCACGGGAAAGAAGACCATGGAGATCAACCGCGCGGGTGTGGCCAGAACCTTCCAGAATATCCGTCTGTTTAAGGAACTGACCGTTCTCGACAATGTAAAAGCGGGCCTTCACAACCAGTATTCCTATACAACCGTAGCCGGAATTCTGCGCCTTCCCAAGTATTTTAAGGTGGAGAAGACTATGGACGAGAAAGCGGTAGAGCTGCTGAAAGTATTTGATCTGGATAAGGAAAAGGATTACCTGGCTTCCAATCTGCCCTACGGCAAGCAGCGGAAGCTGGAGATAGCCCGTGCGCTGGCGACGAACCCGAAGCTTCTGCTTCTCGACGAGCCGGCGGCCGGTATGAACCCTAACGAGACGAAGGAACTGATGGATACCATCCGGTTTGTCCGCGATAATTTCGGCATGACCATCCTTCTGATCGAACACGATATGAAACTTGTCTCCGGTATCTGCGAGAAGCTGACGGTGTTAAACTTCGGTCAGGTGCTCGCCCAGGGCAATACGGTGGATGTGTTAAATGACCCGGAGGTCATCAAGGCATATCTGGGAGAATAGGAGGAGACAGGCATGGCAATACTGGAAGTTAAAAATCTGGAAGTATATTACGGCGTCATCAAGGCGTTAAAGGGCATATCCTTTGAAGTAAATGAAGGGGAGATCGTGGCCTTGATCGGAGCCAACGGCGCGGGAAAGACGACGACGCTTCACACGATCACCGGTCTGCTGAAAGCGGCAGGCGGTTCGATAGGCTTTGACGGACGCGATATAACGAAGGTCCGCGGGGACAAAATCGTCAGCATGGGAATGGCTCACGTTCCCGAGGGAAGACGCGTATTCGCGGATCTGACCGTGTTTGAGAATCTGAAGCTGGGCGCCTATACGAGGAAAGACAAGACGGAGATCGAAGAGACTCTGCAGATGATCTACAAGCGCTTTCCGAGACTGCTGGAGCGTAAGAACCAGCCGTCCGGTACCTTGAGCGGCGGTGAACAGCAGATGCTGGCCATGGGGCGCGCGCTGATGTCTCACCCGAAGCTGATCGTCATGGATGAGCCATCCATGGGTCTGTCTCCCATCTATGTAAACGAGATCTTCGACATTATTCAGGAGATCAACAAGTCCGGAACCACGGTGCTATTGGTGGAACAGAATGCCAAGAAGGCGCTCTCCATCGCTGACAGGGCCTACGTTTTAGAGACAGGTGACATCGTTTTAAGCGGTGATGCGGAGGAACTGATGAATGATGATTCCGTGAAGAAGGCCTATTTAAGTGAATAGCCAGAAGGAGCGGCAAATGAGCCGATTATGGGACAACAAACTTATTAAAAACAGATTTGGCCAGGTGCGGTCAGGGTGGATAATCCTGTTTGCAATGGCTGCTTTCTATATTCTGGCGTGGGGCGTCAGTGACCTTTTTATCAGGGTACTGAGACAGATTTTGATTGGCACGGGCGATATTAACCTGACTACAGGAGAATACTCCAGCCTGGTTGACTGGCTCGATGAGGTCTCACTGCCTGTCGCGATTCAGATGATTACGGATCTTATCATGCTGATAATCCCAATCGCCATATGGCGATTGGGGATGAAGCGCTCTGTCCGGGAACTGGGGCTTTCTTCTTTAGGGGGTAAGCAGAATCGAAAAGATGGGGCTTTTGGTATGATGCTGGGAGTTGTAAACTGCTCTGTTATTTTTCTCCTGGTTATTACAATTGGAAAGGGACGTGTCGTTTCCGATGGAATTAAAATTTCGGTGCTGGGTTTCTGGTGGCTGTTAACGTTTATTTTGGTTGGGGTTGCCGAAGAAGTGATGAACCGTGGATTTTTAATGGGTGTTTTGCGGCGTTGCCGCAATCTCCCTGCCATTATGGTCGTTCCATCTGTAATTTTTGGATTGATCCATCTGAGAAATCCTGGAGTAACATTTTTTTCCGTAACGAATATTGTACTTGTTGGGATACTTTTTTCCTATATGTTCATAAAGTCAGGTTCTATTTGGATGTGTATTGGATATCATATTACCTGGAACATCTTTCAGGGGCTTGTTTATGGGATGCCCGTAAGTGGTCTTCATGTACCAGGCATGATTACAACACAATATACTGAGAGCAATGTGTTAAATGGAGGGGCCTTTGGAATCGAAGGAGGTATACTGACCACCATAGTAACCTTGCTTACTTTTATAGGTGTCTGGTATTATTACAGAAATTCAAAGTATGATTTTGTGAATCAGTCAGAGAAGCCGGATGCATCTTAATGATTCATGAAAGAAAAGCCCCAGGGCCAAAAGGACCCGGGGCTTTCCTTATAAATGGGAAGTATATCAATCAAAAGATATCTTAAAAAGACTTGCTGGAATATTAAGTGATCCCCCGCATATATTATAACAGCACAGAAGGGGGTATCTTTATGGACAATTTTGATGTATACAGTGATATTAAAGCCCGGACCAATGGAGAGATTTATATAGGCGTTGTAGGACCGGTGCGGACGGGTAAATCCACCTTTATCAAACGGTTTATGGAACTGATGGTGCTTCCGGAAATGGTGGATGAGCATCAGAAAACACAGACGAGAGACGAACTTCCGCAGAGCGCGGCCGGAAAGACGATCATGACGACGGAACCAAAATTCATACCGAAGGAAGCGGCTGAGATACGGCTGGGCGATGAGATTGAGGCGAAGGTGCGGCTCATCGACTGCGTTGGATTTATGGTAGAAGGAGCGGCCGGACACATTGAAAACGATGAGGAGCGCCTGGTAAAGACCCCGTGGTTTGAATATGAGATTCCCTTTACGAAGGCTGCGGAGATTGGAACGAGAAAAGTCATCAATGACCATTCCACCATCGGTGTCGTTATCACGACGGATGGCACCATCGGGGAACTGAAACGCCCCAACTACATAGCCGCAGAAGAGCGGACCATTACCGAATTAAAGGAGCTTGGAAAACCGTTTATCGTCCTCTTAAACTCCGTTAGGCCGTATTCCGATGAGACCACGGCCCTTGCAAAGGATATGAGGGAAAAATACGGCGTGACCGTTATGCCGGTAAACTGTGAACAGCTGAAAAAGGATGACGTCTATCATATCCTGGAACGCGTGCTGAAGGAATTCCCGGTTACGGAGATGGATTTCTATATCCCCAAATGGCTGGAGATCCTGCCTGCAAGCCACTGGTTGAAATCCCAGATTATCCAGGCTGCCAAGGACATGGTGAAAAAGGTTACCCATATGAAGGATATCACGTCGGATCTGTTTGACGGTGCGGCCGAGAGTATCCGGGCCGTAAAAGTACAAAATATGAATATGGCGGATGGAAGCGTTTCCATGGGCGTGGACGTGGATGACAGCTATTATTACCAGATTTTAAGCGACTATGTGGGAATCCCCATCGAAGGCGAATACCAGCTGATGCAGACCTTAAGCGATCTTGCAAAGATGCGGGCGGAGTACGAAAAGGTGAACCAGGCCATGAGCCAGGTGCGCTTAAAAGGGTATGGCGTCGTGACGCCGGAACGCTCGGAAATTATCCTGGATGAGCCGGAAGTGATCAAGCACGGCAACAAATACGGCGTTAAGATGCGGGCGGAGGCGCCTTCCATCAATTTGATCAAGGCTCATATCCAGACGGAGATCGCCCCGATCGTAGGCAGCGAACAGCAGGCGGAGGATCTGATCGCATACATCAAGGAAAATGCCAGAGAGAGCGAGGAGGGCATCTGGAATACCAATATTTTTGGAAAGTCCATCGAACAGATCGTGGAGGATGGAATCTCCGCAAAAGTCTCCCAGCTTACGGAGGACTGTCAGTTAAAGCTTCAGGATACGCTTCAGAAGATTATCAACGACAGCAACGGAGGAATGATCTGCATTATCATATAAAATAAGCATGAACCGCAGAAGAGGAGGATGGGGTCTTTCACGAGGTTTTAATTTATGCTATAATAGGAAAATGACCGACAGAAGAAAAATAAGGAGGGCTTTCAATGAAATTAATGTTCATCGGTGCGGACCATGAGGTTACCGGCAGCTGCCACTATTTAGAAGCCGCAGGACTTAAGATTCTGGTGGACTGCGGTATGAAGCAGGGTGTGGACTATTTTGAGAATGCAGAGCTTCCGGTGAGCTATTCGGAGATCGATTACGTGCTCCTGACTCATGCCCATATCGACCATGCCGGGATGCTTCCGTTTATCTATGCGAGAGGGTTCCGCGGAGAAATTATCACCACCGAAGCTACAGCGGATTTGTGCAATATCATGCTGAAGGACAGCGCACATATCCAGGAATCAGAGGCAGAGTGGAAGAACAGGAAGGCCAGACGAGCCGGGCGGCAGGAAGAAGTGCCGCTGTATGAAATGAATGATGCGGTAGGGGTGTTAAAGCAGTTTAACCCCTGTAATTATGATGAAATAATAAAACTGGAGGAGGGCCTTACCATTCGGTTCACCGATGTCGGACATTTACTGGGGTCTGCCTCCATTGAGGTGTGGGTCACAGAGAATGATATCTCAAAGAAGATCGTATTTTCCGGAGATATCGGCAACAAGAACAAGCCGCTGATCCGGGATCCGCAGTATATTCAAAATGCGGATTACGTGGTAATGGAATGTACCTATGGCGACCGGCTTCATGGCCAGATCCCAGACCACGTTTCCATCCTCGCAGATATTGTCCAGAGGACGCTGGACCGGGGCGGCAATGTGGTGATTCCTGCATTTGCCGTGGGGAGGACGCAGGAGCTTCTCTACATGTTCCGCATCATTAAGGCGGAGCACATGGTGAAGGGCCACGACGGATTCGAGGTCTATGTCGACAGTCCGCTTGCCGTCGAGGCGACCAATGTGTTTAAAGAGAATTTGACGGACTGTTACGACGAGGAGACGAAGGCGCTCGTCGCGCAGGGGATCAATCCGATCTCGTTTGCGGGACTGAAGCTTTCTATTACCAGCGCAGAATCGAGAGATATCAATTTCGACACAAAACCAAAGGTCATCATCTCCGCGGCGGGCATGTGCGACGCGGGCCGGATCAGGCACCACTTAAAGCATAATTTATGGCGGCCTGAGTGTACCATCGTCTTTACGGGATATCAGTCCATCGGGACGTTGGGCAGAAGCCTGCTGGAAGGCGGCCGGGAGGTGAGACTTTTCGGTGAAACCATTCAGGTGGAGGCCCATATTGAGAAGATGGATGGAATGAGCGCCCACGCAGATATGGAAGGGCTGATTCAGTGGCTGAATGCATTTGAGGAGAAGCCAGGGGAAGTATTTCTGGTACACGGGAATGACGACGTGTGCGATTCGTTCGGGCAGGTTTTAAAGGAAGAGTATGGATATCAGGCGGAGGCGCCGTTTTCCGGCTCCGTTTACGACCTGGCCTCCGGCAGATGGCTGGAGCAGAGGGCCGGAGTCGTTGTGACGAAGACGGTGGAGACGGCGAAGCGGGCGGTAGGCGTCTATGCCCGTCTGCTGGCTGCCGGGGAGCGCCTGCTGTCGGTGATCCGCCACAACGAGGGCGGAGCCAACAAGGATCTGGCAAAGTTCGCAGACCAGATCAATTCGTTATGCGATAAATGGGACAGATAGCTAGGAGAGTGACATAAGATGGGAAAAGTACTATTGTTTACAGATGGAGCTGCAAGAGGAAATCCGGACGGACCCGGTGGTTATGGAGCTGTGCTTCAGTTCACGGATTCCAAAGGGCAGCTCCATGAGAAGACGCTGTCGGCCGGATATGTGAGAACGACCAACAACCGTATGGAGCTGATGGCTGCGATCGCGGGACTGGAGGCGTTAAACCGGCCCTGCGAAGTGGAGCTGTATTCGGATTCCAAGTATCTGACGGATGCATTTAACCAGCACTGGATCGATAACTGGGTGAAGAACAACTGGAAGCGCGGTAAGAGCGGCCCGGTCAAGAATATCGACTTGTGGGAGAGGCTTTTAAAAGCCATTGAACCCCACCGCGTCACCTTCTGCTGGGTAAAGGGACATGCCGGCCATCCGGAAAACGAGCGGTGTGATACACTGGCGACCACTGCCGCGGATGGGGACAACTTACTGGTGGATGAAGGCATATAAAACTTACGTATCTCTTACAATCTCTTACTAATTAACGTACCCTATTTCCTTTCTTTTTTATTTATGATATGGTAATTTTATCAAAGTATGTTAGGATGATAATCATGAATAAAAATAGAGGAATCTGGCTTGTAATCGCTGCCATCCTGATCATCGGAATCGCGGTGACGTTTGCGACCAGCAGATTTATCCGGCAGAACGGCGGCTCTCTGGATACCGTCGCGGTGACGCAGATGCCCGGGACGACAGCGGGCGGCGGCATGCCGCAGGCCTATACGGAGGGAGCGGGTACGGAGCTTCCCGCCGCGGCCAGGAAGCGTATGGAAGAAACAGCCCCCGTCGAGGAAGAAGGAGCAGTATCCGGGAACACGGATGAAGCCGCCGCCGGGGCGGCGGTACCGGAACCTGCTTCCTCCCGGATGATGGCGGCAGAGGGAGCGGCGGTGCCTGCTCCGGAATCCATTCAGATGGATGAGAATAAGGAGGCTGCAGATGAAGCAGTCCCGGAAGCAGCGGCAGCAGGACCGGGAAGCAAGGCGGATGCGGCAGCGGCCCCATCCATATCTCCGTTAGGTCCGGGCGGAAGCACATTGCTTCAAAGCGACGAGGAGGAAAAGCTGGCCTACTACGAAAAACGTCTGGCAGAGCTGGACGCCCAGGTGCAGAAGATGCGCAGCGAATCCTCTGATTCTACTACGTACTCCATGAAGACACTGGCCGAGAAGGAGTTTAAGCTCTGGAATATCGAGATGAACACCATTTACGCGGAAATCATGAATGGACTGGACGAGGAGGCGAAGGGAAAGCTGGAAAGTGAGCAGCAGACCTGGCTGAAGAGCCGGGATACAAAGGCGGAGGAAGCGGCGAGAAAGTACAGCGGCGGTTCTCTGGAAGGCGTCGAATACACGGCCTCCCAGGCCGAGACCACGAGAACAAGGACGTACGATCTCGTGGAAACGTATATTAACTCGCTGCCTGCGGAGAATGAAAGTTAGAAGAAGGAGAATCCCCATACAGAACAGGAGTATCGGTTCTGTATGGGGACTTCGATTTTGTGAAAAGATAACCGGGGCTATAACGGCTTTGCCGCGTGGATTTAGGAAATATCACAGAAAATCGACGGCAACATCTTGATAAATAAAATTCGATATGATAGGATAGTACAATGAGTTTGGCTAATGTATTAAGAACGGAGGTTGAATCTATGACAGCAATTTTAGCAAGTTTTCTGCAGACAGCAATCAAGTTTCTGTTTTTCCTTGCAGTGGCAGGAGGGGGAATCGTGTGCGGCAAGAAGTACAGAGATTACAAGGATGCAAAGAATGCAGGCAGTGTGACAGAAGAAAGTAAATAACTAACGGAGGACAGTAACGTGAACAAGACAGGTGTGAATGAACTGAGGAGAATGTTCCTTGAATTTTTTGAGAGTAAGGGACATCTGGCGATGAAAAGCTTCTCCCTGGTTCCGCATAATGATAACAGCTTATTGTTAATCAACTCAGGTATGGCGCCTTTAAAGCCATATTTTACAGGACAGGAGATACCGCCGAGAAAGCGTGTGACCACCTGCCAGAAGTGTATCAGAACCGGAGATATCGAGAATGTGGGAAAGACTGCCCGTCACGGCACCTTCTTTGAGATGCTGGGCAATTTCTCCTTTGGAGATTATTTTAAGACGGAAGCGATCCGTTGGTCCTGGGAGTTTTTGACAGAGGTTGTAGGACTGGATCCGGACAGGTTATATCCATCCGTCTACTTGGACGACGACGAGGCTTTCGATATCTGGAATAAGGAAATCGGCATTGCCCCGGAACGTATCTTCCGCTTCGGCAAGGAAGATAACTTCTGGGAGCATGGAGCAGGCCCCTGCGGACCGTGTTCTGAAATCTATTATGACCGCGGGGAGAAGTACGGCTGCGGAAAGCCGGGCTGCACCGTGGGCTGTGAATGTGACCGTTACATGGAAGTATGGAACAACGTATTTACCCAGTTCGAGAATGACGGACATGGCAATTACGAGGAACTGGCCCAGAAGAATATCGATACCGGCATGGGTCTCGAGCGTCTGGCCGTGGTGGTTCAGGATGTGGATTCCATCTTTGATGTGGACACCATCAAGGCTCTGTTAAACAAGGTTGCAGAACTTGCCCACACGGAGTATCAGAAGGATGCATCGATTGATGTTTCCCTGCGTCTGATCACAGACCATGTCCGTTCCTGCACCTTTATGATTTCCGACGGCATCATGCCATCCAACGAAGGACGCGGATACGTGCTGCGCCGTCTGCTTCGGAGAGCGGCCCGCCACGGAAGGCTGCTCGGCATTGAGGGAAGATTCCTCGCGGAGCTTTCCAAGACCGTAATCGAGCTTTCCAAAGACGGATATCCGGAGCTGGAAGAGAAGAAAGCCATGATCTTAAAGGTTCTTACCGAGGAAGAGGATAAGTTTAACCGGACTATCGACCAGGGACTTGCCATTCTCGGTGAGATGGAAGAGAAGATGGCTGCCGCAGGCAAGACGGTGCTGGACGGTGAGGATGCATTTAAGCTCTATGATACTTACGGATTCCCGCTGGATTTAACGAGAGAAATTCTGGAAGAGAAGCATTTTGAGATCGATGAGGCTGGCTTTAAGAAGGCCATGCAGGAACAGCGCGAGAAGGCCAGAGCGGCCAGAAAGACCACGAATTATATGGGCGCTGATGTGACGGTGTACCAGTCCATCGATCCTGCGCTCACCACGGAATTTGTCGGATACGATAAGCTTGCCTGCGATTCTAAGATCACCTCTCTGACGACAGAGACGGATCTGGTGGAAGCGCTGACGGATGGCGAGACCGGCACGATTGTGACGGAAGAGACTTGCTTTTATGGCACCATGGGCGGCCAGCAGGGCGATAAGGGTGTAATTGTCAGTGCAAACGGCGAGTTTGTGGTGGAGGACACTATTCATTTACAGGGCGGCAAGATCGGTCATGTAGGCAGGATGAAGAAGGGCATGTTCCAGATCGGTGACGTAGTCACCTTAAAGGTCTGTGAAGAGAGCCGTATGAGCACCGGCAAAAACCACAGCGCGACCCATCTGCTTCAGAAGGCGCTCCGCACCGTTTTGGGAGAGCACGTGGAGCAGGCAGGTTCCTATGTGGATGAAGACCGTCTTCGTTTCGACTTCACTCATTTCTCCGCCATGACACCAGATGAGATTAAGAAGGTGGAATGCCTTGTCAATGAGAAGATCAAAGAAGCGCTGCATGTAAAGACAGAGGTTATGAGCCTTGACGAGGCGAAGAAATCGGGTGCCATGGCCCTGTTTGGCGAGAAGTACGGGGAGAATGTACGCGTGGTGAAGATGGGAGATTTCTCCACGGAGCTTTGTGGCGGTACCCATATTTCCAATACAGGTGTGATCGGCTCCTTTAAGATCTTATCTGAGACGGGAATCGCAGCCGGCGTGCGCAGAATCGAAGCCCTGACGGGCGACGGCCTGATGAAGTATTATCAGGAGGCAGAGACCGAGCTTCACGAGGCGGCGAAGGCGGCTAAGGCCACGCCTCAGACACTGACAGCCAAGATTGAAGCCATGCTTGAGGAGATCAAGGCGCTCCATTCTGAAAATGAGAAGCTAAAGAGCAGACTGGCCAAGGACTCCCTGGGCGATGTTATGGACCAGGTGAAGGAGATCGGCGGTGTCAAGGTTCTGGCTACTAAGGTTGCCGATGTGGACATGAACGGCTTGAGAAATCTGGGAGACCAGTTAAAGGATAAGCTGGGTGAAGGCGTGATCGTACTGGCTTCCGTCATGGACGGCAAAGTGAACTTAATGGCAACCGCTACAGAGGAAGCGCAGAAGAAGGGTGCCCATGCAGGCAACTTAATCAAGGCTGTTGCAGGACTCGTTGGCGGCGGCGGCGGTGGAAGGCCGAATATGGCCCAGGCCGGCGGCAAGAATCCGGCCGGAGTTGACGCGTGTCTGGAAGAGGTTTATAAAGTAGTGGAAGGCCAGATGAAATAAGTAAGAATTTTCCCTAACAGTTCAGACGGAGGGAAAATTGGCGCAGGAAGCAGCGTCAAGCTTGCTTGTAAGCGGCTTTATGCATCAATTTTTACATCGGATGAATATCCGATGCTTCTTGACCGGATTTTTCGGTTAAGAAGATGAGCCGCCTGAACTGTTACAATTTTCCCAGAAAAAAATGAAATTTTCCTTGACGAATGGGAAAATTATGCTATAATCATATCAGTGCTATAAAATACCCAAACAGTTGTATTATGCACAAGTACACAACTGGAGGGAGGTTAGGTGTGAGCTATGTCAAATGTAATCGTTAAAGACAACGAGAGCTTAGATAGCGCTTTACGCAGATTCAAAAGAAACTGTGCGAAAGCAGGTATCCAGCAGGAAATTCGTAAGAGAGAGCATTACGAAAAGCCAAGCGTAAGACGTAAGAAAAAGTCTGAAGCTGCAAGAAAACGTAAATATAACTAATAATTGATTAGTCAAACAAGGTTAGTCCCTGGTCATTTTATGATCAGGGATTTCTTTGTTTGTAACAGTTCAGCCCCGTTACCGGCTGCCGCGTTCCGGCCTGCGGCAGCCGGAAGCGGAGGCTGAACTGTTACATTTGTTTACTTTCACTTTACCCTGCATAATCGGACGCCGTTTTTGCATATAGTATAATATCATTGGCTGAAAGGCAGAAACGATATGTTCGAAGAGATGAAGTTTAGTGCAGCTGAGAACTTAAAGCTTCCGAAGGATGTGGTCCTGGGCGAAGTGCTGGTATCTTTTCTGGGGCGCCACAGTGTTGTGATTGAAAATTACCGCGGCATCATTCTCTATACAGATACCCTGATTAAGCTCCAGGCAAAGACGTGCCGCGTGACGGTATCGGGAAGCCGTCTTGTGATTGAATATTATACGAATGAGGAGATGAAGATTAACGGACTCATCAAATCCATGGAGTTTGAATAAGGATAGAAAACAAGGAGGTACCAGCGTGATTGTAACATGGCTTAACCACCGGATATCCGGTTATCTGTTCGTGGAGATGACGGGATTTTCTCCGGAACGGTTCTTTAATATGTGCAGCGTTCATGAGATAGAAATCTGGGGAGTGTCCGATACAGGCCATTCCTATCGCTTTTATATGACCGTGAAAGGGTTTAGGAAGATAAAACCCATTGTCCGGAAATCGAAGGTCAGACTTAAGGTACTGGGAAAGTTTGGACTTCCTTTTTTTTTATACAGAAACAGGAAGCGAAAGCTCTATGCGGCCGGGATGGTGTCCTTTTTTGCTTTGCTTTACATACTCTCCATCTTTATATGGGATATCGAGTTTGACGGAAATCACATGTATACGTATGACACCCTTTTGAAATACTGTGAAACAGAGGATATCCGCTATGGCATGATAAAATCGAAGATCGACTGCGACGCCCTGGAAGAATCGCTGCGGAGCGCATTTCCGGAAATTACCTGGGTGTCGGCCAGGGTATCGGGAACACGTCTTCTGGTTAAGATAAAGGAGAACGAGGTCCTCTCTGAAATACCTGTTAAGGATGAGTCACCCTGCGACATCGTGGCGGCAAAGGACGGCGTGATCACATCCATGATTGTGCGCCAGGGCGTTCCGGCGGTTTCCGTGGGCGATGAGGTAAAGAAGGGCGATGTGCTGGTGAGCGGCACACTCCATGTCATCGGCGACGGCGAGGAAATCATGAACACGCACTATGTCCATTCCGACGCGGATATCACGGCGCGGACGGAATACCATATCACGAGGCAGATGCCGCTGTTTAAGCGCGTGGACGTGGAAACCGGGAGAATACGCCGCGGGAAGTATGCGAAGGCATTTCAGTATTCCCTGATGCTGATACGCCCGAAGCAGGAGGGAACCACCTGGAAGGTGACCATGGAAGAGGATCAGCTTCACCTGTTTCAGAATTTTTATCTGCCCATATATCTCGGCGATATCACGGCCAAAGAATACATTTCCTACGAGCGCCCCTACACGGAGGAGGAGAAGAATCAGGCGGCTGAAACCATCAACGATAATTTGAAAAAAAATTTATTGGAAAAAGGGGTACAAATTCTGGAAAATCATGTTAAAATACTAGATAATGAATCTTTATGCCAAATTGCCATCGATATTGTGGCGGAGGAACCCGTGGGGGAACGGACGAGCGTAGAGATACCAATTAATCAGGAACAAGAGGAGACGAAAGAGTCCAATGAGCGTAATTGAGACAATCATAGATATACCGGCTGAACACGAGAAGAATGTCTGCGGACAGTTTGACAGCTATTTGAAGAAAATAGAGAGGACTCTTCATGTTACCATGATCGAACGCGACGGCGCGCTGAAGATCATCGGCCCGGAACAGATGGTGCAGAAGGCGAAGAGCGTATTTAATAATCTGATCGAGCTGTCGAAGCGTGGAAATGCGATCACGGAGCAGAACGTGGATTATGCCCTGTCCCTGTCCTTCTCGGAGAGCGACGGACAGATTCTGGAGATTGACAAGGACATCATCTGCAGGACCATTACAGGCAAGCCGGTAAAGCCGAAGACCATGGGGCAGAAGCAGTATGTGGATCAGATCCGGAAAAAGATGATCGTATTCGGAATCGGCCCGGCCGGTACCGGCAAGACGTACCTTGCCATGGCCATGGCGATCCAGGCATTTAAAAACGGCGAGGTGAGCCGGATTATCCTGACACGTCCGGCCATTGAGGCGGGAGAGAAACTGGGCTTTCTGCCCGGCGATTTACAGAGTAAGATCGATCCGTATTTACGGCCGCTTTACGATGCACTGTATCAGATCATGGGCGCGGAGAGCTACTTACACAATGCGGAGAAAGGGCTGATTGAGGTGGCGCCCCTCGCTTACATGCGGGGCCGTACACTCGACAACGCCTATATAATCCTGGATGAGGCGCAGAACACCACGCCGGCGCAGATGAAGATGTTCCTGACGAGAATCGGATTCGGTTCCAAGGTCATCGTCACCGGTGACCAGACGCAGAAGGATCTGCCGGCCGGAGCCGTATCCGGTCTGGATACAGCGGTCCGCGTGCTGAAACGCATCGATGACATCGGCTTCTGTTACTTAAACAGCAGCGATGTGGTGCGCCATCCGCTGGTCCAGAAGATAGTACAGGCTTACGATGATTATGAGACGAAGAAAAAACCTGCAGAGAAAGAACGAAAGACAACAAAAGCCCCCGGAGGCAGAAAGGCACGTTATGACGATTCATATTGAGTATGAGACGGAAGAGGAGTTAAAGCTTCCGTATGAGGAGATCATCACCGCTGTGGTGAACGAGGCGCTGGATTATGAGAACTGCCCTTATGAGGCGGAGGTGAATGTGCTCCTTACGGATGACGAGGACATCCGGCAGATCAATAAAGAATACCGGGAGATCGATCGTGCGACCGATGTGCTGTCGTTTCCAATGGCCGACTACGACAGCCCGTCGGATTTTGACCGTCTGGAAGACATGGCAAGCGATTACTTTAATCCGGAGACAGGGGAGCTGCTGCTGGGAGACATCGTCATTTCCGTGGACAAGGTGAAAGAGCAGGCGGAAAAATACGGCCATTCCGAGACACGGGAGCTGGCCTTCTTAGTGGCGCACAGCATGCTGCATCTGTGCGGCTACGATCACATGGTGGATGAGGAACGTCTCGTCATGGAGAAAAAGCAGGAAGAGATTCTGAAACGAGGGGGATACGAACGATGAAGAAACGGGCATGGTTCTGTGCGGCCGGACTAATCCTTTTGATGGGAACGGTGACCGGATGCCAGGGAAAATATCAGGAGGTGGCTGTGACGGACGCCTCGGCAGAGACGGACACCACGCCCGCCCCTACGAAAGAGATTAAGATTGAGACTACCACTGAGGCGCCTGCGGAGGAAGTTGTGGAATCCGGCGACTGGTATACCTTCGAGGAGCGCACCGAGCAGGAGGGAAAGATCCGTAGCTACTTAACCGGTGAGATGGTCGATGCGGCAATCGGAAACCGCAGGCCCATCGCGATCATGATGAGCAACGACAAGGCGTCGCTGCCGCAGTATGGTATCAACCGGGCGGATATCGTGTATGAGGCCCCTGTGGAGGGCGGCATGAACCGTTACATGGCCATTATCGAGGATTACGACGATCTGGACAGAATCGGTTCCGTGAGAAGCTGCCGGACGTATTATACATACTTTGCCCGCGAATTTGACGCCATTTACGCTCACTACGGGCAGAGCACCTTTGCCAAGCCGTATCTGGCCAATGTGGACAACATCAACGGGCTGGATGGAATCGGCACCGTGGCGTATTACAGGACGAAGGACCGTAAATCACCCCACAACGCATATTCCAGCGGAGAACGGCTGAACAGGGCAATCGCCCAGCTGGGATACTCAGAGAGCTACAGCGCGGATTACAAGGGCCATTACCGCTTTGCGAAAACTGGTCATGAGGTGACGCTGGACGGAGCGCCCAGTGTGATGGAAGCGGCCAGGGTCTATCCGGGTTACGTGATGAATAAGCCGTGGTTTGAATATAACGAGAGCGACGGCTTATACTACCGGTATCAGTACGGAGCGGCCCATAAGGGCAATGAAGGCCCGATCGCCGTGAAGAATATTCTTTTCCAGTACTGCCCGTCAGGGCACTACGCTACCACGGATTATCTGGATATCAACGTTCACGACGACTCCTACGGGCTCTATGCCACGGAGGGGAAGGCGATCCCTGTGAAGTGGACGAAGGACGGGGAGTTCGGCCTGACACATTATTACGACATGGAGAATAACGAGGTAATTCTGAATCAGGGAAAGACGTGGATATGCGTTATTTCCGCACAGGATTCCTCAAATGTAGAGGTTTATGGAAAATAACAGGACAAGCAGAAGCAGAAAAATGCCTGAGAAAAAGGGCGCGTCAAATTTTATCATACAGGGAACGATTCTTGCGGCGGCGGGAATCATTGTGCGTCTGATCGGGATGCTGTACCGGATTCCTCTTGCCAACATTCTGGGGGATGAGGGAAACGGATACTACAGTTCGGCTTTTACCATCTATTCTATCTTGCTGATCGTCTCCTCCTACAGCCTTCCAACGGCTGTTTCGAAGATGATCGCGACGAAGAATGCCAGGAAAGAGTATAGGAATTCGGTCCGTATTTTAAAGGCAGCTCTGTTTTATGGCACGGTAGTCGGAGGGATCGGAGCTGCGGTTTTGTGGTTCGGCGCTGATTTCTTCGCCACCCGTTTCTTAAACATGCCGTATACCAGATATGCGCTTAAGACGCTGGCTCCTACCATATGGGTCATCGCGTATCTCGGCGTGTTCCGCGGATATTTTCAGGGCTTGGGGACGATGATTCCCACGGCCCTTTCGCAGATTTTTGAGCAGATTATCAATGCCGTTATCAGTATTGTGGCGGCGGAACGGCTGTTCAACGCAGGATTAAAGGCAAACCTGGTTCATGAAACTACGGAATTTTCCTTTGCCTTCGGAGCCGCCGGCGGCACCATCGGTACAGGCGCGGGCGCGGTGGCGGGGCTTCTGTTCCTGCTTTTTCTGATGGCCAGTTACCGGCCTGTCATGATGAGGCAGGCAAAGCGTGACCGGACCAGACGGAGAGACAGCTACGGCGAGATCTCTTCCGTTCTGCTGATGACCGTTCTTCCCATCGTGATGAGCAGCGTGGCTTACAATATCAGCACGGTCATCGATAACAGCATTTATGGGAAAGGAATGGCGTTTCTCGGAATGGGAGCGTCGGAGGCAGTCTCAACCTGGGGCGTCTATGCCGGAAAATACCACCTGCTGTTTAATATTCCGGTGGCCATAGCCAATTCGCTGGCCTCCTCCCTGATTCCGTCCCTGTCGCGGGCGGTGGCAGGCAAAAACCGCGGACAGATCGTGAGCAGGGTTTCCATGGTCATTCGCTTTTCCATGGTGATCGCGATTCCGGCCACGGTAGGACTTACCGTGCTCGCAGGCCCCGTGTGCAATCTGCTGTTCAGCCGTTACGATAACACCAACTTAATCCGCATGATGATGTACGGTTCGCTGGCTGTCGTATTCTTCTCCCTGTCAACGGTTACCAACGCCGTTCTGCAGGGAATCAACCATATGCAGACACCGCTTAAGAACGCAGTGATTTCGCTTGTGCTCCATATCCTTGTGCTCTGCGTCATGCTGTTCGGATTTAAGATGGGGATCTACAGTGTGGTATATTCCAACATTCTGTTTGCACTCTTCATGTGCATCCTGAATGGAATTTCCATCAGACGGTTCTTAAATTACAGGCAGGAGATGAAGAAGACGTTCATTCTTCCGACCATCGCCTCCGGTATCATGGGCGGGGCGGCTTACGGCGTTTACAAGCTGGTTCATATGACGGTCAAGAGCAACACTGTTGGCGTGCTTCTGGCAATTGTGGTGGCGGTTATGGTCTACGGCGTCCTGCTTTTGAAGCTGCGCTGTGTGGATGAGACAGAGCTTGCCGGTATGCCCGGCGGCACGAAACTGGTAAGAATCGCACAGAAATGCCATTTGATGTGATTAAAATGAGAGAAGAAAGCAGATACTATACTTCGAAGGAGGTATTATCCTATGAAGAAGTATATGTTCTGCTTTCTTTTATTTGCAGCCACTTCGCTTCTCTGCCTCGGAATCGGTTTTGTTATTACCAAGGACAGTGTACAGCCGGAGGAGGCCATACCCGGAGCGACTCTGGAGACGGAGACCGTGACGGAGGACCAGATCGTCATCAATCAGGAGAAGGTGTCGCCTGCGCCGGAGAAGGAAAAGGAGAAATTTTATCTCGTATCGGAAGACGGTTATCTGCTTGTCCTGTATCAGGATAAGACGACGATCTGCCTGTATACCCATATGCCGGTCACCGATTTCCCGGAGGAGGAGCGGGGCCGTCTTATGGATGGCATCTGGTTCTCCTCCATGATTGAGGTGTTTAACTATCTGGAGTCGTATACCAGCTAGAGCGTGTTCGACAGAATGGACCGGAGCACAGGACTCGTCAGGAAAAATAATGCTTGAATTGAATGGAGGATGCGGATACAATAGGGCTGGTGACAGTACGTCCGCCAAGTGCTCACAGCAAGGAGGAATCCATGAAGAGAAGAGTGATGATCATAGGCGGAGGCGCCTCCGGTATGACGGCTGCGATTGCGGCTGCCAGGGAGGGAGCCGACGCCGTAATTCTGGAACATACAAAGAGACCCGGGAAGAAGATCCTGTCTACCGGGAATGGGAAATGCAATTTAACAAACCTGGATATGAGAAAAGAAGCCTTCCGCGGGGAGAATCCCGGATTCGCATGGAAGGTGGTCGGGGAGGTGCCGGTAAAAGAGACACTTTCCTTTTTTGAGGATCTGGGTCTGGTGCTGACAGACCGGAACGGATACGTTTACCCCGCCACGGGGCAGGCGTCTTCTGTGCTGGATGCGCTGCGCTTCGAACTGGAACGCTTAAAGATTCCGGTTCTATGTGAATGTGATGTCTTAAGCGTGTCAAAGAAGCTGGAGCTGGCCACATCCCAGGGAGCCATGAAGGCGGATGCGGTCATACTCGCGGCAGGTTCCAAAGCGGCGCCGGCAACGGGATCGGATGGCAGCGGCTATAAGCTGGCAGAGAGTCTGGGGCACAGCGTGATAGAGCCGCTTCCGGCCCTGGTGCAGTTAAAATGCAGGGAGACATGGTATAAACAGTTTGCAGGAGTAAGGACAGAGGCTTCTGTGACACTGTATTCCGATGGGAAAGCGGTCGCTTCCGACCGGGGAGAACTGCAGTTTACGGATTATGGAATCTCCGGAATCCCTGTTTTTCAGATCAGCCGGTTTGCGGCGCGCGCCTTAAGTGATGGGAAGAAAGTGACTGTCCGGCAGGATCTTCTGCCGGCTATGGAAAAAAAGGAGCTCTTCCAATTCTTAACGAAACGGGTAAAACGGCTGGGATACCGGCCTGGGGAAGAATTTCTAAACGGCGTCCTGAATAAGAAGCTGCATCAGGTGCTTCTTAAGGAATCCGGGATATCGGCTGGCCGCCGGACCCGGGAGATCACGGAAAAGCAGCTGGGGGTTCTGACAGACCGGATCAAAGGGCTCGAAACCACCGTGACAGCGGTGAATCCCTTTGAGCAGGCGCAGATCTGCTGCGGCGGGGTCGATACGAGAGAGGTAAATCCGTGTACCATGGAATCAAAATTAGTCAGTCAGCTGTTTCTGGCGGGAGAAATTCTGGATGTGGACGGTATCTGCGGAGGTTATAACCTTCAGTGGGCGTGGTCATCGGGAATTCTGGCGGGCAGAAACGCAGGAAGAGGTCCTATATGATAAGAATCAGCCAGTTAAAACTGTCTGTAAACCACAGCGAGGAAGATTTAAAGAGGAAGGCGGCAAAGATGCTGAAGCTTCAGCCGGCGGATGTTCGCCGTGTAACGGTTGTGAAGCAGTCTGTGGATGCGAGAAAAAAGAGCAGTGAAGTGCTGTTCATCTATACAGTCGACGTAGAGGTAGCGAAGGAGGACAAGGTATTACATAGAGTGAACAGTCCGAACATTGCGAAGGCCGAGAAGAAGGAATATCAATTTCCGGAACCGGGAGCGGAGCGTTTAGAGCACCGCCCCGTCATCATAGGAAGCGGACCGGCCGGCCTTTTCTGTGCACTGATGCTGGCAAGAGCCGGCTTTGGCCCTATCGTATTCGAGCGGGGAGAGCGGGTGGAAGAGAGAAAACGGTCGGTGCTTCAGTTCTGGCAGGACGGTGAGCTGAAGAGCAACTCCAACGTACAGTTTGGAGAAGGGGGCGCGGGAACATTTTCCGATGGGAAACTCAACACGCTGGTGAAAGACCCGCTGATGCGGAACCGAAAAGTGCTGGAGGTGTTCGTGGAGTTCGGAGCTGATCCATCCATTCTTTATAAGAATAAGCCCCATATCGGAACCGATGTGCTTAGTGTGATCGTGAAAAATATGAGGGAAGAGATCATCCGCCTGGGAGGTACCTTTTACTTCCAGAGCTGCGTCACCGATTTTCGGATTAAGGACGGAGCGCTGAAGGGTATCACGGTAAACGGGACGGAAGAATTTGAGACAAATGTTACCGTTCTGGCCGTGGGACACAGCGCGCGTGATACCTTTGAGAGGCTGCTGGAGAGAAGCGTGCCCATAGAGAAGAAAGCGTTCGCCGTCGGACTGCGCATTCAGCATCCGCAGAGAGATATCAATGCCGCACAGTACGGCGCTGCAGAGATCGAGGCGCTGGGGGCGGCCGATTATAAGGTGACCCATCAGTGTGCCAATGGAAGGGGCGTATATTCTTTCTGCATGTGTCCGGGCGGCTACGTTGTCGATGCGTCCTCTGAACCTGGGCGTCTGGCTGTCAATGGCATGAGCTATCATGCGAGGGACGGGGTGAATGCGAACAGCGCGCTGATCGTCACCGTCACGCCGCAGGATTTTCCGGAAGACAGCCCTCTTGCGGGTATTGCCTACCAGCGGCGTCTGGAGGAAGCGGCCTACCGGTGCGGCGGAGGGAAAATTCCGGTGCAGCTGTACCGTGATTTTAAGAAGAAAAGGGCGACAACGGCTTTTGGAGATGTGGAGCCAGCCTTTGAAGGGCGGTACGCCATGGCTAATCTGCGGGAATTCTTTCCGGATACGCTGTCGGAATCGCTGATCGAGGGCGTAGAGGCGTTTAACGGGCGGATCGCAGGATTTTCCAGAGGCGACGCCATCCTGGCAGGCGTGGAGAGCAGAACCTCGTCCCCGGTGCGCATACCGAGGGATGAACGGTTTGAGAGCAGCATCAAAGGCATCTATCCCTGTGGGGAAGGCGCCGGCTACGCGGGCGGCATCACGTCCGCGGCCATGGATGGGATCAAGACGGCGGAGGCAGTCGCGGCACGCTTCTCAGTCCCAACGTAACAGTTCTGTCCTCGCTTCCGGCTGCCGGAAGCGAGGACAGAACTGTTACTTTCCAACCGCCGCACATTTGACGAATGGATAAAAATGTTGTAAGATATGAGACAAAAAGACTGAAGAACATGATTGGAGACACCATGAGAACTGAAGTGCGGGAAAAGCTGAAGGATAAACAGAGGATTGTCATAAAAATCGGTTCGTCTTCCCTGACCCATACGTATACGGGGGACTTGAACCTGATGAAGATCGAGAAGCTGGTGCGTGTCATCAGCGATTTGAAGGGGGAAGGGAAATCCGTGGTTCTGGTTTCGTCCGGAGCCATCGCGGTGGGGCGCCAGGCTCTTGGCCACCACACAAGGCCGGTTACCATCTCGGAGAAACAGGCGTTTGCGGCAGTAGGCCAGGCGCGCCTCATGATGGTGTATCAGAAGCTGTTTGCAGAGTACAATCAGGTGGCGGCGCAGGTCCTGCTGACGAAGGATACCATGATCAACGACAGCTCCCGCTATAACGCGCAGAATACCTTCGACGAGCTGCTGAAGCTGGGCGCCATACCGATTGTAAATGAGAACGATACGGTATCCACCTCAGAGATCCCTTACGTCGATAATTTCGGTGACAACGACCGGCTGTCCGCCATTGTAGCGGCTCTGATCGGCGCGGATTTACTGATTCTTTTGTCGGATATCGACGGCCTGTACTCTGACGATCCGAGACAGAATCCAAAGGCGCGTTTTATCAGCCAGGTGGATGAGATCACGCCGGAACTGATGGAGATGGGAAAGGCCACCTCGGGCAGCGATGTGGGCACCGGAGGCATGGCGGCGAAGCTGGCGGCGGCCAGGATTGCCACAGACAGCGGTTCCGATATGGTCATTGCAAACGGGGATGACGTGGAGGTCGTTTCACAGATCATGACGGGTGACAATAAGGGGACGCTTTTCCTGGCCCATCCCAACTTTGATTTCGATCTGATGCACTACATAAATAATGAATATTAGGAGGCACATCGATGCAGCAGGAAAAAATAGACAGAATCAACACGCTCTACCACAAGGCGCAGGCTGTAGGACTTTCTGATGAGGAGAAGGCCGAGCAGGCCGCCCTGAGAAAGGAATACATTGAAGCGATCCGCATGAGCTTAAGAGGAAACTTAAACAGCATTTCGGTTAAGGAAGAGGACGGAACCATTACGGATCTGGGGAAAAAGTATGGAAATGTCAAGCAAGAATGAAATCAGGGATTGGGTGAAGGAGAACCGGCAGGCTCTCACACAGAAACAGGAGATGGAGTGGAATGACGCCATCTGCAGGAAGGTTTTAAGCCTCCGGTCAATCCGGCAGGCATTCTGTGTCTACTGCTACGTATCCTTCCGCCATGAAGCAGGAACTGAGAAGCTGATTCAGGGCCTGCTGGAGATGGGAAAATACGTGGCAGTACCGAAGGTAGAAGGAAAAAAACTGGTATTCTATGCAATTCAGGGAAAAAAAGATTTAGAGAGCGGCGTCATGGGGATCATGGAACCGAAATCCAGCTGTCTGCGCATCGGCGACGAATTCGCACCAGTCATCGTGCCGGGAATCGCATTTGACAGGGAAGGACACCGGATCGGCTACGGCGGCGGCTACTACGACCGCTTCTTCGACGAAGAGCCGGATCATCCCAGATTCGGAATCGCCTATCCCTTCCAGCTTTTCGATTCTCTGCCGGCAGAGGCCCATGACAAGGGAATGGATATGGTAATCACTCCATAAGTTTAGTTTAGAGGATAACAGGGAGGAACGCGATATGACACTAACTGAGATAGGAAAAAGAGCGAAGGAGACAGCCGGTGTTCTGGGAATTCTCAGCTCTGATAAGAAGAACGAAGGTTTAAGGGCCGCGGCGGCCGCTTTGCTTGAGGGTGAGGAAGATATTCTGACGGCTAATCAGGAGGATGTGATTCAGGCGACGATAAATGGCATGAGCGCCGGGATGATCGACCGTTTGGAGCTGACGCCTTCCAGGATCGAGGCCATGGCTGACGGACTGATCAGCGTGGCCGTGTTAGAGGACCCGGTGGGGGAGGTGATCTCCATGAAGGCCAGGCCAAACGGACTCACCATCGGACAGAAACGCGTTCCCATGGGAGTGATCGGCATCATCTATGAGGCCAGACCTAATGTGACCGCAGACGCCTTCGGTCTCTGCTTCAAATCCGGAAACTGTGTGATCTTAAAGGGCGGAAGCGACGCTCTGGAGTCAAATAAGGCTATCGTCAAATGCCTCCGTGCAGGGCTTAAGAACGCGGGATTCCCGGAGGATAGTGTACAGCTTATCACCGATACCGACAGGGCAGTGACGAAGGAATTCATGCGCCTGCACGACTACGTGGATGTGCTGATTCCACGGGGCGGAGCTGGGCTGATCCGTTCCGTGGTGGAGAACAGTACGGTGCCTGTCATCGAGACGGGAACCGGGAACTGCCATATCTTCGTGGATGAGACTGCGGATTACAAGATGGCTCTGGACATCATCTTCAATGCAAAGACCCAGAGGATCGGCGTCTGCAACGCCTGTGAATCACTGGTCATACATAGAAATATCGCGGAAGAATTCCTGCCGCTGTTAAAGGCCAGGCTCGATGAAAAGCAGGTTGAGGTGCGGGCGGATGAAGAAGCCTGCCGTATCGTGCCTGCATTTGTCCCGGCTGCTGCGGAGGATTGGGGAACGGAGTATTTAGACTATATTCTGTCCCTGAAGCTGGTGGATTCCATAGACGAGGCCATCGCCCATATCAACCGCTATAATACGAAGCACTCCGAGGCTATCATCACGTCGGATTACGCCAATGCTCAGAAGTTTTTAAATGAGATCGATGCGGCTGCCGTTTACGTCAACGCTTCCACCAGATTTACGGATGGATTCGAGTTCGGTTTTGGCGCAGAGATCGGCATCAGCACCCAAAAGCTTCACGCGAGAGGCCCTATGGGGCTAAAGGAGCTTACCACGACAAAGTATATTATATACGGAAACGGTCAGGTCCGCCCATAAGAGCAGACCGTGCGGATAAAAAGTCAGAATCTAACCGAAGGAGTTATATGGTTTAATGAGTACACAAAATCTTGAAATCGGTATCTGCGATGATGATCCGGGGGATTTAGAGCGAATTCGGGATACCCTCTTTCAGTGTTTGGATGTTCTGGATGAAAAGGATGCAGCTGTACACCTTTTTACAAATGCAGAGGCGCTGTATCGTGAAAGCAGCCGGCTGGGATTTGGCCTGGTTTTTCTGGATGTGGAGATGCCCGGATGGAATGGCTTTGAACTCGCAGAGAGGCTGTGCCTGGAAAAAACAGGAACCAGTGTCGTATTCATCTCCAACCATGAGAGCCTGGTGTTTGATTCCTATGAATATACTCCGCTGTGGTTTGTCCGGAAGCGTTTTATGGAGCGGGATATGCTTCGGGCTCTCCGGAAATATCAGCATGCAGCAGTAAAGAAAAGGATTAATTACCGGCTGAAGGATGGATTTGGCTGCCAGGAGGTGCTGGTATTTGATATGATGTATATTGAATGCTGGGGCCACAGTCTAAAGTTTTGGATGGCAGATCAGAAACACTATAATGTCTACGGAAGTTTAAAACCAGTGGAGGAAGAGCTTTCAAAATATGGATTTATCCGGATTCATAAAAATTACCTGGTGAACAGACAGTACATAAATGAAGTGGGGAGCAGAACCGTGCAGCTGTGTGATGGGACAGAGTTAGACCTAAGCAGATCAAAACGCAGGGAACTTAAGGAAATTGTAAGCCGGCGTGAAGGGAGGTATGTATAAAATCACAGAATATCTTATAAACGGACTGTCGTCCATGATCGCGGTGGAATACATCAGCCACGGGTTCGAAAAAAAGCATAGAGGCAGTTTTGGCATTCTGCTGGCAATGGCGGGATGCCTGTTGTATTTTTTGACAGTTACCGCGTTAAATTGGATGAGCCAGTATGAAGGAGTACTGGGGCTGTGTTATGGAGTAGTGCTGTATCTTTATGGCAGGCTGGCGCTGTCAGGAAAAAGAACAGAGATGGCGGTACTCTGCCTGATCTGGGTGCTGATCGCGGCGGTCAGTGCATCGGTGATATTTGGCATACTTGGTATTATGACGGATAAAGGGATTGAGACGCTGCTGATGAGTGAGGGAGAGGAACGGATCTACAGTGCTTTTGCGGCAGGTGTGCTGAAGTTCTCGCTGGGGAGAATGGCTCTGGCCCTGTACCGGAAGAAGAGGGGGGCTTCGGCCCGCATGGAAGACGGGCTGATGGGCGTAATCTGCCTGTTGATATTTCTGTTGGTTATCGGCATGTTCTATATGCAGGCGGAAATGCTGTCCCGGAAGGAAAGTTATTACCTGTCACTTTGTTTGTCGGGAGGAATGGTCATGCTGGGGCTGCTGGCATGCAGCCTCTGCCGCCGTCTGGAAATGTACCGCAGAGAGAAATTGGAGACAGAGTATGAAAAGGCAAAACAGGATATCCAAAAGAAGCAGATCCATGAGCTGTACCGAATCGGAAGGGAAGCCAATCATATGAGACATGACATGAAGGTAAAGCTTCATGTGGTGTATCGTTTGCTGAAGGCAGGAAAGTATGAGGAAGCGGAGGAATGTATAGGAAAGCTGGGGGACGAGTGGGGGGATTATCAGGAACTGCCGCAGGATACTGGGAATGAGGGGCTGAATGCGGCGCTGCTGAAGGCGATACAGGAATGCAGGGAACGGGGAGTAAGGTTTCACTATGTGATATTGGGGAAAATTGAGAAAATCGACAGTATGGATATGGGGAATCTGGTTTATAATCTTCTGATTAACGGAATTGAAGCGAGTGAGATGGGGGAAGGTGTGAGGGAAGTTGAGATTATCGTAAAAAGGGAACAGGAAGGAATCGCAATTGAAGTAGGCAACAATATCCGTGAATCGGTTATAAGCAGCAATCCATATTTAAAAAGCCATAAGAAAGAGAGTATGAGACACGGCTTTGGGATGGGCAGTATCCGTGAGATCGTGGAGAAATACCATGGGGAATATAGTTATTGGGAAGAGGATAACTGGTTTATGCAGAAAATATTCTTATATAGCTGACATTTTATGCTGAATTCGGCCCGATAAAGTCGAAACGGTTGTTTTATATGCTTTTGCAGATATAATATACTTATCATCATTGGGAGGTTTACACGCCTCATAAGAAAAGTGATGGTGATTTTATACGGAAGGGGACATAAAAAGTATGGAAATAGTAGACAAAGAATCAGAACGAATTGCAGCGGAACAGACACCGGAAGGCAGGAAAAAGAAACTGATCAAACAAGTGGTGCTTGGGATTGCTGTTGTAGTGTTTTTGGCCTATGTTTACCTTGACAGCCACCACCCGGCTTTTATCGGCACACCGCATCCGGTAATTGTGGCCGGTTTTACCATCGAACCGGGTAAGACCACCGTACAGGAATTGTCATCTGCAGGATTTCAGCTTTCAGCTTACGATAAGAGAGGCACCGGAATCCGGATTTACAATTTGCTGGATGAACTGGATGCAAAAAGCTACTATATGAATATGGACTTAACCAAAGACGATAAAAAGTACGCCAAGATAGAGATTGTTAATGAATCTTCCTCGAGTAAGATGGCATTAGAGTGTAAGGTACGCTCTGTTATGGTATTTAATTCCGATACGGATGCCGAACAATCTTCGATCGATGGAGTTTCAGGAGCAGATATCAGCATTGATGCGCTGACGAAAGCTGCAGGAGAGCCGAAAAGCAGCCGTACAGATGATGGGGAAACTACCGTAATATGGAAAAAGGGATATTATTCCATGAAGTTCGTGATCAAAGAGGATGGGAGCGGATACCATTACGAGTCCCGTTATGAGAAAGATTGACGGCTGATATAGAAACGGAGGAGTATACATATGGGAACAAATTATGGGACATGGCTGGAAGCCGAGGATGCATGGGCCGAGGAGATTGATAAACGATTTAAAAAATCAATGGTGAAATGGATGATAGGGCTTCCTGTTGCCTGTGTTCTTGGCCTTTTTGCACTTGGATGGGTATCAAACGGAATATTGGAACAGGGAATCAGCAACATAAAATACGGAGCATTGGCTGGTGTGGTGGTATTTTTCCTGTGCCTCATGAGCTATTTTGGCTTTACCCCCGGAAAATCTTATAAAAAGTTCATTCGCCGCATGCTGGATAAGGAATTTCCCCAGGATAGTGAAAAAGAAGAATTTGCAGCTCAGATGCTGGGCCGGTATGGCAAAGACAGCCTCTGCCGTATTACAAAGAATGAGAACAGCCATAAAGAGGAAGTGATCCGGGTAACAAAGGATTTTGTTCTGAGAATTAATCCGTCTGCCAACCTTGTCCAGCTGGTTGATTTGAGAAAAGTAGAAAAGATTGAAACGGATGCCTATACGACGACTCAAAAAGTAGGCAATGCGAACGTGAGAAATCAAAACTATGAAATTGTCTTTCGGTATCGGACGGCGGATGTATCCGTGAAGGGCAGGAAAAAACGGCAGGAAGGAGTTTCTATGGTCTTTGATAAAAGGGGCATACGGGATCAGCTGCTGGAGGCGCTCCGTACAGTAACGGCGGAATAAGAAGACTTTTACCCCGCTGATTGCAGCAGGGCTTTTTGATAAAAATATCCGGGATTCTTAACTGAATCCCGGATATTTTTGGATCAGGCACTTTATTTTTTGTGTTTGCAATAGAATTTATTTATGCTATAATATTCAAGTCAAAACAGGGAATGCGGATAAATACATGATGAGAAAGAACATAGGCATTATAAAGGAGTTGATGATAAGACATTCTGAAAAAGGAAAGATGTATTTATATGACATTATAAATATAAAAAAAGAAGCGAGCACCCCGCTTGAGCCATAAAGCTGTACGGTAAAAAAACCACTTCTTTTTATTTTTATATACATAGAAAAGGAGAAAGTCAACAGAAAT
This sequence comes from Hungatella hominis, assembly GCF_014288005.1. Taxonomy (NCBI): domain Bacteria; kingdom Bacillati; phylum Bacillota; class Clostridia; order Lachnospirales; family Lachnospiraceae; genus Hungatella; species Hungatella hominis. Next base: position 94,257 of record NZ_JACOPB010000005.1, read on the forward strand.
GTATAATGAAATTGATATAGATAAAATAGATATAAAATCAGAACCACCTGCGGAAGAACCAGCCCGTCAGTATTATTTCATGGCCAAATGCAGAGAGTGGGCAAAAGACTTTGAGAAGCAAAATGGACGCGCGCCCCAATCCTGTGTGGTTAATATGGGGTGTCAGATGAATGCCAGGGATTCGGAAAAGCTGGTCGGAATTTTGGAGGCATCCGGTTTTACAGAGACGGATACGGAGGAAGAAGCGGATTTTGTCCTCTATAATACGTGTACCGTCCGGGATAATGCAAATCAGCGTGTCTATGGCCGTCTTGGCTATTTAAAAAAAATGAAACAGAAGAATCCCAATATGATGATCGCTCTCTGCGGGTGTATGATGCAGGAGGAAACCGTGGTGGCAAAGATCAGGAAGAGCTACCGCTTTGTCGACATTATATTCGGAACCCATAATATTTTCAAACTGGCAGAACTGATTTCTGAACGCATGGATGAGAAAAAGATGGTGGTTGATATCTGGAAAGAGACCGACCGCATCGTGGAAGAACTTCCCACCGACCGGAAGTATCCGTTCAAGTCCGGCGTTAATATTATGTTTGGCTGCAATAATTTCTGCAGCTACTGTATCGTTCCTTACGTGCGCGGCCGTGAGAGAAGCCGGAACCCTCAGGATATTGTGGAAGAGATCAGACGCCTGGTTGCAGACGGCGTGGTCGAGGTCATGCTCCTGGGGCAGAATGTCAACTCCTATGGTAAGAATCTGGAGGAGTCCATGACATTTGCACAGCTGTTAAAAGAGGTGGAGGCCATCGATGGACTTCGGCGGATCCGTTTTATGACCTCTCATCCGAAGGACTTATCAGATGACTTAATCGAGGTCATGAAGAATTCCGGGAAGATCTGCCATCATCTCCATCTGCCGCTCCAGTCCGGAAGCAGCAGGGTCTTGAAGGCAATGAACCGGAGATACACGAAGGAACAGTATCTGGAACTGGTAGAAAAGATCAGGGCAGCGGTTCCCGATATCTCTCTGACCACGGATATTATCGTCGGCTTCCCGGGAGAGACGGAGGAGGATTTCCTGGAGACTATGGACGTGGTGAGAAAGGTCCGTTTTGACAGTGCATTTACGTTCATTTACTCGAAGCGCACAGGCACTCCGGCGGCGGCCATGGAAGAACAGATTCCGGAGGATGTGGTGAAGGAACGGTTTGACCGCCTGCTCTCAGAGGTGCAGAAAATATCAGCCGAAGTGTGCGGACGAGACGCGCATACCGTTAAGGAAGTGCTGGTGGAAGAAAAAGACGACCATGTGGAAGGCTTCGTAACGGGCCGGCTCGATAACAATACCATCGTTCATTTTAAAGGGGATTCCGCGCTGATCGGTCAGATGGTGGAAGTATATCTGGATGAGTCGAAGGGCTTTTATTATATGGGAACCATGAAATAGCAACGTAACAGTACGACAGAAGAAAAGAGGAAAAAACGTGGCCGGAATGTCACCAATGATGGTCCATTATTTGGAAACCAAGAAACAGTACCCGGACTGTATCCTGTTTTACAGGCTGGGAGATTTTTATGAGATGTTTTTTGAAGACGCGCTGACCGTCTCCAAGGAACTGGAGATTACCCTGACAGGAAAAGAATGCGGGCTGGAGGAACGGGCGCCGATGTGCGGTATTCCTTACCATGCGCTTGAAAATTATCTGTACAGGCTGGTACAGAAGGGCTATAAAGTAGCGATCGCAGAGCAGATGGAGGACCCGAAGCAGGCCAAGGGGCTGGTTAAGAGAGAGGTCATCCGTGTCGTCACCCCCGGAACCATTACCAGCGCCCAGGCGCTGGATGAGACGAAGAACAACTACCTGATGGGCATCGTCTATATCGACCAGCGGTTCGGCATTGCCGTCTCTGATATCAGCACAGGCGATTTCCTGGTGACTGAGGTGGAGACAGAGCGGGAGCTGGCGGATGAGATCAACAAGTTCAGCCCCTCCGAGATTATCTGCAACGATGCGTTCTTTGTGTCCGGCGTGGACACAGAGGAGGTCAAGAACCGCTACCAGACCGTGATTGCCGCACTTGACAGCCATTTCTTTTCCGACGAGGGCTGCAGGAGGATCTTAAAGGAACACTTTAAAGTAGGCTCTCTGGACGGTCTGGGACTGCAGGATTACGATACGGGAGTGATCGCGGCGGGGGCCGTCATGGAGTACATGTACGAGACTCAGAAGAGCACGCTGTCCCATATTACGACCATCGTTCCCTATTCCACAGGGCAGTTCATGATTATCGACACCTCGACCAGAAGGAATCTGGAACTCCTGGAGACCATGAGGGAGAAGCAGAAGAGGGGAACCCTTCTGTGGGTGCTGGATAAGACGAAGACGGCCATGGGCGCCAGGCTTTTGAGAACCTATATCGAACAGCCGCTGATCCACAGGGACGATATTATTGCCCGTCAGAATGCCATCGAAGAGCTGAACATGAATTACATTTCCAGGGAGGAAATCTGTGAATACTTAAATCCCATCTACGATCTGGAACGTCTGATTGGCCGCATCAGCTATAAGACGGCGAATCCCAGGGATTTAATCTCCTTCAGGAATTCTCTGGAAATGCTTCCTTACATAAAAGACCTTATGGGAGAATTCACGACTCCTCTGCTGAAAGAGCTCTGGGAAGAGCTGGATGCCTTAGAGGATGTCCACGATCTCGTCTCCCGCGCCATTGTGGAGGACCCGCCCATATCCCTGCGTGACGGCGGAATCATAAAGGACGGCTATCACGAGGAGACAGATAAGCTGCGCCATGCAAAGACGGAAGGAAAGACGTGGCTCGCCGAACTGGAATCGAGAGAGCGCGATAAGACCGGAATCAAGAACCTAAAGGTCAAGTACAACAAGGTATTTGGATATTACTTCGAAGTGACGAACTCCTTTAAAGGGATGGTTCCTGATTACTTTGTCCGCAAGCAGACGCTGGCCAACGCCGAGCGGTACACAACGGATGAACTGAAGGAGCTGGAGGACATGATCCTGGGAGCGGAGGACAAGCTCTATACCCTGGAATACGGCCTGTTCTGCGAGGTGAGAGACGCCGTCGCCGCCGAGGTCCTGCGGATCCAGCAGACGGCCCGGGCGGTTGCGGGCATCGATGTGATGACTTCCCTTTCCGCCGTGGCTACGAAGAATAATTACGTGAAGCCGCGCATTAATGAAAAAGGTGTGATCGACATCAAAAACGGCCGCCATCCGGTGGTGGAAAAGATGATGCGGGACGATTTATTCGTCGCCAACGATACGTATCTGGACAATACGAAGAACAGGCTCTCCATCATCACCGGCCCCAACATGGCCGGTAAATCGACGTATATGCGCCAGACGGCCTTAATCGTACTGATGGCTCAGCTGGGAAGTTTTGTGCCCGCGGATGACGCCAATATCGGCATCTGCGACAGAATCTTTACCCGTGTGGGCGCTTCCGATGATCTGGCATCTGGCCAGAGTACCTTCATGGTGGAGATGACCGAGGTCGCGAACATCCTGAGAAACGCCACGAAAAACAGCCTGATCGTTCTCGACGAGATCGGCCGGGGCACCAGTACCTTCGACGGCTTATCCATCGCCTGGGCGGTGGTGGAGCACATCAGCAACCCGAAGCTTTTAGGAGCCAAGACGCTGTTTGCCACCCATTACCATGAACTGACGGAGCTGGAAGGAACCATAAACGGCGTCAACAACTACTGCATCGCCGTAAAGGAACAGGGCGATGATATCGTATTTCTTCGAAAGATTGTGAAGGGCGGGGCGGATAAGAGCTACGGCGTTCAGGTCGCCAAGCTTGCCGGAGTTCCCGATTCCGTGATTGTACGGGCGAAGGAGCTTCTGGTGGAGTTAAGTGACGCGGATATCACGGCGAGGGCAAAGGAGATCGCGGAAGCGGGGACAGGCGCCGGTACGCAGAAGCATACCAGTGTTCCGCGGCCGGATGAAGTGGATTTGCAGCAGATGTCCCTGTTTGACACGGTAAAGGACGACGACATTGTCCGGGAACTGGGCGAACTGGAACTGGGAAATATGACGCCGATCGACGCCCTGAACACGCTGTACCGCCTTCAGACGAAACTTAAGAACCGCTGGCAGTAAGGCATAGATGCACGGCTGAACTGTTAGAGGACATAAAGGAGCGATAAGCCATATGCCAAACATTACGCTACTGGATCAAAATACCATAAACAAGATTGCAGCGGGCGAGGTGATCGAAAGGCCGGCCTCTGTTGTGAAGGAGCTTTTAGAGAACGCCATCGACGCCAGGGCTACGGCTGTGACGGTTGAAATAAAGGAAGGGGGCACCACCTTCATCCGCGTGACCGACAACGGCTGCGGAATTCCGAGAGAAGAGGTTCCTCTGGCGTTTCTGCGCCACTCCACCAGCAAGATCAAGTCCGTGGAAGATCTCTTTACGATCTCATCCCTGGGCTTTCGCGGTGAGGCCCTCGCAAGTATCGCTTCCGTCTGCCAGGTGGAGCTGATCACGAAGACCAGCGAAGCCCTGACGGGAAGCCGCTACAGCATCGAAGGCGGCATTGAACGGCCGCTGGAGGAGATCGGCGCCCCGGAGGGCACTACATTTATCGCCAGAAACTTATTCTTTAACACGCCTGCCAGAAGGAAATTTTTAAAGACTCCCATGACAGAGGGCTCCCATGTGGCCGAGCTGGTGGAAAAGATCGCGCTTTCCCATCCGGAGATTTCGATCCGTTTTATCCAGAATAACCAGAACAAGCTGCATACCTCCGGCAACCACAACTTAAAGGACATCATCTATACGGTCTTCGGCAGGGAGATCGCAGCGAATCTGCTGGCAGTTGAGGCGAAGAAGCAGGATATCGCCATCAGCGGCTTTATCGGGAAGCCTGTGATCGCCAGGGGCAACAGAAACTACGAAAATTATTTTATCAATGGGCGGTATATCAGAAGCAGCATCATATCGAAGGCCATAGAAGAGGCCTACAAGCCGTTTATGATGCAGCACAAGTATCCGTTTACCATGCTACATTTCACCATTGAGCCGGAGCTTCTGGATGTCAATGTCCATCCCACCAAGATGGAACTTCGCTTCCGCGACGGGGAGATGGTGTACCGTATGGTCTACGACGCCGTATCAGGGGCGCTTGCTCACAAGGAGCTGATTCCGGAGGTGGAACTGAATAAGGAAAAGGCGGAGCAGGAGGCAAAAGAGGCGAGGAAGCACGAGCCGTCACCGGAGCCTTTTGAGCTTCGCAGGCTGGAGGCCATGAGCCGGCAGCAGGCCGCCTGCGCGCCTGGCTCCAAACGGCTTAAGCCGGCAGAACCGTCTCTTATGAGAGATCCTGATTTTCTGGCTGAAAACTGGCTGAAGAAGCCGGCTGGGGGGCAGATGGCTCCGAACCGCTTCGACGGAAGGGATGCGGCGGAAGAAACGGCGGCAGGCGCAGACTTTTTACATGGGTTATCGACGGAATCGGCTGCGAAAAATGAGGAAACGGTACAAAATCAGGCAGCCGCATTTTCCAGGAAGCCGGAACAGCTGGATCTCTTTGATGGAAAACTGCTGGAACCGAAATCAAGGCTGATGCATAAGCTGATCGGCCAGGTGTTCGACACCTACTGGCTGGTGGAGTTTAACGAACAGCTTTACATTATTGACCAGCATGCGGCCCATGAAAAGGTTTTATATGAGAAAACCATGGCAACACTTAAAAAAAGGGAATACTCATCACAGATGCTCAACCCGCCGATCATTCTGACACTGAACATGAATGAGGAGGTGCTGTTAAAAGAGCACATGAAGTATTTCTCGGACATGGGCTTCGAGATCGAACCGTTTGGCGGCAGGGAGTATGCAGTGAGAGGCGTACCGGCCAACTTGCTGTCCATCGCCAAGAAGGATTTGCTGATCGAGATGATCGACGGGCTTTCCGACGATGTTTCGACTCATAATCCGGATATCATTTATGAGCGGGTAGCGACCATGTCCTGCAAGGCTGCGGTCAAAGGCGGCAGCCGGCTGTCGACGGCGGAGGCCAACGAACTGATAGACCAGCTCCTGAATCTGGAGAATCCGTATGCGTGTCCTCATGGACGTCCGACGATTATCTCCATGAGCAGGTACGAGCTGGAGAAAAAATTCAAGAGGATAGTATGATGAAACCACTGATTATCTTGACGGGTCCCACGGCTGTGGGAAAGACGGCTCTGTCTGTACGTCTGGCAAAGGCCGTGGGCGGAGAGATCATAAGCGCCGATTCCATGCAGGTTTACCGCCACATGGATATCGGTTCTGCCAAGGTGACCCGGGAGGAGATGGATGGGGTTCCTCATTATCTCATTGATATTCTGGAGCCTGCCGGGGAGTTTAACGTCGCCGTGTTTAAAAAAATGGCGTCGGAGGCGGTACAGGAGATATACGCTCACGGACATCTTCCCATCGTTGCCGGGGGAACCGGTTTTTACATTCAGGCCCTTCTGTATGACATCGATTTTACAGAGCAGGGGGAGGAACGGGACATCAGGGAGGAACTGGAACGGCTGGGAGAGGAGCGCGGCGCCGTTTTTCTGCATGATATGCTGGCGGAGATCGATCCGGAGGCTGCCATGGAAATCCATGCCAACAACCGGAAACGCGTGATCCGCGCCATCGAGTTTTACCGGCAGACGGGAGAAAGAATCTCCGAGCACAACAAACGGGAGAGGCAGAAACGCTCTCCCTATGACTTCCTGTATTACGTCCTTACGGATGACAGGAAGATGCTCTATGAGCGGATCGACCAGCGGGTTGACGCCATGATAGAGGCCGGGCTGGTCGGTGAAGTGGAAAAATTAATGGAAATGGGCTGCACAAAAGACATGGTCTCCATGCAGGGACTGGGATACAAGGAAATCCTGGATTACCTTCAGGGGAACAGTTCTCTTGACGAGGCGGTCACCATTTTAAAGAGAGATACGAGACATTTCGCGAAGCGCCAGATCACCTGGTTTAAGCGGGAGCGGGATGTGCGGTGGCTGAATCTGGAAGACTTCGGCCGCGACAGAGAAAAGGTCCTGGAGAAAATGCTTCAGGATATCAGAGAAACGTATGGATTGGAGACAGAAAATCATGGAAATGGATGCGATGTATGAGCAGCTGGGAATCGAAAGAAAGGTTCTGGAGTTCGGAAAGGAGATAGAAGGGCTGCTTTCTGAGCGCTTCGCGGCGATCGATGAGACGGCGGAGTATAATCAGCTGAAGGTGATAAAAGCCATGCAGGACAACCGCGTCAGCGACATTCATTTTGCCGCAACCACCGGATACGGTTACAACGACCTGGGACGGGATACACTGGAAGATGTATACGCCAGCGTGTTCCACACGGAAAGCGCCCTGGTGAGGCCGAACTTAATCAGCGGAACCCACGCGCTTCACGTGGCGCTGTCCGGCAATCTGCGGCCAGGAGACGAGCTTCTTTCACCGGTGGGGAAACCGTATGACACGCTGGAGGAGGTAATCGGAATACGGGAGAGCGCAGGCTCTTTAAAAGAGTACGGGGTTATCTACCGCCAGGTGGATCTGCTTCCGGATGGAAGCTTTGATTTTGATGGAATTGCAGCGGCAGTAGGTGAGAAGACGAAACTGGTGACAATCCAGCGTTCCAAGGGATACGCCACCCGGCCGACCCTGTCGGTAGAGCGGATCGGTCAGCTGATCGCCTTTATCAAGGAACGGAAGCCGGATGTCATCTGTATGGTGGATAACTGCTACGGCGAGTTTGTGGAGCGGATGGAACCGGCCGACGTGGGAGCAGATATGATGGTGGGGTCTCTCATCAAGAATCCGGGTGGCGGACTGGCGCCGATCGGCGGATACATCGCCGGAAGAAAGGACTGCATCGACCGCGCCTCCTACCGTCTGACCGCCCCTGGTCTGGGACGTGAGGTAGGAGCCAGCCTGGGGCTTAACCAGTCCTTCTATCAGGGACTGTTCCTCGCGCCAACGGTGGTGGCAGGAGCCTTGAAGGGAGCCGTATTCGCAGCCAATGTCTATGAAAAACTGGGATTTTCCGTGGTTCCGAACAGCACCGAGCCGCGCCACGACATCATTCAGGCGGTGACCTTCGGAAAGCCGGAGGGCGTTATCGCGTTCTGTCAGGGAATTCAGGCAGCCGCGCCGGTGGACAGTTTTGTCACTCCGGAGCCATGGGCGATGCCGGGCTACGACGCACCGGTTATCATGGCTGCAGGAGCCTTCGTACAGGGCGCATCCATCGAGCTTTCCGCCGACGGACCGATCAAACCTCCGTACGCCGTTTATTTCCAGGGAGGGCTTACCTGGTACCATGCGAAGCTTGGAATTCTCATGTCCATGCAGAAATTAAAGGACGCGGGACTGATCACGTTATAGCGCCAAACGGCAAAAAAAGTGTATACACGACTGCGTTTCTATGATAGAATAACAAAGCAGGCATGGATTATCCTGCCAAAAACAAATGAGGGGTAGTAACAGATGAAACGTAAAAACTGCTGGGTACTGCTTCTTCTGGTGCTGACGGGGATCGTGCTGGGCGGATTTATCGGGACGATGGCTCAGGATGTATCCTGGCTGTCCTGGCTGAATTTCGGACAGTCCTTCGGATTCGATTCACCGCTCATTATTAACTTCGGTATTTTGGTCATTACCTTTGGCCTGAGTATCAAGATCACTATGGCGAGCATCATCGGAGTGGCATTGGCTCTCATTACCTATCGGTTCATTTAAATACATATGTCTTTGACACGTACCTGGAGAGTAACGGACAGGAGACATATGAACAGAATTACGATGAAAGACATACCGGCGGATGACCGGCCTTATGAGAAGTGCCTTCGGACAGGCCCTGAGGGGTTAAGCGACGGAGAACTTCTCTCCATTATCATCCGGACGGGATCCAGGGAAGACAGTTCCCTGGCACTTGCACAAAAGATACTGGCCTTAAATTACCCCAGCGAGGGTATTTTAGGGCTTTTGCATCTTTCACTCCCCGAATTGACTCAGATTAAGGGAATCGGAAGGGTGAAGGGGGCGCAGCTCCTCTGTATCGGAGAGCTGTCGAAGCGGATTTGGAAGAAAGCCGTGCTGGAAGACGTGGCCACCTTTTCAAACCCGGAAGACATCGTGAACTACTATGTGGAAGACATGCGGCATATGGAGCAGGAGCAGATCCGCATCATGCTGCTGAACACAAAGGGCGTGCTCATAAGAGATGTGCTGATTTCCCAGGGGACGGTGAACGCTTCCGTCGTTTCACCCAGGGAGATTTTTATTGAGGCGCTGAAGTACCACGCAGTGAATGTCATTGTGGTTCACAACCATCCCAGCGGCGATCCGGCACCCAGCCGGGAAGATATCACATTAACCAGAAGAATTATGGAAGCCGGAGAATTGATCGGAATCCGCATGTTGGATCATATTATCATAGGAGACAATTCCTATACCAGTTTTAAAGAACGGGGAATCATATAGATGGAATCGAAACGCAGTAAATACGTCCTGATTGCCTTAACGGTGATCTGTGTGCTTTTAATCGGCCTTACATCAATCCATGACGAGTGGCTGACACCTTTGAGGACCGGAGTCGGGTACTTTCTGATCCCGGTGCAGTCCGGAGTCAATAAGGTGGGCTCCGCCATTTACGATGAAATCGTGGATTATACAAAACTGAAAGACGCTCTGGAAGATAACAAGGAGATGAAGGACATCATCACCCAGCTGACGGAGGAAAATACCAGGCTTCAGGCGGAGGAATTCGAACTGAAGCGGCTGAGACAGCTGTATGAGCTGGACCAGGAATACGGCCAGTACAATAAGGTCGGGGCCAGAGTTATCGCCAACGACTCCAGCAACTGGTTCCAGGTGTTCCGGATCGATAAGGGATCGAAGGACGGAATCGCCGCGGATATGAACGTGGTTGCAGGCGGAGGTCTGGTGGGAATCGTCACGGACGTCGGCGCCAATTACGCCACGGTCCGGTCCATCATCGATGATTCCAGCCGGGTCAGCGCCATGGCCATCCAGTCCGGAGACGGCTGTATCGTGGGCGGTGACTTAACGCTGTTTAAAGAGGGGCGCCTCCGCATCACCAACGTGCTGAAGGACAGTGACTTAAAGGATGGCGATAAGATCGTTACCTCCAACACCAGTTCCGTCTTTGTGCCGGGAATCCTGGTGGGCTATGCCGCGGAGATTACCAATGACACAAACAATGTGACCAAATCGGGTTACTTAATTCCTGCGGCTGAATTTGACAGCCTGCAGGAGGTTCTGGTCATCACCGATCTCAAAGTGAAGATGACAGAGGAGACAACCGCGGAAGACGGCGCCTCTGCCGAGACGCAGGCGGGAGAGAGTGAGACGAACGAGGCCGGGGAGACGGCGGCTTCTTCGGAAGAAGAGACTGCTGCGGCACAGTAGAAGCTATGAAGAATAGAGAAAACGATAACGAAAGGAGCGGCGGCGATGAAACGAATCATCTTTAATATTCTTATGATTATTCTGGCGTTTACGGTTCAGAACTGTATCTTCCCGCTGCTCCCGTTTCTCTCTGCATCTCCGAATCTGCTTCTGATTCTGACCTTTTCCTTCGGATTTATCCACGGAAAGGAGGCCGGTATGTACTACGGCCTTCTTTCCGGTCTTCTGATGGATTTATTCTACAGCGGCCCGTTCGGTTTTTACACGCTTATTTTCATCTACGTGGGATATGTAAACGGCATCTGTACCAAATACTATTATGAGGATTACATTACGCTGCCGCTTATTTTAAGCGTGCTCAATGATCTGGCGTACAATCTTTATATTTATGTGTTCCGGTTCCTGATCCGGAAACGTCTCGGAATCGGATACTACTTCATGAACTTAATGCTGCCGGAGATCATTTTCACGGTGGTGACAACACTGCTTATTTACCGCATTTTCCTGATGTTCAACCGTCATCTGGAAGAGATAGAAAAAAGAGGAGATTCATCGATTGTTTAGAGATTTATTAGACATCTTAAAAGACTTTTTGAAGAAAATTGCATCGTCAAGACTCCTGGTGCTGGGAATCATCTGTATAGCCATGTACGCAGGACTCGTCCATAAGCTGTTTAATTTACAGATCGTAAACGGAGAACAGGCGTTAAACGATTATATGCAGCTGACGGAGCAGACCCTTACCACAGCGGGGACACGCGGCAACATCTATGACAGGAACGGCAAGGTGCTGGCTTATAACAAGCTGGCTTATTCCGTGACCGTTCAGGACACCGGGGAATATAAGACCACGGCAGAGCAGAACGCCATGTATCTAAGGCTGGTCAGAATCCTGGAGAAGCATGGGGAGACGGTACAGGGAAAGTTTGAGGTAGCCATTGACAGCAATGGGGATATGATCTATACCTCTTCCTCAGAGGCCGGCAGGAAACGCTTTCTGCGGGATTATTACGGCTTAAAGAGTGTGGAGGAGTTAGATGACGAAGACAACAAGTATCCTTCCGCGATTTCGGCCAGAGAGCTGTTTGAAAAAGCGTGTGTCACGGCTAAGTTAAATGAGATGAAGGATTCCGACGGAAATCCTGTTACCATGACAGATCAGGAGGCGCTGGACATCATCAATATCAAGTATGCACTTCGTCTCATGTCGTTCCGTAAATACGAGGCGACTACAGTGGCAACCCAGGTTTCGGACGAAACCGTTGCTGATGTTCTGGAGCATACGGCGGACCTGGCGGGAGTCAACGTGGAGGAAACTACCATTCGGGCTTATAATGACAGTATCGCATTTGCCCCTATTATTGGCTATACCGGCAAGGTACAGGAAGACCAGCTAGAGGAACTGAAAAAGAGCCGTCCGGACTATGATGTAAATGATATTGTGGGAACGACGGGGATCGAAGCTACAATGGAACAGGAACTTCAGGGAACGAAGGGCAGTAAGACAATTTACAAGGACAGCCGCGGACGGGTCAGGGAGACTCTTAATGAAACGGAATCTAAGGCTGGCAATGACATCTATCTTACACAGATTGCGGGCCTGCAGACAGGTATTTACCATCTGGTTGAACAGTCTTTGGCCGGTGTTCTGCTAAAGACCATTGTAAACGGGGATGTGGAGATTACAAGTTCCACAGACGGATCTAATATGAAAATTCCTGTAAAGGATGCATATTTCCAGTTGATTAACAACAATATTCTGTCCCTGAAGCACTTCGAATCAGAGGAAGCATCTGATGTTGAAAAGAATATTAACAGTAAATTCTTATCATCCAGAGATCAGATTTTTACAGAACTGCAAAATGAATTGATGAGCAGCCATCCGGCTTCCTTAAAGGACCTGGATCAGGACCTGGCGGCCTATATGTATTATATTTATACGTATCTGGCGAGCCCGACTGTGGGAATTATAAAAGAAGATTTCATTGATAAGACGAGTACGGAATACCTGGCGTGGAAAGCAGACGAGATCAGTCTGCGAGATTACCTGTATTATGGAATTGCAAACGGCTGGCTGGATACCACGAAGCTGGAAACTGATTCCAAATATTCCAACGCCGACGATACATTTCGTTCACTGGTGGATTATGTGCTGGCTGAACTGAAGGAAGACCGGAACTTTACAAAGAGAATTTACCGTTATCTGATCAATGACGATGTCATCACGGGACAGGAACTCTGTCTGGCTCTGTTTGACCAGGGAATCCTGGAATACAATGAGGAAGATATTAGCCAGCTTAAGGCGACTGGTGACGCATACGCATTTCTGATGAAAAAGATATCAACTCTTGAGATCACACCAGCCCAGCTGGCGCTGGCTCCGTGCAACGCAGGTGTGGTGGTAACGGATATCAAGACCGGAGAGGTTCTGGCCCTCGTGTCGTATCCTGGTTACGATAATAACCGGATCGGCGACAGCGCCTATTTCAGCCAGCTTCAGAATGATTTGTCACTGCCGTTATATAACAATGCGACACAGGCCAAGAAGGCGCCCGGATCTACTTTTAAACCTCTTACTGCCGTTGCTGCACTGGAGGAAAATGCAATCGGAATCGAGGATACGATCGACTGTACCGGACGATATGAAGAGATCGACACGCCGATCAAGTGCTGGATATATCCTGGACGCCACGGCCCGCTTAACATGGTTGGCGGTCTTCAGAATTCCTGCAACTTCTTCTTTGCGGACCTTGGACACAGGCTGTCCATGGATGCCGACGGCAATTACGTTCCGTCTCTCGGACTGGATAAGCTGCATAAATACGCAGCCCTGTTCGGACTGGATCATAAATCCGGCGTGGAAATCGACGAGCTGGAGCCTCAAATTTCAGACATCGACCCGGAGCGTTCCGCCATGGGACAGGGTAACCACGCCTATACCAATGTACAGTTATCGAGATATGTGGCGGCGATCGCCAGCAGGGGTAATGTATTCGAACTCAGCTTACTGGATAAGACAACCGATTCTGAAGGTAATCTGATTAAAGATTATACCCCTGAGATTTCTTCTCATATTGACGCGGCGGATTCAACGTGGGATACTGTACAGCAGGGAATGAGGGAAGTTATCGCCAGTGGTACGGCGAAGAAGCTGTTTGCCGATTTGGAGGTTCCGATCGCCGGCAAGACCGGTACGGCCCAGGAGGCAAAAAACAAGCCGAACCATGCGTTCTTTATTTCCTATGCGCCATATAACAATCCGGAGATCTGTGTTACCGTGAACATTCCGTTCGGATATTCGGCTTCCAATGCCGCGAATATAGCAAAGAGCGTGTATCAGTACTATTATGGAGAGATTGATTTGGAATCGATCCTGAATGCCGGTGCGCGTGATGCGGCGAATGTCACGATTCGCGATTAAGAAGGGTGAGAGAAAAGGTCAGGTGGATATGATGCATAATACCGTAGTGATTAAAAGCAACAAGGCGGGTATGACCGTTTATCTGGAACCGGAGGTCCCGTTTCAGACGCTTCTTGCCGATATCGGCAGGAAGTTCGGGGACAACACGAAGTTCTGGGGCTCGGCCCAGATGACGCTGACGCTGGAGGGAAGAAAACTGACGGCGGAAGAGGAATTTGCGGTTGTAAACCAGATTATGGAGAACTCCAATTTAGAGATCGTCTGCCTCGTTGATACGGACGCTAACCGCATCGAACGCTGCGAAAAAGCACTGAATGAGAAACTGATGGAACTGTCCTGCCAGACGGGACAATTCTTTAAAGGAAATTTACAGGACGGAGAGACGCTGGAATCGGAAGCCAGCATCATTATCATCGGAGATGTGGAACGAGGCTCCAAGGTTATGGCGAAGGGGAACGTGATCGTTCTCGGCGCGCTGTACGGCACCGTATGCGCGGGTGTTGCGGGCAATGAGGGCGCTGTGATTGTGGCGTTGACCATGGCGCCGACGCAGCTTCGCATCGCAGACTGCACCTCGCGGCTTGACGGCCGTGGGAAGAAGCTGGGCCGCGGACCGATGACCGCTTCACTGGATGGAAATAAAGTCTCTATCAAACCAATGAAAAAAAGTGTGGAAATATTCCGAAAATTAATGTAGAATAGAATATGGATTGAATCAGGAGGATATGAAATGAGTGAAATCATTGTCATTACTTCCGGAAAAGGCGGGGTAGGCAAGACAACAACCTCTGCCAATGTTGGTACCGGCCTGGCCATTCTGGGGAAAAAGGTAGTTCTTATCGATACAGATATAGGACTCAGGAACTTAGATGTGGTCATGGGACTGGAAAACCGCATTGTCTACAATCTTGTAGATGTGGTAGAAGGCAACTGCCGTATGAAGCAGGCCCTGATAAAAGACAAAAGATATCCAAATCTGTTTTTGCTTCCATCGGCTCAGACCAGGGACAAGACCTCGGTGAATCCGGGCCAGATGGTGAAACTTGTTGATGATCTGCGGGAAGAGTTCGACTATGTGCTTCTGGACTGCCCGGCTGGCATTGAACAGGGTTTTCAGAACGCCATCGCAGGCGCCGACAGGGCGCTTGTGGTAACGACACCCGAAGTATCGGCGATCCGTGATGCGGACCGCATTATCGGACTCCTGGAAGCCTCCGGCATGAAAACCATCGATCTGGTGGTGAACCGGATCCGTATGGATATGGTGAGACGCGGGGATATGATGTCCCTCGATGACGTGATGGACATTCTGGCCATCGATATCATCGGCGCAGTCCCGGATGACGAGGATATCGTCATATCCACCAATCAGGGAGAACCTCTGGTTGGCATAGGAACACCGGCCGGACAGGCTTATATGGACATTTGCAAACGTATAACCGGCGAAACGGTGCCGCTCCTTCATGTGGCGGCGCGTGGAGGGTTTTTCTTTAAGCTTTCCAACCTCTTGAAGAGAGCGTAGGAGGGATGAGATGAGCCTGTTTCCTGTATTCCGTAAGAAGAATTCAGGAGAGATTGCAAGAAATCGTCTGAAACTTTTGCTGGTTGCGGACAAGGCGGACTGTTCTCCTGAAGTTATGCAGATGATAAAAGACGACATGATCCATGTGATATCGAGATACATGGATGTTGATTCCGACAGAATAGAGATACAGATGACGAAGATGAAGCAGCCGGACTGTGACAGCTATATGCCGGTGCTTTATGCGAACATCCCTATTCGCGATATACCTGACAAGGGGATATACTGACTATGTTTTTTGACTACAATTTTAAATACTATAATTACCGTTTGGTTCTTTACATGGTGGCGTTATCCGTCATTGGGATTCTCGTGGTTGCAAGCGCATCCGGACAGGATTCCTCGACGGTTACAAAACAGATAATCGGTATCCTGGTGGGATTTGCCCTGGCCATAGGGCTTTCCATCATCGATTATCATAGAATTATTAATTTATATGCGCTGGATTACGCAGTATGCATCCTTCTTTTAGGTGCGGTGCTGGTGATGGGTCACACGGCAGGCGGAGCCACAAGGTGGATCGACGTTCCGGGTATCGGACGGATACAGCCTTCCGAATTCGTGAAGATCGGGCTTATTGTATTCTTTTCCTGGTATTGGAATAAATATCAGGAAAAGATGAATATGCCTGTTATGGTGGGGATCGCGGCCATATTGGCCGTAATACCCATCGGCCTTATTTTCGCGGAGCCGAACTTATCCACCAGTCTGGTTGTCATTGTCATCATACTCTGTATGGTGTATACAGCCGGCATCAGTTACCGCTGGATTGGCGGCGTGCTTGCGGTTGCCATACCTGCAGGCGCATTGTTTATCTATCTGCTGACGCAGGGGTTGATCCCCTTTATCCACGATTACCAGGCGAGACGTATTCTGGCGTGGATCTATCCGCATGCGGAACAGTACGCGGAGAATATGTATCAGCAGAAGAATTCTATCATGGCAATCAGTTCCGGACAGCTTCAGGGGAAGGGACTTTTTAATACGACTATCGCATCCGTAAAGGATGGAAACTGGCTGGGCACCACCGGAGAGACAGATTTCATCTTTGCAATTATCGGAGAGGAGCTGGGCTTTATCGGCGGGGTAACCGTCATTGTGCTCTTCGGTCTCATCGTATTTGAATGTCTGCGCTTGGCGTACAAATCCAGAGACATGGCGGGGCGGCTGATCTGCACCGGCATGGCGGCGCTTATCGGATTTCAGGCATTTGCCAACATCGCCGTAGCGACACAGATTTTCCCCAATACCGGCCTGCCGCTTCCGTTTATCAGCTCGGGAGTCAGTTCCCTGATCAGTATCTTTATCGGGATGGGCCTTGTTCTGAATGTTGGATTGCAACGCAAAATTGGTAATTATTAAGGAGGTATATCGTTATGAATATAGGATTAGTTGCACATGATTCAAAGAAAAAACTGATGCAGAACTTCTGCATCGCCTACCGGGGGATTTTAAGCAAGCACACCCTGTACGCGACAGGGACCACTGGCCGTCTGATTGAAGAGGTCACGAATTTAAATATCCATAAGTATCTGGCTGGTCATTTAGGCGGTGAGCAGCAGCTGGGAGCCCAGATCGAGCACAACGAGATCGATCTGGTGATCTTTTTGAGAGACCCGCTCTCATCAAAGGCTCATGAGCCGGATCTCGTTAATATCATGAAAACCTGCGACATGCACAATATCCCGCTGGCAACAAACCTGGCGACTGCAGAGCTCTTAATCAAGTCTCTGGACCGCGGTGACTTAGAGTGGCGTGAGATGTATAAGTAGGAGTCTGTAAGTGAAGAAGAAAATTACGATGAAAGCCGGCTGCGCGTTTTTATGCGTGACCATGCTGTCGGGCTGCTCCAGCTTCAAAAAACTGGATAATCCCTATGACTTCACGCAGAGGACAGCTCTTTATGAAGGAACTGCGCTATCGGACAGGGCAGAGAGTTTTGCACATAATCTCTGTGTCGTCACGGCGGACACTCCATCCACAGATCAGGCGGTTACCGCGGAAGCGGCGGCGGTCTTTGACCTGTCGGATAAAACGGTGATTTTCGGAAAGAATCCCTTTGAAAAGCTGTATCCGGCCAGTATCACCAAGACGATGACGGCTCTGCTGGCGATCAAATACGGGAATCTGTCCGATGAGGTAACGGTACCGGAGGAAGCGGTGATTACGGAGAGCGGTGCGACCTTATGCGGCATCAAACCAGGCGATAAACTGACTATGGAGCAGCTGCTCTACGGTCTTATGCTGCCTTCCGGCAATGACGCCGGCGCTGCGATTGCAGTCCACATGGATGGCAGTATTGAGAAGTTTGCCGACCGTATGAATGAAGAGGCAAGAAAGCTGGGAGCGACAGGGACTCATTTCGTCAATCCCCATGGCTTAAACGATGAAAACCACTATACGACCGCATACGATCTGTATCTGATTTTCAATGAAGCCATGAAATATCCTGATTTCAG
The DNA here is from genome assembly GCF_014288005.1 of Hungatella hominis. Lineage (NCBI taxonomy): Bacteria > Bacillati > Bacillota > Clostridia > Lachnospirales > Lachnospiraceae > Hungatella > Hungatella hominis. Next base: position 112,183 of record NZ_JACOPB010000005.1, read on the forward strand.
GAAGGTGATCGGTACGTCATCCTATGACGCTGTCTACGCGACGGCCTCGGGAGATACGCTGACAAAGACCTGGAAGCAGAGCAACTGGTATATGACTGGTGAGCGGGATATGCCGGAAGGACTGACTGCGCTGGGCGGCAAAACAGGCACGACAAAGGCTGCGGGAAGCTGTCTGATCATGGGCAGCAGCGGCTCTTCAGGGATGGAATATATTTCCGTTGTCTTAAAAGCCCCTGATAGAACGGGCCTTTACGATAATATGTCAAATATATTGAATAAAATTGTAGATTAGTCGTTGCGTTTTATGGGGATTTGTACTATAATTACTTTAATATTAATAGACTTTTTATACAAATCATATAACTCAAGGAGGAGATCGCTATGGTGCAGATAATAGCAGGAAAAAAGGGTAAGGGGAAGACAAAACATCTGTTGGATAGGGCCAATTCCGCCATCAGGGATTCCAAGGGATCCATCGTCTATTTAGACAAGAGTTCCAAGCACATGTATGAGTTAAGCAACAAGATTCGTCTCATTAATGTCAATGAGTACCCGATTAAATCGAGTGAAGGATTTATTGGTTTTATCTGTGGAATCATTTCACAGGATCACGATTTGGAAATGATGTTTTTAGACAGCTTTTTAAAACTGTCCTGTTTAGAAGGTGAAGATATTACAGACACCATCACGACTTTGGAAAGAATCGGTGAAAAGTATCACGTGACCTTCGTTCTCAGCGTATCCATGGACGCGGAGAATCTGCCTGAGAACGCGCAGGCCGATGTGATTGTTTCATTATAATCATACATAAACAAAAGAGGGACGTATCTGACTAACGCTGAAAGTATTGGCGGGAGTCAGATGCGTTTTTTTGTTTTTTTGGCGGAAGGACGCGGACGTGTCGGAGGCTTGCCGGAAGAGCGGCGGGGGACGGTCGAAGTCCTGGCTCATGTTACCTCGGGGGCAGTCTCCAGGCCCGATCCCCCTGTGGAATGGCCTCTCCCGGCTTAGACACATCCCCCGAGGTAACATGAGCCAAAGCTCCCCGCCCGCTCCATGGCTCCTTTCCTCACAGCCTAAGCCGCGTCCGCGTATCTTCCGCATATCTTTCACTTGAACTTTTTGCATTTTACTCTTATAATAACTAGAAGGGAAAGGAGGCGCTCTCTTGGCACAACAGAAGGTAAGGCCCCGAAAGAAGGAGGCGGCCCCGAAAAAAAAGAATAAGAAGATCATTAAATACCGGAAGCCGCTTCATATTAATGTCGGAATGATCATCTTCGCATTGATTTTTGTTTATATGGTGTTCAGCGTCTATACCTACATACGGAGGGACAAGATCCAGTTCTATGAAGTACAGGAAGGAAGCATCGTGAATAATACCGATTATACCGGTATTATTTTGAGAGAGGAAGAGGTGAAGACCGCCGACCGCTCCGGATACATCAATTATTATATCCGGGAGGGAAAAAGGGCGTCGGTGGGAACGCGGATCTATTCCATTGATGAAACAGGAAATATCGCATCATTCCTGGAAGAAAATACAGAAGAAAATGTCACACTGACAGCGGAGAATCTGGCTGATTTAAAGAAACAGCTGACTGTATTCAGCCTTACGTACGACGACAACCGTTTTAACTCGGTTTACGATACGAAGTATACGCTGGAAGCGGACGTGATGGAATACATGAATTTTAATGCGCTCGATAACGCTGGAAGCCTCCTTGATGAGGCGGGATTTAATTTTCAGCAGGTGCGGGCCGATGAGGCCGGTGTCGTGTCCTACGGAGTGGACTCTTATGAGAACCTGAATGCCTCAGGAATTTCGGAGGCAGTATTCGACCGCAGCAAGTATACGAAGACGATTACAAAAGCAGGAAATCTGATTGAAAAGGGGATTCCTGTCTATAAGATGATCACGTCGGATCAGTGGTCCGTGGTATTTCCGCTGAGTGACGATGATGTGAAGACTTATGGGGATAAGACAAGCCTGACGGTCACATTTTCCGGTCATGATTTAAAAGCCACAGGCAGCTTTTCCATGCTTACCGGAACGGACGGAAAGCCATACGGCAAACTGGATTTTGATAAATATATGGTCCAGTTCGCTTCAGACCGTTACGTGGACTTTGAGATTATTTCCGATAAGGTGGACGGGCTTAAGATTCCCGCCAGCGCCGTGACGACGAAGGATTTCTATCTCGTTCCCATGGAGTACTTAACCCAGGGGGGCGACAGCTCCGAAAGCGGATTTAATAAAGAAGTCTATTCGGAATCGGGAAGTTCTGTGGTATTTGTTCCGACGACGATCTATTATTCCGAGGAGGACAACTACTATATCGAGATGGGCGGAGAGAACGGCTTTAACGCAGGCGATTACATCGTGAAGCCGGATTCCACAGACCGCTACCAGATCGGGGCGAGCGCGTCCTTGAAAGGTGTGTACAACATCAATAAGGGCTATGCCGTGTTTAAGCAGATCGATGTGCTGGCGTCCAACGACGAATACTATACAATTAAGAAGAATATGACTTATGGTCTGGCTGTATACGACCACATCGTGCTGGATGCGTCGACAGTCAGTGAAGGTGAATTAATCTATCAGTAAAGAGGTGTTACAATATGGTAAAAGAAAATCTGGAAGAGGTAGAAAGACGTATTTCAGAGGCCTGCAGACGGGCGGGAAGAAGCCGTGAGGAAGTGACGCTGGTAGCGGTCAGCAAGACGAAGCCGGTTTCCATGATTGAAGAAGCGTACGGGACAGGAATCCGCGATTTTGGAGAAAACAAGGTTCAGGAGCTGTGTGAAAAGCACGAGGTGCTGGAATCAGATATCCGCTGGCATATGATTGGCCATTTACAGAGAAACAAGGTACGCCAGGTGGTGGACAAGACCGTCCTGATTCACAGTGTGGATTCGGTCAGGCTGGCGGCTCAGATCGACGAGGAAGCAGCAAAAAAGGGCATTACCGCGGACATTCTGCTGGAGGTGAATGTGGCGGAGGAGGAGAGCAAATACGGCTTCCGCCTGGAGGAAACGGAGCAGGCGCTGAGAGAAATTGCGGCATTTTCCCATGTGCATATTCAGGGATTGATGACAATTGCGCCTTTTGTAGATAATTCCGAAGAAAATCGGCCAATTTTTAAAAAATTATATCAATTTTATGTTGACATGCGCGGGAAAAACATTGATAATGTTACTATGAGTATGCTCTCAATGGGTATGACCGGAGACTATGAAGTAGCGATAGAGGAAGGAGCAACTCTGGTAAGAGTCGGTACCGGCATTTTTGGTACAAGATATAAGATTGGAGAGAATGAAGGATGAGCATAATTAGCAAATTGCTGGAGAGTGTGCATTTAAACGGTGACGATGAAGAGGATGACTACTACTTAGATGACGATTACGAAGATGAAGATGACAGACCTGCCAGAAAAGGACTCTTTGCCAAAAAAGATGAAGATGATTATTACGATGACGATGAAGAGTACGATCAGAAGCCGCGCTTTCTATCACGTTCTCCAAAGGTAGTACCGATGAAACAGCGCTCCATGATGGAAGTTTCCATGGTGAAGCCGACGTCCATCGAGGATGCCAAAGAGATTTGTGATTATATGCTGGCTGGAAAAGCAGTTGTGCTGAATATGGAAGGAATCCATACGGAAGTGGCACAGCGAATTATCGATTTTACATCGGGTGCGACATACTCTATGAACGGCAATCTGCAGAAGATCTCGAATTACATATTTATAGCAACTCCGGAATCCGTAGAGCTTTCCGGTGATTTTCAAGACTTGCTGAATAATGGTACGCTGGATATGGGCGGAATGAATCTTCGTCTGTAGCCATGACGATAAAAGACAATCAGATTTTAGGTATAGTACAAGCAGACAATCTTCCAACCACCGGCCTGCCGGCGCCGCGGGATTTTTCGTGACGGGGACCGTCAGGAAGGAAGATTGTTTGCTTTCTATTTTACTTTGGAGGAACCGTAATATGGAGAAAAGAATTCCGGTACATATGGATGGAAGAAAAGTATACGATATTGTAATGGAACAATCCTTCGGTCAGCTGGAGGAAGAGCTGCGCAGGATGAATCTGGAGGACCGGAAGATCTGCGTCGTCACGGATTCCAACGTGGCCCCGCTCTACCTTGAGGAGGTGGAACGGATTGCCTCGGCCTGCTGCCGGAAGACAGAGCATTTTATATTCCCGGCAGGGGAGGAGAATAAGAACTTAAATACAGTAAAGGATCTCTATGAGACCCTGATCCTAAAAAAGTTTGACCGCCACGATTATCTGCTGGCCCTGGGCGGCGGCGTGGTAGGAGATTTATGCGGCTTTGCGGCCGCGACGTATTTGAGGGGAATCTCCTTTATTCAGGTTCCCACCACCCTTCTTTCGCAGGTGGATTCCAGCATCGGAGGGAAGACCGGGGTTGATTTTGACGCCTACAAGAACATGGTCGGCGCTTTTCATATGCCGAAGCTGGTCTATACGAATATTTCCACGCTGAAGACCCTTACGGATGAGCAGTTTTCTTCCGGTATGGGAGAGATCATCAAGCATGGCCTGATTAAGGATGCGGCATACTATGAGTGGCTGGGAGAGCATGGGGAGGAGATCGGCCGGAGGGATCTGTCCGTCTGTGAGGAGATGGTCCTGGTCAGCAACCGGATTAAACGCGATGTCGTGGAAATGGATCCGACGGAGCAGGGAGAACGGGCGCTGCTTAATTACGGCCATACGCTGGGCCATGCAATCGAGAAGCTGGCTGATTTTAAGCTGATGCACGGCCACTGTGTGGGACTGGGCTGTATCGCGGCCATGGGAATCTCTGCTGTCAGAGGTACGATGGCGGAGGAGAAACTGCTGCGGTTAAAAGAGATGATGGCGCGTTTCGGCATGCCCCTCACGGTCAGCGGACTTTCTGCAGATGAGATCATTGAAACGACGAAGAGTGATAAAAAGATGGATTCCGGGACGATCCGCTTTATTCTGCTGGAAGAGGTAGGAAAAGCTTATATTGACAAGACCGTAACGGATGATGAAATGAATGCGGGACTTTCACGCATTTTGGCATAAGGAGACATACATGAAACAGAAAGCAAAACTTGTTACAGGACTTATCATAGGATTTCTGGCGGCAATCGGTCTGGACCAGTGGACGAAGCTGCTGGCGGCGGGTCATCTGATGGACCGGCCGGCCTACGTCATATGGGATGGGGTATTCGAATTCCTGTATTCGGAAAACCGCGGCGCGGCCTTCGGGATGCTCCAGGGAAAACAGTGGTTTTTCCTGATTATCGCTGTGATTGTGGTGGCCGCGGCTGTGTACTCCATAAGCCGTATGCCGGCTACGAAGAAGTATCTGCCGCTGCATTTGATCGCCATGTTTCTCTCTGCCGGCGCAGTTGGCAATATGATCGACCGGTTAACGAGGGGCTATGTGGTGGACTTTTTGTATTTCAAGCTGATTGATTTCCCCATCTTCAACGTGGCGGACTGCTATGTGACGGTGTCCATGTTTATCTTTATCCTGCTGTTCCTGTTTCTGTATAAAGAAGAGGATTTGAATTGCCTGTCAGGCCGGAAGGAAAGGGAAGCGGATTGAAACAGCAGTTTACGGTAGGAGAGGACGAGAAAGCCATACGGATTGATAAATACTTATCGGAGCAATGCCCCGATATCTCCAGGTCCTATCTTCAGAAGCTGCTGAAGACAGAGGCAGTTTTTGTGGGCGGAAAGCCGGTTAAGAGCAGCTACAAGACGGCGGCCGGAGACTTGATCGAGCTGGAGATTCCCGAGGCGGTAGAGCCCGAAATCGTTCCGGAGGAGATGGAACTGGATATCCTGTATGAGGACTCCGATATTATTTTAATTAATAAACCGAAGGGGATGGTGGTGCATCCCGCCGCAGGGCATTACAGCGGTACGCTGGTAAACGGGCTGATGGCCCACTGCCGGGCGGATTTATCCGGTATCAACGGCGTGATGAGACCGGGAATCGTTCACCGCATCGACATGGACACGACCGGTGTTCTCATCGTCTGCAAGAACGATATGGCGCACAACTCCATTGCGGAGCAGCTGAAGGTGCACTCCATTACGAGGAAATACTACGCCATTGCCCATGGAGTGATGAGGGACGACGAGGGGACCATAAGCGGGCCCATCGGCCGCCATCCGGTGGACCGAAAAAAGATGTGCATCAATGAGAAGAATGGCCGCGAAGCCGTGACCCATTACCGGGTATTGGAACGTTTCCGCCAGTTTACGTATGTGGAGTGCCGGCTGGAGACGGGACGTACCCATCAGATTCGCGTTCACATGGCGAGTATCGGCCACCCGCTTCTGGGTGACGCGGTATACGGTCCGTCCAAGTGTCCCTATAAGCTTACGGGACAGACACTGCACGCAGGCGTGCTGGGAATCGTGCATCCGAGAACCGGGGAATATATGGAATTTATGGCCCCGCTGCCGGAGTATTTTGAAGAATTATTAAGAAAATTACGTACCACCTAGAACTCTTTCTGGGTGGTATTTTTAAAGAAACTGTTAAGAATCAATAAATATATAGATTTTTCTGAAATTTTGATGTATAATAGGCGTATAAGATAACTGGAAGGAGCGGTCTATATGAGCGGAAATTTAGTAATTACAATAGGAAGACAATGCGGTAGTTCCGGTAAGATCATCGGACAGAAGTTAGCCGAGGAGATGGGCGTAAAGTGCTATGATAAGGAATTGCTGGCACTGGCAGCCAAGAACAGCGGTTTATGCGAGGAATTATTTGAAACTCATGACGAAAAGCCGACCAACAGCTTTCTGTATTCCCTGGTAATGGATACCTATTCCATGGGATATACGACGTCCGGCTATATGGATATGCCGATTAATCATAAAATATTTCTTGCACAGTTTGATACCATCAAACAGCTGGCAGATCAGGAGTCCTGTGTGATCGTCGGAAGATGCGCCGATTATGCGCTGTCCGATTATCCGAAGGTAGTGTCCGTATTTATCACGGCCAGCGACGAGGACCGCATCGCTTCCCTGAAGAAGCTTTATAATGTGGATGATGCAAAGGCAAAAGATATCATGGTGAAGACCGATAAAAAGCGTGCAAGCTACTATAATTACTACTCCAGCAAGAAGTGGGGCGATACGAGAAGCTACGATCTCTGCATCAACCGCAGCGCGGTAGGCGTTGACGGTGTAGTGAAGATGATTCGTGCATTCGCGGAAACCAAGCAGGAGTGGCTGAATAAGAATACTTAAACCAACCGATGTGGGTCCCGGAAACGAGGGCATCAGGGAATAAAAACCCCCGCAGCTCGCGGGAAGAACGGAGAACGGCCGCAGGATCAATAAGTGATCCTGCGGCCGTTCTTCGCTCTTATTCTACGGTAACGGATTTTGCCAGATTTCTCGGCTGGTCCACATCGAGATCCTTGCCGGTGGAGGCGTAGTAGGCGATCAGCTGGAGCACGACTGCGATAGGGAAGACGGTAAAACGGTCCCCAATCTTCGGAATGCGGATATGAATATCGGCGACTCCTCCATCTAAGACGGCGTCCTCCCTGGTGATGAGAATCACGAAGGCGCCGCGGGCCTTGACCTCGCGGATGTTGGAGATGGTTTTGGCAAATACTTTTTCCTGTGTGGCGATGGCGATGACAGGGACTTCCTCTGTGATCAGGGCGATGGTGCCGTGTTTCAGCTCGCCGGCCGCATAGGCTTCCGCGTGAATATAGGAGATTTCCTTCAGCTTCAGCGCGCCTTCCAGGGAAAAGGCGTAATCCAGTCCCCGGCCGATGAAAAATGCATCGGATTTGTTGATTAAATGTGTGACCAGAGCCTTGATGGAGTCTTTCTGAGCGATCATGGACTCCATGGCGGGAATGGCATTAAGCAGCTTCTTCATGAACTCGGTGGCCTGGGGGACACTGTATTTGCCCCGTACGAGGGCCATACGGCAGCCAATCATATAGAGGGCGGCCAACTGAACGGAATAGGCTTTCGTGCTGGCTACGGCGATTTCAGGGCCTGCATGGGTATAGAGCGTGTAATCACTCTCCCTGGCGATGGTGGATCCCTTTACATTGACGACGGATAAGGCGGCCGCGCCGTAATTCTTCGCCAGACGCATGGCGGCCAGCGTATCAATGGTCTCTCCGGACTGAGAGATGATGATGACGAGGGTGTCTTCGCCGATCAGCGGCTCCTCGTAACGGAATTCCGACGCTACCGACACCGTGACCGGGATTCGAAGAAGGGGCTCCATCATGCTCCTGGCTGCCATCCCGGCGTGCATGGCGGTGCCGCAGGCCACGATGTGAATCTGGGAGCAGGAAGTGAATATGTCATCCGGGATCTGATCGTCGGTAAAATCGGGCAGCCCCTTGCTCAGACGGGGTAGTATGGTGTTTCGCAGCGCCTCCGGCTGTTCGTGGATTTCTTTCAGCATGAAATGGGGGAAGCCGTTTTTCATGGCGGCATCCATGTTCCAGTTCACTTCCATCAGTTCCGGCATCTCTTCATGGCGCTGCAGGTTGTAAAGGTGGACCTTATAGGAGGTCAGACGCACGATATGGTCTTCAGGGACGACAAAATACTGTCTCGTATAAGGGATGAGCGCGGTTAAGTCCGAGGCCACGAAGGAGCCTGAACGCGTGTAAGCCGCTACGAGAGGGCTTACGTTCCGGATGGCATAAATCTCTCCCGGGTAGTCTTCGAACATGATACAGAAGCTGTAAGAGCCCTTAATCAGGGCCACAAGCCTGGTGATGGCCTCCAGCGGGTCTCCCTGGTAGAGGCTGTCGAGCACCCAGGCGGCCACCTCGCTGTCCGTCTCAGAATGAAGCTTAGCTTCCAGGTGAAACTGTTCGGTCAGCTGATGGTAATTCTCGATGATCCCGTTGTGGACCAGAGTGACTTTTCCGGCCTGATGGGGATGGGTGTTCTGTGTTGTCACACCGCCGTGGGTCGCCCATCTCGTATGGCCTAAGCCGCAGTGGGAGACGTCTGTGATCCGTTCCATCGTCTCCTTTAAGTTTGCCACCTTGCCGGTCCGGCGAACCAGGCAGATGTGGGAGTTCTCCATGCAAAGCGCGGCTCCGGCGCTGTCATACCCGCGGTATTCCAGCTGGGTAAGTCCGTTTAAAAGTATCTTTTTAGAGTCCAGGGGTCCTGTATAACCAATAATTCCACACATAGTTGTTGATCTCCTCTCAGTTTTTCTGAAAAAAAGGCCGCACAAAAAAGAGACTGTCTGTTTCTCGTCTTTGAGAACGGCAGCTTTTTCAGCTTCGGTTTTAATTTAGTTTGTCAGTCTGTCATTTTAGTCTGTTATGCTGTTCTGTCGTATCAGTCCGGTTCCTGCGCGTTTGTTTTGCGGTTACCCGCATATTTCGTTCAGGATACACGCCCGGATGGCATGGAAGAGCATCCGCCGAATTCTTCGATAAACTCTTCTCCTCGTTAACCTTCAGTACCGGTCTTCACCGTTCACGCTCGTACTTACAGGTGCATGGCGCTTAGCTTTGCTATTGGAATTTATGCCTCCTCATAAATTTAGTCTATTATATCCCGAACAACTTTGTGCGTCAATAGAAGGTTTACAACCATTTTACCAAAACTTTCTTTTTCATTTTACTTTGCCCTTATAAAATTAGAGCATACCGGAAAGAAAAGGAAGGAAATATTATGGCGAGTTTATCGTTAGTAAATGTGTGCAAAACCTATAAGAACGGTTTTGAGGCGGTGAAGGATGTGAACCTCGATATCAGGGATAAAGAGTTCCTGATTCTGGTGGGACCGTCGGGGTGCGGGAAGTCGACGACGCTCCGCATGATCGCCGGGCTGGAGGACATTTCCTCCGGTCAGCTCTGGATTGACGGTCAGCTGGTCAACATGCTGGAACCAAAAAACAGAGATTTATCCATGGTGTTTCAGAACTACGCGCTGTACCCTCATATGACGGTGTATCAGAACATGGCCTTTGGGCTGAAGGTGCGGAAGACACCGAAGGAGGAGATCGACAGACGGGTGAGGCAGGCCGCAAAAATCCTGGATATCGCCCATCTGCTGGACAGAAAACCACACGCGCTGTCAGGAGGCCAGAAGCAGAGAGTGGCGATCGGCAGCGTGATTGTAAGGGAGCCGAAGGCGTACCTCATGGATGAACCTCTCTCCAACTTAGACGCAAAGCTGCGGTCGCAGATGAGGGTGGAACTCTCGAAGCTGCACCGGGAACTGGGCGCTACCGTGATCTATGTGACTCACGATCAGGTGGAGGCCATGACGCTGGGGACGAGGATTGTCGTTATGAGGAGTGGCAAGATTCAGCAGGCTGCCGCCCCCGGGGATCTATATTTAAATCCTGTGAATAAATTTGTGGCTGGTTTTATCGGTTCTCCGGCGATGAATTTTCTGCCGGCGTGGGTGGAACGGCGCGATGAGAGAGTCTGCCTGGAATTTGGCAGCAGCAGACTGTATGTAAACCGTATGTGCGCCTCCCGGCTGATCGAAGGCGGATACCTGGGAAGACGGGTGTATCTGGGAATCAGGCCGGAAGACTTTCATGAGACGGGACCCGGGGAAAATGCGCTTCCGCTGGAAGTGGAAATCAAGGAAATGCTGGGTGCCGAACAGCTTCTCTATGGAAACTGCGGACGAAATGAGCTCTGCGTCCGTACAAAACCGGATTTCAAAGCGGAACCGGGAAGCACGGTGACGGTCTTTGTCGACATGGACCGCATCAAGCTGTTTGACATGGAGACAGAAGAAAATATTTCATTTCATAGGGGAGTTTCTCCTATGAAATGAAAGCCCTCCGGGGTATGCGCACTACGCGCTGAGGAAATATGGCCGCTAAAGCGACCGCGCTCCGGCGCGCGAGTCCGGCAAAACGGACTCTTTATTCTATCTGTAAGGAGTGAGTATTCCAATGAAAGTGAAAGCAATGGTAAAAAAGGCCGGCCCATACGCCTATCTCGTCCCGGCTCTGGCGGTTTTCGCGGTTTTCCTGTTCTATCCCTTTTTCAAGACCATCTATTTAAGCCTCTATAAAACGAACAAAATGGGGCAGGCCAGGCTCTTTGTGGGAGCCGGAAACTATAAGGACTTATTAACGTCCTCCTCATTTTTAAACAGCCTCGTGGTAACGGGTGTGTTCGTGGCGATTGTGGTCTCTGTAAGCATGCTGCTGGGACTCTTTACGGCCCTGCTGTGCAATAAGACATTTCCGGGAATCCGGGTCTTCAGCACAGCCTATGCGCTTCCTATGGCGATCGCCTCCAGTTCGGCAGCCATGATCTTCAAAATTATGCTTCACCCGTCCATCGGCATTGTAAACAAGCTGACGGGACTTAATATCAACTGGATCAGTGATCCGAAATATGCGCTTCTCTGTGTGGCTCTTGTGACCGCATGGCTGAACAGCGGGATCAATTTCCTGTATTTTAGTGCGGGACTCAGCAATATCGATGAATCGATCTACGAAAGGGCGTCCGTGGATGGCGCCGGTGCGTGGGCCAAATTCTTTCATCTGACACTGCCGGGACTCAGCCCCATTCTGTTTTATACGCTGGTGGTCAATATCATTCAGGCCTTTCAGTCCTTTGGCCAGGTCAAGGTCCTGACACAGGGCGGCCCGGGAGAATCCACCAACTTAATCGTATATTCGATCTACCGGGATGCGTTCTTTAACTACCGGTTCGGCGGTGCGGCGGCGCAGTCGGTTCTGTTGTTCGGCATCATTATGATTCTCACGCTGTGCATGTTCCGGCTGGAGAAGAAGGGGGTAAACTACTGATGGATTCTACCATAACTGTAGAGAGAAACAAAATGAGCGAGGCGGAGATCGCCAGACTCTACCAGGAGGCCAATCAGAAGGCACTGATCAAAAGAAGAGTGGAACGGACCGCGCTGGTAGCTGTCAACATCGTGGCGGCTTTTGTGATCCTGCTGCCGCTTTTCTACGCAGTGAGCATCGCTTTTATGCCCTCCAGTGAGCTTTTCACCACGGAACTCAATCTGTTTCCGTCGAGTCCCACCATGGATAATTTTAAGGAGGCCATGAGAAAAATTCCGCTGGGACGGTTTATTCTCAACTCGTTTATCGTGGCTGGCGCAATTACCTTCGGGCAGATCATATCCTGCTCTCTGGCGGCATTTTCCTTCTCTTTTTTAGACTTTAAAGGCAAAAATGTCCTGTTCATGATCGTCATGGCGACGATGATGATACCGGGCGAGGCCACCATCATATCCAATTACTTAACCGTCAGCCGTCTCAAATGGCTGGACAGCTATCAGGTGCTGATTATCCCGTACCTGACATCGGCCATGGGGATCTTCCTGTTTCGTCAGTTTTATATGACGTTTCCCATTTCACTGTATGAATCGGCGAAGATCGACGGATGCTCGAATATAAAATTCATTTTCCGGATTCTGATTCCGCTTACGAAAGCGGCGATCGGAGCTATGGCGGTCTATACCTTTATCAACGCCTGGAACATGTATATGTGGCCGCTGCTGGTTACCGGCTCTGATTCCATGCGGACCGTACAGATCGGAATCGGAATGCTGGACAGTGTGGATTCCCAGTCCATATCCATGATGATTGCCGGCGTGGTGATGATCATTATACCGTCCATTTCGGTATTTTTGATCGGACAGAAACAATTGATCCATGGAATGTTTTCGGGTGCCGTCAAAGGCTAGTGCCGCCGGACTTCGGTACTGACAGACCGGCGCCAAGTGAGGCGCACGGCAATCCCGATGCAGATAAAATAAGAAAGAAAATTCTGGAGGAATAAGAATGAAGAAAAATGCAATTGCTGCCTGCATGGCCCTTATGGTGGCCGCAGGAAGCGTGACAGGCTGCAGCAGCCAGACAGGAACGAAAGAAAGTGATACGACGGCACAGGATACGGCTGCGGGAACAGAGGCGGTGAAGGGCAGCGCGGCAGAAAATAAGGCGGGTGGTGTGACCATCACCTTCTGGCATTCCATGGGCGGCGTGAACGGTGAGGCGATCAATACTCTGGTGGAGCAGTTTAATAAGGAGAACACAGACAAAATCACCGTGGAAGCCCAGTACCAGGGCAGCTATGACGATGCGATCAACAAGCTTAAGAGCGCCCAGATCGGCAGTATGGGGGCCGACCTCGTTCAGATCTATGACATTGGCACCCGGTTCATGATCGATTCCGGCTGGGTGGTCCCCATGCAGGATTTGATCGACGGGGAAGGATGGGACTTAAGCCAGGTAGAACCGAATATCGCGGCCTACTATACGGTGGATGACGTCCTTTACTCCATGCCGTTTAATTCCTCTACTCCGATTCTCTATTATAACAAGGACATGTTTGAGAAGGCGGGAATCACGGAGATTCCGGACAGCCTGCCGAAGATTGCGGCTGTGGGAGACGGGCTTCTCGAAAAGGGAGGTGCCGGAGAGGTGATTTCCCTGGGAATTTACGGCTGGTTCTTTGAACAGTTTACTTCCAAACAGGGCGCGGACTATGCGGACAACGGCAACGGAAGAACCGCGGCGGCAACGGCAGTCGATTTTGACAAAAACGGCGCGGGCGTTAAGACGCTTACCGCATGGAAGGCTCTGGCAGACCAGGGGTATGCGCCTAATGTGGGACGCGGCGGAGATGCCGGACTGGCTGATTTCAGCGCAGGAAAGTCGGCTATGACGCTTGGATCTACCGCTTCGTTAAAACAGATCTTAAATGACGTAAACGGCAAATTTGAAGTGGGCACCGCTTATTTCCCGAAGGTGAGCGACGAGGACCAGGGCGGCGTGTCAATCGGCGGCGGTTCCCTTTGGGCGCTGAACAACGAAGATCCGGCGAGACAGAACGCGGTCTGGCAGTTCGTGAAATTCCTTGTTTCTCCGGCCAGCCAGGCTTACTGGAATTCCCAGACCGGTTACTTCCCGGTAACCGTGGCCGCACATGAGGAGACGGTATTCCAGGAGAATATTGCGAAGTATCCCCAGTTTGAGACGGCGATCGACCAGCTCCATGATTCCACACCGCAGTCAGCAGGGGCGCTCTTAAGCATTTTCCCAGAGGCGAGACAGATCGTGGAGACAGAAATCGAAAATATGTTAAACAACGGCACTTCTCCGGAAGATACGGTGGCGAAGATGGCTGAAAACATCAATAAATCCATTGAGGATTACAATCTCTTGAACGAGTAAGGAAAAGGAGTACGGGACGATGAAAACGAAGGTTTGGGCACACAGAGGGGCGTCGGCCTATGCGCCGGAAAATACGCTGGAGGCATTTGAACTGGCGGTCAGCCAGGGCGCGGATGGAGTGGAGCTGGATATCCAGATGACGAAGGACGGCTCTCTGGCCGTAATACATGACGAGACCATCGACCGGGTCTGCGACGGCAGCGGCTGTGTGGCAGATTTTACGATGAAGGAGTTAAAGAAGTTCCGATGCAGCAGGCTGCACCCGGAGTTTGCGGATGCGAGGATTCCGGAGCTGGGAGAGGTGCTTTCCCTTATCAAACCTTCGAAGCTGACCGTAAATATCGAACTGAAGACGGGAATCGTCCGTTATAAGGGGATCGAAGAGGCTGCCGTCAAGCTGGTAAAGGAGATGGGAATGGAGGACCGGGTGATCTATTCGTCCTTCCACCATCCCAGCCTTTTAAAGGTGAAACGGCTGGACCCGGCTGCCAAAACAGGACTTCTGTATTCGGATGGCTGGATCCATGTGGCTTCCTACGGGAAGAAGCTGGGAGTGGATGCGCTCCATCCGGCACTCTACCACCTGCGTTCCGGGAAGCTTCTCAAGGAGGCAAAGGAGAAGAAACTGCCGCTCCACGTGTGGACTGTGAACGAGGAAGGGGCCATGAGGGTCCTTGCGGAGCAGAAGATCGCCGCCATGATCACCAACTACCCGGATGTGGCGCTGCGCGTGGTGCGCGAGATGAGCCGACACTGAATCTTAATAAACAATTAATTCTTTTTCTCTGTTTTTTGACGGGGCAATATGGTATATTCTTACTTTAGAAACGATAACAGGAAGATGAAAACCGATGAAACGAAACAGAACCGTCAGAAACCAGACTATATCCGCCATTTTTATGGCTCTTGTGGGAACCGCGATTCATGCGGGGGCCCAGTCTTATCTTTCATCCTATGATATACCAGAAAATAAACCGGCGCGGCCTGTGGTCTCCAGACCGCCTGTCGTGCCGGAGGAAACAAAGCCGGTGGAAACTGTGCCGGAGACGGAGGCGGAAGAAGTATTTTCGCCTTCTCTTGCTGCGCTGAATCTGGCTTATCTCTATCCGGAGGGCGCAGACCGCACGGATGCGCAGAACAGTCTGGCGGGGCAGATCCTCCGTGAATTATCTGTAAAAGACTCGGAATGGCTGGCCTCCATCTATGATTTATCCAACCGGAAGCCGGCAGAAGCTGCTGCAAAGCTGGGACTTCCCGCAGACCGTGTGCGGGGACTCTGCAATCCGCTTGATGAATCGCAGACAGAGGACAATCCTGACAGCTGGCTGCTCTCCGAGTGGTCGCGCATCGACATGGTCTTTACTGATGAAAATGGAAACAGAATTATGGCTGATTCAAATATCAAGGAAATCATGGCCATGGCAAATACATACTTTTATTACACGGACCCTGAGGACAGTGATGCCTTTCTGAATTACGTGCTGAATCTCTGGGACAAGTCTCACTCGATTCATTATTCCATCGGAGAGGTGTATTACTGTGACGGCTGTCTGGAGGAGGCGTCCGGTGATACGGAAGCCTCTGAGGCAGCAGGAACCGCCGGTTCGGGAGAGAACCCGGAGAATGCATCAGGAGACGGTTTGACAGGCTCTGAGGAGGCGCAGAGCGGAGCGGACGGGACTGCGGGTGCCTCCGCTTCAGATCATTCACAGGCGACGCCGGAAACAGCGGAGATTGGGCCGGGAGTGCCGTCTGCTTCAGAGGCAACGGCTATTGGAGAAGACAACGGGACAGGGAGTGGAATGGCGGAAGGAGCGGCTGAAGCCGTGGAACAGGAGACCAAAGCGGAGATCGGCCCTGGAATCGCACTGATGGAAGCATCTAAAGCCGCTGAGGCAGAAACGGCAGAGGAAACGGATAAGGAAGAGGAAACGGACAAGGAAGAGAAAATGCCGCTGGCGAAGTGTCCGGGGCATGTGGACCTTCATATTACTGCGGCTGTTACAGGCGCCTCTTCATCGGAAAAATCGCTGTTCTCTATAGCGGAGGGAGTGGCAGCCGCCGAACAGGAAGCTGCTTTTCCCGGCTGGACCGAGGAACATAAAAACGCGGTACGGGAACTGGCTGCCCAGGACTGGAAGGCTGCCTATGGACTGACGGTTTCGTCCACCTATATTTCGAATCCGCTTTCGCAGTCTGAGACGGAATACTACTTAAGCCTTCTTCCTGCGGATACCTCTCTGGAACGAAGGCGCCTGATCCGCTACGCCCTGTCTTCTGTGGGAAAAGTCCCGTACTACTGGGGCGGAAAGCCGTCGGCGCCGGATTACGATGGGAATCATTTTGGCTCCCTGGTGGATGCCGATGAGAAGGGCCGCACGATGAAGGGACTGGACTGCTCGGGATGGATCAGCTGGGTATACTGGTCGGCGCTGGGAAAGAGGCTTCAGGCGGAGAGCACCGACGGACTGGCCGGCTGCGGCACCGCTGTGGCAAGAGAAGACTTAAAACCGGGAGACATTATTGTCAGGCTGGGCGACGAGGGGCATGTCGTCATGTTCCTGTCCTGGGAATCGGAGGATCGGATGAAGGTGGTGCACGAGTCCAGCGGAAGCGTAAATAATGTGACAGTCAGCACCATGCAGGCCAGCTGGCCTTATTATAGAAAGCTGATTGACTGAGAAATGTAAGAGAAAAGCAAGAAACAGTAAGATTGTTTCTGGTAGAATAAGTAAGGTTTGCCAAAGTAAATCACAGGAAAGGACTGAATAACCTGTTATGGATTATGAGGATGAATTAGACCGTATGCGTGCGCAGAAGAGGCGCAGCAGCAGTGCAAAAAGAAAGGTGGACAACTTAAGCGGCCGTGCGTATTATGAGAACGGCGACGGTAGAAACCGGGGAGGGGGATATTCGGGACGCCCGGATGTACACCAAAAACTGCGGGAGGAACGGATCCGCAAGAAGAAAAAGAAGAAAAGGCTGCTGATGATCGAACTGGCCGTTTTGGCCATATTGGCAGTGAGCGCATTTTTGATTTTTGGAAAGGGAACGAATCAGAAGGGATATTGGACAATTGCAGTATTCGGTGTGGATTCCCGTGATGGAAAACTGGAAAAAGGCGCGCTGTCCGACGTTGAGATGATCTGCAACATTGACAAGGCCACGGGGGAGATCAAGCTGGTGTCCGTATTCCGTGATACATATTTAAAAATTAACAGCGAAGGAACGTATCATAAGATCAATGAGGCCTACTTTAAGGGCGGCCATAAGCAGGCAGTAGAGGCGCTGAACGAAAACCTGGATTTAAAGATCGATGATTACGCCACATTTAACTGGAAGGCGGTGGCGGAGGCCATCAATATCCTGGGCGGCGTGGAGATTGAGATTACAGATGCGGAATTTTCTTATATAAACGGTTTTATCACTGAGACAGTTAATTCCACTGGGATCGGTTCCTACCAGCTGAAGAGCGCGGGAATGAATCATCTGGACGGAGTGCAGGCGGTGGCCTATGCCAGACTGCGTCTGATGGATACCGATTTTAACAGAACGGAACGCCAGAGAAAGGTTGTGACCCTCGCGCTGGAAAAGGCAAAACAGGCCGATTTTGGTACGTTAAAGACACTGGTATCCACGGTATTCCCTCAGATATCAACGAGCATTGGGATCGATGATTTATTCACGATTGCCAAGGGGATTACAAAGTACCATATAGGCGAGACAGCCGGTTTCCCATTTTCCAGGACAACCATGAGAATCGGGAAAATGGACTGCGTAATTGCGACGACACTGGAGAGCAACGTCATTCAGCTTCATCAGTTCCTGTACAATGTTGAAAATTACTCCCCGTCTTCCACGGTGAAATCCATCAGTGCGAGAATATCGGAGGAGAGCGGAATCAGCGAACCGGGAAAGAACGCTCCCACAGGCGGCGGCTCTACGAAAAAGAATTCGGGGGCAGCTTCTGCGCCCAAAGAGACGGCTCCGCCTGAGACGGAAAGCGTGACAGAGGCGAGCGTGGAAGAGACCATGGAAACCACGGAGGAGACCGAAGCCGAGACAACGGAGGAGGAGACCACCGCGGCTGAGACCAATGGTGACGGAAGCCTCATCGGTCCGGGCGCCGGCCTTGACGGTGCGGCGAAAGAACCGGAGGAGACGAAGGGAACGAAAGAGACGAAGGAAGAAACTAAGGCAGAGACGAAGGCCTCTGAGCCAGCTGCCCCGGAGACGCCAGCCCCCTCGGCGCCTGGTGATAAAGGTCCGGCAGGAGGTTCTATGGGAGGCCCGGGAGAAGTGGGACCTGGGGTCTGATGCATAAAGCTGCTTACAAACGAGTTTGATGCTGCTTCCTGCACCAAATTTCCCGCCGTCTGAACGGTTACTGGAAAATAGCGGTATGAAATAGAATTACAGCCGACAGGTTGACATAAAAATATTATGTTGACCTGTCGACTGTTTTTTATGGAAATGAAAAACGAAAACTTTAAGAAAACTTAAGTCTTTCTCTTCCTTTATCTTTAGATTCCGGGTGTACGATAAAAAAGAAGAGAATGAAAATGGATTGGAGGGTATTATGAAGAAAATCATCTGTATTCTGAGCATAATGTTCGCGGCATTGCAGCTGATGGCCTGCAACGGCCTGGCGTTCAGCGGCAGCAGAATGGGGAATGGAAGCCAGCTTATTATGAAGTACAGCATATTTAATACCACGGATTCCCAGTACTTTGAGATGGATCAGGGGGACGTGATCGACGCCGATATCGTGAGTGATTCGGGAAAGCTGTCGGTAACCGTTCAGAGTGAAGACGGGGAAACGGTATATGAAAACGAGGACGTACCGACAGGCGCATTTCAGATCGAGATCAAGAAGAAGGGGATATATAAGATCAAAGTAACCGGAAAGAAGGCAAAGGGCAGCTTAAGCTTTATAAAGAGCACGGAGCAGGATACCCTGGAAGCCAATCTGGCAGCGCTGAGCAACTCTTATTATGAGGGGCAGTCTTCACGGGCTTATCAGATGCTGCAAAAATCCATCTTTAAAAAATTGCTGTTAAACGGATGGCTCAATGAGATAAGCGGCATGGAAAACGCCAGGTGGAATTACGATACCTTTACGAAATATACGGTTTTAGACCGTGACCAGGTTTCAGATGAGGATCAGGGGGAGCTGTACTGCTGTACATTTTCAGCCGACAACGACAGATGTGGTTACATCGTGATATCGTACAGCGGCGACGGCCTGTCAAAAATTCGCGCGGTTGAAACTCCATACCTCTATGATTTCTTATCTGAACGGGATCAGATTAAGAAGGAGCTGGAGATGTCCGGAGTGGATTTATCAACGGCCTCCGCGCGGAGAGCGGAAGCATTGGGAGAGGACGGCAGCGATCCGGCAGAAGGAATTTACTTTACCGACAGCAAAGGAAACCACTATTTTTACAGCTTTTCATAGTATTGTAAGTGGGAAATAGAAAATGAAGACTGTGCAGCAGGCTGATTTTAGACAAAAATATATGCCATTCTGGAATTTGGGGAGTGTCCATGAATGGCATGTAAAAGAAGAGCTGAATGTAGTATAACACAAAAAGTTACAAAAGTCATGTTAAAAATACATTAATTATTAAAAATGTAACCAAAACCGCTAATTATATAGCAAAAATATAACTGTATGGCAGAAATATGGACCGAAAAATTCATATTTCTGCCATTTACAATGTGCTTGACAAATGGATGGGGCTGCGTTAAGATTAGTGTAAAGTGTGATAGTAACAAAATAATAATATCTAAATGATAATAACTAAGAGAAAATAAGAAAGACAGGGAAAGGGGACGCCATGAGAAACGGAATCTACGATCTGGAAACTTTAAGAAAGGCCTATAACAGAGGCGATCATTTAAAATATCTATTTTTCTGGGGACACACGCCGCCTGCGGACGGACGCATTAACGAGTCGTGCTTCAGCCAGTGGTGGATGTGCCGGTTTGCAGTTGACGGTACGGAATATACGTGTGCGGAGCAGTTTATGATGGCGGAAAAGGCCAGGATGTTTGGTGACGGGGAGATGCTCTCCATGATTCTTAAGGCAAAGCATCCGAAGGAGATGAAAGCGTACGGGCGTGCCGTCCGAAATTTCGATAAGGATAAGTGGGACGGCGCCTGCTATGAGATCGTGAAGCGGGGGAATCTGGCGAAGTTTTCCCAGAATCCGGAGTTGTGGGATTATTTGAAGACCACGAAATCGCGAATCCTGGTGGAAGCGAGTCCGAGAGACCGGATCTGGGGCATCGGTATGGGGAAAAGTAATCCCGATGCGGAATGTCCTGTGAAGTGGCGGGGGACGAATTTCCTGGGCTTTGCCCTGACGGAGGTCCGCGACCTTCTCCTGGAAAGGGAAGAGGGGGAAAACGGATGAAGAAGAAGGAACTGCGTGACCGGAACGGGCTGACAGAGGCGGAGTATCTGAGCAGTTACGAACCGGGCGATTACGTACGGCCGTCTGTTGCGGCCGACATGGTTATCTTTACCGTCCTGGAGACGGAGGAGGAGAATTACAGGAAGCTTCCGGAAAAGGAGCTGGAAGTGCTGCTGATTCAGAGAGGCGTCCACCCTTATCTGGGCTGCTGGGCGCTTCCCGGCGGCTTTGTGCGGCCGGATGAAACGACAGAGGCGGCGGCTAAGCGGGAGCTGAAGGAGGAGACAGGAGTTGACCACGTCTATCTGGAGCAGCTCTATACCTTCAGCGATCCGGAGAGAGACCCGCGTACATGGGTTATGAGCTGTTCCTACATGGCGCTCATCGACTCTTCCAAGGTCCGGGTAAGGGCTGGGGACGACGCGGATCAGGCGGTCTGGTTCCGGATTTCCTTCCATTTAATGGATGAACACATCGAGTACAGAAAGAACATGACCTACGACGGTATGAAGACGATACGCACAAAACGGTATGAACTGCAATTAAGCCATGAGGACGTGGTGCTGCGTTCCATAATAGAAAAAAAGATTGTAAAAACAGAACACGAAACAGTTACGGAATACAGAATTCTGGAAAATGACGGGCTGGCCTTCGACCATGCGAAGATTATTGCCTATGCGCTGGAGCGGCTGAAGGGAAAGGTGGAGTATACGGATCTCGCTCTCCATATGATGCCGGAGGAGTTTACACTGACCCAGCTGCAGCAGGTGTATGAGGTCATCCTGGGGAAAACGCTGTTAAAGGCGGCGTTTAGGCGTAAGATCGCCCATCTGGTGGAGGAAACCGATTCCTTCACGGAGAATGAGGGCCACCGTCCCTCCAGACTGTTCCGCAGAAAATTGGAGGAAGAATAATGGACAGAAAAGCGACGGCGCGGGAAACGCTCCGGATCCTGGAACAGGGGTATTATCTGTATGGAGACCAGAGGATTTCCATTGAAGAAGCACATGAAAAGTCAGTAAAGGACAGCGTCCTGATCACCCCGGAGGAGGGGGTACAGCTTTTGGAGGCGTATGAAGAAGGCAGCCTCACAGGAGATGAGCAGTGTGGCTGCACCGTGGGAGACATCTCCACCGTGGAGGCAGCCTGGAAGTTATCTCTGGAGGGAAAGAAGAGTATTGCCATCCTGAATTTTGCCAGCGCCAAGAATCCCGGCGGCGGTTTCATAAACGGAGCTATGGCCCAGGAGGAAAGCCTGGCTGCCTCCAGCGGGCTTTACAGGACGCTGACCGTCCACGAGGATTATTACAGAAACAACCGGGCGTGCCCATCCATGATGTATACGGACCACGCTATCTATTCTCCGGAGGTGGTGTTTTTCCGGGACGGAGGCTTCCGGCTCCTGGAGAAACCGTTTACTTCGTCGGTCCTGACACTGCCGGCCGTCAATATGGGCCAGGTCCTGTTAAAGGGCGAAGACTGCGTCACGGCGGAACGCGTAATGCGCCGCCGGATGAAGCTGGCTCTCGCTGTTTTTGCAGAGAGAGGGGCGAAGAATCTGGTTCTGGGAGCGTACGGATGCGGCGTTTTCAGAAACGATCCGGTAAAAATCGCCTCATGGTGGGAGGAGCTGCTGAGCGGAGAGTTTAAAGGCGTTTTCGAACAGATCGTATTTGCGGTTCTGGACAGAAGTAAAAATAAGGCGTGTCTTAATGCATTTCAGGAAAAATGGTAGGCCTCAATGAATTGCATATTATGGGGTTCTATGCTAAAATTGGTACAAATGGCCAAAATTATGAGCCTTTAGCAGACAGGTACGGCACCTGCAGGAGGGGTTAAGGAAGATGAACGAACAGATAACAGCCAGGGAATGTGTGAAAGCTTTTTGCTGCGCCTGGTTTGAACGACGAAGTATGGAGGAGACCATTGCTTTTTTCGCAGATGACATCATGTTTATCGGTACCGGTGAGGGGGAAGCGGCCCATGGTAAGAAAGAGATGACTGAGTATATTGCTCAGGACATCCGGGAAATACCGGAACCGTTCGCGGTGGGAGTCACGATCGTTCACGAGCAGCGGCTTGGAGAGGATCTCTGGAATTTCTCCATTGGCCTGACGCTTAAAAACACTTTGTATTCCTGGCTGCTGCGCGGTTTCTTCATTCTGATGAGGGAGCACGGTGTGTGGCTGGTTAAGAGCCTTCATTTTGCAGAACCCAGCGACAAGCAGGGGGACGAGGAACACTATCCGCAGACGCTTGTCATGGAGAACATCGCAAAACAGCGTCAGAAGCTGCTGGACGATTCTCTGCCGGGCGGCATGATGGGCGGATACATAGAGGAAGGATTTCCTTTTTATTTTATCAACCGGCGGATGCTGGATTATCTGGGCTATGAGAATGATGAGGCCTTTATTCGGGATATCGGCGGAATGATTACCAACTGCATGCATCCGGAGGACCGGGAGCGGGTGGACCGCGAGGTGGCCGATCAGATAGCGGTGTCCGGGGAGTATGTGACCGAGTACCGGATGAAGAAGCACGACGGCTCCTATATCTGGGTTCACGACCAGGGCCGCGAGGTGACGGCGGAAGACGGCAGACCTGCGATCATGTCGGTCTGCGTCGATGTCACCGCCCAGAAACAGGCCAGGGAAGAGGTCCTGAATCTTTATAACAACATTCCAGGCGCCGTGTTCCGGTGCCGTTTTGACGCGGAGTTTTCTGTGATTGACGCCAATGACGGTCTGTTTGAATTCCTGGGCTATTCCAGAGAGGAATTCGCGGCTATGGGAAATACCATGGCTCCCGTCATTTACCCTGATGACCTGGAGATTATGGCGGACCGGCTGAACCGGCAGCTGACCCACGGCAACACGATCCACAACGAGAACCGGCTGATCTGTAAGGACGGAACGGTGAAGTGGATATCCATCAAGGCCCAGCTGCTGAAGGAAGAGGGAAGTGAACAGTATTTTTACTGCGTTTTCGTGGATATAACGGAGGAAAAGCTTCTGCAGGACCGTATGAGGGAGCTGTACGAGAAGGAACTGACCTATTTCGCGGAGATGTCATCCTCGGACGGCAGCATCCAGGGACGTATGAACGTCACGCAAAACCGGGTGGAGAGCTACCTGTCCACCTCGGATATCATCCTGACCCATACGGGAACTTCCTACGATGAGACGATTGAGAGTCTGGCCTCCTGTGCCGTGGACGCTGCATATGGAGAGGAACTCCGCTGGGCGCTGAGGCGGGAGAAGCTGCTGGAAGAGTATGCGGCCGGAAAGTCGGATTATCATTATGAGTTCCTGTGCAGATATAACGGCGGCACCTTCTGGGGGAGCATGAACTTCAAGTCCTGCTTAAACCCGGAGACCGGCGATATTATCGTTTTCTTTTACGTCCTGGATATTACGGAGCAGAAGCTGACGGAGCGCCTGCTCAAGAGAATTGCGGAGCTGGATTATGACAGCATTACGGATGTCGATATCCGGCGGAATACGTACCAGCAGGTTTCTTTCAACAGTTCGGAGAAGAATCTGATTCCGTGGCAGGGAGAATTCCAGAAAGAGATCACCAAGATTGCGGAACAGTTTATGGACAGCGCGGCGAAAAAGGAGTACTTAAGCCAGTTGGACAGCGAATATATGAAGGAGATGCTAAAGGATCAGAACACATACTCCTTTGTGGCGGAGATGCGGGATGAGTACGGCAATGTGCGGGTCAAGCGGTTTAAAGTGTTCTATATCAGCAGAGAATTGGGGCGGATCTGCATCGTGCGCACCGATGTGACGGATATTGTGCGGGGCGAACAGCGTCAGAAGGAGGAACTGGCGGCTGCGCTGGCCGCCGCGGAGCAGGCTAATGCAGCCAAGAGCGATTTCCTTTCCAGGATGAGCCATGAGATCAGGACGCCTATGAACGCCATTATCGGCATGAGCACCATTGCAGCCAAATCCATCGGGGACGACGAGCAGGTAGCCGACTGTATCTCCAAAATCGGCATTTCCTCCCGCTTTCTGCTGTCGCTGATCAATGATATTCTGGACATGAGCCGGATCGAAAGCGGAAAGATGCTGCTGAAGAACGAGAAAATTCCCATGGAAGAATTTCTCTGCGGAATCAATTCCATCTGTTTTCCGCAGGCAGCCTCGAAGGAGGTTGACTACGAGTGCATTGTGGACCCGGTTCTGGACGATTACTACATTGGCGACGCCATGAAGCTGCAGCAGGTTCTGATCAATATTTTGAATAATGCGATCAAATTTACCGGCGAAAGCGGGAAAGTTACCCTCTCCGCGTCTCAGCGGAGCAGAATGAAGAACGATGCCGTCCTGCGCTTTATCATCAACGATACTGGCATCGGTATGAGCGAGGAGTTCCTGCCCCATATCTTTGAGCCGTTTACCCAGGAGTCCATTGGCACTACCGCCTTATACGGAGGCACGGGCCTGGGGATGGCGATTTCCAAGAGTATTGTGGATATGATGGATGGCAAGATCACGGTGCGCTCCATCAAGGGTATTGGCACGGAGTTTACCGTGGATGTGAAACTGGGGATTACGGAGGAGGAGAAGCTGCGCCATAACCAGAAGAAGCAGAATTTTAATTTCTCCCACTTAAAGACGCTGGTCGTGGATGACGATGTGGCTGTCTGTGAGAGTGCCGTCGTGACGCTTCATGAGATGGGAATCAAGGCTGAATGGGTGGACAGCGGGCGCAAGGCCGTGGACAGAATCCGAGAATGCTGGGGCCGGGGCGCCTATTACGATATGGTCCTGATCGACTGGAAGATGCCGGAGATGGACGGAATTGAGACGGCGAGACAGATCAGGCAGATTGTGGGGCCTGATGTTACGATCATTATCATGACCGCCTACGACTGGAGTTCCATCGAGCATGAGGCAAAGCTGGCCGGGGTCAATCTACTGATGAGCAAGCCCATGTTCAAGTCTTCCCTGGTGTCCGCATTTTCAAGGGCGCTGGGAGAGAAGGATGAGCAGGAACAGGTAACCGCAGGCTTTAATTTCGATTTTTCCGGGAAACGCGTGCTTCTGGTGGAAGACAATGCGATCAACACCGAGGTGGCGGCTCTTCTGCTCACGGATCAGGGCTTCGAGGTGGATACGGCGGAAAACGGACTGCGTGCGCTGGAGATATTCAGCAAAACGGAGCCTGGCTATTATGACGCCATACTCATGGATATCCGGATGCCGATCATGGACGGATTGTCGGCCACGGTCAATATCCGTCATTTGAGCAATCTGGATGCCAGGGATATTCCGATTATTGCCATGACTGCCAATGCCTTTGACGACGATATCGAAAAGAGCCGGGCGGCGGGGATGAATGCTCACCTGGCCAAGCCCATAGAGCCGGAACGGCTGTATCAGACACTGTATGATTTTATCTTTGGAAAGGAGGAGTGACACAGATGCGTGAAGACTCTCTCTCCATGAATCAGCCGGCTCCTCCGGAGCCTGAACGGACATCCTGCGTCGAGGAAATGATGCAGGATGTTTTCGATGCGGTTCAGGGCGGTCTTTCGGTCTACCATGTCGCCGGAAAACAGTTTGTGCCCTCTTTTTTCCCGGATGTGCTTGGCCTCATCTGCGACTGGGACAGGGACCGGGTGATGGAGGCGGTAAGTGCGGCTTATGACAGCGGCAAATTATTGGACCTTTCATGCAGGATCAGGCAGAAGAACGGAGATTCTGTGTGGATTCGCCTGAATGGACGGCGGGCAGCAGGCAAGGATAAATTTTGTATTGTGTATACAGTCATGTCCGCAGAGAACCGTCTGCTGCAGCAGATTGCGGATGAGACGGCGGACGGAATCTATGTGATTGACAGGGAGACGTACGAGCTTCTCTATGCCAATGAATCAGGCCGGTTTCGCGGGGAAGAGCGGGGCAGAGTCGGGCGGACGTGTTATGCCGCCCTGTACGGCAGAACATCACCCTGCGAGTTCTGTACGCTTACCAGCCATGAGCCGGATGGAACGTCTCATATCATGGAGACGGGAGAGACGGGGCGGTTTTACAGCACCCATTTCCGCGAAATTGACTGGAATGGAAGGACGGCCATTGTAAAATACGTCCGGGATGTCACTGAGGAAGTAACCAACAGGAGAGAACGGGAACGTCTGGAGCAGTATTTCCAGACGGTTTTAAAGCATCTTCCGGGCGGTATCGTGGTGGTTCATTATGAGAAGGACGGGACGCTGAAGCCGGAATTTATCTCCGAGGGCTTTGCAGACATGACGGATATGACGCTGGAGGACGCGTGGCAGCTGTATGAGACGGATGCCCTGGCCGGTGTCCATCCGGATGACAGAGTCCGGGTGAACGCGCAGATGGAGGCGTACGTCGGGGGAAATGACCGGAACGGTGAGATCGTGTACCGCCTGAAAAAGGGCAGCGGCGGTTATGTCTGGATAAAGAACAGCCTGACCATGAACCGTGACAGCGAGGAGAAGCGGATTTATTCGGTTCTGCGGGATATGACGGGGGAACTGGAGGAGAAGGAGCTGATCCGGAAGCAGTACAAGGATGTGATTCTTCAGCATTACCATACGCAGGATTCCAACGCCCTGATCGTGGGGCACTGCAACATTACGCAGAACAGAATTCTGGAAATCATCGATTATACGGGAGTGAACCCGCTAAAACTGTTTGGAAGCGTGCGGGAGGAGTTCTTTACCGGAATAGGCACTCTGATAGTTGATGAGGAAGAGAGACGCAAATTCTATGGGATATATCTGAATGAGCCGTCTCTTGCCGCGTTTAGGCGAAAAGATTTTGAGCAGTGTATGGAGTGCTTCGTCCAGATTCCGGGAGAGGCGACGGGCCGGTACGTGCAGATTATGATGACTCTGGTGGATACGCCGGACAGCAGCGATGTCACCGGCATCCTTGCGATCACCGATATCACCGATCAGACGATTAACGACCGGATTCTGCATCGGCTTACCACCGCCAGCTATGACTTTGTCGTGGATATTAACCTGACGGCAGACTATTACCGGGTACTTACGCAAAGTGACAGCATTTTATGTGTTCCGCCGCCCCAGGGAAGCTATTTGGAGTGGACCTCCTGGGTGCAGAACTCTGGCGTTATGGCACCGAGAGACCGGGAGCGGTATAAGCACAACATGAATCCGGAGTATGTGATAAAAAAACTGCAGTCAGGGCCTTATTCCTTCACCTTCTCCCTTGTGGACCAAGACGGGGATATCCGCACAAAAAGTATAACTCTGTCCCCGGTCGACCTCCGTCTTGGAAGGATCTGTCTTACGAGAACGGATATTACGGATTCTGTCAGGGAGCAGCAGGGAATGCTGCGTCTGATCGCCTATACCTTTGAACTGGCCGGATTTATCAATCTGGCCAGCAGGAGCCTTACTATGTATACTAGGGCGACGGTTCTGGAAAATCTTCCTCCCGTCTATTCCGAATGCTATGAGGAGGCAATTCTGGGATTTATCGATCAATGCATCACCGAAGAAAATGAGGCGGAGGTCCGCGCCCGATTCCGCATCCATACGATTCTGGAAGGTCTTCGGGAGAAGCCGGACGGATACGATTTCCTTCTTTCGTACCATACGGATGAGGGGGAGAGGTATAAACAGATCACCGTCATGTGGAGCGATGTCAATCACTCGACGGTAGGACTGGTGAGGGCGGATGTGACGGATACGCTGACCGCCGAGAGGAAGTCCAAGAAGGCGCTGGAAGACGCTCTGGCCCTCGCGGAAGAGGCAAACCGGGCAAAGAGCGACTTCCTTTCCACCATGAGCCACGATATCCGCACGCCCATGAATGCGGTGATGGGCATGACTGCTCTGGCGATCGCCCATTTAGGGGACCGGGAAAGGGTGGCGGACTGCCTGCAGAAGATATCTATTTCCTCCAGGCATCTGTTAAGCCTGATCAATGATATTCTGGATATGAATAAGATCGAACGTTCCCAGATTACGCTGAACCGCATGAAGATATCCTTAAACGAGCTGCTGGCGCAGATGTCTGCGATGATGGCGCCTCAGGCCAGGGTGGCGGGGCTTCAGTTTGCAGTCCATATGGAAGAAGTCAGACATAAGTATTTTTACGGCGATTCCCTGCGGTTAAATCAGATTCTGATCAATATTCTGGGAAATGCGGTGAAGTATACGCCGGTAGGCGGAAGCGTGGAGTTCCGGCTGACAGAGATTTCTCCAGTTGAGCCTTTGGCAAATGAGGCCGGCCGCGCCCGCTATCTCTTTACAATCAGCGATACGGGGGTTGGCATGTCGGAAACGTTTCTTGCCTGCATGTTTGAACCGTTTATGCGCAATGAGAGTACGGAACGCATCGAGGGAACGGGCCTGGGGCTCAGCATTACGAAGGGGCTGATTGACCTGATGGGAGGCAGGATCCAGGCAGAAAGCCAGGTGGGCAGAGGAAGCTGTTTTAAAATAGAATTGGAATTCGACTGCCTGGACGCGGAGGATGAGGCCGCGGCGGCGGAGGCTGAAAGGAAGACGGAGCCAGAGGCGGCCGGGTGGAATGCATTTTCGCCTGCTGACGGTGATACGTTTGCCGGCTGCCTCTTTCTGGTGGCCGAGGATAATGCGATTAACGCGGAAATTCTCTGCGAGCTTCTCGCCATGAGCGGCGCCAGGACTGTGGTAACGACCGACGGAAAACAGGCGGTACGCGCGTTTATGGAGTCGGAACCCTATACATACAGCGCAGTTCTGATGGATGTCCAGATGCCGGGGATGAACGGATATGACGCGACCAGAGCGATCCGCAGCATGGAGCGGGAGGACGCGGCAGCCATTCCGATTATTGCGATGACGGCCAATGCATTTGCCGAGGACATACAAGCGGCAGCGGCGGCGGGAATGAACGCTCACGTGGCAAAGCCTGTTGATATGGCAGTGCTTCGGGAGACCCTTTTGAGGACACTTAAGAAAAAGACAGTTTGGGAGGCAGAGGATAGTGATAGAGAATCAAAAGACCGTTTTATTTGAGCAGATGCCAGTGCCGAAGGCGGTTATGAAACTGGCAGTTCCGACCGTTTTAAGTTCCCTGGTTATGGTCATTTACAACCTGGCGGACACGTATTTCGTCGGAATGATGAACAATCCGGTGCAGAACGCAGCGGTTACGCTGGCGGCCCCGGTGCTGCTGGCATTTAATGCGGTCAACAATCTGTTTGGCGTCGGCAGTTCCAGCATGATGAGCCGCGCTCTGGGACGGAAGGATTACGAAACGGTCCGCCAGAGCTCAGCCTTTGGCTTCTACTGCGCGCTGTTTTTCGGCTTCCTGCTGTCCTTCGCCTGTACCGTGTTTCACCAGCCGCTGCTGACGCTTTTAGGCGCGGATACGAACACGGCGCAGGCTACGGCGGAGTATTTAAAATGGACCGTGTCTTTCGGCGCGGCGCCTGCGATCCTGAACGTGGTTATGGCATATCTGGTGAGATCGGAGGGCGCATCGCTCCATGCCAGTATCGGAACCATGAGCGGATGTCTGTTAAATATAATCCTCGATCCCATATTTATTCTCCCGTGGGGACTGAACATGGGGGCGGCCGGAGCGGGTCTTGCCACCTTTTTATCCAACTGTGTGGCCTGCATCTATTTTTTTGTCCTGCTTTACGTGCGCAGATCGAATACCTTTATCTGCATCCTTCCGAAGAATTTCCGACTAAAGAAGGCGATTATTCTCGGCGTGTGCGGTGTGGGAATCCCGGCGGCTATCCAGAACCTGTTTAATGTGACGGGGATGACGATTTTGAATAATTTCACCTCTTCCTTTGGGGCCGATGCAGTGGCGGCCATGGGAATCGCTCAGAAAATCAATATGGTGCCCGTGCAGATTGCCCTCGGCTTTTCCCAGGGCATCATGCCGCTGGTCAGCTACTGCTATGCCAGCGGTAACAGGAAGCGGATGAAGGAGGCAATCCTCTTTACGGTTAAGACGCTGCTTCCCTTCCTGTTCTGCGTCTCTCTGTTCTATTATATTGGGGCGGGCAGCCTGACCAGGGCATTTATGAACAATGAGGCCATTATCGCCTATGGAACAAGATTTCTACGCGGCTTTTGCCTGGCACTTCCGTTTCTCTGTATGGATTTCCTGGCAGTGGGCGTATTTCAGGCGGTTGGAATGGGAAAAGCGGCGCTTACCTTCGCCGTACTACGTAAGATTATCCTGGAGATTCCGGCACTCTATGCGCTCAATTACTTATTCCCGCTTTACGGTCTGGCGTACGCCCAGTTCACGGCGGAATTCGTGCTGGCAATCGCGGCCGTGTGGATGCTGACACGCATCTTTAGAAGAATGCGGGAAGGCGGAGTGTCGGTGGGATAGAGTATGGCTGAGAAACCAGTTCCGCTCCGCCTCAGCGCTTCGGGCGGTATATGATCTCATTGACGGTGTAAACCGTGACAAATGCATTTTTATCCGTTTTCATAATATAGGACATCAGCATGGCGTATTCATTTTTATCGACAATGGTGATGATCTCTTTTTTCGGCTGGTTGTCGTAGGCTCCGACTGCTTCATAGATGGTGGCGCCGCTGTGGAGATGGTGCAGGATGAAGTCCCTGATTTCTTCCTCGCGCTTCGAGATGATGCACACCCGTTTCTTTAAGTTGAAGCCGAAGATGAAATGATCCAGCGCGATCCCGTTTAAATACGTTCCCAGCACGCTCAGCACCACGATTTTCTTATCGTAGACCAGGGCGGAGGACAGTGCGACGCACATGCCGGCAAGGGACATGGCCTTTCCCAAGTCCATGTGAAAGTATTTATTCAGAAATTTTGCAACGATATCCAGGCCGCCGGATGACGCATTTCGGTTAAACAGCATGGCGAGTCCGATGCTGACCACGAAGATGTAACAGAGCATGTCCAGAAACGCATCGTTTGTAATCGATTGATTGTTCGGGAAAAGCAGTTCAAACACACCCAGCATTACAGGGAGCAGAAGCGAGGTATAGACGGTCTTTGCGCCGAATTCCCTGCCGATAAACAGAAATCCCAGGATCAGAAGGAAGATATTTAAGACAAGGGTGATGGCCGATATGTTCAGCGGAATAAAGTTGCCCAGAACGATGGCCAGACCGGAGATGCTTCCTACCGACGTGTGGCTGGGGATCAGAAAGAAAAACACGGCAGCCGCCACGATGATGGTGGCAAAGGTTATAATTAAGAATTCCCGGATTACTTCCCATTTTTTCATATGGAACCTCCAATAAAATTAGTGAATTTCTCCGCGGCGCGCCATCGGCCGTGAGGAGTTCTGTCTCGTATTGTAGCATAAGGAAACCTTTCTTGCGAGAGCAAAATGCAGTAAAATTATAAAAACAGGGGGCCGGCTGCCTCCTGTTTTCAATTGCTGCAGCAATTGAAAAGGTACCTTCATTTTCTCCTTGACATTTTACAAAGGTACCTTTATAATACAAAAAGAAGGTACCTTAGCATTTGACTGTTGAAAGGAGGGAGTACCATGTCAACAATAATAATCGGTCTGCTTTTATTTGCAATGGCGGTCTGTGCGCTGAGACTTTCTGCCTTGCGTCTGGCAGGTGGCTGCTGCGGCGGGTCCGGTCAGCCGTACATTCCTAAAGTGAAGGTTCGGGACCGTAATCGGTTCCATTATCCATACCATACGAGTTTAAAAGTATCCGGAATGTCGTCCGGCAACAACGCGGTCTGTGTGGAGAATGCGTTAAACAGCATGGAGGGAATATGGGCAAAGGTGAATCTGCTTAATGAAAAGGTCAGCATTTATATGAAACAGGAGGTGGACGAGGCGGCGCTTCGGATTGTCCTCAAGGACGCGGGCTATGCAGTCAGCAGGGAAACGGAATATGGAGCAGCGGAGCTTTGATCAAACGAAGACAGGGATGAGAGGAGAAAGACGATGAAACAGAATGCGCACGAACTGATGGAGCGGTTAATGCGGATGCAGTGGCTGCTCAACCGGTATTTTCACCGGAATTTAAGAGATCGCGGCGTTCCCTACAGCGGGCAGGGAAGGGTGCTCAAGGTATTGAAGATGAAACCGGAGATTCCCCAGAAGGAGCTGTCGGAGATTCTGGGAATGAGACCTCAGTCCATTGGGGAACTGCTGTCCAAGCTGGAGAAGAAGGGCTTTATCACGCGGACGCCGTCACCGAATGACAGACGGGTTATAATCGTTCACTTGACGGAGAAGGGGGCCGGCGCAGAGGAGAGCGAGAACAGCCAGCCCGGTCCCGACGATATCTTTGGCTGCCTTTCCGAGGAAGAGCAGAGTACATTTAAGGAGTATTTAGACCGCATGATTGACGATCTGGAGGAACGCTGCGGTGAATGCGGCGAACGGAGACGGCGCGATCGGTTCTTTCGCGGCTGACAGTTTATTTTGCAGTTACCATTTTACTTTTCATACCAATATTGAACAGGAGGCAGATATTCCTATGGCACTGACGATGTCACGTGAAAATTATTTGAAGATTATTTATATCCTGAAGAAGGCGAACGGGGAGGTCCGGTCCATTGATATTGCAAATTATATGGAGCTGTCAAAACCCAGTGTCTGCGCGGCGGTGAAGCAGCTGCAGGCGCAGGGCTACATTACAAAGGATGGGAACGGGATCATCGATCTTACGGAGAGCGGCAGAGCGGAGGCCGAAGAGGTGTTTGAGAGACACTGTTTCTTCGAGGAAAAGCTGATTGCCGTCGGCGTTTCCCCGGAGCAGGCGCATGCAGATGCCGCCAGGCTGGAGCACGCAGTCAGCAATGAGAGTTTTCAAGCTCTGAAAAAGGCAGGCCTGCCCGCAGGCAGCTAAATATGCACAATGAGACATAGAAAATATGCACAATGAAATTAAAATAGTGTCATACCATGGTTTCTGTGCTATACTGGTCATGTGTCAATTTACTTACGATTATTAGGAGATAGCTGCATGAAGAGAGATGTCATACGAAAGAACAGTCAGGAGGCTGAGCTCTTTCCCTTCGCGCCGATTCGCAGACGCTTTCTCATATTCTGTATTGTATGTGTCCTGGCGGTTATGTTCAGCGGCGCATATCTTACGGTCCGAAGGATGAGGCAATCCGCGGAGGCCGCGTATCAAAGCGCTTCTGCACAGATATCGCAGAAGGTAGGGGAGTCCATAAAGCTGCTGACTTCACTGGCGGCGCTGCCGGAATTTTATGATCCGGACGTTCCGTGGGAGTCTAAGACGGAGAAGCTTGATGAGATCAATCGATATTTTGGGTATATGTTCATCTGCTATGTGGATGAGGACATCGAGGTCTATACTCTGGGAGAGGAAGCCGCCAGCCTGGCCAGCCGTGAATATATGCAGACGCTTTATTCGACCAGGGAGATTCAGGTGACGGATGGCTTCGTCGCAGGGGCGGATGGCAAGACTTTGAATTATACGGTGGCGGTGCCTCTGATTCAGGATGACATTATGACCGGCAGTCTGTTCTGCTCCATCTATTTTGACGATACAGTTAATCTGTTAAAGCAGTCCGCAGCGGCCAATGGGACAGAGGCTGTCCTGATCGGTTCCAAGGGCCAGATTATGTCATCCACCAGCGGCCTGGCGTTTGGCGCGTCCTATACGGAAATTTTACGTGAGTATAAACTGATTGGACTCACGACGGACAAGCTGGAGACGCTGCTGCTGGCAAGGGATTCCGGTTCTTTCAGAAGCACGAAATCGGGAAATTCGCAATATACCGTGTTTGGGCCGGTTGAGAATACAAATTGGGATATACTTGTAACTGTCGATTTCCTGTCGCTGTTTTCTGCGGAACTGCCATTCCTTCTGCTGGCTGCGCTGTTTCAGCTACTCATTACGCTGATTCTGTATCTGTTCGTTAAAAAGCATATTTTCGGTCAGATGGCGATCACGGAAAAGCTTCTGACCTCGATACATAAAATGGAGAAAAAGCTGTACAGCAATGCAATCGCTCCGGAGAGCGTTGACTATGAGGATATTCTCAAGATGTCCAGCAAGGGGCTGCGGGATGAACTTACAGGCCTCGCGACCAGGACATTTTTCCTGAATCAGCTGGAAAAGCTGCTGCGGGATGGAAACGCTTCCGGAAAGCTGTCTCTCTGCTTTGTAGATCTGGACGATTTGAAGCTGCTGAATGACACGTATGGCCATGAGGCCGGAGATTCCGCGCTGAAGAAGATCGGCTTCATCCTGCGCGGATATGAAAAGAAATATGAGGGCGTTGTAGGCAGGTACGGCGGTGATGAATTTATTCTGATCCTTAAGGATATCGACAGCGTGGAAGAACTGAATGATGTTTTGAGCGAGCTTGTCGAACGGCTGCATTTTACCATTACTGTAAACGGGACGGAGATTCCTGTCCACTGCAGCATGGGAGCGTGTGTCTGGAATCGGAAGGATACATTAAAGACCCTGATTTCAAAGGCGGATAAGGCCCTGTACGATGTGAAACGCCATGGAAAAGGAACGTACTCCCTTTTCCTGAATGGAGAATAATACTATGTTTTTCAAAGACAAAAGAAAGTGGATTCCATTTGGTATCCTGATTGTGCTTGTGATTGGTACTGCCGTGCTGGTACGGAGTGAGATTCAGTCTGCCTCCGTTCAGAAACGGCAGAAGGAGGCGCAGACAACGCTCAGCTTCTTCTATGAAAATCTGTCCGTAAACTTTGAAAGGCTCAATTATGCGAAGCAGCTGTCTTATACCGATCCATACCTTGACAAGGATTTAAAGCTGTTTGAGCAGGTGTCTTTAAGGCTGCTGGCGGAATATTCCGCCATTGAGGCGATCGCTTACTTTGAAGGGGATACGTTGACGGCGGTATATCCGAAGGAGGAATACGGGCAAGTTGTGGGAAAAGAACTTCGGGAGTTTTCCTACAGCTATACTCTGGCAAAAGTGATAAAAGACGGCGTGATAGAGGGACCGGAGCAGCTGGGAGTCAATCAAAAGGACGTATTCCTTTTTCTTTATCCCGTGATTGAGGAAAATGAGTATAAGGGAGAAATCGCGGCGGCCCTCGACCGGGACTACGTGATCTCACAGATGGGACTCGGCTTTCTGGAGGATGCAGGTTATGATTACGAGCTGTGGAGAGTCAATTCCATGGGGGAGAATAAGAACGTAATCGCCGTATCTGACTCGTCGATTGATTTTTCCGATGCAGTGAAATTTACGTTCAGTCTTCCGGCTGTATGGACGCTCAGTATCATACCCAAGGAAGGCTGGTTTTCTGTAAAACAACGTGCGGCCGCCAATGTCTGCTGCGGTGCGGCTGCGCTTCTCGTCATAGCGCTGGTTATGCTTGCGTGGCGGATCACGGAGCAGAAACGGGAGCTCTACAAAGCTGGCTATACAGAGCCGGACAGCGGTCTGTACACCGTCGAAGGCTTCTGCGATTTCGTTGACCGCCGGATTGGGAGAAGGCCGCAGACCAGTCTCTGTGTGCTCTATGTCCGGCTGTCCAATTTCCGCAGGCTGTCCGGAGCGGCCAGCAGGGAGGAAGTGCTTGCCTACCTTGGCCGGATCCGCGGGAGCATTGGGGAGAATTTTCCTGCCGAAACGCTGGCCGCAAGGCTGGGCGAGGAGGTTATTGCGATCGCTCTGTTTGAAGACAGGGAGAGTGGGGCCGCTGAGGAGATGATCGAGGAGTTTGTTCTGCAGCTGTTCTGGAAGCGGAGCATGAATGGTAAAAAGGAATTCGTGAATCCGGAATTCTGCACGGTGTCTTATCCGGCTGACGGCTCCCATGCGGCTGAGCTTCTAAGGCATGCGGCGGAACGTTTTGAGAGGGAATTTAAAGAGAAAGAACAGATGGTGTGAAGAGAACATACCTGAGAGGAAAACACATGAGAAAAAGGACTGACAGATGGAGGGCAGCAGCGGCCTGTATCGCTCTTTGCGGCGTGCTGACTGCCTGTGGACAGAAGGAAAAGGCACAGGACTTAAAGGAACCGGAAATCACAGCGGAATCGTCAGAGGGCGAAAACGGCGGCGGAAGCGGAAAAGAACCTGAGATTACGATCGAGAACGGGGGCAAAGAGCAGCAGGCAGAAGGTACCCAGGGAGCGGATTCTTCCGGCGCCGAGGAGCATGAATACAGGATCATCAGGGACCAGACGTTTGAGGCGAACTTAAATCCTTTGGGAAAGGTGACATTTGTCTCCTATGAACCGGAGGCAGGGGAGAATTCCACCGCAGATGCATGGTTCGAGCTGAAGGACGGCGATCGGACTGTCACAGTTCTGGATGGCGTATATAAGGATAATAACCGTGAAAAGGAACGGTTTCAAAAGGTGGAGGCGGTGTCCTTCCCCGACTATAACAGCGACGGTTTCAACGATATTATAATCATATGCAGCTATTTACCGTTGTCCGGGACAGAGGCCGGCCGTTCCGAGGTGAGAATCTACAGCGGAAGTGAAAGCGGAGCATTTACCCTGGAAAAGGGGCTGTCGGAGGCAGCCGATTCTGCACTTGCGGAGAAGACGGTTCAATCCGTACTTGGATTTCTGGGAGCGGGAAGGAAGAATGAAGCGTCAGCCGGATGGAAGCAGACGTACATCGATTATCTTCAGGCCCAGGACGGAGAAGAGTGGGTTGGATATCAGCTGATCTATCTCAATGACGACGACATACCAGAATTTGTAAAGATCGGTAACAGTGAGGCGGTGGGCTGTATGATTGCCGCTTACGCCGGCGGCTCTGTCGTTGAAAACCAGCTGAACCGGCTGTATTTCAGCTATATTGAGAAGGGAAACCTTCTCTGCAATTCTGAGGGAAATATGGACAGCTACTATGACCTGGTATACACCATGGCAGACGGTCAGTTATCCCTGGTCGCCAGCGGTTACTATGGGGCAAAGGACAATTCAAAGCTTGAATTCGACGAAAACGGGGATGTGGTCTACCAGTATGAATGGAACGGCACGCTGATGTCCCGTGAAGAATACAGCCAGGCATT
Source organism: Hungatella hominis (assembly GCF_014288005.1). Classification (NCBI taxonomy): domain Bacteria; kingdom Bacillati; phylum Bacillota; class Clostridia; order Lachnospirales; family Lachnospiraceae; genus Hungatella; species Hungatella hominis. Next base: position 149,791 of record NZ_JACOPB010000005.1, read on the forward strand.
AAACGCAGTCTATGATACCTCGAAGGCCAGGGATGGGTATGTGTGGGAGCAGTATCTTTCCAGAGAGCAGGCCATTCAGAAAATCAGCGAAATGCAGCAGTGACATTGCAAAGATGGAATGACTGTGGTAAAATATAGAAAAATTCTGTAAGAAAGAGGGGCGTCAATGATGAATAAAAACGTATTGGATTATGTTGTTGAGAAAACAAACGATTTAATAGGTGCATCGACATGCAGTGAAGAGACAAGGGCAGCGGCCCAGGCCTGGCTCGATGCGGTTGGAACTGACCGGGAAGCGGAAGAAAACAGAAAGTATGTGGAGGAACTGGAAGCGGATATTATGCCGATTGACAGCCTGATCGGTTTTGCAGAATCCGAGCACGGTGCTCAGGTCTTCGGAGTGGATAAGGCGAAGGATGTCGCGGCTCATGCAAGAGAGATCAAAGCAGCCGGAGCAAAGTACTGTGATTGTCCGGCCTGTGCGGCAGTAGAGGCAATTCTGGATAAGAAGGATATTCTTCTGGGCTAGGAGAAACGAAGAAACGGAATACTTAACAGGGCATCGGTCAGTAATGACCGGTGCCTTTTACCACATGAACAATACAGGTTTAGAAAGCGGATTGTATGGAGCTTAAATTAGAATTTGACAGCCAGTCCTGCGGTGTGTCTCTCTTCCTTCCGGAAGGAACAAAACCGGATAAAAAAGCCGTGGATGAGCTGAGAAGTATGATGCAGATGGAACGTTCCGTGGAGCGTATGAAGGCGGAGGGAGGCTTTTTTGAGAATCCGGACAGCTCAGTGAGAAGGGCCGCTGTGACTCCGGATTTTCACAAGGGCGCAGGCATTCCCATCGGCACGGTACTGATGACGGAGGGATTTGTCATTCCCCAGGCTATGGGCAATGACATTAACTGCGGGATGCGGCTGTATACCACGGATTTGAAGGAGGAAGAACTGGAATGCAGCCTGTCCTCCTTGCTGCCGGAGGTCCGCCGCATCTTTTTTGAAGGCGGCCGCGGTATTGTTATGAATGGAATTCAGAGGGAAGCCATGCTGAAAGATGGCCTTACTGGCCTGCTTGAGACCTTAGGAGAGGCGGTTGGAAAAGGAATATGGAGATTTTACAACCGGGAAGAACAGGAAAAGGAACTGGAGTACACCGCATTTCGCGGAAGCCTGAAGGCCGGCGATACGGAAGGCTTGGGAGATTTTACCGGAGATCCCCATACCCTGTCCTATGACGATCAGATCGGCTCCATAGGAGGCGGAAATCATTTCGTGGAAATGCAGCGCGTGGCAGAGATCTATGACGGGCAGACCGCCAACGCCTGGGGAATCAGGAAGGGAGCGGTCCTTATTATGATACATACCGGTTCTCTGACGATCGGCCATCAGAGCGGCAGGATCAACCAGATAATAACGAAGGGACTGTACCCGAAAAGCATTCCCCATCCGGACAATGGGATATACCTATTGCCGGAAAGAGGCGGAATGGACAGGGAATGGCGCCGTTTCCGCGATACGACCCGCAATGCCGCCAATTTTGGATTTGCCAACCGGCTGTTTCTGGGGCTGATGCTTCAGAACGCCGTTGAAAATACGGTGCGCGCCTTTGAGATGAAGCTTCTGTACGACTCGCCCCATAATTTTATCTGGGAGAGAGAGGCAGAAGGCCGGAAGTATTACATTCACAGAAAGGGCGCCTGTTCGGCCAGAGGCATGGAAGAGATGGAGGGAACCCCCTTCGCCTATTACGGGGAACCGGTGATGATTCCAGGTTCCATGGGAAGCTCCAGCTATCTCCTCAGAGGTATGGGGAATCCGGATGCGCTGTGGAGTGCAAGCCATGGGGCGGGCCGGAGGCTGTCCAGAGGGGAAGCGATCCATGGCAGCGATGAGGAATTCCAGGAGTTTATGAAGAAATTTCACATTGTAACGCCCATCGATCCAAACAGGAGCGATTTGAAGGGGCGGAGCGATATCCTGAAGAAATGGGAGGAATCCATACGGTCTGAGGCTCCCTACGCTTATAAGGATATCGACCAGGTGGTGAAGGTCCATGAGGACCACGATATGGCCGGGCTGGTGGCAAGAATGGAGCCGTTGTTTACGGTAAAGGCATAAGGCAGGAGGAACCTCTGTGGGCAGGGATAAGGATATGAGTAAGGATATGGGGATGAATATGGGACTGGATGTGAGCGAAAGCATTCGCAGGACGAAGCAGGGCTTTGAGGAAAGCTTCCATGAGGACAGCTTTTATAATCAGCAGACGCGTGATGAGGAACAGCTGAATCGTCTGTTGGACTGTCTGAACGTGGAAAACGGGATGAAGATTTTGGATCTGGGAACGGGGACCGGCTATCTGGCATTTCCCATTGCAGAACGGTTTCCTCATGCGGAAGTGACCGGGCTGGATATTGTTCTGCAGGCACTGCACAGAAACCGGCAGGAAGCGGAACGCAGAGGAAGGAAGAATCTGCAGTTTATCAGCTATGATGGTCTGGAATTCCCGTTTGCGGACCGGTCCTTTGATTGGGTGGTGAGCCGCTATGCTCTGCATCACTTTCCGGCGATCAACGGCACGTTTCAGGAGATCAGCCGGGTATTAAAGCCCGGAGGCCAGCTCTTAATCTCGGATCCTGCGCCCAATGACTGCGACGGGGACCGGTTTGTGGATGCGTATATGCAGATGAAGAAAGACGGTCATATCAGGTTTTATACGAAAAATGAGTGGATAGAGATCGGAAAAGCGACTGGGCTTGCGTATACCGGGGGCTTTGAAACAAAGATCCGTTTTCCGAAGAAGAGGGAGACCGCCGTGGGATTCAATGAGATTGTGAACAGATTTGAAAGCGAAGTGGTCAGAAGTTACGAGGTAGAGATCACGGCTGACGAGATTTGGATTACAGAGAGAGTCAACAATCTCTTATTTCAGAAGAAGTGTTAAAGTGACAGAAGAACGAACAGAAAAAAACGGCAGAAAGACATTGGAAAGGTAATAGACAGATCATGATAAACAGAGAAGATATGCTGGAACTGACAAGGCGTATGACCCTTGCAAGAACATCCTTCACGAGGATCGCGGGCTGTTATGTGGACAGGGACGGAGATTTTGAGGGGAGTTTCAATACGAATTTTCTGAAAATATCCGCGCCGGAGAGGACGAAAAAACTGAAGCTGGCAAAGGAAATCCCTTTTTCTGCGACAAATGTTAATCTGAAGAAGTATGAGTTTCCCCAGAGCATGCGAAAGCCGGGAAGTATGTGGCAGCTGCTTATGGCCATGAATGAGTGCGGATTAAAGAACGATGCCCTGATGGACACCTTTTACGACCTGGTCATGGAAAAATACCATAAAAATGCGGCATACGCGATTCTGGTCTTTCATGACCGTTACGATATCCCGGCAAAGGGGTCTGACGGGGAACGGCAGTGGGAGTCGGAGGAAGTGTTTGAATATATGATCTGCGCCATCTGCCCGATGACCGGGGAATATGAGCCGGGAAAACCGGAATGCGGTTTCCTGTTCCCCGCATTTACGGACAGGAGCGGCGATCAGAACCATATTAATATCTACCAGGCGGATGCTGACCGGCCTCACAGGGAGCTGCTGGAGATATTGGGGTTGGGATGAGGGTTGAAACTGCCATTTTAGAATGATGTTAAGGAGTTGGGGAAACTATGTGGGGCGTATGTCTCGATTTTGGAGCCTTGCAGATTGATTGATTCAGATTGTCATACAGTATGAGGCCACTGATGCAGCAAGCTATGAGAATGGAAAAGTGACCATTCTTGCCCCTGCGACGAATCTTACCATAGATGCAGATAAGATTAAGCGGTTGGAGGAAGTGCCGGGTCATCTCTACGGAGAACCGGTTTCTCCCAGGAACCGTTCGGAAGTGAGATTAGATTAGAAAAGACCATATTTTCAGAGGGCTAAGCAGTTCGGAGTATGAGAAAAGGGATCGATTGATGCAGGGAAAAGCAGGTATGATAAGTGCCTGCTTTTTAAGACTGCAAAAGTGGCGTTAGAGAAAGGCGGGAGCTTAAAATATGGAATGGTATGAGAAAATGAAAAAGTGTCTTTTTGTCAATGATTTCAGGAAATATCTGCTGAACTTTTTAGCGAACAGGGCAGAAATTACCGGGCAAAGCAATTAGACTTGGTGATTTCCCTTGATGGGGATGCAAAGGAATACGAATGCTTAAAGAACACAGAATTTGAGAAATAGGTATCCAGTCTTTGCTGGCTATCTGGCCTATTTCGAGCAAAATTTAAAGGAGAGCACCAAAATAGTCCGGTTAAATTCTTTTGGAGGCGAGGAAGAGGTGTGGTATATGGTGCCCGTTGAGTCTTATGTATTTTGATATCCGTGGGGGAAATCATATGATGAAAGTATGGTAAATCCTATCGGTGAGGGGGCCGTCATGCTTAGTCTGACTGCTCATTTGTTCCATTCAGCACATCTTGAATTAAAATCTCTATAAAGCGGTCAGATTCTTCCCACAGAGGACTGTGTGCAGAATTGTGAAATGTGTAGAACCCTTTCAGCGGCGCATTTACGGCATCAAAATACTTTTTCTGTAAAGAGTAGCAGCAGGTATAATCATAGATTCCGCTAAAGAAATAAACTGGAATCTTAAGACACGGCACCTCGGCAAAAGTGTTAAATTGCATACGGTCAGTGCCGACCGGTGAAGAAGCGGTAAACTGTTTCCCGCGCCAGATATTGATTCTTTCCAGCGGTGTATAAACTTTGCACCGCAGGCTGGGCAAAAAAATGCCTGTGATAACTGAGTCCATCGTATGGGTTGTTCCCACACCAAGATCGTGCATGCTACGGTCCCGCAGGGGAGACAGACAGTAATCACTATACGCGCGATCAGAGGAAGCAATGGGATACTTTTCAAATTCACGGATCATTTTTTGATTGTTCATCTGACGGTATTGATTGAGCATAAACTGGTACGCAATTATCTCGGATTCTGACTGATCTGCAATCTGAGACATAGCAAGATAGGCGTGATAGGATTCGGGGTGTTTTAATGCCGCCTGAATCCCGATAAAAGTGCCAAAGGAATGCCCCATAAGATAGATTTTTTCTTGTGAGAACCGATTTTTCAGATATTCTGTGACTGCGGCCGTATCGGATAAATACCGTTCAGTTGTCAGGGAAGCAGCATCTATATTGGAATTATAAGAAATTGACGTCCCTCGATATTCTAAGTAACATACCACAAACTCATCGGCTAGTTTGGATGGCTTCTGGTATTCCAAAAGGTATTCCGGAATGCCGGGGCCGCCGCCGAGAAAAAGCAGTACCGGGTTTGATTTGTTCTTTCCGGTTATGAGCAGTCCAATTTCTGTTCCGTCCACATCAATAAATATCTTTTCTGAAATGCTGTCGGGAATAACAGTGCCATTATCATCATAAAAGAGCGGAATTTTCCCCAGACTTGGCGGCAGAATAGTCCAGAATAGAACGACAGCACATAGTATCATAATCCACACAGTCTTTTTTCTCCTCTCTATTTTCTTTGGGATTTTTCGTGATTTCATGTTAATCTCCTGAATTTGATATAAAAAATGAACCATAGTTCACTTTTGTATTATACGCCTTCCATCACTTTCTGTCAATAAATACTGAATCGGAGTTCACTTTCTTTCTATATAATGGTATACTAATGGTGTTCTATATCTTTGACAGGAGGAAAGAAAATGGAGACAGGGCGAAAGGTACAGCAGCGTACGATAGAGAGTAAGAAAAAACTTTTGGATTCAGCCTACGGCCTTTTTGCTGAAAAGGGGTATTACAATACCAATACAAAAGAGATTGTCCGCTGCGCGGGTATTTCGATTGGTAACTTTTATAATTATTATCAGAATAAAGGAGATATTTACTGCGCTCTGTTGGAGGACTACTGCAGCAGTTCCTGCAAGGCGATGCAGGATTTGCTTGACCACCTGATTCGGTTTGATAACCGGGACTTTTGCAGGGAATTTCTGATGGCTTATTTAAAACAATTACTTGAACGGTTTGATAGTACGGATAAGTTTTTTGAGGATTCTGTTGTGATCGCCAAAGAGAATACACGGGTACAATCGATTCTATCGAAAACAGAGGAACGCTTGATTGCTATGACAGAACTTTTTTTGACACAACGGTATCCGGATAAACAGGAGGACTTTTATATCAGAGCCAGAATGATTTACATGATTACCGATCGGCTAGCGAAAGACATTCTTTGCGTCGGCACCGAACAGCAAAAGGAGAACTATATCTGTTTGTTTGCAGACGAGATTATCCGTTATGCTTTTGATCTGCAGGTACCTGGAGCGGAGTTTCAGGTGGTTTGTTAAATAGCAGGCCAGGGTGAAGTGAGATCAAACAGATTGCATTGGCAGTCATCGCGATGATCATCGGTATCGTCCTGACATCCTGCCGTTCCAGCACTCTTATTTTAACCGAAGAAGACTGTGGAATCCGGAATGAACATATGGCGATACCGATTGATATCCCGCAGTTATATCAGACCCTGGACCGATGGCTATAGATGGCTCTCTAAAAACGCAACGCATGCCTGCTCCAACTGCATCAGTCCCGGCTCTTCTATGGGAAAATGCCCAGCGCCTTCCAGTATGATCGTGTGCTTTTCGCATGCCAGACGTTGATAGAAGAGAAGACTATACTTTAAATCAGTCCAATGATCTTCGGCGGGATGAACCAGAAGAAAGGGACAGGATTTGAAATCTTCGGGTTCAGTTTTTAAAACCGGATTCAGCATGGTGTGGATGAAGGCCAGGGATACCCTGGCTCCAGAAGATTGATTCACTGGATAAACGATGGAATAAAAGAGAGCCCGGAGGAGATGGCGAAGGTGATCAGCAGTATCATGCCGAAGATTTGAACTTACAAGCGCTATAGGAACCAAGTGCTGCATGTATCATAATTTCCCTAATATTTATTATACCCATATAATGAATATTTCTGTTTAACATACCAGCCCCTTGAGTGTATTTAGTAATAGCCAGCAGAAGCGGTGATGGCGGCAGTGATTAAAAAGAGTTATAGATAGTGAAAAATTATTTTCACGCATAGTTGAAAACCAATCCAAACCATGGTACGATAAAGAGAGCGATTTCCAACTATGCGCGAAACACTTCTTTAACGAATAGTTAGTGCTAAAAAGCGCCATTTTACATCAATTACATAAAGGAGCCATTTTACATGAAACTTCAACGGCTATACAGTCTCACCCGCCAGGCTATCGACTACTACCATCTGATTGAGGACGGCGACCATATCGCTGTCGGTATATCCGGAGGTAAAGACAGTCTTACTTTATTATATGCTTTACAGGGATTAAAACAATTTTATCCGAAGCAATTTGAATTATCCGCTATTACAGTAGATTTGGGCTTTGGAGATTTTGACTTATCTCCTGTTAAAGAACTCTGTGAGCGATTTTCAGTTCCTTATACGATAGTTTCTACGGAAATCGGAAAAATATTGTTCGACACACGCGAGGAATCCAATCCCTGCGCGCTCTGTGCAAAGTTACGCAAAGGCGCTTTAAATGAAGCGGCCATAAAGCTGGGCTGCAATAAAATTGCTTATGCGCATCATCGTGAGGATCTGATCGAAACCATGTTATTGTCATTAATTTATGAAGGCCGGTTTTACGCATTTTCTCCCAGTACGTATTTGGACCGTACCGGATTAACTGTGATTCGCCCGATGATTTACGTTAAGGAAGCCGATGTAATTGGCTTTAAGAACAAATACAATTTACCGGTATGTAAAAATCCGTGTCCAGTGGACGGCCATACAAAACGGGAATATGTTAAAAAATTAACGAAAACTCTGGAACGGGAAAATCCGGGTGTAAAAGATCGTCTTTTCCATGCGATTGTCGATGGAAATATTGAAGGCTGGCCGGAAATTCTCAGCAAACCCACAACGGAAGTTATAAAAGAATCATGAACGAATCAGGAGGCATCAATCATGAGTACACTCTCCTACCATCAGCAGAGAGATATTGAAAATGTAAAACATTTAAGGGAACTGATCCGGGAACTTCCGCCCTTCTGCGCCGATTTCTTTCGTGGAATCGAGCCGCGCACCTCTTCCAGGACCAGAATTGCCTATGCGTATGATTTAAAAGTATTCTTCGATTTCCTTTTAAAGGAAAACCCTGTGATTGCGAAAATGGATATGAAAGACATCAGTCTGGACCATCTCGACAATTTAAAGCTTGCGGACATGGAAGAATATATGGAGTATTTGAAATACCGTTTTAACGATAAAAATCAGGAAGTCACCAATAAAGAACGCGGAATCATGCGAAAAATTTCTTCGCTGAAGAGCTTCTATAATTATTATTACCGGAATGAACGCCTTGTAAACAATCCGGCGGCTCTGGTACAGCTCCCCAAGCTTCACGAAAAAGAGATTATTCGTCTTGACGTGGACGAAGTCGCTCTTCTGCTGGACGAGGTAGAAAAGGGAGATGCGCTCACGGAGAAACAGAAAAGCTATCACGAGAAGACGAAGCTGCGCGACCTGGCTCTGCTGACGCTGATGCTGGGGACTGGTATTCGTGTGTCGGAGTGCGTTGGCCTGGATATCGATGATATAGACTTTAAAAATGGCGGTATCCGCATTCACAGAAAAGGCGGAAAGGAAGTAACCGTTTATTTCGGCTCTGAGGTTGAAGACGCCCTTAACGATTATCTGGAAGAACGGAAAATGATCATTGCCGAGGAAGGCCACGAATCGGCCCTGTTCCTCTCTCTCCAGAGAAAGAGACTCGCCGTGCGCAGTGTGGAAAATCTGGTGAAAAAATACGCGCGGATCGTGACCCCTTTAAAGAAAATTACGCCGCATAAGCTGCGCAGCACCTATGGAACCAATCTGTATAAAGAGACAAATGACATCTATCTGGTCGCAGATGTGCTGGGACACGCCGACGTTAATACGACGAAAAAGCATTATGCGGCTCTTGAAGATGAACGCCGGCGCAGTGCACGGAATAAAGTACGGCTTCGTGAGGACTGAGAAGAAAGCAGATATAAAAGAATCACAGTAACAACACACTTTTTCTGTATATGATAAAAAAACACTTGACAGAATGATGCGAAGCCATTATGATCAAGCTAGGTAATTTCAGGAACAACAGAAAGAAAATTATAGAAATCAGAGGTCTGAGAGATTGTTTATTAGATTAAGATAGTAAAAACTGTTCGTTATAAGAGATCATGTATAAATTCCATGGCGGCACGGTACCGTATCCATTCGCAGGTACGCTTGTTTTGCATGGTTTATTTATATATGTTTATAACCGGAACAGTTTTTTGTGTCTTAGTCTGCCGATTCGGCATGGATACAATCTCTTTTTTTGTACCTGAAATTACCAATATCATGATTAGGAGGTACGCGATGATGTCAGGAATGATATGCTTTTTTATTCGGTTACGATTCAAATGTGTGAATAACAGGATGATAACCCGTTTATAATCAGGCGGTTACAGCCGCGTACTGCACAGAGCCAAATCGATCCGGCTCGCTGCCCGCGGAAATAAATTTGCCGCCTGAAGCTGCGCCGAACCCCTCTCCTTTCCAGGACGGTGAGAAATGGGAACGGCAGCAAGGAGGCTGAACAATATATGAAACAACAGAATGAAACCATAAGACCCCGCGCTCTGATGGCTGGGGTACATTTAAACGAAAACAATGATTTTGAAGTATCTATGAAAGAGCTGCACAATCTGGTGAAGGCCTGCGATATGGATCCGGTGGCCAGAGTCGATCAGAATCTCTCCTGTATTAACGCCGCTTACTATATTGGCTCGGGAAAGGTTGGCGAGATCAGGGAAGCCGTGGAGACGCTCTGCGTGGACTATGTCATTTTCAACGATACCTTATCTCCCTCCCAGCTTAAAAATTTGCAGAGGGAGATCGACGTGCCGGTGTGGGACCGGACCTACCTGATTCTGGAGATATTTTCAAGGAGAGCCAGGACCAAAGAGGCTAAAATGCAGGTGGAATCGGCCAGACTTCAGTATATGCTGCCGAGACTTATAGGACTCAGGGACTCTCTGGGGCGCCAGGGCGGAGCCAGCGGTTCCTTGAGCAACAAGGGATCCGGTGAAAAGCAGATTGAGCTGGACCGGCGAAAAATCGAGGGGCGGATCAGCGAACTGAGGCGCGAACTGGAACGGATGGAGCAGGAACGCGAAGTCCAGAGAAGAAAACGGACCCAGGGAACGTATCCGCAGGCCGCGCTGGTCGGATATACCAACGCAGGCAAATCCACGCTGTTAAACAAACTGGTGGAGCTGTCGAGCGGAAAAGAGGAAAAGATGGTTATGGCGAAGGATATGCTTTTTGCCACGCTGGACACCACCGTTCGAAAGATATCCCTGAGCGGCAGCCAGGATTTCCTGCTCTCCGATACGGTCGGTTTTATCAGCCGTCTTCCCCACAGCCTGGTCAAGGCGTTCCGCTCCACGCTGGATGAGATACGTTATGCGGATCTTCTGCTTCATGTAGTGGATTTTTCGGATGAGCATTACAAAGAACAGATAGAGGTAACAGAGGAAACGCTGAAAGAACTGGGGGCCGGTGATATTCCGAGGATCTATATTATGAACAAGGCCGATTCCGTTATGGAGGAGGAAACGCTCCCTAAAATTTCGGATAACCGGATCTATATGTCGGCGAAATACGGCATCGGAATCCCGGAACTGCTGCGTATGATGGAGCAGATTCTCTTTTCTGAATACCAGGAGGCTCAGTTCCTGATCCCTTATGAGAACGGTAATGTGGTTCACTACTTAAACAGCCGCGCCATGGTTCACAGCCGGGAATTTCAGGAAAATGGAGTCTGCCTGACAGTCAGCTGCCGGGAAGGCGACAGGGAGAAATATAAGCAGTATCTGACGAGATAAGATACTACAACTGCTGCGTTTCTACTTCCATATAACTTGATGGCACCTGCCGATTATGATATACTTTAAATAATTAATAAATCAGAAAGGCGGGAAAAATTATGAAAAAGCTACTAAAATGGGTTTTAGTCACGGTAATGATGGCCCTGCTCTGCGTTACGACCGCATTTGCGCAGACGAAGGATCAATCTCCGCTGCGCCTTGGAGGAGGCATTTACGGATCGAGTGATATCACTTGGAACCAGAACGGCTCCCAATGGACCTGTACGATCAACAGGACAGGAGAACCTTTGAAGAATTGCTGGCTTGCTGTATATGAAAAAAATGGAAAGTATGTCGAAGCCGAATGGTATCATTTCGACGAAAACGGCATCATGCAGACCGGCTGGTTCGAAGACGGCGGCTACACCTTTTATTTAAGGCCCAGCGGACGTGTGGTCAAAGGCGAAGGCGTGGAAACCATAGACGGCCGCATGTATGTATTCAGCTATCAACATTACGTCCTGAAGGACAGGAATATCACAATCGACGGCAAGAACTATACCACCGATGAGAATGGCTGTGTCATCTCTGATATCGCGGATAAGACGCTTGAGAACCCTTACCCTTCCGGGCAGGATGATCAGGTCGCCTACTTGAATGCCTACCGGAAGCAAAAGGGCGTTTCCGATTTGGTCTACGACTCTGAATTGACCGGCGTTGCGAAAAAGGCCTACGATTTCGGCGATAGCGTTTCCCTATCCGGGGGCTATTCTCTGGCCTCCGCTACCGGACACAATATCCGCCATATCGCTTATATCCGTGCAACCGCCTCCGAGGGAGGAAGCTACGTCTATTTGACGGAGGACGCTGTCGCAGCCGTACAGAATACGTGGTTTACGCGTGTAGGATATTATAAGAGCAACGGAACCATCATGATCATCATGGCAGCCTATGACCGGGAAGAAGCCATGCAGCTCTCTCCGGAAGAGGCTCAGGGTAAGTGGATCAACGAAAATGGCCGCTATAAATACAGGAGAATCGACGGCACCTTTGCCGCCAACTGCTGGGCGAAAACTCCATCAGATGGCAAGTGGTACCATTTCGATGAAAACGGATTCATGGAGACGGGGTGGTTTCAGGATAACGACGGTAAATGGTACTATCTCAGCACCGATACCGGAGAAATGGTGACAAACACGACCATTGACGGATATGTGATCGGCGCAGATGGTGTTATGCAGTAATGGGATGTTGGACGGAACTTCTCTGTTCGGCAGGCAGACCCAGTTATCCCCGCTTAAATCCTCATATAGCTTGAAAAGTACCTGATGTGCAGAATCCGTGTAACCGGTCTGCGGTATCAGGTACTTTTATTAATTGGCTCAATCTGTTTTCTTTTACTAAATCACAGAGTTTCTGATATGTATCTTTGTCAGCCTCTCGATTTGCTGCATAATCTCCGGAATACGAAGCTTGTGGGGACACTGCTTTATGCAGGACAGAATGGTACAGCTTCTGCAGGCCGCCGCGCTCTCTTCTATTCCCAGATCAAGCTTTCTGAGGGCCCAGTAATCCTTTCCCAGAAAAAAGTAGTGATACTGCCGGAAGACTGTATGAATTTCCGTTCCATGCGGGCAGGTACACCGCTGGCACCTGTCGCAGGAAATCGGCTCGTAACGTTTTCCCAGGACGGTGAGCACTCTTTGAAAATCGGGGCGTTCCGGGACCGTATCCCCGGCTGCGGCTGCGTTTACTTCTTCCACTGTCCCGAGTCCGATCAGGGCGCAGGAAACCGGATAAGTAAGAACCCCTTCAATCAGTGTCTTTACAGGGAAAAAGGAAGGCAGAATCCCGGCGGCGTATACCTTATTAACCAGAAATCCCTTTTGCCTGAAAAGCGGCTCTCTTTCGATGCGGTCCAGCATACCGCGTTCCAGAATGTTGCCGCTTCCCTGCAGCACATCGATCCGGACATCCTTTGCTCCTCTTAAGAGGATGTCGTAGTAATGGGAGGCAATGCCTGTAAAGCGAATTTTCCCCTCGGCCTTCAGTTCAGCCAGAGCATCAACGGCGCCGTACCGGCCAAAAACCTGGTCTTCGTGATCCGGATCCACCTGATGGGAAAAATAAATGTCCGGTGAAGTTCCCAGGTTCTTTGTCGATTCAAGAACAGCCTGATACATCTCATTGCCGGTATAGAACCGGGCTTTATCAGAGATGACGATCTTATCGCGGCCGATTTTTTTTGCAAATGCTCCCAGCTTCAGTTCGGCATCTCCATATTCCGGGACAATGGCCGTATCGTACAAATTGCATCCGAGTCTCCAGGCGTGCTCCATGACGGCGACAGCCCCTTCTGTATCAGGGCTGTAATAGCCTGGAAGAACCGGAACATTGCCGCTTAATATGGGAATGGTTCCAAATCCGATCTCCGATACGCGCAGACCGGTTGTTCCGAGATCTCTGTATTTCATGGCCTCTCCCTTTCTGCTTCATGATTACGGCACCAGGCAAACGCCCTTTCCCCAATCTGTTCGATCCCCTCCGGCAGCGTGATATCCGTCAGGTTATAGCAGAAGGCGAATGCCTCTTTCCCGATTCTCTTCAGTGTAGACGGGAGCACCACCCGTTTCAGCTCATGGCACCGGTAAAAGGTTCCTGGAAGAATCTCCTCAATGCCTTCCGGCAAAATGATTTCCTCCAGTGAGGTGCAGTTTTCAAATGCGCGCTCTCCCAAAGACCGGAGCATGGGCAGCTCTTCGATCCGTTTCAAACGGACGCAGCCGGAAAAAGCCATGCGGCCGATACGGGTGAGGCGGGAGGTGCCGCTCACCGTTTCCAGCCATTTACACTGTTCAAATGCGCACTCTCCGACTGCTGCGGCAGAGTCTGGCAGTGTGATGCTGGTGAGAAGGTTGCTGTCCTTTAATGCACCGCGCCCGATCTTCGTGATTCCCACCGGCAGAATTAAACGGCTTATATTTCCCGTACATTCCAGCAGCAGCCCCGAGCCGTCTGTCTTGAAGCAGTTACAGCAGTCCTCAAAAATCTGTCTTACCATGGACGGAAGCTCCTGGTCCAGTGAAGGAAGGCCCTCCAGGCAGTACTCTCTTCCATCGGCCGTAACAATGCGTTTCAGCCGGATACAGTTTCGAAACGCATGTATCTCCACCGCTGTCCGGGAGGAAGAAAATCTGATTCCGGTTAAATCAATACAGTTGGCGAAGGCCCACCCCGAAATCCGTTTGACGAAAGGGCTGATTACCACGTCGCCGGAGCAGGCGGCCGCGTCAATGATTATATTTTTCACGATAACAGGAGATGTTCCGCAGACGGCGCGCTGCTGTTCCAGCCAGGGGGTCTTGTCGAATGCCCTTGGGCCTATATACTCCACGGAATCTGGGATTGAGACTGCCTCAAGCCGTGTCTGATCCTTAAAAACGTCTTCCCCGATGGTTTTCACGCCCTCAGGTATGGCCACAAACCGGCCGCAGTTCCGGTATTCGGTTAATGCAAGCTCCTCATCGATGTTAAAACAGCTCAAGGCACTTCCGTAGATACGCCTGACGGCCTCCGGCAGCTTCCGGTCAAACAGAGTCTCATATCCCGTAAGCTGATACACTGTCTTCTCCAGTATAACCCTGCGCATGGCGGTACAACCGGAAAATGCATAGCTGGCGGGAAAATCTATGTTATGGCCGTCACGCAGTATGATTTCCTCCAGATGTCCACAGTCCTCAAAGCTATGATCGGACAAGGCGGACAACGCGGGAAGCAGCATGCTTTTTAATGCGTCACAGCGCTCAAATGCCCGTGTACCGATCCGTTCGGCCAGAGGGAAGTAAACCGCCTCCAGACTTTTGCAGCAGATGAAGGCTTCTCTCCCCATGCGGCGGAGATTTTCCATGCGGCATATATTTAAAGCCGAACAGCCGCAGAACGCACCGTCCCCCAGGAGAACCGTCTCCTCTAACGTGACTGATTCAAGACTTTGACACCAGGCAAATGCTCTGGCGCCGATTCCTGCAATCCGGCAGGAGAAAGCGGACAGGGAGATACATTTTTCGAAGGCGGAACTGCCCATCTCCTCAAGGGGGGCTGAGACATGAACCGACTTTAAATTCCGGCATCCTGCAAAGGAAGAGCTGCCAATTCTTTTTAAGCTTACTGGAAAATGGAGCGACCGGAGGCGGTCATTTCCGGCAAAGGCGTAGTCCGCGATCCCGGCAACGCCTTCCGGAATGGTCACGTCACCGCTTAAGCCTGAGCCGTCAATCAGAATACCGGAGACGATGGCGGCTCCGGGAAGCGGACCGTTTCCCATCCGCTTCTGCTCTTCCAGAAACGGCGTACCGGAAAATGCTGAGTCTCCGATCTGAAGAAATCCCCCCTCAATCCCTCTTAACTTTTCACATCCGGAAAATGCACTGGTTCCCACTACAGTACAGCGTTCCAGAGAAGGAACCTCTGTCAGTTCCCGGCAGTTTAAAAATGCGCGGGCCGACACCGAAGTCAGCTGACCGTCAGACTGTGCTGCTGAAACCGTCTGTAAGGCCGTGCAGCGGGCGAAAACGCCTTCCTCGAGGATTTTTACGCCAGGAGGGAGAAGGACCTCTGTGAGCCTGGTACAGCCGCAAAACGCATATGGTCCAATCTGCGACAGAGTCATCGGCAGGGTGATGGAGGTGAGCTCCGTGTTCCCGTAAAAAGCGCCTCCCGCAATGGCCCGAACCTCATCTCCGAGAACAACGTCACCGGAGAATCCGCTGCCGTCCAACAATATGTGACAGACCGTTTTATCAGCTGGAAGCTCCTTTAGATAGCGGCTGCCTTCAAATGCGTGTTTTCCAATGGATTCAATCGAATCCGGCAGTATGACGACGGCAAGCTTCTCACACTGGAATGCAAATTTATCTCCGACATACCGTACCCCGTCTTCAAATGTGAGCCGTCTCATCTTCCCGCACTGGGAAAATACGTCGGTTCCGCAGGAAACCGGATTACAGAATACCCGGGCATTTCGAATCCCGGAATGGGTAAATACGTTGCGCCCGATCACCTTCAGGGAAGACGGAAGCACGATATCCCGCAGGGAGAGGCACCGGTAAAAGGCCATGTCGCCCAGAACGGTCACTGTCTCTGGCAGCACAATGTCTTTTAATTTCTCACATCCGTAGAAGGCCAGTTCTCCGATCTCTTCGAGCCTGTCGGAGAAACGCACTTCGTTTAATACACGGCACCGGTTAAATACGGATGGGCAGATGCTTATAAGAGAATCCGGAAGGATGGCCCGAATCAGTTTTACGCAGTTTTCAAAGGCGGATTTTCCAATATGTCTGACTCCCTTCGGAAACTGGATGGTCTGCAGGACGAGACAGTCTGCGAATGCCTCCTCCCCGATCATCTCCACCGAATCCGGAAGGATAACCCGGTCAATGGCTTCATTGCCTGCAAAGGCCCGCTCGCCAATCACGGTAATTCCATCGGGAACGACGACCCGTTCCTCGCTTCCGCGATACCGAAGAAGCGTGGTCCCGCTGATGGAGAAATTTCCCAGTATCTGGGCGTGGATTTCCCGGACTATGGATGGAGCGCCCGTTTCATCCTGGCCGCTTAAGCCGGTAAGCTCGTATTCACTTCCGTCCGCCAGGCGGATGGTATGAAGCGTGGAGCAGTTCTTAAACGCGTCTTTGTGAATGGCCACCCGGTCGCTGGCAAATTCCACCCGTTCCAGATTGATGCAGTTTCGGAAGGCGCGGCTCCCGATTTCTGTGAGACTGGCGGGAAGCCTTACGGAAATGATTCCTTTTTTATCAAAGAAGCAGCTTTTCCCGATCGCGGTAATTCCTTCGGCCAGTTCCACGTGTTTTAAGTTCGTGAGAAAACGGGTGATGACGCCATCCTGTATCTCCATCATCCGGCAGATATCAGCGGCAATGGCGCGGACAGCCTCGGGAGCGTCGGAACCGGGCGCCATGGCGGCGACGGCATTGGCCATGTGATAGGAGGTCCCGTCGGAAAACGCGATATCCAGAAGACCGCTGCATCCGGTAAAACAGTCACAGATATGTTGAATATCAAGCTCCGGAGAGATCAGGATGCGTCGGAGCCTGACATCATTTAAAAATGTCTGAAGGCCTAAAGACCGAACCCCGGGCATATTTACAGTCTCCAGGCTGTCACAGTAAAGAAAGACGCAGTTGCCAAGCGCCTTGACGGAGGCAGGGATCGTGATGGCCGTAAGGCTGTGGCAGCGGTGAAAGGCGTAATTGCCGATGGTGTCCAGCCTGTCCGGCAGCGTGATCTCCGTCAGCTTCCGGCAGCCCTTAAAGGCGTCATCAGAGATGACCGTGACTGTATCCGGAAGAAGAATCTGCTCCAGGGAGGTACAGCCCTTAAACGCCCCTTTTCCGATGGTGTGGACGCCACTGGGAACGGCAACGGAACGGTTCCGCGTCTCACATTGTTCCAGAATTCCGTTTTTTATGACCAGGCCGTCATTGTTATCCAGTTCTGAGCCTGCGCTGCTGTTTGGGATATTTGTATCTGTTCCATTCATCTCCGGTCCGCTTCCTCCTCATAGAATATTGCTTTTAATATCTGTTTCATTTCTTCCACATTGCCGCAGTGATAGAGAAGCTGCTTGTATTTTTTCGTTCCGCTCCTCTTCTTCATGCAGTAGGAAGCCAGCTTCTTTATATAAGTCAGTGTGTAGGTCTCATCATAATGGCGGGAGGTCAGTTCCAGCTGGCCCATTAAAAGGCTGTATTTGTCTTCGGTAACACTGCGGCCGGTAAGACGGCTGAAAATGTACGGGTCCTGGAGAGCGTAACGGCCTATCATCACTCCGTCTGCGCCGGTGGCCTCCAGCATGTGCTGCGCTTCGCTGTCGGAAAAGATTCCGCCGTTGGCGATGACAGGGATGGATACGGCGGATTTTGCCTGTTCGATCTGATCGTAATACGGAGTGCCGTCATACATCATACTGCGGCTCCTCCCGTGGATAGAGACCATGTCAGCGCCGGCTTCCTCACACATCTTCGTGAATTCCGCGGCAATCAGCTCGTCCTGCCGGATGCCGACACGCGTTTTTACGGTTACCGGTTTTCCGCTTTTTTTACAGCCGCGGATGACAGCGGCCGCCCGTCTGGGATTGGCCAGAAGCGCGCTTCCCTCTCCGCTCTTAAAGATATTCGGTACCGGACATCCTATATTGATATCGATGATGTCGAAGCCGGACAGAGCCTCGCTGCAGGCGGCCCGTTCCATCACCGCAGGATCGGAGCCAAGAAGCTGCACGGCCCGAATCCGCTCTTCTCTGGTGGTGTACAAAAGCTTTTCTGTGGCTTTGTCTTTATATTTCAGCGCGTTGGCGCTGACCATTTCCGTAAAACAGAGGCCGGCTCCCAGCTCCTGACACAGCATTCGAAAGGGCCAGGAGGTGTAGCCGGCCAGGGGCGCCATCAGCACATTGGAAGGGAGAAGCAGATGGTTAAGCCTTAAAGGATTTGTGTTCATACTAATTACTCCATAGGTGTTGTCAGTTCCTTTTATTTTACCGTAAAAGAGCCGTTACGGCAATGAAAATTAAAACGGTGGATAAAGGAAGGGAGAACTCTGTTCTTCCCCTCTCATTATCCACCGCAGAATTAATCCATGGTGACGAGATCGATGGACGCCGGATTGACGAATATGCGTATGCGCTCCACGGATACCGTGTCGTAAGAGCCGATCTGCCGGTTCCTTATATCCTCCAGAAGCTGATCCTTACCTGCCATAAAGAGCTCCATATCATCAAGAAGATAATCGAACTCGATTCCTACATACGGGTCATCCGATTCCTTATCCGAGTATCGAAGATAAGGGGCAACCGCTTTTGCGTTATAGGTGATCTGAAAACGAATGGTATTCTCCGGAACGGCCTCATCCGGTAAAATCTCTGTGGAATCAGCCGAGTGTCTGTGAAAATAGTAATTACCGTATATTCTCAGCTTCTGCTCTTCCTGAAGCTGAAAGGAGTAATCGAGATTCTCAGTCGTCATCTTCACATCGCCAATCATGGTCCTGCCGGAGTAGGCGAAAGATGAAAATTCGGAGAAGGAAATTCCGGTGCCGATTCCGGTAATGAATACTCCGCTGCAGAAAACTGCGATCAGCGCTTTATGTAAGTTACGCATCATGTACCTCCTCTGTAAGTTGAACGGCGGTTTCTTCCGCCTCATAATGATTCGTTTTATTCATGCGAAGCAGGCTTACGCAGAAACAGGTAAATGCACCGCTGCAAAGCACGGTGCCGAACAGAACCAGGGTAATCCCTGTCAGGGGATATCCTTTAAACAGCCACACGATCAGAATGCCGAAACAGAACAGTGATCCCAGCAGGAACAGACCGCCAAAAAGGGCCAGAAACATCATAAACAGATTCCAGCACCACCTAAGGCCCCACAGGCAGAGGCGAATGATTCCGTGAAAGCAGCTTCCAATGGCGGAGACGATGGAATGACCCAGCGTGCGCATGGCGGGGACTGCCCTTGCGGAACCGCTGTCGGCTGTTCTCCTTTGTTCTCTCTTTTTTCTTTCCGTATCAGTGGTCACGGTCTTCTCCTCTCTGTGCAGCAGCGAGCGAATCTTTTGTATGGGAAATAGGATCAGATAAGCAGCCTTTCTTCCTATGGCCTTTCCTGCTTCATAGCAGCAGACGGCGCCGTGCCGCGCTGCGGCAGACAGCTTCTTGAAAAAGCGGGCGAACTTATCACGCAGGTCGGCTCCGTGAATCGCAATCGGCTTTACAGGGAGTTTCCGGACTTCCTTTGCCGCATTACCGGAAAATTCCGCTTTGACGTGGTAGGCCTCCAGAATCTGGGCGGCCAGCTCCTTAACACTTCCAAAATCGCGGATGGCCTCGTCCTCACTTAATCCGCTTTCCACCTTCATATCAATATGCTGGGAGTACTCCTCCAGAATATCCCGCTGTTCCTCATCTTCAAGGATGAGGAGGTGCCGGTTTAACTCTTCTAAAAATTCATTCTTATTCATCCTTCTGCTCCTTCAAAAATATACATACCCGCTGTTGAAATTCGTTCCATTCCTGCTCCAGTGTCTCCCGGTAGAGAACTCCGGCAGCAGTCAAGTGGTAATACTTCCGCGGCGGCCCCTCTGTGGATTCCCGCAGATACGTCTCAAAATAGTGCTCATTGGTCAGACGCTTCAGCAGCGGATAAATGGTTCCCTCATTCACATCAATGACCTTGGATACCTCTTCCACCAGCTCGTACCCATACATATCCTTCTTCCTCACGGACTCCAGCACCACCAGTTCAAGGACTCCTTTTTTAAACTGTGCATTCATTTTAAGTCCTCCTTTAATACTATATTATACATACTACTATGTAATGTCAAGTACTAATTAAAATAAAATACTGAAAGTACTCAAAATGCTGAATCTAAAATAAAATATGGAATAATGTATCAAAAAAAACACCGGCCTCGCATGACCCGATTGCAGATCATGAAAGCCGGTGCTGCCTATATTGATAGAGGAATGGAGGATAGGGCCAGAAAGATACGGCTCTCGGTCATCTGCCCTCTTCTACTTCTGATTTTCTGTCCCTGATTCTCTGTCTCTGATTCTCTGTCCTTGGTTCACTGCCTCTGATT
Source organism: Hungatella hominis (assembly GCF_014288005.1). Lineage (NCBI taxonomy): Bacteria > Bacillati > Bacillota > Clostridia > Lachnospirales > Lachnospiraceae > Hungatella > Hungatella hominis. The sequence continues at coordinate 170,380 of NZ_JACOPB010000005.1, forward strand.
CTCTTCCCCTGATTCTTTGTCTCTACTACTCTGTCTCTATTTCTCTGCCAGAACCTCAGTAACAGGCACACAGTACATGATGGTCAGATGCTGGCCGCTATGGATCACATCCTCCCTCAGCCCATTCATACTTTTTAACTCAGCGACGTATTCGGTGGTGGACATGCGGCAGCTCTTGGCATATTCATCGGCGATTCCCCATAGTGTATCGCCTTTTTGAATCTCGATGCTGGTATAATACTTTTGAGACTTCGGAAGTTCTGTTTCATCGGCCAGTGCATTCATCAGAGAATGACCGCAGACGTTCGACAGAATCAAAACAACAAGTGCCATCGTAATCATTAATTTTTTCATCTGTATTTACCCCCTGTAACTCTTTTAACTCTTTTGCAACAAAAAGAACGTTTGTTCTGCATGGGTATATCATACCACTCGAACAAATGTTTGTCAAGAAAGAAAGCCACTTTTTTCGAACAAAGGTTTGCATTTTTATCGAACATATGTTACTATAAAAGAAAGAAAAAGGATTGAGGAGGCTGTGTTATATGGCTCAGGAGAAGATAACAGCGAAACAGCAGGAAATTTTAGAATATATCAAAGAAACAATCTTAAAAAAGGGGTATCCGCCGGCTGTCCGGGAGATCTGTGAAGCGGTACATTTAAAGTCAACCTCTTCCGTCCACTCCCATTTAGAGACACTGGAGGAAAAGGGATACATAAGAAGGGATCCCACCAAGCCGAGAACGATTGAGATTATCGACGACTGCTTTAATTTGACGAGACGCGAGGTCGTGAACGTGCCGCTCGTTGGTACCGTGGCCGCAGGTGTTCCGCTTCTGGCTGAAGAGAATATTGAGAATTACTATCCTATCCCCGTGGAGCTTCTCCCGAATGCGGAGACCTTTATGCTGAATGTAAAGGGAAACAGTATGATTAATGCCGGTATCTTCGATGGAGATCAGCTGATTGTGGAACGGTGCTCCACTGCTTACGACGGAGAGATCGTCGTGGCGCTGGTTGATGATTCGGCTACAGTAAAGCGTTTTTACAAAGAAGACGGCTACTATAGACTTCAGCCTGAAAATGATGAGATGGATCCGATTATTGTGGATCACCTGGAGATACTTGGAAAGGTGATCGGACTGTTCCGTTTGGGAATCAACTAGTACTGCATTGCTGACGGCCGGAAACACGGAATTTTGGAAAATAGAAAGTGAAGCAGGAAGAGGTTGACATAATTATTTTATGTCAACCTCTTCCTGCTTTTGCTAACCAGTTTCTATTTGTTTCGACCTGCTTCTGAATCCAGTCTGTTTCGTTCTGTTATTTCAGTTCACTGACATCCAGTGTCTTCCCATCGCGCCAGATGCGCTCCAGATCATAGAAGAGTCTGTTGTCACGGTCAAAGACGTGTACGATGATGTCGCCGTAATCCATAAGGATCCAGTTGGCAGACTGATAACCTTCCACCTGACGGCAGGTACAGCCCATTTTTCCAAGTTCCTCTTCCACGTTGTCTACCATGGCCTGAACCTGGTTGGAATTGGAACCGCTTGCTATAATAAAGTAATCCGCCATAACGGAAACGTTGCGGATATCGATGATGCGGATATCTTCGCCCTTTTTGTCGGATAAAGCCGCGTAAGCTGCTTTTACCATTTCGCTAGAATGATTCATTGTTTAATTTCCTCTCTTTTCCTCGTGAAGCTGTTTGTAATAATCATATGCCAGATTCGTCATGGAATCCACATAACAGCCTTTCCCATTCAGATAATCCAGGGTATCCTTTAAAATCTGATAGATGCATTCCTTCAGATCCGTAAATGCCAGCGGACGCACCAGAGGTAAATCCGGGGCCTCATACCGGCGTGGTTCGATATAATCCGCCGTGAAGATAATCTCCTCCAACAGTGTCATATCGGGCCGTCCGGTGGTGTGCCACCGGATTGCCGAAAGCACCTCCGGATCCGATATCTGATATTTCGTCTCGGCCAGCCAGGCGCCGTATTTCGCATGAAGGACAGCCGGGGCCTTCTTCTCATCTTCGGTCAGGGTGATCTTCTGCTTCTCGCATTTTTTGATGATAGTCTCATTGCTGTAGTGTTTTGCGCAGTCATGCAGAAGACCGGCCAGTTCCGCCTTGTCCAAATCACAGCCATAGCGCATGGCCAGTGCCGCTGCGGTAAATGACACGCTTATGGTGTGCTCGTATCTGGAAGGCGTCAGTTTTCCGCTCAATTCGTTTCTCAGATGTACAATAATTTCCTGCATTCTGCCACCTCCTGATATAGATGATGCTCTTTAATATACCTGGCTACCGGCTCCGGGACGAATGGTTCAATGGACTTACCAAGAGCGGTCATCCGGCGCAGCTCAGCAGAGGAGATATCGATCTCCCCGCAGTGCAGCATGCGGACGTCAGCCTGATATTTCTCTTTCAAATAGGTAATCTGTGTTTCCATGGAACGGCCTGCCGACTCATATTCCCGCACTGCCGCCAGGATTACGGCCTGCGCCAGTACCTTTGCTGGTTCATGCCAGTGCTCGATCTCATAGAGGGAGTCTGCGCCGATGATGAAATAAAACGTATGGCCGGGATATTTCTCATGAAGAATTTCCAGTGTCTGCGACGTATAGGTGTTGCCGCTGCGCATGACCTCAAAATCCGAACAGGAAAATCCCTCGCGGCCCTCCATGGCGAGCCGGGTCATCTCCAGACGTATATGGCTGTCTGTTACACGGTGGTCCTTTTTGTGCGGCGGCTGTCCCGAAGGCATGTACCATATCTGGTCCAGGCCGTATTCGTAATAGGCCTGTTCTCCGAGGCGAAGGTGACCGTTATGGATCGGGTCGAATGTACCGCCCATGATTCCGATTTTCCCCATATTCAGTAACTCCTTACGTTACGCCGGCTGAACCTATGGAAGGATGATCTTTCTCTTCTTCTCTTCTTTCGCCGGTTTATAAAGGACAATTTTTCTTCCAATAACCTGAACCACCTCAGAATGGGTGCGCTCAGCCAGTGTCGAGGCGATTGCGCTGCCGTCATCGAGACAGTTTTTTAATACCGTAATCTTAATCAGTTCCCTTGCTTCCAGAGCTTCCGCAATGGCGGTGGTAATCTCCGGCGTGATGCTGGATTTACCGATCTGGAAAATAGGCTCCATGGTCATTGCTAAGCCCTTTAAATAAGAACGCTGCTTGCTTGTCATATTTCCTCCATCATATTACTTCTCAATTTTATCATTAGTCTATTTGTAATAGTCGAATTCCAGACCGTACATACGGACAGTATCGCCTTCTTCGATTCCGGCTTTTTCCAGTTCTTCGAGAATTCCGTTTCCTTTTAAGAATTTCTGGAAGAATAAAAAGCCCTTTTCTGACTCTAAATTGGTATATCCCAGCATTTTTTCGATACGCGGACCCTCTACGACGTAGATACCTTCCTCGTTCCTCTCCACCGTATAAGGCAGCGTCTCGTCGATCATCATCGACGGATCGAATTCCTTCTCGAAGATAACCGGTGTAGAATCTACCGTCTGCAGCAAATCGTAAACAGCGTATAAAAGTTCCTTGACTCCCTGGCCGCTGACCGCGGAGATCGGATAAACCTTGATTCCCTTCGGTTCAAATTCAGCTTTCAGCTTTGCAACCGGATCCTCATCCTCAGCGTAAATGACGTCGGTCTTGTTGGCTGCAATGATCTGCGGCCTTTTCATAAGATCCGGGTTGTAGGCTTCCAACTCTTTATTAATGGCCCGGATGTCCTCGAGCGGATCGCGGCCCTCTGTAGATGCGGCATCCACGACGTGAACCAGTACACGGGTGCGCTCGATGTGACGGAGGAAATCATGACCGAGGCCGATTCCCTCTGAGGCTCCTTCGATCAGACCCGGGATATCCGCCATGACAAATCCCTTGCCGCCGTCGATATCCACAACTCCCAGATGAGGATTCAGAGTGGTGAAATGGTAATTGGCGATCTTGGGGCGGGCGTTGCTGACGCGGGAAAGCAGCGTGGATTTACCCACGTTTGGGAATCCCACGAGACCGACATCCGCGATGACCTTGAGTTCCAGCTGGACCCAGAGTTCCTGGCCGGACTGTCCAGGCTGGGCGTATTTCGGTGCCTGCATGGTTGGAGTGGCGTAATGCATGTTGCCCTGACCGCCGCGGCCGCCTTTTAAGATGACTTCTCTCCGGTTTTCACCGGACATATCGGCGATGACTTTTCCGGATTCAAACTCTTTGATGACTGTTCCTTCCGGAACCTTGACGATGAGATCGCCGCCGTTTTTTCCGTGGCAGCGCTTCTTGCCTCCCTGTTCTCCGTCCTGGGCAGCGTATTTGCGCACCTGGCGGAAATCGCTTAAGGTATTTAAACCGTCATCCACTTCAAAGATAATATCGCCGCCGTCGCCGCCGTCACCGCCGTCGGGACCGCCGCAGGGAACATAGAGTTCCCGGCGGAAGCTGACGTGACCGTCGCCGCCTTTTCCTGATTTAATAAATATTTTTGCTCTATCGGCAAACATGAATTCACCTGTTTCCTTTCCATTGGCATTTTAAAAGAAACGGCTTCATACGGTGAGGTATGAAGCCGGTCTAATTATTCGCTTATTACTCTTGGATAAACAGAAACCTGCTTTTTGTCTCTGCCTTTTCTTTCAAATCTGACAACGCCATCCACCGTAGCGAACAGTGTATCGTCTCCGCCGCGGCCTACATTAAGACCTGGATGGATATGAGTACCACGCTGTCTGTAGAGAATGTTGCCGGCTAATACGAACTGACCATCGGCTCTCTTAGCACCTAACCTCTTAGACTCGGAGTCTCTGCCGTTCTTTGTAGATCCAACACCTTTTTTATGAGCGAAGAATTGAAGGTTCATCTTTAACATCACTTACACCTCCTCAAATCGAATTTTTATATATTGTTTCCCATATGATTCCATGATATTCGTAAGCCCGAGCACCAGAGAATTCATAAGGAGTTTTGATTCCGGACTGATCTCTCCTGAAAAACGCAGCTGAAAGTCTCCCGAACGTTCATCGGCACTTCCCTCAAAATCGTCTTCCGTGAAGGTCTCGATCGAGTTATAAGCGGAGAATACCAGGGCTGAAACGGCGGCACAGACGATGTCCTGTCCTTCCTCACCGTACCCGGCATGTCCTGTAAGCTTAAGTTCGCGGACCACTCTGTCTGAATCTTCCAAAACTGTTACTTTAATCATAGTCTCTGCCTGAATTAAGCGTTGATCTTTTCAATCTTTACCTGGGTATAAGCCTGTCTGTGACCATTTTTCTTATGGTATCCGGATTTTCTCTTATACTTGTAAACAATGACTTTTTTCGCTTTGCCTTCTTTTACAACTGTACCTGTTACGGTAGCACCTGCTACTGTCGGGCAGCCGACTGCTAATTCGCCGTTGTTTACTACCAGTACCTGATCGAATGTGACTGCTTCACCAGCGTCAACACCAAGCTTTTCTACTTTAATGATATCGCCTTCAGCTACTTTGTACTGCTTACCACCTGTTGCAATAATCGCGTACATATGGCACCTCCTATTATCATTACTCGCCAACTGCGGTGCTTCGCTTTTACACGAAAACTTTTAGACCTCATTGTGCGGCATACTGTAACATAATACCATTTGTCCTTTGTAAAGTCAACATAAATAAAACAAAATTATAAAGTTTTTCCGGCCGTTTTTGCCTTGTATTTCTGCTTTCTTCTTAGTATAATGGAAAAAGTTTGGGGTGACAAGGAGAGGTAATACCCATGAAAATAGATAGAAGGAAACAAATTTTTATCCGCTGCTGCTATGGCTATTCGGTCAGCGGGATGGCGGTGCTGGTGATCGGAGCGATTCTGCCGGCGGTGATCACGGAGGCTGGAATCAGCTTTCTGGCCGCTGGCGGACTGCTCTCCGTGATGGCGGTGGGGAATCTTCTGGCCAGCTTCCTCTTCCCCGTCATGGTTCCTGCCATGGGAAGACGGTTCTCCATCACAGTGATGACCGCCATGGCGCCGCTCTGTCTGCTGGGACTCACTCTTCTGCCGCCGCTTCCTGTCATGTACGGCATTATGCTGGTCTACGGCCTTGTGAGAGGTTCTGTTACAATTATAAATAACGCCGCCGTCAACGATATTTACGATGGAGGCGCGGCCGGGAAGCTGAACCTCCTGCACTGCAGTTTCGCGGTCGGGGCCTTCCTGGCGCCATTTCTCACCGCAGTCCTGCTGAAGCTGGGATTTGGCTGGCGGTCGGTCGTCTATCTCCTGATCTTTATCACCGCCACCTCTGCGGTCACTTACGGGACCATGGATTACAGTCTGTTAAATGAACGGGCCAGAGATGCGGTGCCTTTAAAGCATACCGGAAAACGGGAGGAACGGGAATTCTTAAAGTCCTTTCAGTTCTACTGCATCGCCCTGATACTCTTCTTCTACCTGGGTGTGGAAAACTGTATCAACGGCTGGTTTGTCACGTATTTGCAGAATACCGGTGTCATGAGCGAGACGTATGCCACCACGCTGGTGTCGGTGACCTGGCTGATCATCATGGCAGGCAGGCTGGTCTGCGCCTCACTGAGCGGAAAGATGAGGCGCAGCTCCCTTATCCTGATGAATGCACTGGGAAGCGGTATCTGCTTTTTCCTGCTGATCTCTACGAAGAGCCTTCCGCTCATTACTCTGGCGCTCATCGGCTTCGGTTTTTTCCTGGCGGGCATCTATCCCACCTGCATCGCCGACGCGGGACCGCTGATCCAGGGCTCAACCTTCGGCATGTCGGTGCTTACGGCGATCTCGGCCATGGGTGGCATTCTGACACCCCAGATAGTGGGCGGTGCGGCGGATCATGTCGGTATCGTGGCCGCGATCGGGATCCTGGTGGTGAATGTGATTCTGGTGATTCTGCTTGCAGCGATTAATAGGAAAAAGTACGGTGACTGAGACTGAGATGCATAGGACAGGAGGCAAAGAGCACAGGGGAAAGAATATCCATTCAGCCCCCTGTGCTTTTTTGCAAAAATATTTACTTTTTCCATGTGGATGGTGCAAACAGCAGAAGCATCGGGAAAACCTCCAGACGTCCGGCCAGCATATCGAACATCATCACCCATTTCGACATGACCGAGAAGCCGGAGAAATTGCCGGTGGGACCGACAGCGCCGAGTCCCGGTCCGATGTTGTTGAATGTCGCCGCCACAGCTGTGAAATTCGTTGTAAAATCAAAATTATCGAGGCTGACGATCACGGTCGAGAGAACGAAAATCACAAGGTAAGCCACCAGAAATGTATTGATGGACCGGATGACCTGATGCTCGACCGGTTTGCTTTCGATCTTTATAATCTTGACACTCCTCGGATGAAGCAGGGAAAATAACTCCTTTTTCACCGATTTAAGCAGAATAATGACCCTGGATACCTTGAGGCCGCCGCCCGTACTTCCGGCGCAGGCGCCGATAAACATCAATACGACGAGCAGGCCCTTGGAGAATTCCGGCCATTTGTCAAAATCTACCGTGGAGAAGCCGGTGGTCGTGATGATGGATGCTACCTGGAACGCCGCATGGTGGAAGGCCGCAAAGATGCTGGTAAAACTTCCGCGGATATTGAGGGTGATGAGAAGAACGGTCACGCCGATAATTCCCAGATAAGCCCTCGCCTCCTCGCAGCGAAGCGCGTCCTTTGGATGGTGAATCAGGAATAAGTAATACACGTTAAAATTAATGCCAAAGAGTATCATGAACACGGTGATGACTCCCTGAAGATAATAGCTGTCATAGAAGGCAATGCTGCTGTTTTTGATGCCGAAACCACCGGTACCGGCCGTACCGAAGCTGGTTGCCAGCGAATCGAACAGCGGCATGCCGCCGACAAGCAGGAGGACGACCTCCACCACTGTCATGAAGAAATAGATTCCGTAGAGAATCTTAGCGGTAGATTTTACCTTTGGAACCAGCTTGCCTACAGATGGCCCCGGGCTCTCCGCTTTCATGAGGTACATGTTATAACCGCCTGCCAGCGGAAGGATGGCGAGAATAAACACGAGAACGCCCATGCCTCCGATCCAGTGTGTAAAACTTCTCCAGATCAGCATACAGTGGGACAGCCCTTCCACATCCGTTAAAATACTGGCTCCCGTCGTCGTAAAACCGGAGATTACCTCGAACATGGCATCCTCAAACCGGGGAATTTCCCTGCTTAAGTAAAAGGGCAGGGACCCGAAAAAGCTGAGCACAATCCAGCTCATTGCAACAGAGACAAAGCCCTCCTTGGCGAAGAATACCATATTATCCGGTTTCCTGCGTGTCAGAAGAAGACCGGTCGTTCCGCATACCGCCATGACGGCCAGAAACCAGATTCCGCTGCTTTCCCGGTAAATGGCAGCAACCACACATGGAAGCAGCATAAAGATGGCTTCCATATTCATAATCCATCCCAGAAGATAGACGATAATTTTCTTATTCATTTCCTTCGCCTTTTCCTACTTTAGTATATCCTTCAAATCATTTAATCCGGTATTGGTAGTAACGATGATTACACGGTCACCGGTTTCAATAACATCTTTTCCGCGAGGGCTCCGGATCCTTCCATTGCGGTTAATACAGGCAACCAGAAGATTGTCCTTTAAGCGAAGCTTCTCCAGTGGAATGCCGACGATGGCGGGATCGTTCATTACGCGGAATTCCAGCGCCTCAGCGCGGTTAGCCACGATTTTATAGAGCGTCTCCACATTGCTGCCCATGGAATTCTGCATGGCGCGCACATACTGCAGGATGGAATCAGAGGTAATTAACTTGGGATAGATCACACTGCCTAAATTCATGGAGTTAATTACATTTTCAAAAGCTATCTTATTAACTTTTGTGATCAGCTTCGCCTTCGACTGGCTGGCCGCATACAGCGACAGCATGATGTTTTCCTCATCGAATCCGGTCAGGGATGCAAATGCCTCTGTCTGGCGGATGCCCTCTTGTAAAAGCAGCTCCTGATCAGAACCGTCGCCGTGGATAATCATGGCCTTTGGCAGCAGTTCGCTAAGCTCGTTGCAGCGATCGGCGTTCTGTTCGATGATCTTGATCTGAATCTTCGTGTTTTCCAGAAGCTTTGCCACGTAATACGTGATCTTGCCGCCTCCTACAAACATGGCGGTTTTGATGGTATTATTGATGATTCCGGCCTGCTTGAAGAATTCCGTGGATTCTGCGGGAGGCGCGATGATGGAGATCTTGTCTCCCGCCTGCATCTCGAAATCACCGCTGGGGATGATGACCTCCTCTCCCCTCTCCACCGCACAGATCAGGACGGTACAGTGAAGCTTGTCCAGAACGTCACGGACCTTCATGGCATGGAGCTTCGAGTGGTCAGGAACGAGGAATTTTAAAATCTCGATACGGCCCTTGGCGAAGGTATCGATCTTGATGGCCGACGGAAAACGAAGCAGTCTGGAGATCTCCATGGCCGCAGCCATCTCCGGATTGATGGCCATGGAAAGCCCCAGTTCCTCCCGGATATAACGCGTCTCCGAGCTGTATTCCGGATTCCGGATTCTCGCGATTGTATGACAGTTACCTGCTTTTTTTGCAATCAGACAGCAGAGCATATTTAACTCGTCTGAATTGGTGGTGGCGATGAGTAAATCTGTTTCCTGAATTCCCGCCTCCATCTGAACCTTATAAACCGCACCATTTCCCACGACACCCATGACGTCGATCCGCTCAGTGATAGCGCTTAGAACAGCTGTGTTCTTATCAATGATCGTGATGTCATGATGTTCGTTGTTCAACTGTTCGGCCAGGGTAGTTCCTACCTTCCCACACCCGACAATTATGATTTTCATGTGTCTGCCTTCCCTTTTATAAGCGCGGCCTGTTCATGGAACGGCCTGCGTATTTTTTTCCTGGTGACTTCCACCAGATTCAGTTTTGTAATTTCCACAACGGATGTCTTAACCGGATCCTTTGCCAGAATCCGGGACAATACGGATAAGAGCTCCCGCTGGTCCTCTTCTGTCTCCATATCGATGAAATCGATGATGATGATTCCGGATAAGTTGCGCAGCCGCAGCTGGCGGGCGATTTCCACGGCCGCCTCTGTGTTGATCTTCATAATCGTGTCATGGAGATTCTTTTTGCCGGAGTACTTCCCGGTGTTGACGTCGATTACGCAGAGCGCCTCCGTAGGCTCGATGACGAGATAGCCGCCGGATTTCAGCCATACCCGTTTGCCCAGCGCTTCATTCATGGATTTTTCCACTTTATAAAGCTTGGACAGAGGCAGCAGGGCATCGTCATATAATGTCAGCTTCTGCAAATCTTCCGGCTGAAAGCATTTGAGATAAGCCTGAATGACCTCGTAAATATCGGTCTCATCCGTTACGATCGCTCCCAGAGAACCGTGAAAGCTGTCACGGATATCGGTCAGATACGACGGAGGGGTCTGGTATAAGAGACTGTAGCATGTCCGGTGTAGGGCGTCCTCCATAACTCTGCGGTATAATACCTTTAAGCTCTTAAGCTCTTCCAGAATCGCATTAAAAGAGGCTTCCGGCGCATTTGTTCTCACAATTATACCGAAATCCTCTTCTTTTTCTGCTTCCAGAATGGGTTTGATCTGTTTCTTCCACTCCAGATCCGACAGCTTTGAGGAGAAACCCAGCTGCCGTTTACCGGCCGTCAGGACGATGTAGCGCCCTGTGAAGTTTAAATTGCCGGTAAGGACGGGTGCCTTTGTCTTGACTGCGTCCCGGTCAACCTGTACGACGATTTCATCGCCGGCCCTCAGCTTGCCATCCGGACTGGCTGCGGAGGCATGATGAATATAGCCGTCCGCAAGGCTTAAATATCCCATACAGCCGTCTCCGATCTCGACGAAGGCCGCCCCTATGTTCTTAACGATGTTCTTTACTTTACCAATATAAATGCTGCCGAGATTGGAACGCTCTTCTTCCGGTTCGAGGTTCAGGGACACGGTATCACCGTCTGACTGAACCATCGTAAGGATTGCTCCGTTCCATCTCGTAATAATGAGCTTATTCAACTTCTTCACCTATAAGTCCCAAAGGCACCAGGTTTCTGTGTTCTTCATCACCGGTATTGCCGTAGACCTCTTCCCGCTGGATTAAAAAGGCGAATTCCGGGCAGGACTCGCCCCGCCACCGGTCATACGTCTCCATGATCAGCTCCGGCTTTAAGTTGTCCTGGCTTCCGGCGGAAACCTTCATGAAGATATGGTCTCCTTCTGTGGTAAGCTCGTAGATGGCTGGCTTTAAATCCATCTCCCGCTCACCCTTTTTCGTCTTTTTCACTGCGAGAATCTGATCCTGCTGATAAAATTCCTTCAGGCCTGCAAAAAAGGCTTCCAGATTCTCCGGCACTTTTCCTTCGCGGAACGTAAGCGTATAGTCCGCGGCGGCCACAATGGACATGGCATTTTTCGCATTGTCCTCCAGTTTATGGCACTCCAGAACTTCAATTCCTTCCACCATAACCGCATTCAACTGTTTCACCATGGTTTCGCAGCTGTTCATGGAATTCACCTCAATGTCCATGTACTCTCCGTTGCTCGTCAGGCCGAGTCCAAGGGGAGCCGCAAAGGACATGATCTGGTGGGGGCTGAAGCCCTCGCTGTATTTGATATCAATGCCGGCGCGCCGCATGGCCTTCTGAAAATACCGCATGACATCGAGATGACCGATAAATTTAACGGGGCCCTGCTTCGAGAACTTAATTCTTACTTTCATAGCAGACACCTCCTCCAAAACGCATCCCACCGCAGGCAGAACATCTCTGTCGGCAGTTCGGCGTTAATTTTTCATCAATGGCGTTCAGCCACTCTCTCTTTAAGAATTCTTTGGAAACACCCGCGTCGATGAAATCCCATGGGAAAACTTCGTCCAGGCTTCGCTCTCTCGTTGTATAGAAATCCACGGAAAGTCCGCAGGTCTCAAAGGCCTTCATCCAAATTCGGTTGTCGAAGTATTCGGACCAGGAGTCGTAGATGGCACCGTTTTTATAGGCTTCTTCGATCAGAGCTCCGGTCTTTCTGTCGCCGCGTGCCAGAACTCCTTCCAATACGGTTAAATCCGCCTCGTGGTAATTGTACTTAAGGCTCTTCTGGTTCTTCATCTGCCGGAACTTGTCCTTGACGATGTAAGCCCTTTCGATAAACTCTTCTTTCGTACACATGCGGGCCCACTGGAATGGGGTAAACGGCTTTGGTACGAAGAACGAAGAACTGGCCACTACGTTGACCTTACCGTTTCTCTGTTCCTTCGGTATCTCATAGTAGATTTCTGCCACCTTCTCAGAGAGTTCGGCAATGCCTTCCATGTCCTCCTTCGTCTCCGTCGGAAGACCCAGCATAAAGTAAAGCTTCACACGGTTCCAGCCGCCGTGAAAGGCGTCGTTCGCGCCCTGTAAGATTACTTCTTCTGTCAGTCCCTTGTTGATTACGTCGCGGAGTCTCTGAGAGCCGGCTTCCGGGGCAAAGGTCAGACTGCTCTTCTTCACATCCTGCACCTTGCTCATGACGTCTAAGGAAAATGCGTCGATTCTGAGGGATGGCAGGGATATGTTCACGCCCTGTCCTTTGAATTCATCGATCAGGAAATTCACAAGCCCTTCCAGGTACGTGTAATCACTGGAGCTTAAGGAACTCAGGGAAATCTCCTCGTGTCCCGTGCTTTTCAGCATCTTATAGGCGTAATCTTTTAAATATTCGAGGCTGTGCTCGCGCAGCGGACGGTATACGTTGCCGGCCTGGCAGAAACGGCATCCGCGGATGCAGCCCCTCTGGATCTCTAAAACCACGCGGTCCTGAGTCGCTTTGATAAAAGGAACCACGGGAGTCTCGATATAGTATGCGTCGTCCATGTTCACCACCAGCTGCTTGGTGATGGTCTCCTTCGCATGGATGTTATTGGGGCGGAAGCTTTTTATGGTTCCGTCCTCATGGTATTCCACATCGTAAAAGGCCGGTACATAGATGCCTGGGATCTCGGCGGCCTGTTCCAGAAATTCACGGCGGCTCCTGCCCTGTTTCTTATTTTCTTTATAGCGGTCCATCAGTTCGAAATAAACCGTCTCTCCCTCACCGATATAGAACATGTCGAAGAAATCGGCCAGGGGCTCCGGATTATAGGCACAGGGGCCGCCTCCGATGACGATGGGATCACTCTCTGTCCGGTCCGCCGCGTGAAGCGGAATCTGTGCCAGATCCAGAACCTGCAGAATGTTCGTGTATGACATCTCATACTGAAGCGTGATTCCAAAGAAATCAAAATCTCTGACAGGGTCCTGCGATTCCAGGGCGAACAGCGGAATCTTTTTTTCCCGCATGATCTTATCTAAATCGGTCCATGGAGAATAGACACGTTCGCAGTAGATGTCTTCCCGACGGTTGAACATATCGTAGAGAATCTGCATGCCGAGATGCGACATACCGATTTCGTACACATCAGGGAAGCACATGGCAAAGCGAATGTCCACTTTTTTAGGGTCCTTATTTACCGTATTTACCTCGCCCCCGATGTAGCGGGCTGGTTGTTGAATACTTAGTAATATTTCATCATTTAAAGCTAGTTTTCTCATGATTTTTCCTTGTTTATTGTGCTGTTTGCACAGTATTTTTGATTTATAGTAAAGGCCTGTTTGAATCGAAAAGAACTTGGATTTGCGTCCTTATTTGCTCTTTTTTGCTCTTTTTTTCACCCCTTTTTGAAGAAAATCAGGCCTTTTTTTGAAAAAAACAACAGATTTATTTAATCTCAACTACGTAACACTAGATAAAACAATACGCCACAATGCATAATTATAAGGCATTTCACGGTATTAAGCAACACCATTCGGCAGAACATAATCAAGAAAGGACTGTGAAAATGCACAATCAATGATCTGAGGTTCATCTGACGGAAGGATCTCGTCAATAAAACTGTCATGCTCCGAAATCCTCTGGTAAACCAAGCATCTCCTCGACAACAAATTCCGGGATGGCGCTTTTTCGTTCACCAGCATGAGATTTGGAGAACCAGTTGTTTGACTGTTCAGAAAAAGAGGTGCTGTATAGCTGACTTATGCCGGCTATACAACACCTCTTACATACATTTCAATGGAGGAGTGAGCTATGCTGTGGTTCCTGATAGCATTTCATTACATCTTCAATCGAATCATAAAATACCTTTCCTGAAAACTGCCATACTCATGGTATTTTGGACACATTCTGTTACAAAGGTCCCGGTATGTTCAGAAACCTGTAGTTAGTTGTTATCGTACTCTCAAATTACTTCCTACCTGAAGGTTATAGATATCCACTCCAGGATTGAGGGCCAGTAGGTCTTCTACCTTGCAGCCGTACTGCTTACTGATCTGATTCAGTGTATCGCCTTTCCTGACCGTGTGCGTTGTTCCATTTCCTGTTCCCACGGTCCCCACTCCTACGGTTCCCTGTACCGGAAGCAGCACATAGGTCTCCTTCACTCCCATGCGTTTTCCTGCCGGTATATCAATCGTTACGTTTCCGTTTGCATCCACGGGATAGATACCTTCTGAAACCGCACGGAGTGCTCCCGTAGTCTGGTCAAACCGGTACAACGCAACCGTGGAACAGGCTGTGATCGCCGTCTGGTTCGTTGCCGGAACCGTGAGCTTCGCTGAGGAAAGAAGGGTTCCGTCCGCCGTAAGGGAAATCACAAGGCCATTTTCCTGGCCCACCGCCGTCACGGTCGGCTTCACAGGCTCCGCTATGGGATCGCTCGACTGTACCGGCGCCGTATGGATGCCCAGATTCAAATCGGTGGACTGACCCGCCGCGTTTCTCATGGACTGGCCGTCTAAGGACCAGACAGCTTTTACTGCCATGGTATCGTCCCGCACGGTCACTGTCACTGTTTTTCCAGTCTGCCTTGCCGCGTCCACGGTTTCTTTTTCCACGGTAACGCCTACTGTCCCTACCGCCGGATTGTTCTCCACGGACTTCGGTATGATGACCTCCATACGCACGGCGCTTACATCCGCTTTCTGAAGCTCGCTCCTTACCGTATCCTGGGGAACTGCCACCAGGATGTCCATTGGACTTGCAGCCGTGGCCCCGGCTGCAAGTGCTGCGCTGTTAATGGCCGCCCCGTCCGGTTTTACCATGACGACAGCGCTTCCCTGGTCTGCCGAGGTTGTGATATTGTCTGTGGTTACGGTTGTGGCACTCCCGGCCGTATTGCCGGCTGCATCTTTTGTTACCTGGGTTGTCACTGTAGTAGTCTTTCCACTGCTGTCCTTTGACGTGGTTTGGGTCGTTGAGGTGCTGCTTCCATTTTCCCCGGCCGTTGTGGTCGTGGTCGTGGACGGTGCGGTGGAGGAACTGCCGCCCGAAGATGAGCTGCCGCCTGAGGACGAACTGCCTCCCGGGGACGAACCGCCGCCGTTAATTCGGTCAAAAATCACGGAAATGCTGTGATCCGCAGTTACATTTTCAAACGTGTAGGTTGTCACGCTGCCTTGATATGCGCCATCCACGGTGACTTTTGAAATCCTGTGCCCGCTATCCGGCGTAATGGTAAAGGTCCGGCTTTCGCCCTCGTTTACGGTAACCGCTCCGCTTGGGGAAATGGTTCCGCCGTCATTTGCTGATGCGGTGATGGTGTGTGTGACTACCGGTGCAGGAGGAGTCTCTGTAACGGTGACGGTGGCCGTGCCGCTCTTACTGGTATCCACGGTGGAGACAGCCTTGACGGTCAGGGTGTCTGCCATCTCGTCGGAAGCCACGGTCAGCCGGCCGTCAATGCTAATCGCCGTGCCGCTTGTATGGCTGCCGTCAATGCTCCAGGTCACGGTCTGGGCAGGATTGTTCATGCCGGTAACCGTTACATGAAACTGCTGGGTAGTTCCTTTCTGTACGCTGGGTGCTGCCGGGGTTACAGTCACACCGGTCACCGTGGGCGCAGGCTCAGCAATCGGGATAGAAAACCCCTTAGTATCATTTCCTTTGCTGTTTTCCGCCTTAACTGTAAATGCCCCGGTTCCCGCTGTGGTTGGAGTGCCGCTGATAATGCCGGTACCGGTATCCAGATTCAGGCCGTCCGGCAGGCTGCCATTGCTGACGCTCCATGTAATCGGCGTAGTGCCGTCGGCCGTCAAGGTATGGCTGTACGCCGTCCCCATGGTGCCGCCCGGAAGTGTCTGGGTGGTAATGGCAGGCGCTGTGCCGCCGGGTGGCTGTACCGTTACTGTAACGGTGTAGTTCTGGGTGGTTCCGTTCTCCGCCGTCACGGTGTAGGTGACGGGGGTGGTGAAGTTCTGCGCCGTGCCGCTTGCCGGGCTGACGCCTGCTTTGTCGCTGACCGTGATAGTCGGAGTCAGGCTGGTCACGTCTGTTCCGGTTGGCATGGTGACCTGGACGGTGTGTTCCTGCTGATTGATAACCGTATTGCCCACCTGACCCGCAATTGTGAACGCCGTGATCTGCTTGGCGTCGGTGGACCTGGGCAGCGCCAGCTGCACCACGTTGTTCTCGCCGTTTTGGATGACGTAAGCATCCTTGTCGCTCTTGAAACAGCCCGAATAGTCCTTGCTGTTCGTCCCGGTGATGGAAACGGGACTATTTTTCGCGGGCGTTTCCCTCATAGTGATGCCGATGGGTGTGGCAGGTGCAAAGCGGTTCCCCACTGTGATGAAAGCTCCGGTTCCTAAACTAAGATTGCTGGCAATCTGCCCTGTCCCTGCCACGTTGTCGGAAATGACGGGAGCACCGGATAGTGTCAGTGACGATCCACTTTGGGCACTGACGAACATGACCCCACCCCCGCTCTCATTGTTTGCCCTGTTATGGGAGATCACGCCCCCGGAGATGGTCAGACTGCTCATAGAGAACACGCTGCCGTAATCGCCCCGGTTGTAGAGGATAGAACCGCCGTGCATGAAAAAGGTTCCTCCTGCGTTTTTCACGCCGCCGCACATGGCGTCGCTCCTGCCGTTCCCGGCGATGGTTCCGCCATAGAGATGCAGCGTGCCCCCAAAAAGAACAATGCCCTCCTCAGATGCCCCGGTGATCACGCCGCCTGAAACGGCTACGTCCTCGTACGTCACCTTGCTGGTAATAGTATGGCTGCTTTGACTGCTGTCGCAGTCGCAGAGATTCAGCGTTCCCGCCTCAATCCTTAAGACTCTCGTCTGACCCGTGTAACCGGTATAGGCCAGTTTGTAGCCGTTCAGGCACAGGTTGACTGTCGGCTCGGATTCTCCCTGGATAGAAATACCGTCGTCCAATGCTACATCCGCCGCCAGATAGTAGTTTCCGGCGGGGAGATTATAGTAACTTGAGATTTTGCTCACCGCCACGCCATCGATATAGAGCTGTCCATCCCGGCTGGTCAGGGCCTTGTCAAAGGTCACCTGCGTCCCCTCCGTGGCGGAGCAGTCCACGCTCATGGCGTGGGTGTGGGCGGGGACGATAACCGTTTCTCTCACCTTGATGGTATTGTCATTGCCGTCAAAGTACGCCTCGTTCCCCTCGGCCCCATCGCCCACCAGCTTAATTTTCGCCAGGTCAGTGTCTACCGCGTCGGTAGCGATGGTGGGGGTGGAGGTAACGTCGTAGCCTGCCGGAAGCTGCACATTGACGCTGGCGCCCTCCGCCAAGTCGCTGCCGATAACGAAGCTGGCCGCGCCGGTTTTAACTTCGGTGGGGCTGCCGCCGTTAATCATGATGCCTTTACCGGTACCGCCAATCTTCACACCGCCTCCTATGGTGATACTGGAACCCGCTCCCACAGTAGCGCTGTTGCCATTGTCATCCGAGGTGTCATGATAGCCTTCATCGTAGGTTATGCTGCCGCTCTGATAGATGCTTCCCTTCACCTCTGCATTACCGGATATCGAAACAATACTGCTCCCTCCCACATTAGCAGAGCTATTTCCATTCCTTGCTATACCGCCGCCCCAAATCTCATTTCCAATCGTTCCGCCTGTTATTTCTAGATTTGTATTTCCACCTACCTGGGCAGTAGAATTTGTCCAGGCCCGTCCACCTGCATGGACATAATTACGCACAGCGCCGCCTGATATCTTAATGTTGGTGTCACCGGTTACGTTGGCCGTTACTTCTTGATCCCTTGTATAGCCGCCGCCATAGATGCTGGATACCTTTCCGCCGGTCATACTAATCTTTGTACTCGCAACCGTCTGATGGAGACTGCCACCATAAATTGCCACCCGAGACAGGTCATTTCCTGCGCTGGTGCCGTCATAAGTGGTTTCGCTCCCGTCGGGGTCAAAGATGACATCGGTGTCGTCGAGCTGGCCGATGGTACCCTTGTCGATGTAGACCACGGTGTAGTCCGCGTTCTCACTGCCCGCCACCAGCAGCAGGGGCACGCCATTGGCATAAAGTATTTTATCATACGTGTCACTATCATCCAGATTGGGCACAGCCCCTGACGGTTCCGGCGCGTCGCCCGGCAGGGTTGGCGCGGCTTCTCCTGCCAATGCATCCAGCGTGGGCAGATAGCTGCCGGGGAGCAGACTGCCGGTTGGGATGGTCCAGATGGTGGTGGCATCCCATCCCGCATTCTGGCTGAATACATCAGACTGGGACACGGTGCCGTCCACAGCCAGGTCTGCGCCGTGTATGCCGTCCGCAGCACCGGTAACCTCCTCCGGAGTATCCGCTTTCCTATAGACTTTCATATCCGTCCGAGCTTTGTTGTTCGTGAGTGTACCATTATTATTATCACCTGTCACACGACCTACGGTATTGCCCCCTGTAGTCTCGGTAGTGGCGACCTTCAGTCCCAGGGAAACGCAGTTTTGCATGGTTGCGCTTCTGTTGATGACGCCTGCCACACCGCCCACCTTCTCTGTACCGGTAACATCACCGGTATTGTAGCAGTTTTCCACCGTACCGGCATTGATACTGCCTGCCACGCCGCCGATTGAGTGGGTACTACCGATAACCGAGCCGGTGTTGATGCAGTTTTTCACCATACCGCCAATCCCTTCGCTGTCCATGCTATTGCTGCCCACGATACCGCCGATTGCGTATGAGCTGCCACTGACCGCACCGGTATTCCAACAGGCATTCACCGTCCCACTGTTATCGCCCACTATACCGCCGACATATTGTTCACCGGTGACGTCAGCCTGATTCATACAGTTTTGCACGGTGCCGGCGCTATAGCCTGCCACACCGGCGAAGTATCCGACAGAATCCTCGTTGGCGGAGACGGTACCGGTGACTGTCACATTCTGCACTACGCCGCTGGATTTTATATGGCCGAACAGCCCGCCTCTTTCTTTCACCGTGATATTCAGCGCCACGGTCTTGCCGTTGCCGTCGAAGTGTCCCTGGAATCCGACCCCCGTCTTTTTGCCGATAGGTGTGGAGAGAGCACCTTCCCCGGTCGGGAAGTCATCGGATAGCTTGACGTATTTGCCTTGAAAGCTGTCAGCCGCATTCGCATAATCATCGGTTCCGTTGACATTGGATGCGAACTTTGCCAGATTTTCATAAGAGCTGATCACATAAGCCGTTTCCGCGCTGGTGCCGTCGCCGCTGGCTGCCCAGGCGGGGGCGGAGGTCTTGGGTTCCGGATGAATCGCACCGGTAATCGTGCCGCCTGACTGGATGAAGTAGTCCGTCAAATTTTCTGAGGTCACGCCGCTCTCGTTGGCAAAGTACACTGCGTAGCCATCGTTTTGCGTGTTTTCCACCGTTCCCCCGGTAATCTCCAAAACGGTCTTGGGATCCGTGGTGGGAACCTTATATAGGTATATCGTCTGTTTCTCCGTGCTGCTGCTAGTTACTTTGGCTGTACCGCCGACCGTAATCTTACCGCTGTCGAAATTCCCAATTGCATAACTACTATTGTTTGTGGCGGAGACGGTACCTCCCGTTACGGTTACGTTTCCGGTATTCGGATTTGAAATTACAATCTTTTGATACCCGGACGTGGAGATCGTTCCGCCTTCAATCCTTACGTCACCGCTGCCCGTATTTGAAATCACAGCGCCGTTTTGGCCAGAATCAGAGATTGTTCCCCCCTTAACTGTCAGCGTTCCGCTGCCTCCATTCAGGATCAGAGTAGCACTGGAAGTATTAACCATAGATATTTCTCCGCTTCCCTCCACCCATAAGGAGGCAGTCCCCGCTAATTGAATTGCGGCACCGCCGCCGCTCGCTTGTGAGCTAGGGAAGCTAAGCTTCTTATTATCCAGATTCAGCGTAAGGTCTTTGTCTGAAATCGTCACTTTGGACGAATCCGTGATATCCTGCAGCAACTTTAAGGTGTCGCCGGTTGCCGCATTGCTGATGGCGTCCCCCAGCGAGGCATAGTTACCCTTTGACTCACCATTACTTCCGATGACCTCTACGTAATCTCCTGCTAACGGCATGTACTCCCCCAGCCGCTGGGCCAAACTATTCAGCGCCGCCAGCTTCTCCGCCCGCGCCTCGGTAATCCGCTCCATGGCGGCCCCGTCCTCTGACAGGGCCAAAAGCTGCTCCCACAGGGCGGAAACTTCTGCCAGCTTGCCTCTCGTCTCGGTCACCCAGGAGTCAAATTCTGGGGCGGCATCGCCGGGGGCATTTTCATAAAGCTCATCCAGCGTGGGCAGGGCGTCGATGGCGGCACATAAAGCGTCGATTTCGTCCGGAACCGCTGCTGCTTCCTCCACAGTGACCGCAATCACAGGCCATTCCACGCCCTGGGCAGGAATGTACCCGGCCGCAGCCGCGGTGAAGGTAAACTCGCCCGCTTCTCCCTCATAAAGCACGTCCGGCTCCCAGGTCACGCCCTCAATCACCACTGGCTTAGGATCCTCATCCCCGGTCTGCGCCGTGGCAGAAAGGGTATTCGGCAGCGCTAGCTCTTCAAGGGGCGTCCCGGCCTTGACCGTCTGGTTTCTCACTGCTTCGTCCAGTTCGTCAAAGGACGTGACGGTCCTATCTTCTATGGCATCAGGCTGCACCAGTTCCGGCTTGGTTTCTCCCGGTAGAGGAAGATTGTCCCCGCCGTCCTGATCCGGGGTACCGTACTGGCTGCAGACATAGCCGCAGGGTGTGCCTGCCTCGCCCTCCTCATAACCGCAGTCCTCATCATGCTCCCCTCTCTCATGAGGACAATCCAGTTCGTAGCAGTCCTGGGTATGCTTATGGCCTGCGTCGCTGTCCGATGCCGTCAAATCCTCGTCCTCGATGAAGCCGCAAATCAGCTCGTCCGTATAACATTCTTCCGTGTGATTGCCCCCCAGGGGGCCTTCTCTGTCGGCTCCACCGCCATTCCCCTTGTGTTCACACGGATGCCCCGGTTCGGCCACCCGATACTCGCATTCCTCAGTGTGTTCCGGGTGGTGTTCGCACAAGCCGGTCTCCGCCTCCCGATCCAGCGCTGCTGCAAATACCGGCGCCGGCATCATGGTAAACGCCACGCAAAACGACAGAAGCACCGCCGCCGCTCTTGCCCCGGGACGATGGTACGGTCGGAATATTCCCGCCCTCGGTGTCCTCCGATGTCTTACCTTTGTTTTGCCAAACATAGTATCCTTCCTCCTTCAAATACAAAATTTTAACCCATAAAACAGAAATTGCCCCGTCTGCGGGGTGGTTTTGCAGACGGAACATTTGATATATTCATTATAATATAATTTTGCAGAAAAAGGGCGGATTTCAAAAAATGTTGCCAGCCGTTTACTTTCGGAGGGAAAAAAAACAAATATTTTATGCTATACTGGTGTTATATGAAAGAAACGCCAAAAGTGGAGGTGGTTTATTTGAGAGTACTGATTGTGGATGATGACAGAACTGTTTTAGAAGATAACCGGGAATATTTTGAAAAGATGGGATATGAGACGGTCTGCGTAGAGACGGCAGGAGCCGCAGAGAAGATTATAAACTCCGCCGCGCTGGACTGTGTGATCCTGGATATCGATCTGCCGGATGGAAATGGATTTGATCTGTGCGCCCGTGTCCGGGAGAAGACCGGCCTGCCCATTGTGTTCCTCTCCGGCTACACCGAGGAGCAGAGCCGCATTAAGGGGCTTTCCATCGGCGGCGACGATTATGTCTGCAAGCCGTACAGCTTGGAAGAGCTGGAATTGCGTGTCCGGGCGCGGATCAAATCCGGGCAGAATACCCAGCCGCCAAAACCGTTAGCGTATGGTGCCCTCATGATAGATCCCGGAAATCGCAGCGTTTGCTTTGGAGATTCAACCGCTGACTTCTCTACGTATGAATTTGACGTGCTGTATTTTCTTGCAAGGCATCCCGGAGAGGTGTTTTCCTATGAACAGATTTACTATCAGGTATGGAAGTCGCCTATCAACAAGGGAACCAAGTCCCTCCAGGTCATTATTGGCCGTATCCGTCAAAAGCTCCTGGAGCTTTGCCCCGCCCACGAATATATCCAGACCATCCGGCGCAAAGGGTATCTGTTCGTACCGTAAAATGTATCATTATTTTTGGGGTAAAGAAATACCGGCTGTCACTCTCCAGTGACAGCCGATGGCTTTTCCTTATCGTCTGATATGGTTTCGCAGCTCCCCAAGAAGCCTTTTCCATATCTTAACACATAAAGTGCACCCTGCCCGCAGGGCATGAGTTACGGGATGCCCTTTCTGGTATGCTTTGGGATACAGGTATAGGGCTGCCCCGCCGATGGAGACTGCTACTGCCGCAAGTCCCGCCACAACCGGGAGCGTGCCCGGTCCCGGCAAAGAAGTTTCCGTCTCCGGCTCTGCCAAAACCTCTGCATTTTCCGGCATTTCATCTTTAACGGCTGAAATTTGCCCTGTGCTTTCTGGCGGCTTCGATTCCGGAGCAGACGGCTCACGGGAGGAGGATGATTCCGCTGCGGTGGATGGGCTTTTCGGTTCTTCCCCCACGACCGCGGAAGATACCACGGTTTCATCCGGTGGCATCAATTCTGGCGCCGCGCCCGGACTGGATGTGGGTTCCGGAACAGTAATCGGCGGCGCGGTTTCCGGCTCTGATGTTACCGGAGGCGGTGGAGTCTCCGGCTCTACATCAGGTTCCGGCTGCTTTGGCGGGTCAATGATATCCGTGCCACCGCCCCGGTTGCCGCCGGGTTCCTCGTTCGCTGCAAGGCTGTCTGTCGCAAAGGACAAGACGTTGGAATAGTACACAGTTCCGTTATCATTCCAGCTCAGTCGGATAAAAATCTTCGGACAGCTTTCCCTGTCTTCTTTCTTCACAAACGGGGAAATGGAAAAGGTATTTTTTACAATGGTATCCATCGACTCCTGGTCGAGGAACCAATTCTCCCCGTCAAAGGAATATTCCTGAGCGATGGTGATGGGCAGGCGATTCTCCGGCACGGAGAACTCGCCGGTGAAACGGTAGGAATCTCCATAGCGGCCTTCTATTTTATATACATTTACCTCCAGGAAGGTCAGCGGGAAATCATCATAAATCACCGTACATTCAGGCGCAGCCAACGAAGCCATGTTCTCAAATTCGCCGGACACCGTAAAGCGGCGGCGCAGCATTTGGTCTTCCTCATGCCCCGATAAATCCCAGGTGACAGGAACCGCCTCATATTCGTCTGTAGTTCGGCCCAGGTGATTTACACGGGCCAGGATCACATCGGGCAGCCAGCCTGCGTCAAAGGTTTCCCCCGGTCCCACAACAGTCCGCCCGGTCTCCCACTCCCAGATAAAAGGCCGGTCTGCATAATGGATATCCCCGACGACGGAGCTATTCTCCGTCATAAAGCCGGACTCCTCCTCCTGGAATGCCGCATAGCCTTCCTCCGATTCCAGGGCAAGGCCGAGTATATACGCCGTGCTTCCTTCCGACACGCGCAGTACGCCGTTCTCCCCGCCAATTCCGCAGATTGTAAAAGGACTGCCTGCCAACAGCTCCACAGAGCCATCAGTGGTAATGGAGAATTCTCCCGTGTTGATGGTAATCGCCGGTTTTCTTAGACCATGCACATAGGAAACGTCGCAGAGAGAAATATCATCGGACAACCAAACGGTTCCTCCGCTGTCCTCATGGTCGGACAGCCACTCCAGCAGTTCCTCCGCTGTTGACGCTGTGTCAGGCTCCTGCAGCATAAGTTCCACAGCCTCGGAAGGAGTGGCCGTGATCGGTTCCGCTGCTGTACCCTCATCCGGCGGTTCCGACGTTGCAGCTGATTTCGTGGGCTCGGAGGAATATTCGTCATTGTCGGAATGATCCGGCTGAAGCATTTCCTCTTCCTGGGCGTCGGAGGGCGTGGCTGTGGACGGTTTTGGACTTTCCTCCGCCAGCTCCGTCTCAATCGCAGATTCTATGGAAGTGTCCCCGCTGCCAGGCGGTTCTTCCGTTGCATAAGCTGTTGGGGTGAGGCATAATGAAAGAAGGACTGCCGCAGTGAATGCAGACATGATCCCTTGATAAAGCGTTTTCATAAAAACTATTCCTTTCCCATGAGGTGACAGAATGGAAAAAAAGAAACCATTAAAAAAAGTAACCCCTGTTGTCATCCTAATGATAGGCGCGGCGTTTTTCGTCCTGGCAGGGCTTATCATCCTATCCCATATTGATAACAAGTATACCGCAAAAACGGAAATGGTACAAGAACATGTAACGCTTCTTCCCGCAGATGGCGCAGCGTTTCTGGTGGACGGGTGGGAACTGTACCCCGACCGTCTGCTTACACCCAATGATTTTTCTGACAGCTCCCCATCCCCGCGGTATACCGTCTGGGCCGGAGAGTATCCGAACCTGTCTTTATTCCATACAGACGGAAATCTCTATGGCACGGCCACTTATCGGCTCCGCATAAAGGGGGCGGGCATGGCGGCTCTGTACCTTCAGGAGCCCCTTTGCGCCGCCCGTGTTTTTGTTGACGGCCAGGATTTGGGCGGACCGGGTGAGGTGGGCGCCGTGGGGAAAATGGACGGCACAGAAATAGAGTCCGGGCACGCGGGCGGCTATCGGCCGCTCATACGGGACACGATATATTTCTTTCCCGTAGACGGCGAGGCGGAGCTGATCATTCAGACGGCAAATTATTCCCACTACTACGGCGGCCTGTGGTTTCCGCCTGCAATTGGAAGTGTGGACAGCGTGGTTCATATGGCTGCCTCCCGCATGGTTTTCTATGGGATTTTCTGCTTTAGTTCCCTGGCGCTGGCCCTATTCTGCGTAGTGCTGTGGTTTGGGCAAAAAGGACAGCGAGACCCGGCGGCGTTCTGGTTCGGTCTTTTATGCCTGACCTTCGCCCTGCGGGTGTGCTATCCGTTCCTTCGCTTATGGGGCGTCCCCTTCGTACGCCCGCTGTATGCGCTGGAGGACGCGGCGGCTCTCTGCGGAGTTTACTGTGCAGTGCGTATTTCCATCTATTTGTTCCTGCCGGATTCGGAGCATCAACGCCTGAACCGGCGGATACCATACGCTGCCGCTGCCCTCTCCCTGGGCATGTGCGGCGTCGGGATTCTGGTTCCCCTGCTGGTGCTGCCCTCCTTTCCCGGCTTCATGCTATGGTACGGGCCGCTGATTTCCGGCTATCAGATCCTGGCCGCCTTCTTTCTGATTGCCGCGGCCGCCTGCGGCTGTGTGCTGGGAAAACCTTATGCTCGCCCGGCCCTTATGGCTGTCACGGCAAACGGCGTATGCCTGCTTTACGGTGCAGTTACGGTGGGACGGTTTGAGCCGGCAGTCGGCGGCTGGCCGGAGGAGTACGGCGCATTCTGCATGGTGTTTTCCTTTGCGGCGCTGATGATCTCTCGAAGCCGGACAATGGCAGCGGAAAACCTGCGTTTAACCGAACATCTGCAGGAGGAAGTGGACGAAAAGACCCGTCATTTGACGAAACTTTTAGAGGAGCGCGGTCAGCTCATGGCAGAGCTTGGACACGACATGAAATCCCCCCTCACAGCCCTGTCTAACATGGCTCAGATCATCCGTCTCAATGACATTATGCTGGATGCGGACACACGGGAGAAGATGCAGGGGATTGAGGATAAATGCAGCGTTCTCGCAGACCGGCTCGAATCCATCCAGGAGCTGGCGAGCGAGGCGGGCGCGCTACCGCAGATGGAGCCGCTCTTTTTAAACCGGTTCCTGGCAGACTTTTACCGCAGCAACCAGCCGGTGGTGGAGCTGACCGGTCCGGACTTTTTATGCGAGCTGACGCCCCTGCCCTGTACGGTGAGGGCGGATGGCCGAAAACTGACCCGGGCGTTGGAAAATCTGGTGTTTAACGCAGGGGAATTCACCCCGCCCGATGGGAAGATTGTCCTCTCCCTGGAACGGGATCAGAACTTTGCCCTGATCTGCGTGGCCGACACCGGCTGCGGGATTCCGGGGGCGGCGATTCCCAGGGTCTTCGACCGGTTCTACACGACCCGCGCCGAGGCAGGAGGACAAGGACTGGGCCTTTCCATCACCCGTACCATCGTGCTGGAGCATGGGGGAGAAATCAGCGTAGAATCGACTGTTGGTGAGGGAAGCATTTTTCGGATAAGGCTGCCGCTTATATTGTGAAAATAAAAACTTCATTGTCAATACTGATACGTTTAAACATTCTCAATTTTTGACATATCCAGCACGTCATTGATCAACCCAAGAAGATGGCTGCTGGACAGGCGGATCTTCTGGAGGCAGTCCTTTACCCGTTCCTGATCCTCAATATGGGCATTGGCAATCTCTGTCATTCCGGTAATGGCGTTCATGGGAGTACGGATATCATGGCTCATACGGGAAAGAAAGTCGGATTTCGCCGCATTGGCATACTTAGCCGCCTCCAGCGCTTCATTCAGCATATCCGTACGTTCCTCCAGTTTGCGCTGAAGCTCCCTCAGTTCCGTAATATCAGTGATGTCGATAAACATGGTTAAGTACACCGGATCATCGGATACCATATCGATACAGGTGCTGTTGATATGGAACCACCGGTCGCGGCCCTGCTTATCCTTTGCGTGTATAGTGGCCTCTAATGGCTCCCTTCTTCGCAGGGCGGGAATCCGGTTTACAATCAGTTCTCTGCTCTCCTCCGCCAATACGGAAAAAGGATCCCTTGATGTGATGTCCCTGGGACTGACACCAAAAATATCTTCAATCTGCTCGCTGGCGTCAATCATGACAATACTGTGAGGCAGGATACGGTGCTTAATGATGAACCCGGGAATGCTGTCATAAGCAATACTGCGCTCCTTCTGCATCTGCATCAAATCCGTCACATCTATCATCGTAGTGTAGGCAACCTGTTTTCCATCTATATATTCATCCGTTAAAAAGCCTATCGCCTTCGCCCAGACCATGGAGCCGTCGGGCAGCTTTAAGGGCAGGAACGCCTCATAGCTTCTTCCATCGTTTGAGACCATTCCCTGAACCTTCTCATTCAGTATTTTTAATCCTGCTTCATTATCTATAAAATACTCATCACAATGATTGTGAAATCTGGCTTCATACTCTGCCTTAGGATATCCAATCAGCTGGTAATAAAAATCATTGGCCCGAACAACGGTGAAATGTTCGTCCATCAGATGTTTGCTGACGCTGACCGCCATGGCACTCATGAGCATCTCCAGCTCGTTCCTGGTACGGACCAGCTCTGTCACATCGGTCATGACTGTATAGGAGACACGGTACCCGTCTATGTACTCATCCGTGAAAAAGCTGACCAGCTTAACCCAGTAGCCGGAGCCGTCCTCGTATTTCATGGGCACGATGGCCTCATACCAGTCACCGCCGTTCTCCAGCACAGAGGTGACTTTTCCCGTCAGCAGTTCCCAGCCCTCCGGATTGTTCTGATAGAATTCATCGGGATGGTTGTGGAACAGCTCCTCATACCTTGACTTTGAATAACCAATCAGCTTGAAATAGTATTCGTTGGCCAGGACACAGGTATAGTGTTCATCAATCAGGTGCTTACTGACGCTGATGTTTAATGCACTCATGAGCATGGCCTGCTCCTGCATCATCTTGTCAAAATCCTGCTTTGTTTCCTCCTGCGCCAGTTTAGCCTGCATCATATCGGTTACATCCACCATGGTTGTGTAGGAGACACGGTACCCGTCAATAAACTCATCCGTAAAAACCGCCTGCATCTTTACCCAGAAAGCCTCTTTACCCGGATAGACCATAGGCAGGTAAAGGGAGAATCCGTTTTTTCCCTGTTCCAGAGCAGAATTGACTGTTTCGACCAGCTTCTCCCACCCTTCCGGATTGTTGGAGAAATACTCATCACAATGGCTGTGGAACAGTTCTTCGTATTGGGATTTAGGATACCGGATCAGATCATAGTAGTAATCATTGGCCCAGATACATGTATAGTGGCCATCTATCAGATGCTTGCTGACGCTTGCCCCCAAAACACTCATCAGCATACTGTACTCTGCATTCAGCTGATCATAGTTTAAATTAATCTCCATATAGGTATCCTCCAACTATCCTATTTATTATGTCTGGCCACCCTTGTTCATGTTAGCTACTATTTTAGATATTATACTCCTTTCTGCGAAAAAAGACAATAAAATACCCGGATAGTTTAACCGGGCATTGGATAATGTAATATATTATTTTTATTCTTCATCATGTAGAAGCAACAGTCTGATAGAAGGGGAAAGCCGCATATCTTCCGGCTTAATTCCACTCTGTATCAGGAATTCTGTTCCCATGGGGAGCTGCTTCTTTATATAAGATTTGGTAACGGATACACAGTGTTCAATGTCATGTTCCCTTAGCCCCTTAATCATTGAAGCAGTAAATAACTCTCCATTTTGTTCCGTAATTGGCGCTTCTTCCAATGACGCTTTTAACGGATATCCCCATAGGAAAAGACTATAAATAATGCCGTATATCTGACGGATTGCCTGTGAATGGCTGTATTTAACTATAAAAAGCAGATAATGCCATATGGAAATTTCACAGAGTCCAGTACGCTGGTTTTCTTCAAATCTGGCAATCAATCCTTCCCTCTCCGCTTCGTCCAGAGACTGAATAAAACGCTGGGAAACACTTTCGTAAGTATGGAAAAACAGCTCAAAAGACTGGATGAAAAAGGAGAGGTTGCGGCGTACCACGGGGCATGTAAAGTCGGGCCTGCTGCAACGCTCACCGATGGTGAAAACGCGGGTACCCTTTCCGTTGATGGATTTCGCCGCCCCAATCTGGTTCAGCATTCGGATTGTGCGGCGCATGGTGCTGACCGATACCTTATATTTTTCTGCCATCTTTTCATAAGATGGCAGAAATTCTGTATTCCGGTATTCTCCCATATAAATTTCGTGAAGCAGGAGAGACGCCAGGTTATAACAGATTTGCGGGCGATCCCGATAAATCCGCCATGCAAAGGGAATTTGATTTTCAGTTGGCACTTTTCGGATTTGTGGTTGCATATATTTAATCGTTTCACCGATGTAATATCTTTGATATTTAATTAGTGTTTGTTGTAATAAATCCCAGGAGCCGGCTTTAATCAAGGCTACGAGAACCTTAAATTGTTTCTGTCCGATGCGCCTATCATAATGGAATGGTGACCCCGATTTTGAAAAAGGAAAACCCAGAAACAGGGAAATTTCCCAAAAAAGATTCATCAGCAAGGGATTATCTATCTTCTGCAGGGTATAGCAGTAAAACAGGATTATATCATCGGCGTTGGCCCGTTTTGACAGTTTTTCAATATAATTTTTTTCCTGTTCATCCATGCGGCGTAGCCCTTCAATCATAAGCGGCATACAGGCAAGTTCAGCTGCTTCATAGAGATCTTGATAGGCATTCCATCTTTCCGAAAAGAAGTCAATTAAGTTGTTTTGGCGCTCCTGTTCTGTCTGTTTATAGATGACTTTAGTGGACTGACCATTCTTCATGGTAATATAACCTTCTGCCCGCAAGCGCCTAAGAGCAGCCCATATGGTGTGATCTGATACATTGAATTCACGGCATAATACCTCCGCTGTTGGCAGGATGTCACCGTATACATAGTATCCGAATTGCAGCCGTTTAAGAAGATACTCATAAATTAGGTTTGAAAACTGCTGTTCGTATTCCAAAGTATTTTACCTCCCTCGTACTTTTTTATTTTAACAGTTTATGGTGGGAATTACTACCTGTTTTTTATAAGAGGGTAATAAAGTAAAAGAGTATGGAATTGATTAGATACGTATATTGACTGACATATTTACCCAGATATATCCATTGTCCTGGAAGCCCTGAGTGATACTTTTCCAGTAGTCATAACGCTCTTTGGCAACAAGTATCTCTTCGACAACAAATTCCGGGATTGTGCTTTTGCGTTCGCCGGCATGTGATTTGGTCTTGAGCGTCTGTTTATAGACCTCTCCTGTCTCTACATCGCTGTCATCAATCTTTCTCCCTAATTGATTTTTTATTGTAATCTTACATTTTTTTATGTTTACTGCGGTGAATTTGATAGCAATCAGCTCACTGACCCGGCAGCCTGTGGTGGCCGTAATGATCAGAAACAGTTGTCCATTTAATTTCAGCAAAAATGCAATAGAAGAAAGAATTAAGGCTATTATGGCCACCAAAAAAGTAACCAGATTAAGTATGCTTGTCTCATTTGTTAATTATCCGCAAGCCGATCGCAAGTTTCAGCATAAAAAGCGGCCTGATTGTTACATCAAGCCGCTTTTATTGGGTTATTTTTGTTTTATGTCAAAATAGTACCCAACACCGCGCATGGTATGTAAATATTCTGGGGCATTGGAGACTGCTTTCAGACTGCTCCGCAGGCTTCGCATTTGGCAGTTCAGGGTATTATATATCCGTCCTGTATTACCAGCCAAGAGATACAGAAGATCAAATTGTTTCCGTGGCATTGTAATTTCTACATCCATAAGCACCACTTTTCTTCGATTGGGGTAGATAAACAGTATATTGTCCTCAGATAAGATTGGTGGGGCGTCAAAATGTATCTCGTCAGCAACCGCCAGTGTTTGAACAATATGATTACTCTCTCCGTTGGTTGGTATAGTCAGGATTGGCACAGTGGTAAACTCCCTTACTTTATTCAATGCTCGGAATCCATCACCTTTTTCCGGGGAAACGTCTATAATGACAAGCTGATACTGAAATCGTACAAGATATTTCATCCCATCGGCAACAGAAATCGTATAATAGGATCGCGTTCCCACTTCTTACTTGATAAACAGGGCGGGAGTGTGGCTAAGCCAGATCCCGCCCCGTTATTTACTATCCTAAGATAGTTCTCCGTACTGCTGCGCTTTTACCGCATGACAGAAACATAGGGTACAGCGATGTGTGCAAAGGTGTAGGTGGTGTTCTTGTTTTCATCTCCGTTGTGACGACGGCCCACCATGCACTTTCCCGCAATTTCCATATAGGAACCATCGGATTCTTTGCAGGTTCTTTCCTCTGGGTTGATGGCGACACAAGGAATTAAGATTTTGGTGGTGTTGATTCTGGCGTAAACTTGTGCAATGGTATACTCTGTAGTGCCGTTTTCATCCCCGTGGTGTTTGCGGGCCACGATAATTTCCCCATGCTCACACTGGACATTGGATTCGGATTCTTTGACAGAGACTGTCCTGGAATCCCCAATCACCACATCAGTTAGCCCCAGGGCCTCGCTTTCCAGCGGAATCTGGAGGCTGGCAAACTTACACCATGTATTACCGTTTTCATCTCCCTCATGTTTACGAGCCGCTAAATGGCGGTAATCCGCATCGGTAAAATTGCTGTCAGATTCCTTTTGTGGAACGGTTTCGATGATGTTTACCTGTTCAAGTGTAATCATTTGTACGTTGATTTCTTTCATTCTGAATTCTCCTTTTCAAAGTGTATGGTTTATCGTTTCGAGTACCAGGATAATGTATCCCCCCCTTCTCGGGGGGTATACAGATTATGACTCCTTTAGTACCCCGTCTGGCCCGACCTCATAGCCGTCAATCTTTGTACTGACCGCCATAGAGCCATCCGCGTAGAGATAGTACCATTTGCCGCCAATCTGCTTCCAGCCACCAGACTGCATAAGGCCCGCCGAATCAAGGTAATACCACTTACCGTCCACCTGTTTCCAGCCGATGACAGGCTTGCCATTCTCATAATACAGCCACTGTCCGGCATCGTTCTGTGTCCAGCCCTGCGCCGTGGCCGGATCGATGACCAGTTCCACATAGCGGTGGAGCACAGCCGCGACCTCGGCTCTGGTGGCCGTTCCCTGCGGGTCAAAGCGGTTTCCGTCCCTGGCGTTGATGATGCCCGCCATCTGCATGGCCTTTGCCGCGTCCTTCGCCCAGCTTGCGATGTTGGCATTGTCCGCAAAGGTCACGGCCTCACGGGTTTTAGGAACTGTGTAGCCCAGCGCCTTGGCGTAGTCTGCCATGATGACCGCCATCTCCTGACGGGTCACAGATTTATTCGGGGCGAAAGTAGTTGCCGTAGTACCGTTCACAATGCCCTTTTCCGCTGCCCAATTCACATAGGCTGCGTAGTAGGCGTCCGCTTTCACATCAGCAAATTTGCCTGCTTTGTAGCTGTTTGTATCCACTCCGGCCAGTCTGCCCAGCGCCGTGACAAACATTCCACGGGTAATGGAGGTGTCGGGGCTAAACTGGTTGCTGTCTGTGCCGGAGAGCAGACCACGGGCCACCACAAATTCGATATCGGCTTTCGCCCAATGATTATCTGTGTCGGTGAACACCGGGGCGTCAGCCTTGTAGCCCACGCCGAACACGGAGAAGTGACCAGTGGAGAACAAAAGCGCCTTGGCGTTTACGTCATAGCTGGAATTGGTCAGCCAAGTCACCTTGCCGCTGCCGTCCACATAGACCGCCTGCACATTCCCGGTCTTTTCATTTGCGGGCAGGGTGTAGGGGATTGCCACGGACACGCTGCTGCCGCCGAAACTCGTAACAGCCTTGCCGCCGCTTGTCAGTGCAAGCCCGAACACCGGGCGGTTGTCGATAGCGTTTTGTGCCGCCGCCGACAGGGTGCTTGCCGCCACCGGCTTTGCGGAAACTATGACCGCTCCGCCCGCCACAGCCTGCGCTGTTTTCAGCGTGGCTGAATCAAGGGTGATGGTCGCCGCGTCGGCCTTGATCCGCACCTCGGTAACGCCTGCTTTGATGAGGGCGTCCACCGATTGTCCGGTCAGGGTCGCCGTGATGTCGCTTGCTTCTTTGCCCGTAGTTGCGTCGATGGTGACGGAGACGCCGTTTTTCTCTGTCCCTGCCTTTTTCACCGCGTCCTGGGCCGCTTTGATGGCGTCGGTGACGGACTTATCAGGCACGGTGACGGTGGCGCTGCCCTCCGTGGTGACGGTGGGCGTTACCTTTGTTTCCGCGTTGGTGGCCGTATCCGGCTTGCCGGGATCGGGAGGAGTGACGGCTGTCGTGCCACCGCCGGAGGACGAACCGCCACCGCCGCCACCGCCGCCGGAGGATTGGATGGTAAAGGTGACTGTCTTTGTCCCCGTATAATTCCCGATGCCGGTGATGGTAATGGTGGCCGTACCCACACTGACATTGTTGCTGTAGGACACCGTGTAATCAATATGTTCCCTCAGCGTTGCGCCGTTCAGCGTGACCACAGGGACGGGTTTGATGGCGCTGCCGGTTTGAGTGTAGCTGGCATTTACGCCGCTCACCGTGGCTGAGGATATGCTGACGGCGGGGATTCTCTCAAAAATCGCCTTGACTGTCACATTCGCCGCAGGCATGGTGAAGCTGTTATTTGCGATGTTAACGCCGCCGCTGACAACCTGCCACTCCTTGAAGCGATAGCCGCTGCTTGCCGAGGCGGTCAGGGTGATTCTCGCGCCCTGTCGCGCCGAATTGACATTGGCGCCGGCTGTGCCGTTGCCGTCGTCCTGAACCGTGATGGAATAGGTGGCTGTGGGTAATGCCTCGTAGGTGGCCGTAGCTGTTACCGCCTCATCTGGCATGGTAAAGTTTGCGGTTGCGCTGTTCCTGCTTGTGCCGTTTGTAAAGACAACGGACGGAGAAATCGTCCAATCCTTGAACTGTTGGCCTGCTGCCGGAGCGTTCGCCGTGATGGTGACCGTCGCGCCCTCCTCATAGCTGCCACTTCCGCTGCCGTTTGTGACGGTCAGGGCGTAGGTGGAGACGGGTGCGCTGGTCACAGTGACGGTGGCTGTGCCGGATTTGCTGGTATCCGCCGTGGAGGTTGCTCCGACCGTGAGCGTTGCCGCCGTCTCATCTGCCGCCACAGTCAGCAGGCCGGTATTGCTGATGGAGGTGCCCGCTTTGCCGCCCGTGACTGTCCATGTGACGGTCTGTGCCGGATTGTTTGTTCCGATGACAGAGGCCATAAACTGCTGTGTTGCGCCTTTCTGCACATTAGGATTTCCTGGAGTGACTGTCACAGTGGTTACGGTGGCTGGTGCATCCTGATAGGTGGCCGTGACCGTCGCCGGGCCTGCCGGCATGGTGTAGGTGGTGGTGGCTGAGCTGGCATCCGCAAGGGTTCCGCCGCCACTGGTAATAATCCATTTATCAAACACCTTGCCCTGCGCCGGGGCCTCTGCCGTGATGGTGACGGTGGATCCCGCCTCGTAGGTGCCACTGCCGCGGCCATTTGTGACAGTCAGGGCGTACTTTGTAACAGGGATTTCCTCAAAAATCGCCTTGACCGTTACATTCACGGCGGGCATGGTGAAGCTGTTATTTGCGATTGTCACACCTCCTTCAATTACCTGCCATTCTTTGAAGCGATAGCCGCTGTTTGCCGTGGCGGTCAGGGTGATTGCCGTACCCTGCTGTGCCGAATTGACATTGGCGCTGGCCGTGCCGTGGCCGTCGTCCTGAACCGTGATGGAATAGGTGGCTGCGGGCAATGCCTCGTAGGTGGCTGTTACCTCCACCGCGCTTGCAGGCATCGTGAAGCTGGTGCTCTGCACCTGCGGGTTGGCTAGGGTCACGTCTCCGCTATTGACCGTCCACTCCTTAAACCGCTGCCCTGTGGGGGCTGCGTCTGCTGTGATGGTGACGGTCGCGCCCTCGGCATAGCTGCCGCCGCCCGTGCCGCTGTTAACCGTGACGGCGAAAACCGGGATTTTCTCAAACGCCACATAGATGGTGTGGGGGTCCACAATGTCAGAGAGAGTATAGGTTTCGTTTGTTCCGTTTACAGTCACCCCGTTGTCCTTCCATTCCTTGACGCGGTAGAAGGCATCGGGCGCGGCGGTAAAGACAATGTTCTTCCCCTGCTGTACTGCCGCGCCATTGGAGATTGCAACGCCGTCCACCGTGGCTGTAAGCGTACCGCCTGAGCTGTATCCAAAATTGATGGTATGGGTGGCGCTGCCTCCGCCCGAAGCTTTATAGACCATCACCAACTGCGGATTGTTGGTGACGTTGAAATCACCAAATTGGTCGATGCTGACATCGACGCTCCCTTCCGTGTCGACCAAGATGGGAATGGTCCAAACCTTGCCGGAGCCGGCAGGCTCGCCGTCGATAACGGCGTTGCCCTCCCTGGTGGAACACTTGATGGCGCTCTTGGTGAGACCGGTCACCTCCTGGCTGAATGTAAGGACGATGCCGGTGCTGTCGGTGGTGCCGCTGACGCCGCCCGTCTGCTCCGCCGTAAAGGTGATTTGGTGGGTGGGCGGGGTTTTGCCGTTCAGGGTGCCGCCGGTGTGGTTTGTGAGGCCGTTTACCGTGCCGCCTACCGTGACTGCGCCGCCCGATACGGTGACATTGCCCGACACATCGCCGGTGATCTCCGCCGTGCCCGCCGACACCGTCAGGTTGCCCTCCGTGCCAGGGTTATACGTCCGCAAGATATGGCCGTTGACGGTGACGTCTGCATCCGTGTGATTGACGGTAAGATTTTCCCTGATGCCGCCGCCATTGCCATTTTCGCCGGTGATGAGGGTGGCGCTGCCCACGGTTACGCCGCCCAGTGCGTCGATGGCCAGCTCGCCGCCGGCGCTCTTGGCCGTCACACTGCCGCCGCTGATGTTCAGTACGCCGTCGCCCGTGCGGATACCCGCCCGGCCTTCCGTGGAGGCCGCCTCCACCGTACCGCCGGAGATATTGATGTCGCGGCTGGATGTAAGCCCATAGTTCCCGGCGCTGGCTGTGACCTCGGCCGTGTCGGAGATATTGATGCCTTGGGAGGCATAGATTCCGTTCGTAGTGTTCCCCGTGGCGGTGGCGGTCAGCTTGCCGCCTGTCATGGTGAAGCTGCCCAAATCGACACTTATGGCGCTGCTATATTCTCCTGTTGTGCTCGCGTTCACGGTCAGGCCGGAAATTTCAAGCCCCTCCCTTGCCCAAATCGCGTTCTTCCCCTCGTTGGAGAGGGTCAGGACGCCGCTGCCCGTAAGTGTAAGGCTTCCGGCGTGGCCTTCCTTGTAGGTCAGGGCGCTTGCGCTTACTGTGCCGTTCACTTCCACAGTAACGTCCCCGACGGCTAAAAACACGATGTCGTTGCTGGAGCCCCCGATGCTGCCGTTGCCGGTCAGGGTCAGGGTGGCCGCCGCCGCATCCCAAGCCCAGGCCACGCTGCCGCCGGTTGTGTCGCTGCCGTCTTGGGTCAGGTCGTGTACCACTATGGTGCCGCCAAGCTTCAAGATGCCGGTGACGGTGACGGCTGTCCGGAGGTTTTTGTTTGCCGCTGTGACAATATTTACCGTGATATAGGGCAGGTCGTTTTTACCCAGTCCCTCGGCCAGGGCATAGCCCTCGCCCGGCACGGGAGTGAAGTCGTAGGTTTCGTATTCCGTGTTTTCATAATCGTCGGCGCATTCCCACGTCACGGGGATGGCCGCTTCACCGTCCGCGCCGTCCAGGGTCACGGCCAGCGTCCCCGGCAGGCCGATAGCCGCCACGGTGGTCTTTTCCGTTACCTCAATGGTGTCAAGCGGCGCGGAGCCGTCAACCCCCGCAAAGCCGGTGATGATCTGCACCAGTTCATCCTTTGCAGGCGGCGGGTTCTGTTCGCCGCTGTCCTTTGCACACTCCCCGCACACAAAGGCGCAGAGCGTTCCGGGAACAGCCGGGGCATAGCCGCAGTTTTCGCCACGGTCCAGACCGCCATCTCTGTCGGCTTCGCCGCCATTCACCTTGTGCTCATGCTGGCAGTCCAGCTCCTCAGTAATGCAGCCGCTTTCCTCGCTGCACATATGCGTGCATTCGGTCGGTTCTCTCTGCTCCGCGTCAGACGGTGTGGCATCGTTATCCGATACGCTGTCTGACGCCGGGTAGCAGTCGGACCTATGCTCGTGGATACACTCCGTCACTTCCTTGTAGCAGTCGTCCATGTGCTCGTGGTCGCAGGGCGTTCCCGGCGCCCCATCGGTGTAGCCACAGTCAGCGGTATGCGCCGGGTGGTGTTCGCACAGGCCGGACGCGCCGACAGTCTGCCCGCCCTCCGTGGCAAATACCGTGTTCATCCCCGTCATGCTAAACAGCATGGCAATGGATAAAAGAACGGATAGCGTTCGTCTCCATTTTCTTTTCATCTCAAACCCTCCTCGTTATTCATTTCATCTTTTTTCTCCTGATCAATCTGCATGGCGGCCGACCCACATATTGCCGCGATGAATGCAAGCATCATCAGGTACTTATAAACCGCTGCCAACGGCATATATTCATTTCCCGCCATATATAACGCAAGCACAATGATTGTTAAGACGGCAATTACCGCCAGAACCGCCGAGAAGCGCCACGCAGCCTTTCTTTTTTACGCATCCTGCTCCACCTCCGGTACGACAGTGTATTCCCAGCCGTCTTTCAGCTCCGGCGGTTTCTTTAAAACCTCCACGGATTTTGCCTGTACCAGATATTCGCTGCCGTCATTCATATGGTGCAGCACCAGCAGGCGGTATTCGTCCATCTTTTCCGCCAGCCTCGGCAACCATCTCTCCACAACCTCCCGGCTGTTTTGATAAATCAGCCACACATGGGGATATCCGGCCTTTGCTTCCCTTTTGGTCAGTTCTCTTGCCCACATGATTTTCTTGCCCACGGCATCGGGGCCGAACTGGGTGTAGCAGGCATCGTGAAACAGCACCATCGGATAACTGCGCCCTGTCTTATGCAGGCGCAGGGCTATAACACCGTTAAATTCTTCAATTTCCTGTGTCAGCGCCACCAGTGTGCCGCTATACAGTGTTTTCTTTTGCTCTTTGCTCATGTTCTATCCTCACTCTCGTCTGATAGGGTACCCGCAGCACCAGCTCCACCCCTTCAAACTCATGGGGATCAATTATAAATCTCGGATAGGTATCGAAGGTCAGCGTCCAGCCGTCTGTGGTGACGGAGCCAAAGATGTCCACATCCTTCAGCGGCGCATACCGCACCTGATTGAGCTGTTCCGCCATATTCAAAATCAGCAGGCTGCCGGAGGTAAGCTCCAGCTTCAGCCGGTAGTCCGGCAGCGGCGTCACCCGTATAATCTCTGGTATCTTTTTTCCCTTGTAACGACGCGCCATAAAAACCCTCCTTTCTCAGACGGTCAGGGCGGACGGCTGCACAGCCGCTTCTCCACGTTCAATCCGCGATCTAACCACGGGCGGCACGCTAAGCGCCAGCCTGACCGCCGCGTCCGAATAAATGGACACCGTCTCCATTTCATCGCCTGTGTCAAAAAACAACGTCCAGCCGTCCGTGGTGACGGAATTGAAGATATTGACATCCGACAGCGGACAATACCGCATACTGCCGATCCGATCCGCCATGTTCAGAATCAGCAGACTGCCGGAGGTAAATTCCAGCTTCAGCCGGTAGTCCGGCAGCGGCGTCACCCGCCTGATCTCTGGTATCTGCTGCTCTTTTGCTCTGTAAGCCACAAAAAAGCCCCCCTTTCCCTGTTTAACGCTTGTGATTTCTTGTTTCAGGTATAAAAAACGCACCCTATAAGTTAATTATAGAGTGCGGAATAAATTTTCGCCCCCTCTTTTAGGGAGGGTTTTTAGAAATTCCCGTTTTCAATTTGTTTTCTTGAATTGACGCCGGTCTTTTGAAATATATTCTTCATATGCCACTTTACTGTTGTATCGGCCATGAACAATTTTTTTGCAATATCGGTATAAGAATCTCCCTGCTTAATCAGCCTAATCACATCAAGCTCTCTTGATGTCAATCCATGACCAATGATCTGAGCAAGCCCCTTTTCAATCGTTCGGAACAATTCTGCTATCTTATCCCGAGCTTCCTGTTCACAGCAATCAGGCAGCAGCTTTTTGATTCCCTCGTAGTTTTCCGCAAAGGGCAGGAACACCCGATCGGACAATGCGATTGCAAGAGCATCTCGCAAATTTTCTTTCGCCTCTTTGGGTTTTCCCAAGGCCATATACGCCTGAACCATGTAAATCTTCATATAGAGCTGCGGCAGTAGATTGGGGAAGATAGAGGAAATCCCCATCACATAGCCGCCCATGCCCAGCAGCTTTTTGTATTCCTTTTTTTCCAGCAGCACCCGCCCATATATGATATGGGCGAAAGGCTGAGACATGATAACCAGCCGCCTGTCGTCTATTTTCCCCTCCGCAAGCCACGGAGCTACTTCCTCCGGCTTTCCCAGAAGAAGGGAGAGATAACCATTTGCCAGATCATAGGTATACCGGCACAAGTCCTCGGTGTTGCGGTAGGAACGGTCGCGCAGGGTCGCAAGGCTGTCCTCCAAAAGCTCCCTGTCCCCATGCAGCAGGGCGAGCCTTGCCAGCGTGAACACGCCGCATTGGGCTATGCTGTTCTGGCGCTTGCTGTCGGCGGTGAAGATGGCACGGTGGCAGAGGATCTCGGCATCATCCGACTCGCCCCGGTGCAGATGGGCCTCTGCGCGCATAATCAGCTCCGCCCCGGTGCCGTGGCCTCTGGACAGCCGGTAATAATACGGCATACACTCGTCCATCTGCTCCAGTTCTTCATTAAGCTTTCCGCTCTCCCGCCAGTACATATACAGCACTGAAGGGGAACCGAATGTCCATGTGCTTTTGCTGTTGATGAGTGTGGCCGGACCGCCCAGCAGCTT
This sequence comes from Hungatella hominis, assembly GCF_014288005.1. NCBI lineage: Bacteria > Bacillati > Bacillota > Clostridia > Lachnospirales > Lachnospiraceae > Hungatella > Hungatella hominis. The sequence continues at coordinate 210,312 of NZ_JACOPB010000005.1, forward strand.
AAGCGCTCTGCGGTGGCGTCCGCTCATGGCATCAATGCGGTTATACTCCAGAAAGGACAGCAGCAGCTCCAGCTCACCCCGCATGGCGTTCTTTTCTTCTTTCGAAACGGAACATTCCGCAATGACGCTTTCAATATCGTCCTTCTGGCGGAGCAGTTCCTCATTCTGCCCCAGGAAAAAGAGGGTAAAGGCCAACGGCACCAGCGATTTTGGGTAACGGACTTTCATCTCATGGGTGGTGTGTTCCATAATATCCAGGATCATTGGCGTGGTGGTTTCGTCGATGGTGTCCGCGATATCATAGCTGGTGAGCGGCATGGCGTACAGCCGTTCCCATGCCCCCGCGCGATAGTAGAAGCGCAGGGTATTCATCCGGTCGCCCGCTTTTTCGGCCAGGCCGCCGCCCTTTAAGTAGATTTCCTTCTGCCGTTCTTCGGGCAGGAGGGCGAATTTTTCCTCCAGCATCTTTTGGAGCTGGGTGTGCATGGTGTAGCAGGAATTTTCCCGGTCATAACGGATAAAGAAACGCTTCTCCCGCAGACGGTTTTCCGTCCCCTCCATCGTCAGGCCGGAGAAAGCCTGGGCCTGGGAAAGTGTGAACGTCGGGAAGATGGACACTTCCAGAAGGAAGTCTTTTTCGTCCTCGGACAGACCGCCCCAGAAGGTTTTCTGCATGAGGGCCGTCATACCGCCCTGTTCAAATTTTCCCGCTCTGACAAAGGCGTCCATCTGGATATACAGAGCCATGACCCAGCCATCCGTCAGGCGCATGACTTCTTCAAGTTGGACACCCGTGAGAGGAAGCCCGGCCTCTCGGTAATAGGCGTCTGTATCCTCCTTGGAAAAGGCAAACGCCTCCTCCTGCAAGAGATACAAAAGGCCGCTTCGTATCAGGCCGCCCCGCTCCTCCTTGACATAGGGGTGGGTCGCCACAACGATATGCAGCTTTTCGCCGCCGTGGCTGGACAGATATGTTAAGAACTCGCATGGACGGTACAGCTCCCATAGCTGAAAATTATCCAAAAGCAGAAAGGTTTCACGGTCGCAGGAAATTCCCTGTATTGTCTGGGCGATCTCCGGCATGGTATCTTCGTCCGGCATCCCGATGACGGAAAGCCGCTCCGCGCTTTCCTTGTCAACGGCGGCAATCAGGCCGCAGAAAATCTTCCATGCTTCCGCCGGGGTTTCGGAATGGAACTCATGCTGGTAAAGCGGATATGCTTCCGGGTTGCGGGTATCGAAAAAATGCTGGAGCGAGGTTGATTTCCCGAATCCGGAATCCGCTTCCAGAAGTGTCATGGGGTAAGACTTGATATTCTCCAGCCTTTCCATCAGCGCCTTGGGGTAATATCTGATATCCTGTTTTAATTGTCGTGGCCGTGGCATAAATGTATATTCCTTCCTGTGCCGCAAGACCATTACAACAACAGTACTATTCTGCTGTAGCCTTGCCAGCGTTTTGATTTCTTTACGTTTTATTATACTATAATTCACCCAAATACGACAGTGAATCTTGTGAAAAGCTAAGGCATTCAGTATCAGGAATTCTTACACATACTCGGGAGTCCTTGGATTTCATCTGCTTTCCCTGGATATCATCACCTTTCTGGTGAGTGTTCTGGCCGCCTTCGTCCTTGCCCTGCATCTGACTTCAAATGGGAAATTTCGTAAGTATGAACATGTTCTTGTGGCCGTAATTGCGTTGGTTGCAGTGCTGTTTTTCGTTTTCACATACTGTCCGCCGAAAATCGGGTTATTTGCAGAACCGGGAATCTGAATATAAACCGGCAGCAGACAGGATATAAACTCATGAAATAGAAAAACGGACTCCGAAGAGTCCGCTGTTTGTAATCCTGCTTCTATGGCAGGAAGATGAAAGAATCCCCCTCCAGCCTCTTTTATTCATTTCTATGACAGCATCTGCGACACCACTGGACGCAGCCTTGCAGCCAGCATAATGGCAAGAATGCACAGCAGGCCATCCGGAAACATGGTAGGCAGACAATAGACTGCGAAAATCGCCGCCCAGCCTACTGTGTTCGGTGTAACGACAATGAAGTGCGTAATAAAGTAGAAATATAAGATACCCGTTCCATAATAAATGACGTAACCGATCGCCGCCGCAAGGATCCAGGTCCTGATCTTCGACGAATGCAGGATCTCACATACCTTTCCCATTGCATAGGCCGCAAGGGCAAAGCCCAGCAGAAAGCCGAAGGTCGGCCGGATTAAATAGGCAGGGCCGCCGCCGCGCGCAAAAACCGGAAATCCTACCAGTCCAATGACCAGATACGTTGTGACACTGTAAAATGCTCGTTTCGATCCCAGCAGAAGACCTGCCAGAAGCACGAAAAGCCATTGAAGTGTGAAATTCATTGTATCTACGCCAACCGGAATTACAATCTTTAAAAAGGCTCCTACCGCGATTAACGAGGCAAAAAGACCACAAATCGCCATATCCTTCGTCAGTTCTCTTTTTTGAGCTATCACTCCATTTTTCTCTCTCATCTGTATCCTCACCTTTCTGTCTCAACTTTCGCAAGTGCTCATGATGATTGTACACTTTTTTAATAAATTTTACAATCTTTTTTTAGACGGCTCGCGGTGCTCCTGGTGGGGAGTGAACTGTAACAAGGCGTAAACCGCAGTGTCACAGCCGCAGCCCCTTGATATCCTTGATCCGGGACAGAATCATGTTGCAGCTGCTGCTGAGTACTCCGGGAAGCGGGTCTATCACTTCCTCGATCAGCTGCTCCATCTCCTCTCCCGACGCGGCGACCGCGTGGACATGCAGCTTGTTCTTTCCGGTGACACGGTAGATCTGGGTGATGGTTTCGTTCCGGCGCAGTATCTCTGTTACCTGGGCCAGTGTGTCCGGGCTTGTCTCAATCTCAAAGTAGCAGGATACGGCTCCGCTGATCTTCTGGGGATTGATAATGGTGGTATACTCTTCGATGACGCCCCGTTTTTCCAGCGACTGGACCCGCATCTTGACGGCCACCCGTGAGATACCGACCAGGCTGCCTATTTCCGAATAGGACATGCGGGCATTTTTAATCAACATCTGTACAATCTTCTGATCCAATTCATCCAGGCCTTCAAGAAACATATTATCTCCTTCTTTTCCGTTCATTTTTCACAATCATAGATACAATCATTTCACCAGTTTCTCCTGATATTATAAAATCATTTGCTGCAAAAGGCAATCTATTAATTGACACGCGCTCTTTTAACCGATATAATAATTACGAAACGTAAGTTATAAATTACATATAGAAAGGTTTTGCGCGATGATGAAAGGTGATTTAACACAGGGGCCGGTGATGAAAACCATGCTACTATTTGCGGTTCCCATGATTTTAGGCAATCTTTTACAGCAGTGCTATAATGTGGCGGATACTCTCATTGTGGGCCGTTTCCTCGGGCCGGACGCACTGGCTGCGGTGGGATCCGCATTTACCCTGATGACTTTTCTGACCTCGATCCTGCTGGGGCTCTGCATGGGAAGCAGCGCCGTATTTTCGATCCGGTATGGGCAGAAGGATTTTGACGGGCTGAAAGAAAGTATCTTTACCTCCTTTCTTCTCATTGCGGTAATTAGTATCCTCCTGAATCTGCTGGCCTTTTGGAGTACGGACCTGATCCTTATTTTTTTAAGAGTGCCGGAGGAAATACGGGGGATGATGCGGGAGTACCTGATGGTCATTTTCTGCGGTATCATGGCGGTGTTTCTCTATAACTATTTTTCCTGTCTCCTGCGCGCCATTGGTAATTCCGTCACGCCTCTTCTGTTTTTAGCTGTCTCCGCCGTGCTGAATATCGCTCTAGATCTCTGGTTTGTGCTGGGACTTCACCGCGGTGTCGCCGGAGCCGCCGAAGCCACCGTAATCTCCCAGTACGTTTCGGGGATTGGAATTGCCGTCTATTCCTGGTTTTCCTGCCCATGGCTGCGCATCGGGAAAGAACACAGGAGAATCCGCCGCTCCTGTTTAAAAGAGATTACCGGATTTTCCGTGCTGACGTGTGTCCAGCAGTCTGTCATGAATCTCGGCATCCTGATGGTGCAGGGCCTTGTCAACAGCTTTGGCACAACGGTGATGGCGGCATTTGCGGTCGCTGTGAAGATAGATTCCTTTGCCTATATGCCGGTACAGGACTTTGGCAACGCCTTCTCCTCCTTTATTGCCCAGAATTTTGGCGCAGGAAGAAAAGACCGGATTCAGACCGGATTTAAGGGAGCGGTCCTCGTCTCCTTTCTGTTCTGCCTTGCGATTTCCGCGATTATCTGGATATTTGCACGTCCGCTGATGCTTCTGTTTGTCAGTGAACGGGAGACGGCTATTATTGCGGAAGGAATGCGTTACCTTCATATTGAGGGGGCTTTTTACTGCGGAATCGGCTGTCTGTTTCTGCTCTACGGACTTTACCGTGCGCTGGGAAAGCCGGGCATGTCCGTGGTACTCACGGTTATTTCCCTGGGAACCCGCGTCCTGCTCGCCTATGTTCTGTCTTCCATTCCGGCGATCGGCGTGGTTGGAATCTGGTGGTCGGTACCCATTGGGTGGTTTCTGGCGGACGCGGTCGGGTTGGGGTACTTTATCCGGTACAGACGGCGGCTGCTATAGAAGTATCAGACCAGGACGTTATAGAAAGGGCATTATACGTAATATAGGTATTACAGGTATTACGGATATTATGAAAAGATGAAGTCTGGATCACAGGATCCGGACTTCATCTTTTTATTTTATGCTTTGGGCGATCACGTTTCTCTGCATTTTCGATTTCTTACTGCTTTTACAGGCTCATACCAGAGTACAGAAACGGCAGCGATGCAGAGTGCTGTAAAGGATTGGAGCAGGGATAAGGGAGCCAGCTTCAAAAATGAATGGATCGGGCTGTAAAGGCTGACTCCCAGAAGCAGCAGCGTCATAACGGCGGCCAGACGCATGACGCGGTCCCGCGCCAGTTTCTTCGCGGAGCACCAGGCGCTGTCGCACTCGGAAGCATTGACCAGCACAAGAAACAGATTGCCCAGGATCACGATGGAAAGCCCCATGGAGCGCGCCTGCGGGGCAGATTCACCCTGACAGAGCTTCAGGTAATAGCTTCCAAAGGAGGTGCCGAAAAGGACGAGCCCCTGCACAATACTTTTCGTCAGAGAGGAAAGGCGCAGCAGTTTTTCCGATCGTTTCCGCGGCGGTCTGCACATGACACACGATTCCGCGGGCTGCCGCTCCAGGATCACGGAGCAGGTCGGATCAATCATCAGTTCCATTAATACGATGTGTACAGGCAGAAACATGAGCGCAGAAGGTGCGATCCCCAGCATGGAGGCCGAAAGGGAGGCCAGGGCAATGGGGATATGGATAGTGAAGATATATCCCACCGCTTTTCGGATGTTGTCGTAGATCCGCCGCCCATCCCGCACGGTCTCAACAATGGTGTGAAAGTTATCATCCATCAGGATTAAGTCTGCGGCCTCCCTGGATACCTCACTTCCCCGTTTTCCCATAGCGATTCCAATGTCCGCATATTTCAATGCAGGCGCATCATTGACTCCGTCCCCAGTCATGGCGACGATCTCCCCGCTGTCCTTCAGAGCCCTGACAATCCGCATTTTGTGCTCAGGTATGACCCGCGCGAAGATCGATACCGATTTTACGGTCTGCCGCAGCTCTTCCTCTGTCATGCTGTCCAGCATCTCACCGGTGATACTGCCGCTCTCCCAGTCGATGCCGGTCTGTGCGGCGATGGCTGCCGCAGTTAAGCCGCTGTCTCCGGTAATCATGACGATACGGATACCTGCCCTACGGCAGAGGGCAATATCTTCTCTTATGCCTTCCCTCGGCGGATCATAAAGCCCTGCAAGCCCGGAAAACAGAAGGCCGCATCCAGCCAGAGAGTCCGGGACATTTTCATCCGGCGGCAGGGCCGCAGACGCCATGGCGATGACGCGGAGTCCTTCTCCGGACAGCTCCGCGACCTTCTCTTCCACTGCCTTCCGCTCATCTTCTGAGAGGGAACAGAGTTTGAGAATGGCTTCCGGAGACCCCTTGGAAGCCACGAGGCGTTCCCCATCCAGCTCCCAGACATGCCCCATTCGCCTGGATTCGTTGGTAAATGCGTACTCCTTAATAAGCGTACCGCGAAAGAGATCCTCCTTTGTAACTCCAGACTTCTCACAGTATTCCAGCATGGCTTTCTCCATGGGGTCATAGGCGTCGGTCTCGCAGGCCAGCCCCATAAGGAATACCAAACCGCTTTCTTTGGCGGCCTCGGGCCACAACGTTTTCACTTCCATATGGTTCTTCGTGATGGTTCCGGTCTTATCCACACAGAGGACAGAGACGGCTCCCAGTGTCTCGACTGACGGCAGATGACGCACCAGAGAGTGCTTCTTAGCCAGCCGCCATGCTCCCATAGAGAGAAAGACGGTGAGAACTACGGGAAATTCCTCTGGTATCATGGCCATGGCCAGGGTGACTCCCGACAAAATGCTCTTGATCAGCCGTTCCTGGAAGGGATAACCAGCCAGATTGATGTAAGTGAAGGTACTGACGAGGAGAAACAACAGTGCTGCGATTACCGCGCAGACGGTAACCAGGCTCTTCGTCTGCTTCTGAAGCGGAGTCATCACCTTTTCCGCCTCCAGAACGTGACTTCCTGCTTTTCCGTATTCCGTGGACGCGCCGGTCTTTTCCACCAGAACATAAGCATTTCCCTGCACGGCCAGGGTGCCAGCGTAGCAGAAATCGTGTTTCCAGTAGCCTTCGCTGCTCTCCGGTTCCGGGGACGGATGGGGATCCGACGACCGGGCATGCTTCCAGACACGGACCGGTTCACCGGTGAGTGTTGATTCATCGACACAGAAATCGCTGCAGGATACGATGGAGCCGTCAGCCGGAATCTTGATGCCCTCGCAGAGCGCCATGATATCCCCGGGTACCAGCTCCGCGCTGGCAATCTCCTGTCTGATACCGTCGCGGATCACCGTTACACGCGGAGCCGACAAATCCTTAAGCGCACGCAGCGTGCGGTCGGTCTTCCATTCCTGGGCCACATCGATGGTGATCATACAGGTGACAAACAGGAGCATCACTGCACCATCCCGTGGCTCTCCTAAAATGAAGTAGATCACCGAAGCGATCATCAGAAGGAGAAACATAGGTTCTGCCATGACGTGAAGTACCTTCTTAAAAAAACTTTCTTTCTTTTGCGGAGTCAGTTCATTTCTTCCGTACTTTTCGAGAAGCTTTTGTGCCCCGGCGGTTGTCAGACCTTCCGGCATCCCATTGTTCCAAGTCTCCATAAGGAACCTCCCATAATAGATTACAACAAAAAAGGCGCACCTGTGGAACATACTACTGTCCCACAGATGCGCCTGATACCCATCTGCTGCCGTCTCGACGGCCCGGCTTCATGTCATTTACAGACATTGCCTGCTCAGTTTGTACTGTTGATCCCGCATCCTTTCAGATGGAATGCAGTGCAAAGAGATTATCTGATGTTATCTTATGAAGGAGGTCAGAAAAATGTGACAAAGGATTTCAGAAAAATCAGGCAGCCCGATTCTAACGAAACGAATTATAAAATTCTTTCAAATCCGCCTTTGTTTCCGCGTCAAGCTCCGTTTTCTTTATGCCGAGTATGGCTCCCTCCAGCGAATAGAGACGATGAATGCAGGCAGAATCATCGATAGCCTTGATACGCAGCCAGGCCTGACGGCTTCCAAGCTCCTTAAGTTCTTCATAAGTCGTGATACCGACCTGATTTAACTGTTCCTCCACTACTTTGCCGATATTCGGCAGTTTCGCCAGTTCTCCCATAAAGAATCCTCCTTTAGCGTTCTGCGAATTTTTCTACAATCTTTAACAGAAGCTCAACCACTTTTTCCATGGACTGTACCGGAATAAACTCATACTTACCGTGGAAATTATAGCCTCCGGTGCAGAGATTCGGACACGGAAGACCCATGTAGGAAAGACGGGCGCCGTCGGTGCCTCCGCGGATCGGAGTTACGATCGGTTCGATGCCGATCTCTTCCATCGCCGCTTTGGCAATGTCGATCAGATAGATATTCGGCTCAATGATTTCTTTCATGTTGCGGTAGCTTTCCTTGAGTTCCAGATTCACGGTGCCTTTTCCGTACCTGTCATTTAAGTAGGCGGCAACACGCGTGATAAACTCTTTCTTCTCTGCGAATTTTTTCTCGTCAAAATCGCGGATGATATAGTCTAAATGAGCCTCCTCCACGGTTCCACGCATGGAGTCCAGATGGAAAAATCCTTCATAGCCTTCTGTATACATGGGATTTTCAAAGACCGGTAGCATGTTCTGGAACTCCATGGCCATGAGTATCGCATTCCTCATCTTTCCTTTGGAGGAGCCTGGATGAATGCTGGAGCCGTGAATATCTACCTTCGCGGAGGCTGCATTGAAGTTCTCATATTCCAATTCGCCTAATCCTCCGCCATCCACAGTATAGGCGGCATCTGCGGCGAATCCTGCCACATCGAATAAATCTGCTCCGTGTCCCACTTCCTCATCCGGTGTGAAGCCAATGCGGATCGTTCCATGGGGAATCTCCGGGTGAGCCAGAAGGTACTCTGCCATAGTCATGATTTCTGCCACACCGGCCTTGTCGTCCGCACCAAGCAGTGTGGTGCCGTCCGTGGTGACAATATCCTGTCCCTTATACTTTAACAGATCCGGGAAATCGGCTGCCTTCATGGTGAGACCAGTCTCCTGATTCATCAGGATGTCTCCGCCATCATACTGTTTTACAATCTGCGGGTGTACATTGGCGCCGGAGTAAGCCGGAGCCGTATCCATATGAGCGATAAAGCCGATTACCGGAACCTTCTTGTCCATGGTGGCCGGTATGGTAGCATATACGTATGAGTTCTGATCCACGCGCACGTCCTGTGCATGCATAGCGCGCAGTTCTTCCGCCAGAACCTCCGCTAAGACACGCTGGCTTTCCGTGCTCGGAAATTTTTCCACGTCTTCCTTCGATTCGGTATCGTAGGAAACATACTTTAAAAAGTGATTTAAAACTTCTGACATGATTCATGTCCTCCTTTGAGCTATATATCTCTGTATCGTTGTCAATTTTCTAATTATAACATAAACACGAACAGGGTGAAAGCCCCTATTATGTGTTTCCTGTCCTGGCTAATCCCGCCTGCTGTCCGCTAATTCCGCCCTCACAGCTTCCGGAAATACATAGTCCCATGAAAGCTGCAAAGCAGGGTTATCCAGCATGTCGCGATAGGGGGCAATTTCATTTTCCCACTGTTCCTTCGTACAGGGACCACCGTCCATCGTATAGGTATTCTTGTCAGGGTCGCCATCCACCGCAAATTCCACGAGGAAATCACGGGATTCGGAATCGATAAGGAAACCGTCAAAATCCAGTCTTCGATAGTAATAGCAGTCGTAGCTGAGACCGGTTGCCTTATAACCAATCATTCCGCCGTCCTTCAATGGAGTCAAAGGCCTGGCATATCTGTCAGAGCTTCGGAGCAGGGCGAGCTTTCCGCTGCGGCACGTATAGATATTATAGAAATAACCGCCCACGATATGCAGCTCCGGGTCCCCGTCTCCATTGCAGTCTCCGAAGGCATAAACGGCATTCCCATCTCCCATTGGATAGTCGGCCGTAGCCGTAAGGGAATACATGGTATCATCCTTTAAAAGTTCGCGGTACAGGCTGACTGCGGTTTCAGGAGAAGTCTGCCGGGAATGGAGTTCTTCTTCGCTGGCTGCCGCTGTCTCAGGGCTTACTACTGCCTTTTCATATAAGTCAGCCAGCTCCTCCGGCGTATAGACGAATTCGATCACATCTGTCATAAGGATTTGATCCCTGAGACGGTCGTAGCGATAGCAGACTCCATCTATAAGAATACCTTCTGTCAGCGTCTGCTCCAGTATGTCAGTCTCTCCTATGATGATGGGAGGAACGCAGTAATCTTCCTCCAGGCTGGTATAATAAATAAAGTGACTGGTGAAAAAATAATTGCTCTCCATGCGACCGGTCTCACCATAAAGAACCAGTCGGTACCGGTATATTTCCCCCCCTTTATCCGTATAACGGGTAATGGTTCCGCCCTCCGTGCTGAGATCCACCAAATCTCTTGTACTGCCTTTGATATTGATGACAAACGAATCGGTTGGCTCATCGTAATAGACGCTGGATCGGTATTGGCTCATAAAGGTGCTGATCTGTTCGGCAATCTTGCCGCAGGTGTCGTGAATGGAGGGCTGGTTGGCGGATGATGACTCTGATGGTTCAAAAGTTTCTGATGATTCAGATGGTTCTAATAATTCAGATGGTTCCGATATCACATAATTGTCTGTGGTCACGGGCATAGTGGCAGACATGCTTTCTGTCTGTAAAGTTTCCTCTCCCATCCCCGGAGCATGTCTGCACGATATAAGTAAGATGGAGACCAACGGAAACAGAAAACAGGCCAGTACATGCTTTCTTCTTCGTGACATTCTATTCTCACCTGCTCTTTCTGCATTTTGCTCTCACAATAACAGTATCATATCCCACATAAAAAGTCACTGTTTACATGAGCAGATTTTATCTTTGCAGCCCCCATTTTTCACTAAAAAATCCTTTAAAAGAAAATAAAATTTATCTTCTCTCAAAGGATTTTCTATAAAGATTAACATAAAAATGTTATGTTAACTCATTTTCTCTATCTTATTTATTATTTACCTGTTTGCCAGCTCCCGCGTAATATCTTCCCAGGTTACCCCCTTATCCGCCATCAATACCATCATGTGGTACAGGAAGTCGGAAATCTCATACTTCACTTCCTCCGGATCAGGATTTTTAGCCGCAATCACAATCTCCGTCGCCTCCTCGCCCAGCTTCTTCAGGATCTTATCGATTCCCTTGTCGAACAGATAATTAGTATAGGACCCCTCCTTCGGATTCTCCTTGCGGTCGAGAATAATGGCGAAAACGTCTTCGAATACCTTTAAAGGATTCGTCTCCTGATACTCCTTCTTCACCAACGTTTGGAAAAAGCAGCTGCGCGCTCCCGTATGGCAGGCAGCGCCGATCTGATTGACCTTTGCCAACAGGGTATCATTGTCGCAGTCTAAGGAGAGAGACTTCACATACTGGTAATGGCCGGAGGTCTCCCCCTTCAGCCAGAGACTCTGGCGGCTTCTGCTGAAATACACCATGAGGCCGCTGTGAAGCGTCGTCTCAAAGGCTTCCTGATTCATATAGGCCAACATAAGGACCTCGGAGGTCCGATAATCCTGGACGATCACGGGGATCAGTCCGTCAGAGTTCAGCTTAAAGTCTTCCCATGCCACCGCGCTTTCAAAGGTATCGACTGCAACGCCGTTCTTTTTTAGCTGCTGCTTTAATTCCATACAGGAGGGTGATTTTCCGGTCATAGAACCAATGACGCCGGATACACGGCCAGAGGCCATCAGGCCGGCAAGCGTCACAGAGTCAGGCTGGTCTGACGAGAGGATAAATCTCTCCTCCTTCTCCTCCATCTGTGCAATTTCTTCCTGTGAATGGCAGACAGATCCGAGAATCATGACGGAAGCTCCCAGCTGACTGTATTCCTCCGTCCGGTCAAGATAAGAGAAATCCGGCAGCCAGGCGTAGATCTTATCATCACCGAACCGATCGGAAGCCTCCTTCATCATATCTACATTTTCATCAACGTCCACATTGAGGAATACGGCCTTTGCGCCTGCATAGAGATACTTTTTCACATCCTCGAGCCTCCGGACCCGTCCGCCGGTAATCACCGGCACATCGGCTGTCCGTGCAATCTCTTTGATCAAACCGATGGAACGCTCGTGATCTTCATCTGTTTCGGACATATCATAGAGGAACAGTTCATCGGCTCCGCTGTCACCGTAATACCGGGAAAGAGCGAGAACGTTGTCCTCACAGCAGTCCGTGCCCCACAGCAGGACTCCCTTTCCCTCGCGGATACCGAATCCGGGAATCACCTTTTTATATTCTTTCATAACGATAGTCTCCTCGTATAATAAGTTTATATAAATAGTTACGCAGTATCCGTCATTCGAATGCTTCCACTGCTTCTTTCAGATTGATTCTGTTTTCATACAGAGCTTTTCCAATAATGGCGCCCTTTACACCAGCTTCATGAAGCCGTTTTAAATCATCCATGGAGGACATACCGCCGGATGCGATGATATCTATGCCGGTCTCCCTGGTAAGGGCCTTTGTAGCCTCCACGTTGGGGCCTGTGAGCATGCCATCTCTGGAGATATCAGTATAAACTACATGACGAACACCGTACTCCTTCATCTGTCCGCATAAGTCCGAGGCGGTTATTTCGCTGAGCTTCTCCCAGCCCTCGACGGCTACCAGGCCGTTCTTTGCATCCACACCGGCAACAATCCGGTCTGCGCCGAAATTTATCACCGCATCCCGGAGAAACAGCGGATTTTCTACCGCCCTGGTGCCGATGATTACCCGGCTCACGCCTAAGTTCAGCATACGCTCAATGGCTGCCTCTGTCCGGATACCGCCTCCGATCTCCACAGGCATGGAGACGGCGGAAACGATCCGCCGGATAGTCTCTTCATTAACCGAATAACCGGCCAGAGCGCCATCCAGATCCACCAGATGTAAAAAAGTGGCGCCCTGTGATTCCCAGTATGCGGCCACCTTTTCCGGTGAATCGGAATAGACGGTGATTTCTTTAAACTTTCCCTGCTTTAAGCGGACACACTGTCCGTTCTTCATGTCAATTGCCGGATATAACTGCATCCTGTTCTCCTTCTCTCTTTGCATCTTTAATCAGTTCTTCCAGTACATGTTCTAATGGGATTAACCATGGAACCCGATCAAGCTTTTTGTGACCGGAAGACAGAATAATATGGGTCTTATCATCGGCGGTAACCGCCATGAAGAAACCTCCTGTCTCCTTAAAATAGGCAATTCGTTTATAAGGAATGATATCAAACTGATAATTTCCCGTTATTACAAAGTCGGCTGTCAGGTAAATGCGGGAACGGGGTTTAAATTCCGAGGCGCCTGCAAGCTGCTGTACAGCAGCTTGTATTTCTTTTTCACTTAGGAGAGACATTTTTCGATACTCCCATTTTTTCTGTATCAGATAGCGCCAGCATGTGGAAACGCCCATCACGAGAAGCACGGCCGGAAGAATGTATACCAAAAATGTTGCATACCACGGAAGCTTTTTTACCCATGTCAGCTCTGCAGTGTCCAGATAGCATGTCGCTACTGTCTCTTTAAACTCATATAGTTCTATGGAATCCAGTCCCCACATGGCCTGATAGGATTCCAGCGCATAGTCGTAAAGATATGCGATTTCAATGGCCGCAGAATGCCCGCGTAAGGTAACCGGTTCCGGACTGGCCGCAGTATCGAAATTTTGGGTGTACTCCAGAAGTGCCTGACACGACTCCGGAAGCTCTCCTCTGAAAAGAAGTATGACAGGCTCCATCATTATTCCGTATCCCCAGTAAAAATTCAGCTCGTCGTTCTGGGTGCTGGCAAACGGTCCTGCCAGCATCTGGATCTGGACAGAACAATCCTTACTTTTTTTAAATGCGTCAAAAGGTTCCGGAGTCGTATTCGCGGTATGGATTTTATCATACCGAGCCAGCAGCAAAAAGGCTATAATCATACCAGCACCGGCAGCTATACATGCAATCCCCGTGAGAAGGCGTCCGATCCGAAATCGCAGCAGCAGGAACCGTCTTATGCCCTCCTTCTCCTTGAATTGATCTACCATAGTCACAGCATACCTTTCGTGGATAGTACGTCGATGATTCTGGAATCTGTCTGCGTTGCCTCATCAAGGGCCTTAGCAAATGCCTTAAACATGCCCTCGATGATGTGGTGGTTGTTTTCTCCTGACAGCTTTCTGATATGTAGGTTCATTTCCGCCGTGTAGGAAATGGCATAGAAAAACTCCTTCACCATCTCCGTCTCCATCTGTCCCACGCGCTCAGCCGTGAAGGCGGCGTCGAAAACAAAGTAGGGGCGGCCCGATAAATCAATGGCACAGAGTATCAGGGACTCATCCATGGGAAGAATCATGTTTCCGTACCGTTTTAACGATTTTTTATCTCCAACCGCCTCTTTAATGGCGGAGCCAAGCACGATGCCCGTATCTTCAATCGTATGGTGGGTATCTACCTCTAAATCCCCCTTTACTTCCACTTCCAGATCAAACAGGCCGTGACGGGCGAAGCTGCACAGCATATGATCAAAGAATCCGATTCCAGTCCGGACTGCGGCTTTGCCCGTTCCATCCAGATTCAGCTTCAGGCGGATATCCGTCTCGTTTGTCACTCTCGCTATTTCCGCTGTTCTTTCCATATCCTAGTCCTCTCTTGTCTCAATACCAGTATTGGAGGTATCTCTACTTTTCAAATCTGACCCTGACAGAATTGGCGTGTGCGGTCAGCTGCTCCGCCTCTGCAAAAGCCTCGATATCCTCATGAATGGCCTCCAGAGCGTCTTTGGAATAGTAAATGATGCTGGATTTCTTCACGAAGTCATCTACGTTCAGCGGGGAGAAGAACTTTGCCGTTCCGTTGGTCGGAAGCACGTGGTTCGGGCCTGCGAAGTAGTCGCCAAGAGGCTCAGAACTGTATTCCCCGATGAAGATGGCTCCCGCATTTTTCACACGAGTCATGTCTTCAAATGGGTTCTTCGTCACGATCTCCAAATGCTCCGGAGCGATCTCATTGACCGTTTCCAGGGCGTCCGCCATGGTGTCTGCCACCAGGATGTAGCCGTAATTATCCAGTGATTTCTGAATGATCTCTGAGCGGGAAAGCTCCTTTGTGAACCGCTTCGCCTCTTCCGATACCTTCTTTGCCAGGTCCATGCTGGTGGTAACCAGAATGGCAGAGGCCAGTTCATCGTGTTCCGCCTGAGATAAGAGATCCGCCGCTACAAAACGGGGATTGGCACTTTCATCGGCCAGGACCAGAATTTCGCTGGGACCGGCGATGCTGTCGATGCTGACATGGCCGTATACCGCCTTCTTGGCCAGCGCCACGAAGATATTGCCGGGGCCTACGATCTTATTGACCCGCGGGATGGATTCGGTACCAAACGCCAGTGCCGCGATGGCCTGGGCGCCGCCCACTTTATAGACCTCGGTCGCCCCTGCAAGATGCGCCGCGGTGAGGGTCACGGGATTGACCTTTCCGTCTCTGCCCGGAGGGGTTACCATGACGATCTTCTCGACTCCGGCCACCTCGGCGGGAATGATGTTCATGAGAACGGAGGACGGATAAGCCGCCTTGCCGCCGGGAACGTAGACGCCGACACTGGAAAGCGCTGTGATCTTCTGGCCCAGAATCGTTCCATCCGGCTTGCTGTCAAACCAGCTGTACGTCTTCTGCTTCTCGTGAAAGGCCCGGATATTCTTCATGGAGCGCTTCATGACCTCCAAAAGTCCCGGTTCCACCTCTCTCATGGCCTCTTCAATCTCCTCTTTTGTCACCCGGATGGTGGTGGCGTCTATCACGGCATGGTCAAACTGCTCTGTATAGGAAAATACGGCCGCGTCGCGGTCACGTTTTACTGTGTCCACGATCTCCTGGACCGTATCTGAATAGGCGGTATAATTGTTCGGATCACGCTTTAATAAGTCTGCGAGAATATCCTTTTTGGAAGTTTCGTCTAACGCAACAATTCTCATTTGTTTTCCTCCTTGTAGTGAGCGTTTTAAAACATCAGCCCATCGACTGCATTAAATTCCTCAAATCATGGATCAGACGGGTAATCCGGTCGTTTTCCCGCTTCATGCTGACCTGGTTGACTACCATGCGGGCAGACAGCGGACAGATCTCTTCCAGCACAGTTAAGCCGTTTTCCTTGAGCGTCGTGCCCGTCTCCACAATGTCTACGATGACCTCGGAGAGGCCGACGATGGGGGCAAGCTCAATGGAGCCGTTCAGCTTGATAATCTCCACGGTCTGGTGCTTTTTATTGTAAAAGTAATCCTTTGCAATGGCCGGATATTTGGTGGCCACACGGATTCTCTCGTGATGCTTTAACAGCTCTTCTGCCTCTTTCGGTCCGCAGACACACATACGGCAGTTACCCAGCCCTAAGTTCATCACCTCATAGAGCTTCCGGCCCTCTTCCAGGATGGTGTCCTTTCCGACCACGCCGATATCGGCGGCGCCGTATTCCACGTAGGTCGGCACATCGCTTGCCTTGGCCAGGAAGAAACGCATCCCCAGCTCCTCGTTTGTAAAGATCAGCTTCCGGGAACTCTTATCCCGCATCTCTTCACATGTGATTCCGATTTTTTCCAGCAGATCCAGCGACTGTTCTGCCAGACGGCCCTTTGCCAGGGCAAATGTCAAATATCTCATGTCATCCCTCATTTTAAGTATTCGGACAGCGGTATCTCGTCCATCCGGTCTAAGTTCAAGTTCACGATCTTTACGGAAAAGCCCTTCTCATCTAAGTACAGCAGGTTCGTAATGGTGGTGCGCCCCGCATAGGCTTTATACGCTTCCAGCGTCTTGTCCGCCTTCTTAAGCTGAAGCTGCACCGGCATGGAGGTATCGCGGAAGTGCTTCGCAAGCTGGATCGCCTGCTCTCTGGATTCCGGCTCGAAGAGAATCATGGTATTGACCACCCGGACCGGCGTATCGATCTTCTGTCTGGATAAAGCCAGCATCAGATCATCGACGGAGATTCCGAAGCCCACGGCCGGCGCATCCTTTCCGAACTGGACGAGAAGCTTGTCGTACCGCCCGCCGTTTACGATGTAATCTCCGGTTCCGTAAGTATAAGCCTTGAAAATGATTCCGGTGTAATACTGGTACTGGCTCAGCATTCCAAGGTCATACGAAACGTATTCCGACAAATCGTAATATTCCAGAATCCGGTTCACCTCTTCCAGACGGTCAATCGCCCGTAAGGCCCGCGGGTTTTTCGTAAATTCTCTGGCGGCCTGGATATCCTCCAGGGAACCGAACAGTTCAGGAAGCTTTAGAAATGCATCCTTTAATTCCTGTGGAATGGGCTGTTCCATCACCAGCTCCTCCACGCCGAAGTAATTCTTGTTCTCGATCAGCTCACGAAGCTTCTCCTCCATCTCCTCGTCCATGCCGGCTTCCTCTAGAAGGCCGCGAAAGAAATCGACCTCTCCCAGCTCCACCTGGAATTCCGTGAGGCCAGCCGCCTTCAGGGCCCGGATAACCATGGCGAGAATCTCCGCATCCGCGTCGGACGAGTCATCACCGATCAGTTCCACACCGGTCTGGGCCGCTTCCTTGAGCCGTCCCTGGTAGCTGGTGTTATTGATAAAGGTCCGCTCTAAATAGCAGAGCCGCAAAGGCATATCCTCTTCTGTAAAATACTTCGTCACACATCTGGCGATCGCCGGCGTTTCATCGGGCCGGAGCACCAGGGTATGGTTGTCCCTGTCGAAAAACTTAAACATCTCTTTCGCTTTAACGCTTCCGCGGGATTCATGAAAGATATCAAAGAATTCAAAGGTCGGCGTTTCAATGTCCTGATATCCGTACAGATGGAATATCTCTAAGATCCTGTTCTGGATGGATGCCTTTCGGGTGCATTCCACTCCGTAGATGTCCCGGACGCCATCCGGTGTATGTAATAATTTGTTTGCCATAGCTTCCTCCGAACATTGCTGCATACTGCTTTCATATGGTAAAGTGCTACCATGATAACGTGTAGTTTATTATAAGGGACACTGCCCGACTTGTCAATCTCTTCTGTCCAAATCTTTCTGAATCATCTCCAGATAGTGGACAAAGATATCCCGGCAGCTGCGTATCTGCCAGGACTTATCCACTTCCTCATAGGTGAAGCTTTTGCGCCCGCCCTCCTCCATTCGAGTCCAGAATCGAAGGATTTCGTCAAACGGAAGATAATATATCTCATTTTTTACCGTATAGGACAGGATGATGAAGGATATGCCTCCCTGCTCCTCGAATTCACGCATAAAGGCAATCTGATGCGGGTGGATATTGTGCAGGGGAAACGTCTCCACGGCGCACTCCTTGGCGTCAAAACAGACGGGAATCCCCTGTACGGCCCCGATGTAGTCTACCGTACTCTTCTGATCGAAATAAGCCAGCGTGATGTGGCGGCTCTCCTTATCGATGGAGATGGGGGTGATCGGGGTCGGCACCTTCTGGATCAGGGCCAGCTTCTTCTCACGGTAGCTGTCGTTGCTGCGGTTGATTAAGTCTTCCAGTGCGGAGCCTCTTAAGCCCCTTGTGTTCCATGTTCCCATAGCCTAACTCCAATCCCGGCAGATTTTCCGGAAGGTCTGCGGGAGCGGCGCTGAAAAGGTTTTGCCGGAAAGACCGGTCAGCGGTTCCGGCAGTTGCGGAAATGTCACCGTACAGGAATGAAGCATCTGGGAACGGATATTCCAGCGCTTTTTCGCCTCTTCATTGACCGCGCTGTCGCCGTATTTGTAGTCCCCAAGAATGGGATGGCCGATAGAGGCCAGATGCGCCCGGATCTGATGGGTCCGCCCTGTAATCAGCTTGACGCTTAACAGCGTGCAGTCCTCCGCCCAGCCGAGCGGTTCATATTCCGTCATAATGGGAACGCTTCCCGCCGTTTCCGTCGTGGTGACGGTCACCTGGTTCGTGGCCTCGTCCTTTTTAAGAAATCCGGTAATGACCTGTTTTTCCGTCACACGGCCCTTTACCACGCACCGGTAGTATTTATGCAGGCTTCTGTCTTTGAAGACCGCGGACATAATCTGAAGGCCCGGCAGAGACTTGCCGGCGACGACGAGGCCGCTGGTGTTTCTGTCCAGGCGGTTGCAGACGGATGGGCGGAAGCTACAGAGCTGTTCTGTGGATAACTGTCCGCTGGATATGAGGTAATCGATGATGTATTCCACCAGGGATTCATCGGTGTCCTTCGCTTTCTGGGAAAGCATTCCCGAAGGCTTGTTGACGAGAAGAATATGGTCATCCTCATAAATGATATGCAGATTCACCTTTTTGACCTCCTGGAGCGTATGAGAGGAAAACTTCTCAATGGTCTCCTCGGAGAAGAACAGCTTGACCTCGTCTCCCTGGACAAGCTTCTCCGAGCCATCGCATTTTTTCCCATTCAGCGTGATGTTCTTCTTGCGCATCATCTTATAGAGAAATCCCTTACCGGCCAGATTTAAGTATTTGGCCAGCAGCTTGTCGAGCCGCTGACCCGATTCATTTTCAGAAACAATGAGAGAACGCATCTTTCAATTCCCCTTACATGGATAGATTTTTAAGCAGCTGGAGCGTGTAGTCCACACTGCCGTCATCCTCGTATTCTTCCGCCGGCTTCAGGCTCTCCATCCGGTGGAAAAATGCCTTTTCATCGAGAATGATCTTCACGCCAAGATCCAGCTTGTGTCCCGCAAACATCTCTTTTAAGAATTTCTCCGCTTTTGCAGTGTCCAGCTTCGGCGAGGTACAGTATAGGAATACGCCGCTGGGATGGACAATGGCTGCATCCGCCGGTATGATAGCGTCTCTGGTGGTGATGATTAAGTCGTACAGAATGGAAAAACGTCCCTCATACCCTGCCGCTCTCTGGTGAAAGTCCTCGGAGGGCGTCTTATAACGCCAGGCCGCGAGAAGCGGTGAGGCCACGTTGGCCGTGGGAAGAACGGAAAGGATGGCCATGACCGTCAGAATATTCTTCCAGGCCGTGTTGTCCACAAAATATCTTGCGATCAGCTGGGCGATAATCATGGCTGCTCCGAAGGCGACTTTGCCTGTCTCCACTTTCTTATGATGGTTCCGGTATCCGTACTGCCCCTTGTTGTATTTTTTCACAGTTGTCATTCCTTTTTTATCGGTATAGTATTGATTCAATCCCCGTTTGTTATAGCGCCTTCATGATCCTTAAGATCATGCCGTGAGGCAGAACCTTGCAGAGCAGATGAAATGCCTTCATGGTAATGCCGTAGACCGACACGGTCCGTCCCATCATATTGTCGCGGATCGCTTTCTTTACTACGCGCTTTGGATCCGCCATGACGATCCTCTTATAGACCGGAATCTCGCCCGTGGTCTCCGCAATATCGAAGAATTCCGTCTTGACTGGTCCGGGGCATACTGCGGTCACATAGATGCCGCGCGGTTTTAACTCCTCGTTAAGCGCCCGGCTGTAGCTGAGTACGAAGGACTTCGTGGCTGCGTAGATGGCAAAATCCGGCTGCGGAAGAAATGCCGCCGAGGAAGCCAGCTGAATGATGCGGCTGTTCCCGGAGAGGTAGGGAAGCACCATATGCGTGACCACGCAGAGCGCTTTGCAGTTTAAATCCACCATACCGGCTTCATCGGCAAGATTTAAAGAACCTACCGGTCCAATCTTTCCGAAGCCCGCCGAGTTGATCAGCCATTTGACATCGGGGTGCTCTTCCTCCAGCGTGCACTGAAAATCCATCAGCTCCTTATGGTCTGTTAAATCCACGGCGAAGATGCGCAAACGCACTGGAACCGTGGATACCAGCTCCTTCAGCCGGTCTTCGCGTCTGGCGATAACCCAGATTTCATCGATTCCGTTAAAACGGTCCGCCAGCTGCCTGACAAATTCTCTGCCCATTCCTGAGGAGGCCCCTGTTACAACTGCAATCTTCATTTGAATCCCTTCTTTTCTCTTTTATTTTTTAACCTTTTTATGAACGTTTCTTATGGTCTTTTTCTTTCCCGCCGTTTTGTCGTCCCGCTGCTTTGCAGCCGGATAACCGCCTGATGGCTGCCCATTCCCTGGTCTTCTGCCACTTGCTGGCTGCCCATTCCCCGGCCTTTTCCCACCGGCAGACTGTCCGCCGCCGGAAAATCTGGGACGAATCAGACATTTTTTGTCGTATCCGATTAAGTCAGTGCGTCCGGCTTTCTTCAGCGCTTCCTCCACCAGTTCGTAATTCTTTGGGTTGCGGTACTGGATGAGCGCTCTCTGCATGGCCTTTTCATGCGGATTCGTGGGGACATAGACCTTTTCCATGGTGCGCGGATCGTATCCGGTGTAGTACATGCAGGTGGAGATGGTGGACGGCGTCGGATAGAAATCCTGCACCTGTTCCGGCATGTATCCCAGATCCCGCAAGTACTCGGCCAGTTCGATGGCCTCGGGCAGGCCGGAGCCTGGATGGGAGGACATCAGATACGGGACGAGATACTGCTTCATGCCAAGCTGTGCGTTCATATCCTTATATTCTTTGACAAACTGTCGGTACACCTTATTTTGCGGCTTGCCCATGCGGCTTAGCACCTTGTCCGCCACGTGCTCCGGGGCTACCTTTAACTGGCCGCTGATATGGTACTGGCACAGTTCCTTTAAAAACTTCCGGCTGGGGTCTGCCAGCACGTAGTCAAACCGGATTCCTGAACGGATAAAGACCTTTTTCACCTTTGGCAGAGAGCGAAGCTTCCGGAGCAGTTCAATATAATCCGAGTGATCTGCCTTTAAATTCCTGCACGGTTCCGGGAACAGGCACTGGCGGTTCGGACATGCGCCTTTGGTCAGCTGTTTCTCGCAGGCAGGCGAACGGAAATCAGCGGTGGGGCCGCCCACATCGTGGATATAGCCCTTAAAGTCCGGTTCTTCGGTCAGAAGCTTTGCCTCAGCCACCAGCGAATCATGGCTTCTCACCTGAATGATCCGTCCCTGATGGAAGGTCAGTGCGCAGAAGCTGCATGCGCCGAAACAGCCGCGGTTGCTGATGAGGCTGAATTTGATCTCCCGAATGGCCGGAACACCGCCCTCCTCTTCGTAGGACGGGTGATAGTTCCTCATATACGGAAGGTCGTAAACCTCATCCATCTCCTCGGTGGTTAATGGCTTGGAAGGCGGATTCTGAACGACGTAGCAATTGTCCTGGTACGGTTCCACCAGACGTTTCCCTGTAAATGGATCCGTGTTGCTGTACTGGATATAATAGCTCCTGGCGTATTCTTGTCTTTCCTCTTTCATGGCGCCGTAGGATGGCAGAGTCAGCGCGTCGTAGACGCTGTCCAGGCTGCTGGTCTTGTATACCGTTCCGTCTATGAAGGTAATGTCTTTGATATCGATTCCGCTGTTTAATGCGTCTGCAATCTCGACGACGGACCGCTCTCCCATTCCGTAGGAGATTAAATCAGCCTGGGAGTCGATCAGGATCGAATGCTTTAACCGGTCAGACCAGTAATCGTAATGGGCCAGCCGCCTTAAGCTGGCTTCGATGCCGCCGATGATGATGGGAACCCGTTTGTAGACGCTGCGGATCAGGTTGCAGTAGACGACCGTCGCGTAATCGGGCCGCTTTCCCATAACGCCGCCCGGCGTGTAGGAATCCTTAAGTCTCCGCTTTTTGGAAACGGAATAGTGGTTTACCATGGAGTCCATATTTCCGCCGGATACGAAGAAGCCCAACCGGGGCTCTCCCAGCACCCGGATACTCTCCGGATCTTTCCAGTCCGGCTGGGCGATGATCCCCACCTTGTAGCCGTGCGCCTCCAGAAGCCGGGTTATGATGGCGTGTCCGAAGGAGGGGTGGTCCACATAGGCGTCACCGCTCACATAGACAAAGTCACATTGGTTCCAGCCGCGGATATTCATATCGGCGCGGTTCATTGGCAGGTAATCGTGTATCATATTGCAGCTCCATTTCTGTTTATAATATCGTAATAATCGCGGATAAAGTAGTCGGCCAGACTCTTCTTCTCCGCTTCCATATGCCTGGAAAATTCGTCATCCACAGCACAGACCGTCATGCCGGCCCGTTTCCCGGCCAGTATTCCGGCGGGTACGTCTTCGAAGACAAGGCATTTACCAGGGGTTACACCCAGACGGCCAGCTACATTCAGATAGATGTCGGGCGCCGGTTTTCCGGCTGCCACCTCGCAGGCGGTGGCGATTACTTGAAAATAGTCTCCGATCTTCAAAGTATCGATGACTGCGTCTACCATCTCTCTTCCATTGCTGGTGGCAATGCCGGCTGCGATGCCGCGGGACTTCAAATGGTTGAGAAATTCACGGGCGCCGGCCTTTAACGGCACCTGATGGCGGTATTTCTCAATGGACATCTCCCGCCAGATGGCTTTGATGTCTTCGATGGATTCCCTCAGTCCGAACCGGTCCTTGAAATAGACGGCGGTCTCGGAAAAACTCATCCCCTCGATCTCCTTCTGCAGCTCCGGAGGACAGTCGTGTCCATAGTTTTTAAGGAACTCAATGTCGATATCCTTCCACATCCACATGGAGTCCACAAGCGTTCCATCCAGGTCGAATATGACCGCTTTTGTCTCTTCTATCATCATCATTACTCCTGATTTGTCTTTTTTAGCAGTTCCAGTTCCTCATGGGTCAGCGGCCGGTACTCTCCCGGCTTCAGTGCCTCATCGAGCACGAGCATCCCCATGGATAACCTCTTTAAGTATACCACATGACACCCCAGTGTTTCAAACATCCGTTTTACCTGATGGAATTTTCCTTCATGAATCGTAAGGCGGATCTCAGACAGCTCACTTAAGTCCCCTCTATGAAGGACTTCCAAATCAGCAGGGAGCGTTTCCGTTCCGTCTGAGAGAACCAGGCCCTCCGCCATACGGTCTTTCGCGTCTTCTGGAAGCATTCCCTCTATTTTGGCGTAGTAGACCTTGTCCACGTGCTTTTTCGGCGAGAGCAGGCGGTGGGTTAAATCTCCGTCATTGGTTAAGAGGAGCAGCCCCTCTGTGTCGATATCGAGGCGGCCCACAGGAAATAAATCATCCCGTTTCCTGTCGGTGATCAGATCCACCACCGTCTCATGCAGCCTGTCTTCCGTCGCAGAGACGACGCCCTGCGGTTTATGGAGCATATAGTATTCATATTCCACATAGGACACGTTCCGTCCATCTACGGCAACCGTGTCGGAGGAGGGAGAAATCTTACGCTCACTCTTCTTCTCCGTTATACCGTTTACAGCGATGCGCCCCTTTCGGGCCATCTCTTTGATCTGGCTTCTCGTTCCCTCGCCCATCTCCGTTAAATATTTGTCCAGCCTAATGGTATCCTTCATCACTGCCACCGCCATCCCGGATAGTATTTGTTCTTGAGCGCCATGCCCGTTCCCTTGGCAAACCCCAGGGGATAGCCGTCCACGCAGACGAGGCACCAGCCCTTGACCGGCCCTTCCTCCGGCGTCAGGGAGATCGTTTCTCCCTTTAAATACCGGATGACGCGGTCATCATCCTTTTTCCAGGAGATAGTCTGCCTAAATTCTTCTGCATGAAGGGTCATGGCAAGAGCCTGTCCAGGCTCAAAGCGTTTGTTCTTCAGTTCGCCCAGGAGAAGCCCCGTTCTCAGATAACGGAGTTCCTTTGCCGGAACAAAGTTTTCCGGCAGATAGTAGACAGAATCATTTTTAATCATGATTCTGGAACCATCGAATTCCCGGTTCATGAGGGCGAGAAAATCCGTAAGCTCCGTTGGAAGGGCTGAGGCCTTTTTCCCCTGCGGCTCCATCCTGGAACGTTCGCGGATGCCTGCAGCCGTCCTCTGCGCTCCACCGCCATTTTTCCGCAGCAGGGATATGAAATGCCCCTCGCCCTTTATCTTATGAGGAAACAGACGGATACAGCCGTCGAGGCCGATTCCGCCCGATGCGCCTTCAAACAGAGGGAGCCTGATCAGTTCCATCTCCTGGTGGTTCTCCAGAATATGGCAGATAATCTCCTCATCCTCGCAGCGTGAAAAGGTGCAGGTAGAGTAAAGCAGCAGGCCGCCTGGAGCCAGCATGCGGACCGCCTGGTCCGTGATCTCCTTCTGGATTTCACTGTAGTACTCCGGTCCGCGCTCCTCATAGCTTTTAACCATATCATCGTCCTTGCGGAACATTCCTTCCCCGGAACACGGCGCGTCGATCAGAATCTTATCGAACCACGGGCCGAATACATCGGCCAGTTTATCGGGAGTCTCGCTGGTGACACAGATGTTGGAAATCCCCCAGAGTTCCAGGTTTTTAAGCAGCGCTTTCGCCCTCGAATTGCTGATGTCGTTGGAGATAAGGACGCCTTTTCCAGCCAGCTTAACACCCAGCTCCGTGCTCTTCCCTCCGGGCGCCCCGCACAAATCCAGGACCCGGTCTCCCGGCTCCACCGGAAGAAGCATGGCCGGAGTCATGGCGCTGGGCTCCTGCAGGTAATAGAGTCCGGCGTAATAATAGGGATCCTTGGCCGGACGTTCCGTCCCCTCGTAATAAAATCCGTTTGGAATCCAGGGAACCGGCTTTAAATCCCAGGAAACCAGCTCAGGAAATGCTTCCGGCGTGACCTTTGCCGTATTGACCCGCAGTCCATACAGCCGTTCCTCGTCGAAGCTTTTTAGATAGGCGGAAAATTCCTCTTCCCCCAGTAAGTCTCTCATTCTGTTTAAATACTCTTCGGAAAGTTTCAATTCGCTCACGTGTGTAACTCCTGCCTTTCTCTATGGCAATCTTAATATACTAATAGGAATATTTCAACCGGTATTTCTGCAGATATTTTAATACCCAGTAGGGATTTAAGCTCATTTCGTCTTCATGGTCCGTCTTCATATAGATCCCGACATGAAGATGAACTTCAAAATTACCGGTGGTCCCTTCCACCGTGCTGTACCCGGTGTCACCCATAAAGCCCAGCAGCTCTCCGGCCTTTACGGCATCGCCCTCCTGCCACTGCCGGCTGTAGCCGTACAAATGGGCGTAATAGAGATAAGCGCCGCCGGGAGCGCGGATTCCGATCCGCCATCCGCCTTTCTCCAGCCACCCCACCTTTTCCACAACCCCATCCGACATGGAGACAACGGGATAATATCCCCGGGGCCGCTCTGTCCCCATGATGTCACAGCCCTCGTGGCCGCGCTCTCCGCCGTACGTGCGCTTATCCATCCAGCCGTTTTCAAAGGTGACGGGGGGAGATGCGGCGTTCGTATTTTCCGGGATGGGAAAGAACTTTAAATCGCCGAGGACGGTCTCATACGCCTGTTTCAGCTTCCGGTATTCCGCCGGTTTCACGGCCAGCAGGCGGTCTGTATGGCAGGCGGTATCCTTGACATCGGTCAGATCGTAATTGTGCTCGATCATCAGGGAAGTGAGCAGATCGTAATCGAGGGGACCGGATTCTGCGATCAGGTTACCCAGCCTCATACTGCGGAAATCATCGCTCTCACAGGTATAGGCGTCCAGCTGGTAATAGGTAGGATTGTTGTAAAGGTAATCGATCATGGTCACATGAAAGAAGGAAAGAAGCAGGATTAAAAGAAGAATCATCATCATATCGATACGGCCTCATCATATATTTGTATAAAACAATCTATTCAGGTGCTCATGAAAAAATCCTTCTTCCGCTTCTGTTCCGTTGCGGTGCTCTGCGTTCTTCTGTTAAGTCCGGCGGCCGCGACTCAGGGGGCAAAAAACGGACTGGTTCTGTGGGCCACGGTAGTTCTCCCCACACTCCTGCCGTTCATGATCTGTTCCAACGTCATCGTCGCACTGGACGCGATCCATATTCTTACATTTCCCTTCCGCGGGTTCCTTCGTAATTTTTTAAAGCTTTCGGACGCAGGAAGCTACATTCTCGTCTCCGGCCTCCTCTGCGGCTATCCCATGGGAGCCAGAAACTGCAGCGATTTTCTCGATGGGGAACGGATCACGAAGGCGGAAGCGAGATACTTATTAAGCATCTGCAACCATCCCAGTCCCATGTTTCTGCTGGGCTACGCGGCTTCAGAGCTGCCGGGTGCCGTACCGGTGTGGATGCTTATGGCCGCTGTTTATTTGCCGGTGGTCTTAATCGCCTGGCTGTCCCGGAAGCTCTATGGGATCCATACTGTCTCTCCGTCGCTTCCATATTCCAGGGAGGCACAGCTGACCTTCGATGAAAGTTTGATGGATTCCTGCGAGGTCATGGTGAAAATCGGCGGCTATATCATGCTGTTTTCGATTCTTGTCTTTTATATTACGGAACTCCCGTTACATAATCCGGCCGGAAAAGCGGCACTGCTTGGTTTTGTGGAGATCACAACGGGAATCCGCGCCATCTCCAGTTCGATTCCGTCCATGGCGGGGGGCATGTGGATCGCCGCCGCTACCGCCTTCGGCGGGCTGTCCGGAATCTTTCAGACAAAGAGTGTCATAAAAAATGCCGGATTATCCATCCGGCACTATGTAGCATGGAAAGCGGTTCACAGTCTGCTTTCTGCGGCAATCTTTATTCTATTGGCATGCTGCCGTCAGCTTCCGTGGGCGGCATAACCGCGCCGGTCAGCTCCTGACGGTTGGAGGAGACAATATCATAGCTGGACTGCATGGAAGTCATAAAGGCATCAAATCTGCCCTGTGCTCCTTCCATGGAGTGGCTGATGATGGTCTGAAGGCTCTTTAACATATCGTCCGTGTACTGGACGGCGCTCTGGCGGATATCGTTGGCGTCGGAAACGGCCTTCTCGACGATGTCCTGGGCCTGTAAATTCGCCTGATTGATGATCTCATTGGCCTGGGCGTATGCCTTCTGCATGATCTCATGCTCGTTAACCAGTTCATCCGTATGGGCGGATGCCTGGGCGAGTATGGAATCTGCCTGCTGATGAGCCTCGTTTAAGATCACGTCGCGGTTGCTGATGATCTTCTGATACTGTTTGATCTCATCCGGAATCCGAAGGCGCAGCTCCACAAGAAGCTCTTCCAGTTCGTCACGGTTTACGACGATCTTACTGTTGGAAAGCGGCTGGTACTTACAACCATCGATATATTCTTCAATTTCACCAATTAACTGTTCAATTCTACTCATCATAATGCGTCTCTCTCCTTACCCGTTTTTCTATCTATTTTCTATCTGCCATCTTCCTCCTGATGCATTCTGCCACACTGGCAGGAACGAATGCACTGATGTCTCCGTCATAGAACGCGATTTCCTTGACGATACTGGAGCTCAAATAGGAGTATTTTAAATTCGTTGTCAAAAATATGGTATCCACTTCCGGCGCGATAACCCGGTTGGTCTGTGCCAGCTGAAGCTCGTACTCAAAATCAGTGACGGCACGGAGTCCGCGGACTACGACATCAGCCTGATTCGCACGCACAAAATCAATCAAAAGCCCTGCAAAAGCTTTCACTTCCACATTGCCTAAATCTTTCGTTATTTCCTTTAACATATTAACACGTTCTTGGACAGAAAACAACGGAGTTTTTGAATTATTATTCAAAACTCCGATAATTAACTGATCGGACATCCGGGCCGAACGCTCGATGATATCGAGATGGCCCAGCGTCACCGGATCGAAGCTTCCCGGATATACGGCCGTTTTCATAAAACCACTCCTTTTGCTATAAAAACATGTTTATTCGTCTTATAGATCTTTTCTCTGCGGCATTCGTACCCCAAGGATTCCAGATATTCGAAGCCGGTGTTTAAATCCGCTTCCACAATTAGGAGCGTGTCCTCTGAAATAAGCGGGGAAGATGCCAGATACTCTAGAACCTGGCGTTCGGATTCCTTCCCGTAGGGAGGGTCCATGAAGACGAAATCAAAGACGTAATCCTTACCCTCCAGGCGGCGCAGGCCGGTGAGAACGTCACAGTTCATGACAACGGACTCTTCCGTAAACTTCGTGGTCTGTAAGTTCTCCCTGATGCATTCCGCGGCCTTTGGATTCATCTCGATAAAGACTGCCCTGTCGGCTCCGCGGCTTAAGGCCTCGATGCCGATGCCGCCGCTTCCGGAAAAGAGATCGAGAAAGGTGGTGCCCGGCAGATCCGGATTTAAAATGTTGAATAAAGTCTCCTTGATGCGGTCTGTGGTGGGTCTCGTATCCTGACCCTCTATGGTTTTTAAAAGAAGCCTTCTGGCTTTTCCTGCTATTACTCTCATGAAATGGTGTCCCTCATTCTTCTGGTGTTATGTACCATTATAGTATGAAAACGGAAGATATACAACCCAATTACAGTAAAAAAGAACCTTCAGTTTTAAACTGAAGGCTCTTCCTTATTGTTTCTTGGCTTATTTACCAGCCATCTGTCTTTCCTGAGCTTCGATCATTTTCTTAACCATATAGCCACCAACAGAACCGTTCTGTGCAGAGGTTAAGTTTCCGTTGTAACCGTTAGTTAACGGAACACCGATCTCGTTTGCAACTTCCATTTTGAATCTGTCCATTGCTTCTCTTGCTTCTGGTACGTTTGTTGTGTTAGAAGATTTTCCTGACATATTGATATGCCTCCTTTTCGTCTATCACCATGCTTTTGTTTTGTGTTTTTCATGGTGTGTTTTGTGCTACACTCCTATTATGGCTCTGAAGGAGAATAATACACTAGAAGGTTTTTCCAAAATTTTATGTCATAGAATACTTGTCATGTACCATATGGAAAGGAGAACTGCTGCCGCCAAATATCCGTCCACGAGACGATAACTGCGTTTTCTTTCTTTTTCGATTTCATGAAAAGCCTTTTGATTCAGAATTGTAGCCCCTTCTGCGGGAGGTGCTGAAATGAACCATGCTTTAACCCATTCCTGGCCCCAGTCGACTTTTTTGCCGGATGCGCGGCTTACTGCGTAAAGAAGAATCAGAATTAAAAGTATGGCGAGAAGCAGCCATGGAAGCAGTTCCATAACAGGCAAATATGCTCTCGTCCCCAAAAATTCCGGCAGGACATTGGGAAAACGAAACTCCAGCATGGTCAGTATACCATCGCTGACAGCTTCAAAAAACACCGGTACCATACAGACCGCCAGGGAATCTGTAAACTCATATAGAAGACCCAGGCAGACTCCAATCAACAGGTATCCGGGAGCTGTGTAAGGATTGAGACATGTCAGGGCATACAACAGGGCACTCAGAACCAGAGCGGAAACCACACTTTTCTGTTTAAAGGTATCGTAAAACAGGATACAGGCAATCATGCTGTAAAACATATTCCTGAAAAGCAGAATCAGGAAAAGCCAGACGTAACCCGCGCCAGTAACAGAGCGCGCCATGAGTGCAGGGTTAGGAAGGACAGCCATAGTGACTGCGATGCTGCCGTTTTCAATGATATAAAATAAGACGCCGATAACGGCTGAAGCCAGGTAAATGCCAGATGAAATATGCGTAAAGTGGATATGTCTCCTCAAGATAACCTTATTTTTTCTGCCCCAGTGAACCCACGCCGCAGTATATCCGATTACAGCGGCTGGAATCATTGCCATCCACTGTGGCTTTGGCAGAGAAAAGTAGAGCATATTGCAGAAAATTACCGTCACAAAAGAAAACAACAATGCCTTTATCATCTGCCTGTTTAGATTTCTTACTTCATGGACAACTTCCATACTCCAATAGTCTTTGGTTATATCGGTGAACTGATACCCTGATTTTTCATAAGCGTCGATTTGTTTTAATGCTTTTTCTATGTCCGGTGCTTTTCCCTCTAAATCCTGTTTCCTGAGTCCCTCGCAAACCTCCTTTATTTTTGCCATTCTTACCATCTCCCTTTCTGTGTTGGAAATACATTGTTCCATGCAGCTTTCCAGGGACAGAGTACGGCCTTCCATACTCCTGATATCTTCGATGGATACATTCAGCTTCCGGTAAAGCCTGATCTGATGCAGCGTCTTCACGTCATCCGCAGAATATTCCCGGTACTGGTTCTCCGGATTCCGGCACGGCGCGATTAACCCCTCTCTTTCATAAAAACGGATATTCTGACGCGTAATGCCTGTAAGTTGTTCCACATCTTTGATCGTCATCCTGCTCCGCCTCCTTTCAGTCTCAGAGTAAGGGGTATACAGGGTATAATGTCAAGGCTTAAATGAAATTTTTGAAAAAATTCCGACCTCGTTTACCGTTTCCCACCGGTCAATACGGTCTTCACGAGATATTCTGCCCTCTCATACTCTTTTTTTTCAACATAAAGGTAATACTGTCTTAAGACGGATTCATCCATAAATGCAGTTCCCAGCGTCCGGCGGCCACGTCTTCCGCAGTCAGGCACGGTTTTCCAGTCATACGGGATCTGATTCTCAGCCAGAATATCCTTTACACGGTTAAAATCATTCAGTGAAAATGTAACCAGAACTTCTTTTTTCTGCCAGAAAAACATGGTTTGTGTCCTCCTATTGATTCAATGGTTCTCCCAGTATTTTTTCGATCGAGGTCTTTACCAGCTGGAAGGCCACTTCGTTCATTCCGCTGTTGATGATGATGTCCGCCAGCGGTTTGGTAGGTTCTACATATAAGTAATGCATGGGCTTGACGGTTGTCAGATACTGTTCCACCACGCCCTCGATATCCCGTCCGCGTTCCTTGACATCCCGGATCACCCGCCGCAGAATCCGTTCATCCGCGTCCGCCTCCACAAATATCTTGATGTCAAACATATCGCGGAGCCGCTGGTCGGCAAATACCAGAATTCCCTCCACCAGGATTACCCTTTTGGGAAGGACTGTGAGAAACTGATCCGACCGGTTGTGCTGGGAATAATCGTATACGGGACATTCAATGGCCTTGCCGCCCCGCAGTCTGGACAGCTGATCCAGGAGAAGCTCCGTCTCAAACGCCTCCGGATGATCGTAATTCATTTTTTTCCGCTCCTCAAAGGGAATGCCATCCTGCTTTTTATAGTAATTATCGTGATAAAGGACGGCGATATCATCGTGAAACGCATCCTTTAACCGGTTGGTAAATGTGGATTTCCCTGATCCGGTCCCCCCTGCGATTCCAATTAATATGCTCTTCATAGATTTATTCCTCCCGTGTTTTTTTGTATTTACTCTCTGTATTCTTTTGATTCGATCTGCGAATCTCATTCAAACGCTCCAAATCCTCTTTGGTGCATCCATTTCCATAACGCGCCTTCTCGTATACCTGATGGTAGATCCCGCAGAGGGAAGGCTCCTCCGGGAATCCGCTTTTATTTTCCAGCTCCTCCGGCGTTTCCGTCCGGGAAATCCGGCCTCTGCCGTTAAGCCGTCTCAAAATTTCTCTTTTATACGCCCTGCGGATTCTTCCCTCAATGGTAAAATCTCTCCACAGAGGCGTTCCCTTCGCCTGTCCGGTATGGATCCTGCTGAAAACAACGGCCGGTTTCATGAATTCCTTTTCATCTCCGTCTTCTCTCTGCTTCAATAGACGGATCAGCAGGAAAAACAGCTGCCTGAGCAAATATACAGCGAGAAGTACCATGAAAACGACGGCAGCGGCTGTGAGAGCCGCATCCAGGATTTTTGCGATGAGCGAAGGCGCCGCCGCCTCTTCTCCCAGCTCCGGAGGGATAAAGCTCCCGGAAGGCATGGATTCCACTGGCTCGTTTACGGCTTCCGGAAGAAAACTGGACAGAAAGCGAAGAATGGCGGTCAGGACAGACTTTAACCCGTTCACCAGCCAGTTCAGGTGAAGAAGGGAGAACACGGCCATGAAAGCTCCCGTTACGGCCAGAAACACGGCCATGTACACTCCATTTACCAGCTTCATCTGCGATTTCGGAATCTGATCCGTCGCCGGATGCATGCTCAGAAAACTGTCGCAGGAATGGAGCTGCAGATGAAGCAGATAGAAAAGGATTACCAGATATAATCCCGCATACCCTGCTGTCATGAGCCGTGAACTGGGAATGAAGTATCCGGCAATGTAGAGGAAAACAGACACGCCGGCCAAAATTATATGGATTCCGCTTAAATCGGCGGTAATCCAGCGGTTGATCCATTTAAATCTTGTCATAAGGCACCTCCCACTTCATCGTCAGAGCAGCCGGACAGAGGGAAAATACTGCCTCGTCTTCCGGCCGCAGCGGTGCGATCCATAAAGATCCCGGACTATAGCGGCAGAATTCCTGGTATGCCGTCTGAAGCTCCGGCCGTTTGCAGGATGAGATCATGATGTATAGACAGTCTTCCGCCTTCTTTTCCAGACTTCCTTCCCTCATCAGTGTCTCGAAGGGAGTCAGGGAAATGTCATAGCGGAGACGGCTGAGCGCCTCCATGCACCGGGTGACGTGGCTCGCTCCTGCTCCGGCGGGGACGAAGGAGGGCTCTTCGGCCGCCGCGTCGATGCCGTTGCTGAAAAATCCAGTTGGAATTCCCGCGGAGACAAAGGAGTCGATGAAAGAACCGCAGATCGAGATGGCCTCCTCCCGGAGCGCCTCCGACGCCCACGGATAGTCCGAATCCATATTCAGAAAGAGGAAGATATTCTGGGAGGCCGTGGACTCATGTACGTTGACCTTTAAAGCTCCGGTTCGGGCCGTGGCCTTCCAGTTGACACTGCGCATGGAGTCGTAGGTCTGATACTCCCGGATTCCCTTCAGTTCAAAGGGATCGGTAACCAGTCTGCTTCTCGACAGGCAGGTGCCCATCATCTTCTGAAATGGAACATTCAGACGGCCGCAGTCCGCAGCCGCCGGATAGACGTATAAATGAGAATCCAGGGACAGAGTCTCAATGAAATGGCCGGAAAAGAACAGATCATGGCTGACCAGATCCAGACTCTTTATTTCGTAATATCCGCGTTTGCGGCAGTGGAACCGCAGCTTTCTCGTGATCTTCTGATAAGGAAAGACGGAGAAGACGTCGTTGCGGTACGTATAGTCGGAGACAGCGGAGTTCTCCCCCGTGACGAATTCCAGTTCTCTGCCGATGCGGAATTTGACCCGCAGAATCGAGAGCGGAAGAAACTTCGCATTGACAACGGTCTCCAGTAGATACGCCTCGCCGCCGCAAACCGCGGGATTTCCCTGAAACGCAGCGTCCGCAGTCAGCCCCTTCTTCCAGAACCGCTCGTACAAGACGCGCTGAAGGACATAGAGAAAGCCGGCCCCAAGGGCCATCAGGATCAGTTCCATTTATGTATTCCACTCCTCTGTAGGCACAAAGACGGTATTTAAGAGCTGTTCGATAATCTGGCGGCCCGTACTTCTTCCGGTCAGCGTTCTGGCGAGAACCAGCCTGTGAGCCAGGACGGGAACGGCCAGCGCCTTGATATCCTCGGGAACCACGTAGTCCCGTCCCTTCACCAGGGCATAGGCCCGGGCTGCCCGGTAAAAGGCCAGGCTGCCGCGGGGACTGACGCCCCCTTCCACTTCGCTGTGCTTCCTGGTGGCGAGAACCAGTTCGACGAGATAATCCATCAGATGGGGATGGACGTATACCGCCTCCGCTTCCTTCATCAGGTTTAAAAGCGCCTCCCGGCCACATACGGCGGTCAGGCTGTCATAGGGATTCTCTTTGCCGAAGCGTTCAAGGATCTGCCGCTCCTCCACCGCGTCCGGAAGTCCCATGGGGATCTGCATCAGAAAACGGTCCAGCTGGGCCTCGGGGAGCGGATACGTCCCCGCCGTCTCGATGGGATTCTGAGTCGCAATAACGAAAAACGGTTCTTCCAGCTTCTTCGTTTCCCCGTCGATGGTCACCTGGTGCTCTTCCATACACTCCAGCAGGCTGGACTGTGTCCTGGGCGTGGCCCGGTTGATCTCATCCGCCAGAAGCAGATTGGTAAACACCGGACCGCCGCGAAAGATGAACTCTCCGGCCTTCTGATTGTAATAGTTGAGCCCGGTTATGTCAGACGGCAGCAGGTCCGGTGTGAACTGGACCCTCGAAAAGGACAGCTCCATACTCTTTGCCAGAGACTTTGCCAGCATGGTCTTGCCGGTTCCGGGAACATCCTCCAAAAGTACGTGGCCTCCTGCCAGAATCGCAGAGAGAAGTAAGTCCGTCACCTCTTCTTTTCCCACCAGTACCCGTCCTATATTTGCCTTGATTGCTTCGATCACTTCTTTCATTCCAGTGCCTCCTGCCATAATATGGAAATTATAACCTTTCCTGCTATTTTATCAAATTAACCGCAGGCATACAAGAAGAACCGCCTCTTTCTGGATAAAGAGGCGGTCATTTTTCCTGGTTATTCAGTTAAATTATGGTATCTGCATTCTCATAGACCACGGAAACCGGCTTCAAATGGTTGTAGTAATTGGCAAATGTAACCGTCATATACGGATATACATAGATATACGCCAGACCGCAGGTAACGCCGCCGAGCAGCATCCAGAAGAAGAAAGAGAACTCCAGGATAAAGTATTCCATCTTGTGGCCGGCCATCATCTCCTTGCTCTCGCGGATACACTGCATAATTCCTTTATTGGGATCCTCAACCATGATGAAGATGGCCTGGGAATAACGGTACGCTGCAATGATACCCGGTATTACAAGCAGTATACACCAGAGCAGGACAAAAACCGATATCATAAGCGTCAGCCCTATGGCTTTCAGCAGATAACGAACCGAAGAAAACAAATCTCCGTAAGACATGGACCCATCCCGGTTTGCCACTTTCAGGCAGTAGCTGCTGTATCCAAACTGTAAAACCGTGCTGATCACTAAGTAAATGATAAAAAATACGAGAGAAGAAACAATATACGTGCTGGTTTCCCCTGTGTTGGCGGAAGATCCCGTGCTAATGATATTGCCCCAGAAATCGAGAATAAACTGAACACCGGAAAGAATCATAACGACCACTCCCATGATGAGCGTAACCACATAGGGGTTGACAGCTGCCTCCCGCATCTTATTTTTAGCATCAAATTTTAATTCCTGCCTATTCATACATGCCCTCCTTATATGTCGCTGAACTGTTATATTTTTAACAGCATAAGTCTATCACGCCGACCTGTTAATTTCAACCATTTTCTGAAAATGTGCTTAATTTGAAAGTAATACGGTTACAGATTTAGCTTGTCATAACTTTTTTCCAAATACAGATTGAGTTTTTTACCAAGTTCGGCGTGATCCTCTGAGATGAGCTCCGGATCCTCATCCAACAGCCGGTTGACCTCCTCAGACACCGTCTTTAAGATATTGGCATCGGTAAAGATGTCGGCCAGTTTAAATTCCAGATCACCGCTTTGTCTGAGCCCGAAGATGTCTCCCGGGCCGCGCAGCTTTAAATCCTCGGAGGCAATGAAGAAGCCATCGTTGGATTTGCTCAGGATCGTCAGACGTTCCCTGGTTCCATCCTGACCGGAGCCGTCCACCAGGATGCAGTAGGACTGGTGCTTTCCACGGCCGACACGGCCCCGCAGCTGATGAAGCTGGGCCAGTCCGAAGCGCTCCGCATTTTCAACCATCATAACGGTGGCATTGGGAACGTTGACGCCTACTTCCACGACGGTGGTGGAGACGAGAACCTTGATCTCCCCGGCGGCAAACCGTTCCATGACCGCATTTTTCTCTTTCGCCTTCATCTTACCGTGGAGATATTCCACCGGAATCCCCGGCAGCGCGCTCTGGAGTTTCTTCGCATAATCCAGAACATTCTCCGCCTCGATCATCTCACTGGCCTCCACCATGGGGCAGATCACGTACGCCTGACGCCCGGCGGCCACCTCCCCTTTGATAAAGGAATACGCCGTGTTCCGGTAACTGGTGTCCACAACACAATTCTTGATAGGGAGCCGGTTGGCCGGCAGTTCATCGATGATGGAAATATCGAGGTCGCCGTAAATGATTATGGCCAGTGTTCTGGGGATCGGCGTCGCACTCATAACAAGAACGTGAGGCTCGTCCCCTTTGCCGCCCAGCATCTCGCGCTGGCTGACACCGAACCGGTGCTGCTCATCGGTAATGACGAGGGCCAGCTTGTCGTATACCACCTTCTCCTGTATGAGCGCATGGGTTCCGATAATGATATCGGCTTCGTGGGAGGCGATTTTCCCGTAGGCGGTCCGCTTCTCCTTTGCCGTCATGGAACCGGTTACCAGCACCACCTGTTTGTCAATGCCATTTTCCTCGAACAGGGAGAGCATGGACTCGTAGTGCTGTCTGGCAAGAACCTCAGTCGGCACCATGAGCGCGCCCTGATATCCGTTGTAAGCCGCCTCCAGCAGGGCGAGGACGGCGATAATGGTCTTTCCGGAGCCGACATCACCCTGTATTAACCGGTTCATCACCTTTCCGCTCGTCATATCGCGAAACACCTCCGTAAGCACCTTGCTCTGCGCGCCCGTCAGCGCGTAGGGAAGATTTTTCACGAGGCTGATTACTTCATCGGAGGGCGTCATCCGAAAGTGGCTTTCCCGGTCCACACGCCTGTCCTTTAAACGGCGTACAGCCATGAGAAACAGGAAGAATTCGTCGAAAACGAGCCGTTTCCTGGCGAAGAGCAGTTCCGTCCGGTCTGTGGGGAAATGAATATGTTCGATAGCAAAATTATATTCCGCCAGTTCATGGCGGATCCGCAGATCTAAGGGCATGTAATCGCGGACCATCTGTCTCACCGACAGGGCCTGCTTCACTGCCCGCACAATGGTCTTGTTGGGAAGCCCCTTTGTCTGTCCGTAGATGGGCTGCATGGAGTGGATAACCTCCCCGTAGGCATCGCCCAGAAATATCTCCGGCTGTTCCATCGTAAGGCGTCCGTTTTTCTTAACCACCCGTCCGCGGAACACGGCGCGCATACCGGCCTTTAAAGTGGCGTGCAGATAAGGCATGTTGTACCAGGTAAGGGTCAGGGAACCCGTAATGTCCCTGATCATGGTGGTAATCACCTGAATATGGCTGTAACGCTTCACTTCGGCGCTTTTAAACAGCACTCCGGAGACTGCCATCACGGTATCCGGCTTCAGTTCTCCGACAGAGACCGGTTCCTCGTAGGCATCATAGGCCCGCGGATAGTATTCCAGCAGTTCATCCACGGTTCCGATTCCCAGCTTCCCAAACAGTTTTCCGGTCTTCTCACCAATGCCTTTTAAGGTATCCAAAGGTTGTTGATTCATGTTTCTTTCACCTTTCCCAAAAAAGTTCCCGGGCAGATTGTCTGCCCGGGAGCTGTTCCTGTTTCTTCTGTTCTACTCTACGGATATCAGATAATAGTAGATTGGCTGGCCGCCCGGATGGAGCTCTACTTCACAGTCGCCGAACGACTCCTCTGCCTTCTCACGAAGCGTCTCCGCGTCTTCCTCCGACACGTCCGCGCCGTAATAGATGGTAATCAGCTCAGATTCTTCATCCACCATGGATTTGAGGGATTCCAGCGCCGTATGCTCGATGGCTTTCCCCACCGCCAGGATTCCGTGGTCTCCGAGAGCCATGATGTCGCCCTCGTTGATCTCAATGTTATCGATCATGGTGTTGCGCACCGCATAAGTAATCTGTCCGGTTTTGACGCGCTGCATCTCCTCGGTCATTACTTTCTCATTCTCTTCTGCTGATAAATCCGGTGCGAAATTGATCAGAGCTGTAATTCCCTGAGGGATCGTTCTGGACGGAATTACGATGACATGCTTATCCTTTGTAAGCTTCTTGGCCTGTTCTGCCGCAAGTATGATGTTCTTGTTGTTCGGAAGAATATAAACCGTATCGGCATTGACACGGTCGATGGCGTTTAACATATCTTCGGTGCTTGGGTTCATGGTCTGGCCGCCCTGAATCAGGTAATCGGCTCCAATTCCCTTAAAGATCTCGTCGAGCCCCTCGCCGACGGATACGGAGATGAAGCCGTAAGGCTTTCTCGGTCCTGCGTTCTTCTCTTCATCCGCTTTCTGCTGAGCGGCCAGCTTTTCCGAATCCTTAATCAGTTTTTCCTGATGCTCTTCCCTCATGTTGTCGATCTTCATACGTGACAGGGAGCCAAAGGTCAGTGCCTTCTGAATCGCGAGTCCAGGATCGTTGGTATGGACGTGAACCTTGACGATATCGTCATCTGAAACGACAACGATGGAATCGCCGATGGATTCTAAATATCCCTTAAATTCATGTTCGCTCTTCTCATCGTAAGGCTTCTCCAGATTCACGATAAATTCCGTACAGTAACCGAACTTGATATCGAAATCATCGGTTACCGCAGCACCGCCTGATACGCTTCCGGCGCTCGCTGCACCTTCCACGGATAAATCCAGTTCCTTGCCCATCAGACAGTCGAGAGCGCTCTTTACGACCTGCATAAGGCCCTGTCCGCCGGAATCGACGACACCGGCCTGTTTCAGCACGGGAAGCATCTCCGGAGTCTGGCTCAGCACATAATCGCCGTGTTCGATAACCTTCTGACAAAATTCGATGATATCTTCCGTCTCTGTCACCAGTTCCACAGCCTTGTCCGCCATTCCCTTGGCAACCGTCAGGATCGTTCCCTCTTTCGGCTTCATAACGGCCTTGTAAGCCGTCTCTGTCGCTCTGACGAAGGAATTCGCAAGAGTCGTCGTCGTGATCTTATCCACCGTCTTTATTTCTTTTGTAAAGCCTCTGAAAAGCTGGGAAAGAATAACGCCGGAATTGCCGCGGGCGCCTCTTAACGAGCCGGAAGAAATGGCCTTTGCCAGAGATTCCATGTCCGGATGTTCGATGGCCGCCACTTCCCTTGCCGCCGACATGATGGTCATCGTCATATTCGTACCCGTATCCCCGTCCGGAACCGGGAACACGTTGAGTTCATTGATCCATTCCTTCTTAGCTTCCAATCCTTTTGCACCGGCCAGAAATGCTTTCTTCAGCATCTCTCCGTCTATATACTTCATACCCACAGGTAGTTTCCTCCTTAATCTATCACTCTTACACCTTCAACGAAGATGTTGATCTTATCTACCGTCATGCCGGTGAACTCTTCTACTTTGTACTTCACATTTTCGATCAGATTGTCAGCTACCGCCGAAATGCTGATTCCATATGCTACGATGACATGGAAGTCGATGGTGATATGGTTGTCCTGTATATTCACGTTAATTCCGTGCGTCAGACTTTCGCGTTTTAAAAGCTTAACAAGGCCGTCCTTCATGCTAACAGCCGCCATGCCGACAATACCGAAACATTCTACTGCAGTAGTGCCCGCGTACATAGCGATAACATCAGGGCCAATCTGGATTTCACCCAGTTTATTATTGATGTAACCCTTCATAATTTTTACCTCCTATCATTCTGACTGATTTGATTATACATTATTTTCCCAAAAAAAGAAACAAATTTTTAAATTTCACTTGCAAAAGTATGCAATTTCTGTTATCATACATTTGTTGTGGATTTTTATAACAGAAAATCCAAGTAGCGTTTAAGGAGGTGCAATCATGGCTAAATGTGCAATCTGTGAAAAAGCTGCTCACTTTGGTAATGCGGTGAGCCATTCCCATAGAAGATCTAACAAGATGTGGAAAGCAAACGTAAAGTCCGTTAAAGTTAAAGTTAACGGAGGCAATAAGAAGATGTACGTATGTACTTCCTGCTTAAGATCTGGTTTAGTTGAGAGAGCTTAATCATTTAGGAAAACTCCAGGCTGATAATAGCCTGGAGCTTTTTTTGTTTTGCCGGAAAATGCTCCTGCTGAAGCAGTTTTAGAACTCTTTATTTTAAATGGAAACGGGTATCAGCGCATCTCTCCCGTTTCCAACAAACACTCTCTACCAACAGAATAAGTTGTATCCCAGTACCATACAGGCGATGATGAACAATATCGTCATGATTGTTGCCGGGATAAAAAGCAGAATTGCCATTCCTGCGCCAAAGCAGAACAGCATCAGACCACATACTCTCTTCATATAATCCCTCAATCCATTTACATGCTATATGATATAGTATGCGGCTTATCCTCTTCTTATTCAGTTTTTTCCTCGTCTGCCGCAGCCATCTCTTCCGCTACCTTTAATGCTTCAGGGGAAACATCTTGGGAACCCCCTGTAAACTTATTGACAAAATCAGGCACCATGTCCAGGATCTTCGTCATGGCATCCTGCTGTTTGATGTTGACCAGCTTCGTCACGCCGTTCTGAATAATTAAAATGGCGCTGGGGCTCATCTTGGCATTCATACCGCCTGCGCCCTTCTGCTTTGCGCTTTCAGCAAATGAGCCGGCAGCCATGCCGCAGGTCACATCAACCAGAGGAAGAATGATGGTATCGTCCACCTTTACTGCCTCTCCCACTACGGTTTTTGTCGTTACAAAGGTATCCATACCCTTGAACAGAGCCTCCACTGTAGATGTAAAATAATTATCTGCCATCTGATCTGTTCCTCCTTTAACGAAGCCATTTTCTTAACAGGCCTCTGAAATTCTTATCGAGCAGCATCCTTCCCGCAATGAGAAGCAGTGTGCCGGCCCGGATTCTTCCTTTAAAATGTCCCTCCGCCGTAAATACCTGTCTGTCAAATACCGGGTAAATGTCAAGCTGCTTATGGCAGAACGGGTAAACCGCGCTGACCGCAGTTAAAACCTGACCGGTCGTATAGGGATCGTCGAAGCCGAATACCACTTCGCCCTTTCCTTTTTTGGGAAGGAGGTGGCGGACCAGTTTCTTTAACTGCCTCAGAAGAAGGCGGATTGTCTTTCGGTTATTCTCATTGGAAATCCAGGATTGAATCTCTTCTTTTTTCTCTTTTATGGTTTTTAGTTTATCACAGATCCCCTCGAAAGAATACTTAAGTTTTGCGAAAATTGACGAAAGCCTGTCGGCTGCCGCCTGGGCCTTTCCGCCGCTTGTCTTTTTACTTTCATGTTCCTTGTCGGAACTATTCTGATCTGAACCTTCCTGCACTGAACCATTCTGATTTGAATTACCCTGACCTGGCTCTTCATTCAGCCGTGACGATTTCTGCGGCTCTATTTTCTGCGGCTCGTTGCGCTTTTCTTCTGAATTTGTGCGCTCGCTGTCAGAAGCAGTGCCTTCGGGAAGTTTTCCTTCTTCCGTGAGCCGTTTTTTCCCGGAGCGTTCCACATCCTTCAGGATATCGCCGGAGAATTCTTCCGCATCCTCGTCAGTCACTTCCATGGCGTGGACCAGCATCTCTTCCGCATCCTCTCTGCTCTCTTCCACGGGTTTGAAGAGCCGGAAGCCGAACAGCCGGATGAGAATGGAGAACTCGTCCTCATAAGCTGCCGTTACAGAGACAATATGTAGCAGCCATGTGACCCGGACTTTCCCTTTCAGCCGTTCGTAATAAGAGCCTTCGATCCGGTATCTGACCGGTACGAAGAGAATCAGAAGAAGCACGCCGAGAATAAGTCCCAGCAGAATCAGGACCAGAATTCCCAGCAGTTTTAAAATAAATAATATGATAGGAAGCATGGACACCTCACATCTCGCCGGCTTCTGGAACATGTTCAGACATGTTTCGGGCCTGATTGTCGCGGCCGCCCGTACACGGAGCGTGCGAGTGACCGTTTATATAACCGGTCAAATCGAAG
Organism: Hungatella hominis; assembly: GCF_014288005.1. Classification (NCBI taxonomy): domain Bacteria; kingdom Bacillati; phylum Bacillota; class Clostridia; order Lachnospirales; family Lachnospiraceae; genus Hungatella; species Hungatella hominis. The sequence continues at coordinate 252,433 of NZ_JACOPB010000005.1, forward strand.
CCGCCGGTATTCCGGTACAGTTCATCTATAATCTGCCTTGTCACCTCCAGGGCCTCCCAGTAGTCGGCAGCAATACCGATGATGAAGAACTCCTCATCCCTGTACCACGGAGCCGAAAGCTCCATGGCCGGATAGATATCAAGTACATTATTCCCACTTAATGAGGGTGTAATCACATAGGCCCCTGAAATCAGGCGGGAATTTCTGATTGCCTGAATGATTTGATACCGTTTCTTTTTCGCTTTGTCACCCACATATAAGTGGTCATACCAGCTTATCTTCATATTCCATCAGCTCTTCCAATAATTCCTTGCAGGTTTCTTTTTCCGCCTCGTCCCCGCAGCTTTCCAGGCTCCCTCTGATGTAGGATTTGATCTCATCAATTGAATTAAAGTACACCGGAAGGTCCGAGAGCACTTTCGCCATAATGGCGCGCATGACTGGTCTGGAGGTGCCGGAAAATACGGTTTCCAGCTGACCAAAATATGCTTCTGCGGTTTTTTCCAGGTACGCCCTGTCTACCAGCTCCTGCGAGCCGTCCTCTTCTTCGCCGCTTTCTGCGGTGACCTTCTTTAAATCCATAAAGGAACTTCCGGAAAGGAGAAGATCAACGTTGCCGGCTCTCACATAATCGGGATCGGCGAGCAGCTCCGGTGTCTCCGGCGGAAATTCCGAACGGAGATATCTCTCATAATAGGCTTCCTGACGCCCTTCCAGCTGTGTAAGAAGCGCCGTGAAGGACTCTTCCGCTTCTCCGCCGCCATTTTTCGTTAAGCCATTTAACACTCCGGTGATGATGGAATGATAGAGCTTCTCCTCGCTGACATCGATTACTGCGTCGCTCTTAGCGAGAGAAAGAACGTATAAGTCATTGATAATTTCCTGCAGGCTTACGAAGCATTCTGCTTCTTCATTCAGCTCTGCACTCACACCCATAAGCTTCGCCTGGGCTTCCGAAAACGCCTCCGGTGAAAGGCTGCGGTAATCCATATGGCCGAACTGCTTAAGTGTCTCATATAAGGATCTGCGTCCCTCCGCCATCCCTTCCGGAAGGGATGCCATGGATTCGGTCTTAAGCGTATACATCATGTCATTTAAGCTGTCCACAGGAGAACCGGTATAAACCGAGAGCCCCTCCAGCACGAGGCTGTAGAATTTCTGCTTTGTCAGACGAACAGGGAGCTGGCCGATGATCTGGCGGATGCGCCCGTTCATAACGGCAGATTCCTTGGTATTCGTGATAAATGCCATCAGCATATCCGTAAAGGTCTCGTCGTTGTAGCCGGTTTCCGGCAGAGTCTTATAGGATCTCTCCAGCCGGTTTAACACATATTCGTAAATCTGAAAGCAGTCTGTGTAAGCCGTCAGAATCTCCACCTCACGGGTAACCTCTTCCCGGAGCTGGTCCAGCCGGTTAAGGATCTCTTTCCCCTCCAGATACGCTCCAATGAGCTCATTGAGGGTCAGAAGAAACGCGCCGCCTTTTCCGGGAAGCTCCGGTTCCTCTGTCAGGGTTTCGTATAAAGTATAGTAATTGAGTGCCAGCCTCGTATAAGAATATTGATACGCCGCTGTCATCTGTTTTTTTATGAAACGGGTTTCCAATGTATTATCCTCCTGAAGACTTATCCCCGATAATTTGCGAGTATGGACCTGCGCAATAGATCGAGAGACTTTACGACGGCCTGCTCTCTGATCTTATCCCGGTTGCCCTTGAAGTGGTACTCTTCCACTTTCACCTTATCTTTCATATAGCAGGCAATATAAACGAGCCCCACAGGCTTGTCTCCCTCGGTCGAAGGTCCGGCAATTCCGGTGACGGCGATACAGACATCGGCGTCAGTTGCAAATACACCGCCTGTGGCCATCTCCTTCGCAGTTTGTTCGCTAACGGCACCGTATTTCTTGAGGGTTCCCTTGCTGACATCGAGAATTTTCCTCTTTGCCTTATTGGAGTAGGTGACGAAGCCCTCACGGAATACTTCGGAGGCTCCCGACACATTAACCAGGCGCCCGGCGATCAGGCCGCCGGTACAGGACTCCGCGGTAGTAACTGTGAGCTCATACTTTTTAAGAAGACGGACGACTGCCATCTCCAGGGTCTCCTCTTCCTTTGTGGTATAGATATCATCACCGAAACGGTTCTTGATCTCCTTTACGACAGGCTTAATCAGGCTCTTGGCCGTCTCGTCATCGGCCGCGCGTGCCGTTACACGCAGATGTACCTCCGCCGTCTTTGCGTAAGGGGCGATGGTCGGATTCGTCTGTGCGGCGATTAAATCCTTGATCTGGTCTGCCACCTGGCTCTCCCCGTGGCCGCAGATCTTGATCATCTGGGAACGGATCACCTCAGGCTGTAATTCCTGAAGATATGGGGATACCGCGTCCAGGAAAAGCGGCTTTAACTCGTTAAAGGGGCCGGGAAGGAGAATCGCTGCCTTTCCTGCCTTTTCCAGAATGAGTCCGGGGGCTGTGCCGTTATGATTGTCAAGAACTTTGCAGCCTTCCGGAATAAGCGCCTGTTTCCAGTTGTTTTCCGTGATAACCGGATAGATGCTATTCTTGAAATACGTCTCGATCCGCTCTCTCGTATGCGGGTCTTCCACCAGCTTAAAGCCCATAACCTCGGCGCAGACTTCCTTTGTGATGTCGTCCTCCGTAGGTCCAAGGCCGCCGGTCAGGATGATGATATCCGCCCTTTGCAGAGCCGTGTTAATATCTTCCGCCAGCCGTTCCCGGTTGTCTCCCACCGTTACCTGATGGTACATGGAGAGGCCGAGTGACGCGCATTTCTCCGCGAGGAACTGGGCGTTGGTATTCACGATATTTCCAAGTAAAAGTTCTGTTCCGACTGAAATTAATTCAACAACCATAATGATTTACAGACTCCCTTCCGTAAGAACACGATAATTTTTCGCAATGTAATCGATCAGTGAAACCACCGTCAGAACCAGCGCGATGACGCTGAAAATGGTGGTCAGAATGGACAGTGCCGGGATATTTACAATCAGCAGCACAGACATAATCATCTGAGAGACGGTCTTAAATTTTCCCCAGTAGCTGGCGGCGATCACGACACCGTTGTCAGATGCTACCAGACGGAAGCCGCTGATGATGAACTCGCGGCTGATGATGATAATCACGAACCAGGCCGGAAGCTGGCCAAGGCCGACGAAACAGATTAAGCCGGAACAGACCAGGAGCTTGTCTGCCAGCGGGTCCATGAATTTTCCAAAGTTGGTTACCAGATTGTATTTCCTGGCGATCTTTCCATCCAGTAAGTCTGTAAAGCTGGCTACGATGAAAATGACCGCGGCGATATAGCGGTACGTCTGGTTGACACCGCCGTCAAGCAGCATAAAGAGTACAAAAAACGGAATCATGATGATTCGAAGAATCGTCAGTTTATTCGGTAAATTCATTGAAATTTCAAGCAGGAATACTCACATTTAAAGCCATGAGAAGAACTGCCTGTCTCCTTTCTGTTAATAATGCTTTTCTTGTGTCTATTAATTCTAATTTCTTATATAATGCGGAACGATGAATCACTTCACCATTCAATGTTCTAATATCAAAGTATCCACTCGCTCTTCGGCCTAAAACGAAACCAATTTGATTCTTGTACCTGACTTTATCAAATAAACGAAATCCTTTTACTAAATACTTTGCCTGATTCCGTTTTCGTTTTCCACCTTTTTGAATATTTATTTTATGAATCTGACGGTTATGACAACGTACTTTCTTCTGAAAAAAATAATACCCAAGTGGTTCTGCCAACAGGTTTCCTGATATACAGCGGGCATCAGTATAGTGAGTTTTGGGTAAACCATACTGTATTCTCGTGTTTTTTGTAATATAGCCATACGTCATTGATACATCTGGAAATTTTTCTTTTAGCCGATGATAGAAGGACCATCGCATCGTCCCCATAAACGCCGCATCACGCAGTGATAATCTTCGCTTTAAGTCCATTTCTATTTTGCCCTTATGATACTTGTCATGGCAGTATCTGCACAGAGTAATTAGATTATTTGGTGAATCGCCACCGGTTTTCCGGCTTTCAATATGATGCACATTTAAAATATTATCTTTAGATTTTCCATGACAGCACTGACATTCATGGTTATCTTTCCACAATACATATTCTCTGACATTCCAAAAACTCAGTTGACTCCCCTGTTGGTACTCTTTACCGCTTATGTCTGGATTCTCAATTCTCTGGATATCAAAAGAAGCTGTTTCCACAATAATTTTTGAGACTGGAAGAATCTTGTATACATCACAAACCACCCGTAAATGAGTCGAGATTTTCTGTTCTATGGACGGTGCCAGCCAGCCTTTGTTTTTTGAATGAACCCGGTTATAAAATCTTGGAGCACGATATCTTAATTTGCTTCTGCGAGCCCGTCTATATTGTTTGCGGGTTGATAACAATTCTACAACATTATTTCGAAGTTCTACATCAGCTGCATATAATTCCTTTTGTTCTGTAGTTGCTGATAAGCCAATATGCTTACTTCCTGCATCGATACCAAGAGTAATATTCTGTACCTGATTTTCACAGTCAAACAGCAATTGAATCGTAAAAGGTTCTTTTTTTACTGGTTTTGCACAATGATTCTTCAACAGCTTCCTCGCCTTTGCCTCCTTACAGGGCATTAAGGGTTGCCCATTCATATTCAATACATACACCATGATTTTAAATCCTCCTGTATGCTGAAGTCATGCAGCCTTAGACGATGTTATATAAGGTTTTCTGATAGCAACACTGTTTCTGCCCGTTAAAACTGTTTAATCGCTATTCTTAGAGCAGTGGATTAGGCTGTACGTCCACTGGTAACTATATATTCTTATATAACGGAGTACATTAAGCACCGGGTCTAGTCAATAAAGGCTTTGAAAGCCTGTCACTTTTGCAATGGGCTATTGACCTTCTATCTCTCCTATTAAATCGTATTCCAGCGCGCCTGTCACCCTGGCCCTTACAAAGGTTCCGGACATCAGCTCCTCGCCGGTCTGGATGAAAATCATGCCATCCACGCCAGGGCCGTCCATATAGGTTCGTCCCACATAGGCGTTTTCATCGGCAACCTTGCCTTCGATCATGACATCCAGGGATCTTCCAATCATGGACTGAGAATGGTCAAAGGAGATTTCCTGCTGGAGCTCCATGATGGCATCGCGCCGTTCTTCCTTCACTTCCTGCGGAATCTGATCCGGGAATCCGGCCGCCGGAGTGTCTTCCTCCGCGGAGTAAGCGAACACGCCGAGGCGCTCAAACTCCATCTCGTCCACGAATTCCATCAGCGTCTCATGATCCTCCTCCGTCTCTCCCGGAAATCCGGATATGAGGGTCGTACGGATTGCGATATCGGGAATCTCACTGCGGAGTTTACCGACGATCTCCTTTAACTGCTCCCTGGAAGTTCTCCTTCCCATGCGGTGCAGGATGGTATCGCTGGCATGCTGAATCGGCATGTCAAGATAATGGCAGACCTTTTCCTCTGTTTTTATGGTTTCGATCAGCTCATCGGTGATCTCCTCCGGATAGCAGTACTGAATCCGGATCCACTGAAGGCCGGAAATGCGGCAGAGTCTCTTTAAAAGCTCCGGAAGCGACTTCTTTCCATAGAGATCCACGCCGTACAGCGTCGTCTCCTGGGCTACCAGGATCAGTTCCTTTACGCCCTGATCGGCCAGTGACTGTGCCTCCGATACCAGCCGTTCCATGGGAACACTGCGGAAATTGCCGCGCAGGCTGGGAATAATACAGTAGGTACAGTGCTTGTCACAGCCTTCGGCAATCTTTAAGAATGCGTAATGGCCTCCGGTAGTGATTACCCGGTCTGTCTTCACCTCAGGAATGAGATCCAGATCGTGGAAGCACTGGACGTGCTCTCTGCCGCCAAGCGCCTCGGCCAGCACATGGGATATCTCGTCATAGGTGGTGGTACCGAGGATTCCATCGACTTCCGGAATCTCATCGATGATCTCCTGTTTGTAGCGCTGAGCCAGGCAGCCGGTAACGATCAGCGCCTTACACTTCCCCACTTCCTTCATCTGCGCCATCTCGAGGATTGTGTTAACGCTCTCCTCCTTGGCGTCACCGATGAAGCAGCATGTGTTGATGACAATGACATCCGCATCGTACTCGTCATCCGTAAAGGTATAGCCGTCCTTGTTTAAAAGCCCCAGCATCATCTCCGTATCCACCAGGTTCTTATCACAGCCCAGCGAAATGCATAGTAATTTCATAAAATATTATAACTCCTGTCTTTTCGTATGTCTTTTTGCATCTTTATTTCGTATCATGTATTTGCATCATTGCATCATTGCATCATTGTATCATTCATTTCGTATCTTTGTTTCAATCCTCGCGGCCAGTGAACTGGCGGACATGCTGCTGTCCGTAACACCACGGTGAATGGAAAATGGAAAGGCCATCTCTGCCAATGTGGAGACGGCCTTCAACCCCGGGCACTGTTAAGAAATAACGCAGCCATCTGATTTGTCTAAAGCTCCATACGCCGCGTTGTCGTCAATCGGCGTACGCCGTACGCCTCATTCCTCCGCCTTGCGCATGAAGCTTTATCCTGCATCATCTGTCCAAGTTGTTTCTTAACAGTGCCTTATCAATCGTCTTCTTCCGTTGCGTCCGCTTCGCTTAAGATCTTTACATCGCCGTCATATAATTCTTCTACGGCAACGGAAAGCGGCTTCTTTCCGGCAATTGGAAGATCAGACTCGGCTCCACCGATGATCTGTCTCGCTCTCTTTGCCGCGGCGATCACGATGGAATAACGGCTCTGAACAACCGGCTGTTCTCCTGGTTCTACCTCGCTGTTTACTACTTTAATTAAATCTGAATAAGATGGATGTAACATCTTTCATTCCCCTTTCCTGATAGCTATATATTCTTTAATTCTTCCCTGATCTGGGATAAAAATGCCAAATTATTTGAAACTCTGCTGTGCTGTACCGCAATCATCTTATGAAGCTGCTCTGTACAGGAACTGATTTCATCGTTGATTAAAATATAATCGTAGGAATCCATGCCCTCCGCCTCTTCCACTGCCCGGCGAAGTCTTGCATTAATCACATCCATGCTTTCCGTGCCTCTGCCGATCAGGCGTCTCTTTAATTCTTCCGCGCCCGGCGGCATGACAAAGATCAGGATGGCTTCCGGGAAACGCTCCTTTACTTTTAAAGCGCCCTGAATCTCGATCTCTAAAAGCACGTCTTTTCCCTGTTCCATCTGTCTTAATACATACTCCTTCGGAGTTCCGTAGTAATGATTGACGTACTGCGCGTATTCGATCAGCGCATCCTGTTCCATCATCTCTTTAAATCGGTCTTCCGTCACAAAAAAATATTCCCGTCCATCCACTTCTCCCTCTCTGGGATTCCTGGTGGTAGCGGATATGGATAACGCATAATTGTCATACTTCTCAAGCAGAGCCTTCATAAGGGTGCCTTTTCCGGCGCCTGAAAATCCCGATATGACTGCCAGCACACCATGTTCGTTCATAAGTTTCCACCTCGTTATGAGCACTTAGCGCCTCTACTCAGCGTCTGTACTCTATTCTATGTTCTGAATCTGTTCCCTTACCTTCTCGATCTCGGTCTTCAGCGCAATGGCCTTATCCGAAATCTCCAAATCATTGGCCTTCGATAAAATGGTGTTGGCCTCCCGGTTCATCTCCTGGGCAATGAAATCCAGTTTCCTTCCCACGCTGCCGCCGGCTTCCAGCTCCGCCTTCGTATTCTCAATGTGGCTTCTCAGACGTACGGTCTCTTCATCCACACAGATCTTATCGGCAAAGATCGTCACCTCTGTGGCGATTCTTCCTTCATCAATGGTCGTATTGGAAAGCAGTTCTTTTACCTTGTCTTCCAGCTTGGTGCGGTACTCCTCCATAATCCGCGGGGAGCGCTCCTCGATAAAATCCACAAGACTGGTCATAAAGCTTAACTTGCCCTGTAAATCAGCCTTTAGATTCTCACCCTCCGTGACTCTGGTATCAACAAACCGTCTGGCGGCCTCTTCAACCGTCTCGGACAGAAGCTTCCACATGTGTTCCTCATCTTCCGGAACCTCCTCCATCGAGAGAACTTCCGGACATCTGGAAAGCGTGGATACTGTCACATCATTTCGTATACCAAACTGAGTCTCCATCCTGGCAAAATAATCCATATATTCGGCGGCAAGCGCGCTGTTATACTTCAAGCACAGCTTGTTCTCCGTGTAGTCTTCATAAGTAATAAATACGTCGACTTTTCCGCGCTGGATATAATTCTTCAGCAGATTCCTGATTCCGGCTTCAAAAAAATTGAACTTCTTTGGCATCTTGATGCTTAAATCCAGGTATCTGTGATTGACCGCCTTCATCTCGACGGAAATCTTATATTCATCCGTGACGGTTTCGAATCTTCCAAAACCTGTCATGCTTTTTATCATTCCTTGTGCCTTCCTTTCGCCATAGATACCATCCATTATAAGTCATAATAAAAAACAAGTCAAATAGTTTTCTGGACTGCGGGGACACAGGCGGGGAGTGAACTGTTACAACTGGACGAAAGGTGGATTCCATAGTATAATATAGCCAGTTTCATTCAGTCAGTTAAAAAGGAGAACAGCTATGAAGAAGGAAAGTATGATCTGGTACGATAGAAAGCGTCTCTGGTGCGGACTCCCATGGACCTTTACGAAATATGGAATGGACGAGGGCCGTCTTTTTGTAGAGACCGGCTTTTTAAATACGAAGGAAGAGGAAGTTCGCCTCTACCGCATTTTAAACATCAGTCTGAGCAAAAATATTATACAGAGGATTTTCGGACTGGGTACGATTCACATTGACAGCACGGATCTGGATTTAAAATGCTTAAGAATTACCAATATTAAAGACAGCGACCACGTGAAGGAGATGCTCTCCAAGAAGGTGGAGGAAGAACGCTTAAGGAACCGTGTCAGCGCCAGGGAATTCATGAATCACGGCGAGGACGGCGATGATACAGAGGCGGACTTAGACTCGTTTGAAGGGCATGAACATTAGGCGGACATAGATATTAGACAGACACGGATATTAGAAGACAGGAACACGGAAGGATCGAGGTATAACAATGGCATTAGACGGAACTGTAATGGCCAGTCTCACAGCGGAAATCGGTAATCGGCTGGAGGGCGGAAAGATTGCGAAGATCGCCCAGCCGGAAAAGGATGAACTGCTGTTTACAGTCAAAAATCAAAAAAACACATGGCGCCTGCTCATTTCGGCAAGCGCCAGTCTTCCGCTTCTCTACTTTACGGAGCAGAACAAGCAGAGCCCTATGACAGCGCCCAATTTCTGTATGCTCTTAAGAAAGCATATTGGAAACGGCCGTATCATGAGGGTCAGCCAGCCGGGGCTGGAGCGTATCATCTGCATGGAAATCGAGCATCTAGACGAACTGGGGGACAAGCGGATCAAGAAACTCTATATTGAGATCATGGGCAAGCACAGCAACATTATCTTCTGCAATGACGAAGACATGATTCTCGACAGCATCAAGCATATTTCGGCCCAGGTCAGCTCCGTTCGTGAGGTTCTGCCCGGACGGCCCTATTTTATCCCGCAGACCGTGGAGAAAAAAGACCCGCTCTCCATATCGGAGGCGGAATTTACGGAACTGATCGGCCACACGGCCGCGCCGGTACAGAAAGCGCTCTATATGAAGCTGACAGGCATCAGCCCGATCGTCGGCACGGAGCTTTGCCATCTGGCCTCCATCGACGGCGATGTGTCTGCCAATGAACTGACGGAGGCAGAGCTCATCCATCTCTACCATATGTTTTCCCTGATGATGGACGACGTGAAAAGCCGCAGCTTCACCCCGAACATTATTTATTACCAGAACGAGCCGGTGGAATTTTCCGCTCTCCCGCTTACCTGTTTTGAAGGAGAAAAGTACCAGGCCGTAACTTACGATTCCATCAGCACGCTGCTGGAGGAATACTATGCGTCCAGGAACATCTTAACGAGAATCCGCCAGAAGTCCGTGGACCTGCGGAAAATCGTCCAGACCGCTCTGGAGCGAAACTATAAAAAGTATGATCTTCAGATGAAGCAGTTAAAGGATACAGAAAAACGCGACAAATACAAGGTCTACGGTGAACTGCTCAACACGTACGGCTATGAGCTGGAGGGCGGTGAGAAAAAGCTCACCTGCTTAAACTACTATACGAACGAGGAAATCACTATCCCGCTGGATGACCAGCTGTCGGCCCGGGAGAATTCTCAGAAGTTTTTTGATAAATACAACAAACTGAAGCGGACGTACGAGGCCCTGTCGGAACAGACCCTGGAAACGAAACGGGAAATCGATCACCTGGAATCGGTCAGTGCCGCGCTTGATATCGCGCTGAAGGAAGAAGATCTCGTTCAGATCAAGGAAGAACTGATGGAGTATGGTTACATCAAGCACAGGCGCGCCGGAGACAAGAAACCGAAAATCACCAGCCGTCCCTTCCATTATATCACCTCAGACGGATTTCACGTCTACGTCGGCAAGAACAACTACCAGAACGACGAACTCACCTTCAAGCTGGCGAATGGCGGCGACTGGTGGTTCCACGCAAAGGGCATTCCCGGCTCCCACGTCATTGTAAAGACGGAGGGAAAAGAGCTGCCCGACCACGTATTTGAGGAGGCCGGCGCCCTGGCCGCTTACTACTCCAAGGGCCGGGAGAACGAGAAGGTGGAGATCGACTACATTCAGAGAAAGCATATCCGGAAAGTGGCCGGTGCTGCACCGGGATTCGTCATTTACCACACGAATTACTCGCTGGTGGCCGAGCCGAAGCTGCTTCTCGAGGAAGTCAGCGAAAAAAAGAATTCCTGATCCGGGAGATGATTTTATACAGATAAGAATTTGCCCATTTCATACAGGCGGCATAGAATCAGGCCGTCCTGGAGGAAATGGGTTTTTTTGTGTTATATGACCGCTGAAACGGCCGCGCTCCGGCGCGCGGGTCCGGCTTAGCGGACTCTTTGTAAAAGAATAAACTTGACATGAAATGTCGTATTTCGTATGATAAAGCCACTGGAGGTGAAATGTTTGAAGAGTGGCCGCATGTTTGGAATTCTGTGTATTCTTCTGGAACGGGAGAATGTGACCGTAAGAGAACTGGCCAGATATTTTGAGGTGTCCACACGCACGATTCACAGGGATTTGCTGGATTTATCCGCTTCCGGATTTCCGGTGGTGACGAGACAGGGAGTCGGCGGCGGAGTCTCACTCCTGCCGAATTTCTGCTATAATAAATCGGCGCTCAGCGAAGATGATATGAAAGTGATACTGGCCGGCATCGAGGGATTGGCTACCATCGATGACAGCGCGCGGATGAAGACGCTGCTGGCGAAGCTCCGCTTCAGCGACGGCAATCGGCTGCTGCTGGAAAATGACATCATTCTGGATTTCACTTCCTGGAATCAGAACAGCTCTTTCCTATCCAGGATCGGGATGCTGCGGAAAGCGATCGCCGGGCATTTTATCGTGGAAATGGGTTACTGCAGCCCCAGCGGCACGGTGACGAGACGTGTCGAGCCGTATAAGCTGATTTTCAAACAGGAGACGTGGTACCTGCTGGCCTTCTGTCTGCTGAGACAGGAATTCCGCATGTTCCGCCTGAGCCGGATTACGGATTTAGAGGTCAGTGATTCCGTCTTTGATGAACGGAGCGATTATGAGATTCCTTCGATGGAAAGCCATTTTGTCAACGACAGAGGCCAGACGGTCACCGTGAAAATGGACCGTTCTCTTGAATTTCTGGCGATTGATTTCTTTGGCCGCGAAAATCTGGTTTACGGGGAGAACGATATTGTTGTTACATTTCTCACCGGGAGGCCGGAATGGGTTCTGAGCACTTTTTCCGGATTCGGAAACAAAGCCGAGATTCTGGCGCCGGACAGTCTCCGGCAGGAAATGAAACAGTATCTGGAGCAGATGGCAGCATTATATTAGACGGTTAACGTGAAATATGACAGGACGCTGTCATATTTAAACAGTTATACTCGTATCAGAAATATCTGAATGTTCTCAGACATTTACAGAATATGTTCTCAGACATTTACAGAATGAAATCGATTGGAGGTACCGTATGGCAGTTGATAAAAAATACGAGGCGGACGTCGCTGTGATCCTCTCCCACCGCTACGACCAGGGAGGCACGCTGTGGGACACACCGGACCACCGCCTGCAGAAAGGGGCGCCGTTTTCCACTCTGGACTGTGTGAGCTATCTCCTGGAGCTGGGGATGGACCCGGAAGAACCCATATTAAAGGAGGCCGCAGATCTGATACTCAGCGCATGGCAGGAGGATGGCCGTATCAGGCTTTACCCAAAGGGAAGTATTTATCCCTGCCATACGGCCTGTGCGGCGCAGGTGCTCTGCCATCTGGGATATGCGAATGACGGGCGGCTGCAGACCACATTCCGTTATTTTCTGGATACCCAGTATCCCGACGGCGGCTGGCGATGCAGGAAATTTTCCTTCGGGCACGGTCCTGAGACGGAATACTCCAACCCGCATCCGACACTTCTGGCGCTCGATGCCTTCCGCTTCAGCGATTATTTAAACCGGGAACCTGCGCTGGACCGGGCGGTGGAGTTTTTACTGGAGCACTGGACGATTAGGAAGCCCATCGGCCCGTGCCATTATGGAATCGGAACGCTGTTCATGCAGGTGGAGTATCCGTTTCGGAACTATAATCTTTTTGAATACGTCTATCTCCTCTCCTTCTATGACCGTGCCAGAAAGGATCCCCGTTTCCTGGAGGCATTTCACGAGCTGGAGGCGAGAACGGTAAACGGGCAGATCGTGGTGGAACGGGTCGTGCCAAAACTGGCTAAGCTCACCTTCTGTAAAAAGGGGGAGCCAAGCGAACTGGGGACAAAGCGCTTTTTGGAAATACAAAATCATTTTATATAGACTATCCGATCCTGTCCCACAGAAACGGGTCCTCTGTCAACTCCAGATAATGCTTCAGCCGTTCCCGAAATGCCAGGATCCGCGCATCCGCGCAGTCCTTTTCCACTACCAGTGGATTCATTTCATACGGGTCGAGCTCTCTGTCATAGAGAAGCTCTCTCTGCGGCTCATCGGGGGTGTAGCCATTGGTGATGACGTAGGTATACCGTTTGTTCCTGATACCCCGCCAGCCATAGGCTTTGTGCGCCAGACCGCGCTTTGAAAATGCAGCAACCATGTCCGCGCCTCCGGGATAGGAACAGATCAGCATATCTTCCGGCTCGCCGGACACTGCACTGCCGGCCTCTGCCGGAGTCGTGGTCAAGCTTCCTGCGTGGCTGTAACCCTCGCACGTCTCCGGCACATCCAGATCCAGAAGCTCCAGAAGCGTCGGCATGTGGTCGGGACTTGCGAAGATCGCCTCATTCTTTCCGGGCTCCAGTCTTCCCTTCTGCCGGAAAATGAGCGGAATGTGAAGCGCCTCATCGTACCAGATGTTCTTGCTCATAAGTCCGTGAGATCCCAGCATCTCCCCGTGATCGGCGGACAGCACCACCAGAGTGTTTTCCTCCATGCCGTTTTCCTTAAGCCAGGTCAGGATTCTGCCAAACTGTTCGTCGATTCCATAAACCGCAGCAAAATACTGGCGTGTCTGCGTCTCTAAGAGACCGCCCTCTTTCCGCATGGATTCCGGCACATTGGGACGGTAGTGGACCTTTAAATCCTTAAACTTTTCATAATAGCGCTCCGGCACCAGCTCATAAGGCAGGTGCGGCGGATTATAGGATACAAACAGTGCGAACGGTTCATCTTCGTCCTTCTTCTGATCCATATATTCGATGGCTTTGTCGGTCTCGTATTCCGCGGACCATTTGCCGGGCCTGATCTGAGTCTCATCATTCAGCCAGTAGTGGGGATCGAGGTGATCGTCGCACGCCCCGTAGGACAGGAAATAATCAAAGCCCTGTCTTCTCTCTCCCGGCGGCGTATAGGCGTCCCACTCTCTGGCGCCGGACTTTGGATGCGGATTGAAATTGAGCTCCGACGCATCCAGATGCCATTTGCCGATATAACCTGTCGCGAAGCCCGCGTCCTTTAAAACATTGGCGATACAGGTCTCCTGGGGCTTCAGCATGATCTTCTCTTCCAGGCCGATCTTGCAGTTGGTCCACATTCCCACACGGAATGGGTATTTGCCCGTCATGAGCGAAGCCCGGTGCGGGGAACATAAGGGAAAGGTGCTGTACGCATTGGTACAGCAGACACTTTCCTCTGAAAAACGGTCAATATTCGGCGTTACTGCCTGATCGCTACCGAGAGCGCCTATAGCCTCGGCGCGCCACTGGTCAGCGAAGACATACAAAAGATTGGTTTTCATCGATGTCTCATCTCCTTTACCAGTATAACTTCCAATCCTTCGAAAGCCGGGTCAGGGCTTCCATATAGAAATAATCTCCCCATGTATTGCATTCATCCACACCGCGGTTCGTGCAGGTGTTCTCCTTGGAATCCCGGGCATACGTACCGTGGAGCAGCAGCCCGTTGGATTTCGTGATGTCCGTGTTGGCGCAGTGATCAACAAGTGCCCTAAGCATACGGTCCGCAGCCGTTAAATAGCGGTCGGACTTCTCCTGATCTAAATACTTTGCCATCTCCAGGATTCCGCAGACAGCGATGGCTGACGCGGAGGAATCCCTCGGTTCTGTGCTTCCCGTGTCGAAATCAAAATCCCAGTAGGGAACGAGATTTTCCGGCAGATGTTCGATGAAGTAGTCCGTAACACGGCAGAATAAATCGATGTATTCCGGGTTCTTTAAATAGCGGTAGCTGAGCGCGATCCCGTAGACGCCCCATGCCTGGCCTCTCGCCCATGCGGAACCGTTCCGGTTGCCCTGATGGGTTACGCCGTAAGTGGGCTCTCCCGTCTCCACATCGAAGAAATGGGTATGGTAGGTGGAATTATCGGGTCTCAGGATGCATTTCATGGCGGTTTTGATGTGATGCTCCGCCTTCTGTGCGTAGGACTCATCTCCGGTCACCTCCGTCGCCCAGTAAAGGATGGGAAGGTTTAACAGACAGTCGATGATCAGCCGGTACTCCTTAGGCTCTCCCGGATTTCCCCAAGCCTGAAGGAAGTTTCCTTTCTCCCTGTAGCGTTCCGCCAGATGATCGGCCGCCAGAAGCGCCGCCTTTTTTGCATGCTCATTGCCGGTCAGCTTGTAAGCCGCCACACAGGACAGGCTGTATAAGAAGCCCATGTCGTGGTGGTTTACGTCGATTTTCTTCTCGATTCGCTCTAAAAAGCTTTCTACCTGAATGTCGGCGGCCTTTTTAAATGCCTCGTCACCGGTATGCTCATAGGCCAGCCAGATCGAGCCGGTCCAGAATCCGGTGGTCCATTCCACATTTTCCGTCGGCTCATAGAAGCCGCCGAAGCTGTTGGAGGACTGAAATTTCTCTGTAAATACCGGAAGGTTTTCCCGGATAACAGCTACGGCGCCGTTAAGCGCCGTAGTTGTCATCCCCTCTTCCATGCCCGGATAATTCCGGATTGTGTTAAGGGTCTGTGCCATAGTCTATTCTCCTTATTCTTTTCCTTTCATTTTACCCCTTAATTCCGCTGGCTGCAACGCCTTCCACGAAGAACTTCTGACAGCTTAAGAATACGATGACAACCGGGATCAGGGAACAGACGGAAGCCGCCATGATCCATGCGTAGTCGGCGCCATACTGGGATATAAACATACGGATACCTAACTGAATTGTCTTCAATTCCTTTGTCTTTAAGTAAATGAGGGGACCCATGAAGTCGTTCCACACATTGGTGAAGGTGAAGATCGTCAAGGTCGCCATCGCCGGTTTTCCCAGTGGAAGAACGATTCTCCAGAAGATGCCGAACTCATTTAAACCATCGATTCTGGCGGCCTCGCAGAGTTCATCCGGGATACTGATATAGAACTGACGGATTAAGAATACGCCAAATGCGGAGAATGCCTGCATCAGGATCAGTCCGATATGAGTATCATTTAAGCCCATCTTGGAGATCAGAATGAACTGAGGAATCATGTATACCTGCCACGGAACTGCAATGGTAGTAACATACATCAGGAAAATTAAGTCTCTTCCCTTGAATTTCGTCTTTGTGAAGCCGTAAGCCGCAAGACAGCTGGTGAACAGCTGGATTACGGTGGTACAGATTGTCAGCTTCGCAGTATTTAAGAAGAAGGTCGTAAGCGGAAGCTTTTTCCAGATAATCTGGTAATTGTTCCAGTGTATGGTATCCGGCCACCATTTCATGGGAATGGAGAATACGTCCTTGTTAAGCTTTAAGGAGGAAATCACCATCCAGTAGAAAGGAACCAGCATGAATAAGGACAGTAAAACTAATAAAATATAGATCAAACCTTTGTATGATTTCTGTTTTGTCTGCATACCGTTTCCCTCCTTTACATTAAGTCCTGAGACCATTTTTTCTCACCGGCGAACTGAACGAGCGTGATGACAAGTACAACGGCGAAGAGAATGATCGCGCCTGCGCTTGCCGGCCCCAGCTGCCAGCTGGTAAATGCTTTTTCATAGATGTAGTTGACCAGGGTCTTGGTTGCATTGCCAGGGCCGCCGCCGGTCATAACGTATACTAAGTCGAATACCTTGAAGCACTGGATCGTCAGCATGATCAGGACGAAGAATGTGGTAGGTGTCAGCATCGGAATCGTAATGTAACGAAGCTTCTGCCAGCCGTTGGCCCCGTCGATGCTGGCCGCTTCGTAGAGGGAGCTTGAGATTCCCTGAAGGGCTGCTAAGTAAACGATCATGTAATACCCCATGTATTTCCAGATGCTGACGATGGAAATGGCCACCATGGCCCAATTCACATCGACCACCCAGCGGGGCGGATTGGCAATTCCTATGAATTTCAGGAACTCATTAACCGGTCCGAAATCCGGCTGAAACAGCATGTTCCAGACAGCTCCCACCGCCACGATGGAGGCAATATATGGGAAATAGATTGCCGTACGGAAAATGGCGATTCCTTTCAGCTTATTGTTTAAAAGGACGGCCAAAAGCAGAGAAAGCACCAGGGTCGGAAGGACCGTCATGAGTGCGTACTCGATGGTGTTCCAGAAGGACTTCATGAATATTTCGTCCTGAAATATCTGTGCAAAATTGGCAAGTCCGACAAACTCCATGGGAGCCTGGGAGGCATCCCATTTCATAACACTTAATACAAAAGAAAAACATACGGGAATGAAGATGAAAATCGCGTAACCGATCAGATTCGGCAGTATGAACGCGTAACCGACCATATTGTCGCGGATTACTCGTTTCTGACGCGAGGAAAAACCTTTCTTTTTTTTCTCTTCCATTTATTATACCTCCTGGCTTCTGCACTTTTTCCCATAAGAAAGAGCGCTCACTATAATAAGTTTACAGAGGCGCTCTTTCTGTCATGGGAACCTGTTAATAATTAGTTCCAGCCCTTTATTTCTGCTACACGTTTGTTCAGTTCTGCAATACCATCATCGATGGAGTAAGCCTTGATCATGATCATCTCATGTACTTCGTCTAATGGCTTACGGATCTCTTCGATCTGCGGATCAAGAGGACGGTCAAATGCGTAATGTGTATAAGTTAAAGCTTCCTTGTTGCTGTCGCCTTCCGGGAAATACTCTGCGGATGCGATGGTGTTGATGGATTCGTCTGTCTGGATGCCTGTGAATACGCCCTGCTCAGCAAGAATGTTGGCTGCTTCTTCAGAGGATGCAAACTTTACGAAATCCCATGCTAAATCTTTCTGATCTGTATAAGCGCTGATTCCGATTGGTGTTAAAGCACCTACGGTGTAGCCGGATTCTGTATCTTCCGGATGAGGAATTCTTGCTACGCCCCAGTTGAAGTCTGTCTCGCCTTCTGCCTGAGCCTGCATCATGGTTGCGATGAACCAGCTGCCCATCGGCATCATGGCACACTGCTGATTTTTAAATACAGATGAATAATGAATGTTGGCTGTCTTTAATGTGGAGTAGTCCTGCATATAACCATTTTCCTGTAATGCAAGTGCTTCCTCATAATATGGCTTTAAGAAGGAGTAATCTTTCTCAACAACGGTGTGCTTTCCGTCCTGTACTGCCCAGTTGGTAACGAGCGCCTGCCATGTATGGTCATGTGTTCCGTATACCTTTGCACTTCCCTCGCCGGAGGTCATCTTTGCTGCCAGTTCGTCGTACTCTTTCCATGTCATGTCGTTGGAAGGATACTCAACACCGGCTGCGTCGAATAAATCTTTGTTATAATATAATACGTACCAGTCTGAACGGTAAGGAAGTCCGTAGGTAGTGTCGTTGTACATTAACTGCTCTGCCGCACCGCTGTATACGGATAAGTCCAGATTGTCCGCCTTGATCATCTCATCTAACGGAAGCAGCTGGCCCTTGTCTGCCATCTGAAGCATGGAGCCCATGTCCTTTACCCAGATAACATCCGGATCGGCCTGAGCAGCGGATAAGCTGATTCCCAGGGAGTTGTTGTACTCGTCTGCGGAAGTGTCGATTACCTTGATCTCTACGTTTGGATTCTTTGCTTCATATGCTTTTACTACTGCGGAGAACTGCGGGGTTGTATCGTAATCCCATGTGGTTACAGAAAGAACCTGCTTCTCACCGCTTGCGGCCGCTGTGGTCTCTTCCTTGCTCTCAGCTCCTGCCGCTGTTGTGCCCTCTTCCTTCGCTGTCGTCTCAGGTGCCTTTGTTGCTGTGTCCTTGCTTCCGCATGCTGCGAGTGATGTACATACCATACCGGCTGCAAGTGTCAATGCTGCAACTCTCTTTAACTTCATGTTAAAACCTCCCTATTCTTGAATCACAATTGTTTGTGTTCCTTTGATGACATAAGAATACCAGATTTTTCCCTTCCGTTAAATTAACGATTTTTATAATTCTGTTACTATTTTTCTGATTTGGGGAAATGGGAAAGAGAAAAAATATAATATTTACAGATTCTTGTATTTTTTTCATATCAGGCCTTTCTGGCAATTGAAATCCTGCTGTTTTATTAGTATGATATCCATAAGAATGTGGAGAAAGGGTTGGAATATGAATAAAGAAGAGAGACAGAAAAACGGGAAAATGCCGAAGACATTTCAGAAAAAACTGATCTTATATAATATGCTGGTCATCATCTGCATCGCGAGCGCGGTAAGCTTCTATAACTATCGCTCCTATTGCCAGGATGTCATCATCAGCGAGACCAATAACTCCGCAAACCGTGTCCGCACCCTGTCTGAACGCCTGCAGGTTGCATACGATGAGATGGTGAATATCGTATTAAACTGCGCGGAGCGCAAGTCGCTGTTCTTCGCCACCACGCTGGACAGCCCAAACAAGCCTTATAATACCTCCATGGCCGTCTACGCCTCCGATGTGCTCCGGGATTTCTGTGCCATCTCCGGTTACAGCAGGTACATCAATAAAATCGTTCTCTACCATAACGGTCTCGTCCTTCAGGCCGGGAATTCCTTCGGCGCGTCCATGGATGTGGAAAACATTATGAAAGCCCCATGGTTTTCCTCCCTTTTATACAGAGAGAACGCTCAATATACCCTCTCGCTGGAGGACAATCCGTTCAAGTCCGGCAAAGGCCGGCCCACAGTACCGAAGCTTCTTCCGCTTCTCCGCCCCCTCCAGTACAGCGCACGCAACAAGCCGGAGGAATCCTGGGTCTTTTTAGGGATCGCGCCCACCCTGTTCTCCGACACGTTAAAAAGTCTGCCCTCGGATGTCCTCGTATACGCGGTCACCGAGGGCGGGGATATTATCGCCTCCACCGACAGAGAACAGGAATTTGATACCGCTCCTATTATTGCCAGCCTACTGGCATCCAAAGAGCAGGAAGGCAATTACCAGATGAAGCTCCATCACGAAAACTGTGTGATCACCTATACGAAGCAGCCGGTCAGCGGCCTGCTTTTCTTTGAAATCCGGCCAGAGAGCCGGATGCAGCTGGATCACGGCGTCATCAGGAGAACCGTTCTGATCATATTTTTCTTCTGCATCGCCATCGGGCTCACTCTCTCACTTCTGATCTCCCGCCAGTTAGGCGCGCCCATCAGCCGTCTGACGAAGCGCCTGGAGCTGATATCAAAGGGAGATTTCGAACCGGATCACTCCATTGAGACGGACGATGAGATCGGTATGATCGGGCGGCAGATCAATCAGATGTCTGGACGCATCTCCAACCTTTTAGAGACCAGGGTAGAAAGTGAAAAGGAGAAAAAAGATATGGAGATCAAGATGCTGCAGGCGCAGATCAATCCCCATTTCCTCTATAATACGCTGGATTCCATCAAATGGATCGCCACCATGCAGAAAAACAGCGGAATTGTGTCCGTAGTCACGGCCCTCTCCTCGCTGTTAAAGAACATGGCGAAGGGCTTCAACGAGAAGGTCACGCTTCGCCAGGAGTTGGATTTTCTTCAAAATTATGTTATTATTGAGAAGATTCGGTATATTGAACTGTTTGACATCGACATTATTGTCGATCAGGAGGAACTCTACGACGCGAGGATCATCAAGCTGACGCTGCAGCCCATCGTGGAAAACGCCATCTTCAGCGGCATTGAACCCAGCGGGCGCACCGGTCTCATCACGATCCGCGTCTGGGTTAAGGCCGGTGTCCTGCATATATCTGTCACGGACAACGGCATCGGCATTTCTCCGGAAAACATTGAAAAACTGCTGACCGATACCTCCAGAATCACCCGCAGCAACATGAGCGGCATCGGTCTTCCCAATGTAGACCGCAGGTTTAAGCTGGTCTATGGCGAGGATTACGGCCTTACGATTGAAAGTGTAGTTGATCAGTATACCACTATTACCATAACGCTGCCGCTGGAATTTTAGAGGCTGGCCGCGGGGAGGAAAGTAAAATATGTACAGAGTTATTATCGTGGATGATGAACCGCTTATACTGGCTGGTATTGCATCTCTTATCACCTGGGAGGAGTATGACTGTACCATCATCGGCAAGGCCACCAACGGCCCCTCCGCTTTCGATATGATTATGGAACTGAAGCCGGATATTGTCATCACCGACATCCGGATGCCGGTGTTAAACGGACTGGAGCTGGTGGAGAAATGCAAGGATGAAGGCTGTACCTTCTCCTTCATTGTACTGACGAATTTAGAGGAGTTTCATCTCGTTCGGAAGGCACTCTCCCTGGGCGCCTCCGACTATCTCGTCAAGCTGGATTTGAATGAGGAAGCGCTCGCTGCCTCCCTGGCGCGGGCCAAAGACGCCTGTGAACTGCTCGTAAGCCAGAAGCAGCACCAGCTGCTGAATGATCTGATAAAGGACAATCAGGAGAATTTGTCAAAGAACTATTTAAGCCAGCTTCTGCTGTCCGGGAACGCCCCGGAAGTGCCGGATAAGGTGAAGGAGGAGTATCCGGAACCATTTCTTCTTCTCTTCTCTGTAAGTCCCATCAATATCGCTTTTGAAACGGATGACGATCCTTACGATTTCCATCAGATCAGCAAACAGCTGATGGATATCCTGGGCGGAATCGCCACCAGAACCTTCCTGCGCCACACGCTTCTGGAGTTCCGGACGGATACGTACTTACTGGCCGCTTCCTTAAAGGACGGCGATGTGTTTGAGACGGTTGTATCGGAATTCTGTCAGAAGATGGCGGTGGCTCTAAAGACGTATTTCGAGTTCAGCGCCGTATTCGGTGTGAGTACAAGGAAAACTGAGATCCCGCTTCTAACAGACGCGCTGGCAGAGGCGCAGACCGCGCTGGAAGTCTACTATTTCGAGTCCAGCTCCCCGGTGGTCTTCTACCAGGGGCAGAGGTATCACATGAGCCGGGCAAAGGATTTCAATATCAATATTTTCAAAAAAGATTTATCCGCCGCGATTGCGCAGAATGACAGCGATAAGCTGGCGGCCGTCTTTGAACAGATCATCACCCTGTTTAAGGAAAACCAGCCGGGCAAGGAGCAGGCGGCCAGCGCATGCATCAACCTCTATACGTATCTGTATTCCTATTTCGAGAGTGCGGACAACAGCTACGGCGATATCTTTCCTTACGCCATCAATGTGGCGGGGCGGCTCTATCAGTTTAACAGCCTGGCCGATATACTGACATGGCTTCAAAGCTTTTGCAGCAAGCTCTGCCGCCTGTTGAATGACCGCAAATCCACCCGCTCCGACAAGCTGGTGGAGCAGGCCAGGGCCTATGTGGACGAGCATTATATGGAAAAGCTGACCCTGGCCGATATCGCGGACAGTCTGAATATCAGCGCCGGCCATTTGAGCAATACCTTCAAAAAGCTGACCGGCAGCACCCTGTCCGATTATATCGCCACGGTGAAAATCGAACATGCCAAGGAACTGATCGATACTCACCAGTATCTGATGTATGAGATTTCAGATATGCTGGGGTTTGATAACCCCTATTATTTCAGCAAGGTATTTAAGAAAGTGACGGGAATCTCGCCAAGAGAACACGAAAACAGGACGCCTGCCTCGTGAAAACCGGCTCGTAAAACCTGTCTCATAAAACGACGGGGGCGTCTCCGGTACCATACGTTTGCAGTATGGACTGGAGACGCCCCCGCTTTTTTCGGGATATTGCAGTTAGAAGTCGTCGTCAGCGCCTGGGATCAGGAACAGGAAACTCTTCTTCCCTTCCCTGTAGGCCCGTTTGGCCAATTCCTCACACTGATAGGAGTTTAAGGCTTTTACGGCGATCGCGAAAACCTGCTCCCGTCCGTCTTCGTAGGCCCGGTATGCATATTTTATCTGGTCTTCCTCGGGGAAATCTGAAAACAGGATGGAAAAGAAAGAGATTTTTTCATCTTGATACGCCTGCTCTCCTGTCTCTTTTAAGAGATCCCCGTCTGCCTCATCCATGAGAATGCTGAAAAATGGGACCTGGTCATCCTGATAGGCTTTTTTCAGATACTGGCGCCTCTCCTCTGTCGTCAGAAGCTTATCTGACAGACTGAAACAGGGAATATTCTTCTCCTGATAAGCCCGGTCGATCATCGTGTTCTGCGTCTTCTTCGATGCTTTTTCCAGCACAGCAGAATAGTAGTCTAACTTATTTCCTTCATAAAATTTAACGGCCAGCTCATCGTATGTCTCCCGATAGGGACCGTCCACTCCCACCACGACCGGATTCGTCATGATGAAGTTTGTGACCCACTGATTGGTGGAATTCTCTTCTGTCTTGCGTTCCTCCAGAATGGCCAGACGAATGGCTTCCAGAACCTCCGGATCATCTGCATACTGTTTCATCTCTTCGATAAAGGACACCGTATATACTTCTCCGGCCGTGACCTGGCGGGTTGTCTGATACAGGGAGGAATCGTTGTTCCACGCCAGACGAATTCCGTACTTGTTTACGAAAAAGCCTGTGACTTTAAAGCTGTGCCGCCATTTTTTGCTTTCGGGATTCGTTGAGTCGTTGAGCCAGGCATCCTTCCTCTCTGAACTTTTTTGTATCTGCAGGCCTGTCTCCTGCGCTCCTGCTGAAAAACCGCCGAGGGCCAGAAGTGAACCGGTTAAAAGTGCGGTTATCATGAGCGATGCCATCTTTTGAATTCTTGTGGTCTTTCTTGTTTTCATAACAGCCTCCAGTCTTTCTTTAAGCATATGGGTATTTTCACAGAGCGGCATGGAAACCGCGTGTCCGGCCGTTCCGGTTCCCTTCAAAGAGAAAAGGAGCGTATCGCCGTAGGCCATCCGCTGTTCCGCGGACAGGCCGGAAATCGCTTTCTCGTCGCAGGAAAGCTCACACGCGTGATCGCATTCCCGGCGCATAAAATAGACGAGCGGGTTAAACCAGTGGATGGAGACAGCAAGCTGGATCAGCCATTTATAGAGAATATCCTTCCGCTTGTAGTGAATCAGCTCGTGGCGGAAGATATCGTATAGCTCAGACGGCATAAGGTCGATCTCCGGAAGCAGAATACAGGGCTTTAAAATCCCCGCCAGCATGGGAGAAAACGTTTCTTTGCAGTAATACACCGGGATCCTGCGCCGAATCTTCAGTTCCAGCGCCACACTGCGGCAGATTCCGGCGGCCGCGGTGTCTTCTGCGGACACCGAGACCGACCGGAGAAGCTTTAAACATCTGCGGTACGCGAATATCTGGCGGCAGAAAATCAGCAGCGCGGGGATAAACCAGATGACCCACAGGAAGGAAAACGCCCGTGAGCCGACGGCGGCTATTGCAACAGGATTACTGGAAGGCTTCTGCGGCCCGGAATCGCCTGCCGTGAACGGTTCTTCCAGGTCAGACATCTCGTCATCGGGCTGCGCGTATCCATCATCCATCGGAGAAACGGGAATCGTAGAAACCGGAACTGGAGAAACCGGATCCGTAGAAATCTGATCTTCGGGAGCCATGACAGCAGAGACGCCTGCGGCCAGACGCTCCGAGCCCCAATCGGCGGCGCGGCCGATCATGCCGGGATGCGGGGACAGTGGAATCAGCAGTCTCACCACAGCCAGCAGCCAGATATAGTACTGCCATGACTTGCTGAACCGACGTTTCCACAGCGGCCGGCACAGGAACAGTGCGGCGATAATGACAGAGGCCGATAAAGAAACGGATAAGTAGAGGTAAAAAAGCTTCTGCATCAGGACTCCTCCTTACACTTCTCCCAGAACCGCTGCAGCTCATCCGCCGCTTTGGAGTCCAGCTGCTCCTGACCAAACAGGGAGGTGAGCAGATGCTTGACACTGCCGCCGAAATATTCCCGTACAAACGTATGGGCCTGCCCTGACAGATACTCTTCTCTTGTCACCGCAGCCCTATATTCGCTCATTCTGCCGCGGCGGGTGGAAATGATAAATCCCTTTTCAATCAGACGGGTGATAAAGGTGCGAATCGTGGTCCGCTTCCAGCCCCGCCCGTTCTCTTCTGCTTTTTCTAACAGCTCGGCGATATAGATGGATCCGCCGCTATTCCAGATAATTTCCATAATTTCTTTTTCCGCATCGGACATTCCCTGTATCTCTTCCATAATAGCACCTCTTTTTTATTACATGATGTAGTCATGCTTTGATATTACATCATGTAGTCATTAATGTCAACACAATTGTGGAAATAATGGCCGAATGCACAAAGGGCCGGGACGCATAAAAGTCGTCCCGGCCTGCTGATATCACTGATATGGTTCAGAGAAAATATGGTTTTTTGTTACAGACTGCAGTATCCGACGATCTCACAATCTGCCGGAAGCTCATACCCGTTCAAACTGCCGATGGTCCACTCTGTCGGGAATGGACGGCGCTCGTCGAGAACCGCCGCAAAATTCAGCATGACAGCCCCGCAGTTTAATCTGGCGTCGACTTCTCCGGTCATGGAGTCCATCATCTTCACCAGGATTGCTTTTCCATCTGCCAGAAGGAGGCGGAAGGACTGGCGGTTTAAAAAGGTAGGCGCGTAGCTTGCCGCATATAAGGCCTCTCTGAGACCGTCATCGATATACATCTCATCTAAATCGGCATCTTTTCCCCATGCATCGCCGTATACCATCTGTGCAAGGGAAATCTTCGGGGCGAGATGGCCCTCTCTCGTGATGACATCCACATCGGAAATACTTCTGATATGCAGTCTCGTTAAGCTTCGCTCTTTTTTTCCATAGCCAAAGGCTGTGACGGCGGCTACCTTTTTGCCATCCCCAATTTTTAACGCCGCACGAAGCGCCGGATCGTCGTCAACCGTCAGCCAGCAGCTGTCGAGTCCCAGGTCGGTCATGTGAAGTATCATATCTTCATTCATATAGCCGGCGTTTTCAAGATATCCCGGCTTCACTTCCGACAGGAGAAGCAGGTAGGCCGGCGCCTCGAACGTAAGGCCTTCGTATCCGGCATTCCCCTGAAGCTGGCCGCATTCTGATCCATCAAGTATAACAATGTCTGTTTTGATATCTGGTACAAGACGCCTGCATTCTGCAAAATACTTTGTGAGTGCTGCTTTCACTTCACCGGATACTGGTTTGTCCGTAAATTCTCTGATTGATTTTCTGGCTTCCGCCGCTTTTCTATAATCCATATTGCCCTCCTTGTTTTGTCATTCTTTTTTATTATAACACTACCCTTCCTGGCAGGCAAGATTAATGCCTGCGCTTCTTCCCGGAAGAGCCCTTACGTTTGGCAAGCAGGGCCTCGAATTCTTCCGCCGAACAGCCGGATTCCTGCATCCACTGCTCTCGGCGGTGTTTTCTCACGGCCGCGGCTCTCGCCTCCCTGATTTTCTGCCTCTTTAAGAAGAAGAGAATACCGCATGCGACGGCGGCCAGTGCAGCGGAAGCTCCGGCCGCCAGGAGCCAGCCGCGGGACAGATTCATCCGGAAGCGCCCGCCGGAGGCGGCCTGGTCTGACAGGCCTTCGGGAACGGCGGATCTGGTGAGACGGCTCCTGACCGCGGGATTGGGGGTGATCCAGGCGTGGCCGACCGTCCGCTCTCCGTATAAGTAATTCACCGTGACCACGGTTCCCGACGGAGTCAGGGACGTCTCATCATAGCTCACAATGGGAACGACGGCAGACAGATCCGCCTCCTTCGGCAGCACGATCCGGCTGTTCTGGTTCAGCAGAAGAAGCGACTGATCCGTATTGGAATCCGAGTAGGTCAGATGATTCTCCGGTACGAGACTGCCTTCATAGTCGGTAAGCTTCATGGACTGAAAGCGGCTGAAACCGAAATCCAGCAGCTTTTTCGTATCGGTATAATGTGTCTGATGGCCGTTTAAAATGACAGCGATCAGCGTCATATCGTCTTTCTTTGCATACGTCACCAGCGTGTTGCCGGCCAGTGAAGTAAATCCGGTTTTCCCGCCGAAAACCCTGGAATCATAGGCGGCATCGTTCTTCTTAAGCATCTTGTGACCAGGCGAGATTGTCTGTCCCTCGGGAGCCTTCTGGGAGGGCGGAATCTTATAGACTCTCGTCCCCATGATTTCAACGATCTCGGGATAATTCAGCGCCGCCCGGGCGATCAATGCCATATCGTATGCCGTCGTGTAATGCTCCGGATCGTTTAAACCGCTGGGATTGACGAAATTAGACCCGGTACAGCCCAGCTCCTCTGCCTTTTGATTCATCAGCTTTGCAAATTCTTCCGTGCTTCCGGCCGCATGCTCCGCAAGTGCATTGGCCACCTCATTGGCAGAATGCAGGATCAGGCCGTACAGGCTGTCCTTCACCGACATCCGGTCTCCCGTATCCATGCTCAGGCTCTTGCTCCCCTGTTCCACGTTGTAGACCGCATTCTGTGAGAATTCCACCGTTTCATCCAGTTTACAGCGGTCCAGCACTACCTGAGCCGTCAGTAGCTTCGTGATGCTGGCCGGATAATACGCCTCGTTGATATTCTTTCCATAAAGGATCGTTCCGGTCTCCGCGTCCATCAGGATTCCGCCATCCGCCTCGATGGCCACTTCGGACGGCCAGTCTGCCGCCCCGTACGCTGTCGTGGGCATGAGGCCCGCAAATACCACTGCCATACAGAGTACAAAATAACTCCAAATGTTCTTTTTATGCCGCATAATCAAGTCTCCTGAACATAAACATATTCATTTTCAAAGGAATATTCTTCCCGGTAACGGTATCCTAATGCATAAAATTCCTTTAGCTCTTCGGCGGTCTTTACGCCGTTTGCGGCCATGAAACGCACCATCTCGCCCCTCGCCATCTTCGCGGCGGTCGCTCTCACACGGACCTTTCCCTCCTGCTCTGTGCCGAAGACACAGGTGATGAAGGTGTCGGAAGCGGTAAGCCAGGGTTCCACCGCGCGGCTGTACTCTTTCGATGCGAGATTGACAATCACGCCATCCCCATCTGCCGTCAGCTCCTCATAAAGCCGGTTTCCCCAGAAACCATACAAATCTTTCTTTCCATCGACCGGGAGTCTGGCCTGCATCTCCAGCCTGTATGGAACAACGCCGTCACATGCCTTTAAAACGCCGTAAAATCCGCTGAGTATCCGTAAATGTTCCTTCACATATTCCCACTGGGAACCGGTAAAAATATCGGGAGCCATGGACTGGTACTGGAGGCCGACATAAGCCAGTACGGCCGGTGTCAGGCTCCTCTCTAAATCCATTGTCTGGTAACGCTCGTAATTCTGCCTTGTAATCGCGTCATTGGCGCCGAACAGCTTCTTCAGCTGCTCCATGGAATACGCCTTTAAAATATCGTGAAGCCGTTTCGCATCCTCTAAAAAAACAGGCATGCCCGTCTCCTCTATGATGTCTGTCTGTACCCGCATCTTCTTGGCCGGGGATATGATAATTTTCATAAACTGCACATGGAGACTCGTGCCTTTAGACATGAGAGGAATTGTGCCCCTCCTGACTCTTTCGCAAGCTCCTTCTCCTTTTTGTTTTTTAGCTTCTCGAACGTTTGTTTGATTTTTACTTCTGATTGTGGTAAAATATATTCAGTCCATAATCTATTATGAGGTATAAAATCTATGAAATCTATTACTATTACTGCTAAAGTCAAACTATACCCTACATCAGAGCAGATGATTATTTTGAATAAGACACTGTCCGTTATCCGGGATGTGCTGAACTTTGTCTCCGCATTCGTTTTTGGACAGGAAGGCATCCGCTATCTCGAATTAAACCATGCCTTATACTACCCGGTCAGGCAGCAGTTTGGACTCCGCTCTCAGATGACACAGAGTGTATTTAAGACCGTCCTTGCAAAATATAAATCCATGAAAAGCAATGGACACCCCTTTTCGAAAGTATCTTTTCGAAACTTCGAGTATGATCTGGTCTGGAACCGGGATTACTCCATATCGTATCAGTCCGTCAGCTTAAATACCCTTTCCGGCAGATTACATATCCCCTTTGAATCGAAAGGGATGGAACACTGGTTTTGTTCCGGAGGACGCTTTGGCACTGCCAAACTGATTCGAAAAAACAGGAAATATTATCTGCATATACCGGTCACCCTGGAAGTTGAGAACAGGAATATCTTAAACCATATCGTTGGAATTGATCTCGGCGTGAACCATTTGGCAGTTTCCTTTGATGATGAAGGGAACACCAGATTCTTTTCCGGCCGCGCAATCAAGGAAAAACGTGCAAAAGCCCTTGCCCTGCGCAAGCGCCTGCAGACATGTGGAACAAAATCAGCAAAGCGTAAGCTGAAAAAGCTCCGTGAGAAAGAAACCCGTTACGTAACTGCGGTAAATCACGCGGTTACGAAGGCACTTATCTCACAGTATGGAGCAGGTACGCTTTTTATTATAGAAGATTTAACCGGGATTCGTACTGTCACGGAGCACGTCCGTTTAAAATCCCGATACGTAATAGTCTCCTGGGCGTTTTACCAGTTCCGGGAGATGCTGGAATACAAAGCTGCGCTGTCGCATTCAGAAGTCCTTGCGATAGACCCGAAGTACACCAGCCAGAGCTGTCCGGTCTGCGGTAATGCAACAAAGGCTAACCGTAACAGAAAGAAGCATGAATTTTGCTGTACTGTCTGTGGTTACCGGAGTAATGACGACCGTACCGGAGCCATAAACATTTACCGTAAAGGATGTAACACTCTGTTCGCAGAGGCCTGTTAGGCAGAACCGAAGCAGGCGGGCTGCCGTCAATCAGCCTATTGTAGCCAATGTTTGAGGTAGGAGACATGAATCACATGTCGTACTACGTGTAGTTGAGTTACAAGCCCGTGCCTGGGTCTGCCCCACTTCATCGGGCATTAGACATGGGTAATTGACTCGTATTCTCCTTGTTGTATAGTCGTAACTATTCAGCCGTGCAGCGGCTCATCCCGCAGTAAATCGTAAGCAATGGCGGAAAATACCCGTATTCCTTCTTCCAGCACTTTTTCGTCGAAATCGAAATCTGCCGTATGCTGCGGCGCTTCCATGGCCGTTATATTCCGCATGCAGATGGCCTGGCCGCCATGAGACTGAACACGGTTCATCATCAGAGATATGTCCTCGCTGCCCCAGTTTCTGGCGCAGCGCACACTGCTGACCCGGATATCAGGAAGCTCCCGCTCAATAACCGCAGCGGCCCTGTCTGCCAGCGTCAAATCGCTGTGGTGGGAATCGGCAGCGCCCATGCAGATCATCTCACAGGTACAGCCGTACATGGCTGCAGCCGCCTCACAGACGCGTCTGGCGTTCTCTGCCATATACTCGTTGATCTCAGTCGTCTCCCCACGCAGCTCTATCTCCATTTTTGCGTAATCGGGGATGACATTTCTTCCGGTGCCTGCGTGAAGCGTCCCCACATTGACCCGGCTGGAGCCTTCGCTGTGACGCGGAATCGCCGCTAACCCCATCGCCGCGCAGGCCGCCGCCAGAAGGGCGTTTCGTCCCTTTTCAGGGAAGCCGCCCGCATGGGCCGGTGCACCGCGGTAGAGGATGTCGTACTTGGTGGTCGCAAGGGAGCCATAGGTCGCCGGAGTCACCGCTCCGTCATCGGGGCCGTCTAAAGGCGCAAGATGCGTTCCCACGAAATAATCCACATCGTCCAAATGGCCTTTGGAAACGATGGCTCTGGCTCCCCGCACGCCTTCTTCGGCGGGCTGAAAGATCAGTTTTACCGTTCCGTGCAGCTGTGCCCGTAGATTCATGAGCACTTCCGCCACGCCGAGGCCGATAGCGGTATGGCCGTCGTGGCCGCAGGCGTGCATGACTCCGGGGCACTGCGATGCAAAGCCCTCCCGCGCCGGTCTGTGGCAGGCGTTTTCATCCTCCAGGACGCCGAGGGCGTCGATATCAAAACGGAGGGCGCATACGGGTCCCTGCCCGCAGCGCAGGATTCCGATTACCCCGGTGTATCCCGCCTCCATCTCCTCTGTCAGGTATGTAAGGGGCGTATCCCAGCCTTCCCTGACCAGCTTTGCGTGTTCCCGCCGTGCCTCTTCGGATGGAAGGCCCATTCTGGCTCCGTCATCCACCACCTGGCGGCCAGTCAGCACTTCATAGCCCAGATTCGTTAAAATCCCGGCGATGACGGCAGAGGTGCGCATCTCCAGCCAGCCCGTCTCCGGGTGCCGGTGCAGGTCTCTTCTTAGCGCCACGCTTTTCTCATAAAGTTCCTTTGCCATAACTGTGATCTGATCGTACATCTATCTTCATCTTTCTTCTTTCGTATTTAACAGTTCCCTAAAATATTAACATAGGAAACACAGAAAAGCAATTGAAGGAACATAAATTTCTGACCTGCCCCTGGACATAATATGATTATTTAGAATTATCATTTTTATTCAAAAGACATTTCTTAAGCACAGCATAGAGCAGGTCAATATCCATTGGTTTTGCAAGGAAATCATTCATGCCAGCTTCTTTTGCCATATCCCGGTCTTTTTGAAAAGAGTTGGCAGTTAAAGCAACAATAGGAATTTTTGCTGCGTCTGAATGACCGGAGGCCCGTATGGCTCTTGTTGCCTCCAGACCTCCCATATTCGGCATCCTCAAATCCATTAAAATGAGATTAAAATATCCGGGGGCACTTTGTTCAAAGCACTTGACTGCTTCTGCTCCATCCACAGCATGCTCTGTGCGTATTCCCTTCAGGTTTAAAATCTCTATCGCGATCTCTGCATTAATGGCATTATCCTCTGCCAATAGAATTCGTACATTTTTTAAATCGAAGGAAGGCTCTAAATGTGTGTTTAATTCTATGGGCTTTCCAAAACTAAGGGGAATGGAAAAGAAAAATTCGCTGCCCACATTTATTTTACTCTTCACTTTCAAAGTGCCGCCCATGAGCCGGACAATATTCCGGCTGATGGGCAAGCCCAACCCAGTCCCCTGACTGCGGATCTGATTGGCTCCGGCCTGCTCGAAGGATTCAAAAATGCGCTCTAAATCCTCTGCTTTGATACCAATGCCGGAGTCAGAGACACGAAACAGATAAATGGCCTCCTTGTCAGTGGTTGTGGTTTCCTCCACTCTCAAATATACTCTTCCTCCTGGTGATGTAAACTTAATGGCATTGGAAATCAGGTTCATCAAAACCTGCTTTAGCCGGATCGCATCCCCCTTCAAATCGGAATGCTTGAAATTTGTTTCACAGCAAAGCGTTATTTCACGCGCCTGTGCTTGTGTCTGCATCATGCTGCAAAGTTCATCAAGCTGCTGCTGTAAGGAGAAATCTTCTTTTGCAATAGTAAGCATACCGTTATCAATTCGGCTCATTTCTAAAATATCATTGATCAACCCTAATAAATACTGTGAAGTTGAACTTAACTTTGCCAAATTTACTTTTATACTCTCGGGGATATTATCCTCCATTGCCATGAGTGTTGTCGTTCCTACAATGGCGTTCATCGGTGTACGGATTTCGTGGCTCATACGGGAGAGAAATTCACTTTTTGCTCTGCTGTCCGCCTCTGCTTTCACAATGTCTTTTTGCATATTAGCGCTTTTTACACGCAGGTTGGCTATGACAATAATTGCTATTATGACCAGCAGTAAAAAAGTTGAGATAACGGTGATTGCTAAAATGGGATTGGTCTCCACAAAATTTTTCAGTGATACATGAGCGTCTCCGATAGAAACCAGATTATGATCCAAGAGGGAATTTCTGTCTTCCTCGGATAAGCTGTTAATGCCTTTGTTCATGATGGACAACAGCTCTGGATTAGCAGGCATAGGCATAGCAAAGCTGATATTCATGCGGTTTGCCGATAAGGTAACAGGAACTACGTTGGCATAGATGTTGTCCTGCATCATCTGTTCCACCCGTGCGGAAAGTCCACAAGCAAAATCCACCCTGCCTGTATTCACTGCAGACAAAACCTCTTCAATGGTTTTAAAATACGTAATTTTGCTTGCTTTTGCATAAGAGGGCAGTTGGCGTCCCTCTAAAAGGCCGCAGGTTAATCCGTCTGCCGGATAGGTCACGGCCCGGTTGCGCACAATTAAGTCACTTAATGCGGCGTAGGACTTGGTCTGTACCAATTCCTCTCTCATGGTCTCTGCCGCATCATCGAAAAAAATGCCGGCCATATCGGCTTTACCTTCGATAACGAGTTGCTGCGTATGAGCATAGGAATCTGCAATTATGTAGGAGAACTCGATACCATATCGTGCAGTTATTTTTTTCAGCAGCTCTGGGACCAGTCCAGTATGATCACCGTCCTCGTAGCCAATGCAGTATAGCGGATGAAAATGGTCAGGAACCGCCACAGTTACCGTACCTTTCTGTTTGATATAAGATTTTTCTTCCTCGATCAGCAGAAGGTTTTCCACACTTGTATCATTGAAATACCGTGTATATACTTCTTCGGGAAAATGTGGGTCCGATAACATAATACGCTCCATTGCCCAATTCAGTTGGTTAAGCAGTTCCCTATTGTCCGGTTGCGCAACCAGATAATGAGGCTGCGCATCAAAATACGCAACCGCACGATACTCTCCCGTATCATCCGTTGCATTCCCTAGTTTCAGGTCGATTTTTCCGGCCTTCAAATCCAAGTTGATTTGATTAGCGGCAACTTCTTCGGAGGTATATGGTCTAAGTGTGTAGCTTAAGCCATTGGTAGAAAGAAACGCTTCCAGCCGGCGTATATTATCGGTTGCCCGCTCTACAACGCCTATGGTTTTCCCGTTTAGATCCCTTAAATCATAACCTTTAATGTTATCGTTATCCTGACGAGTCAGCAATACCGCTTTGGTATTGCCGCAGCTATAATCCGGGTAGGCAAAGTATTTTTCAAACGCCTCAGAATAGTATGTACCGCCCATAAGGTCATATTTACCGGCAATAAACTCTTTCGTCATATCGTTGGCATCGACATCAATAAATTCGTATAACCAACCGGTGTATTTAGCGATTTCATATAGAAAATCAACCACCAGACCGGAGCGGTTCCCGTTTTCATCGGTCATGGTAAATCCTTCGGCTTCCGGAAACGGAACCCGAATCCGAACGGGAGAATTTCCCGCAGCAGAAATTGGCATGGCGCTTGAAATTATCGCAGCAAGCAGCAAAACGGAGGCCAATAACTTTATGATGTTCTTTCTTTTTTTTCTCATCAAATATCCCATATATCCTCCTCCCCCATACCTTGTTCCAATTTTTTTCTTATTTTATATCCCATATCAAGGCAAGTCGCTTATCCTTTGGCGGCGAGATGGTGCCTGCTTGTCTGACAGCGGCAGTAACCAAATCAATATTACTGCCAGCCTCACTAAGAACGCTCAGGGTGGAAGAAATATATGCTTCATCGACGGAGGTCGCCCAAGCGGCTACAGTATAGAATTTATCATCTTCGATTTCGCTGCCATCCGCCAAGGTCAATTTGATCACATTTTTATCCCGTTCCCGCCAGGGGGCGTATTCCATGGCAAGGCCGGAAAATGCGTATAAGGCGTTGATCTCCTCGCCGTTAATTATGGGGTGCTCCATAAGTTTTTTCAGGCTGGCGCCGGTAATCTCATAGGTAGTAAGATAGTCCTCAGCGCCCAGTCCACGAAGGTAAAAGCTATATGGCATGGTCAAATCGCCGGCATAAATTTTCGCTAAATTTCCTTTATAATAGGTGCCGTGGGGGATGAGGCCAATCTCCGCTCCGGTTGCGGAGCGCATGGTGTCGGCAATAAAAAAGCTGGTCTCCAATATGGTAAAGTCCTCGGCAGCGGTTCCGGCGGAGGACTTCGTCTCCTGGACCGCCGAGATGCTTTCAACCATGGCATCTGTTTCGGCCAGAGTCTGCTCCAGGGTCAACGCGCCCTCCAAATACGCCTTCAGGGTTTGGTTGTGAAGCTCGTTTCCGATTCTGTCCGCATAGAAAATCTGCCCGTTTTCAATGCATGTCTGCACGTCCCAATATTCTTTCCGAAAATTTGCCTGAACGGATTTTACGCTGCTCAGCCCTGAATAGACCTCCAACAGGGCCGTCTGCCCCTCATTGGTGCTGAGAAACGTGAAAATGTCCAGCAGTATCTCCTTTTTATCACGATCCTCCATGGACGCTTTCGACAGCGCCATACAGCGGCCTGGCGCCATCTGCATCCAACGCTCTCCGTGTGTATCGGAGGGGTAGCCAAAAAAGCCGACTTCACATTCCGGCTGTTCGTCCTCGTACAGAGAAAACATGGTCAACTGTTCCGGCAGCATGGCGATCTCACCTGCGTAGAGAGCATGGCGGTTTTTCGTCAGGCTGGAGGAGAAGTCGTCCTCCGCTATGATTCCTTTATCATAAAGCTTTTTCAGTTCCTCGAAGTATGGCTCAAGCAGCCCCGCACAGGAGGCCTGACCACTACAAAAAAGTTCATATTGCTCCCTCTTTTCCGGAGTGGAAAAAACGGCGCGGTTACTGAACCCAAGGCCTACCCCGTCTGGAGAATACTTAAAACAGGGGACAAAAGGACGGATGCCCTTTGCAGAGATTTCGTCGCACAGCGTATAGAATTCATCGATAGTCTGCGGAATTTCCCAGCCATGGGCTTCAAACAGGCTTTTGTTGTAAAAGATGCCGTGTACCGAGTTGTTGATGGGGAGCTGATACAGCATTCCATCGACGCTCAAATCATTCAGCACAGATTGGTAGTATCGGGAGGTGAAATCCTCTGCTGATACATCATAAAAAACGCTGTTGCTTACCCCCGAATCCTTGATATAGCCAGTAATGATAATATCCTCCAAATCCTTCTGCACGCCAGGATGCTTTGCATGCTCTTCCACATTAGAAATGCTGATCTGATTTAGGATGACAATGTCTATATCGGGAAATGCCGCCTCAATGGCAAGCTCCATCGGCTTTGTATTGCCGGGAGCGTATGCGCCGATGGTAACAATGGTTTTCTCAAAATTCACCGGCTCATAGGTCAAAATCTCGTTGTCCGCGCAGAACCGTGCCTCTGCCTTTGATCTGCCTGGCACATCGCTGCAGCCAGTCATTCCCAACAGCATGGAACCCGCAATAAAGAAGCAGAATAGTCGTTGCCTTTTCATGGATCCCCCTCCTTAATCGATATATTTGACAAGTATTTTTTTGAGAACCCCGATTTCCACCGGCTTGCTGATATGGGCCTGCATCCCGTGTGCAAGAGAATTCTCCATGTCCTCATCAAAGGCATTTGCGGATAATGCAATAATGGGGATGCTGCAGCTGTCCATGTGTGCCGAACTGCGAATAGCGACTGCTGCTTCCAGACCATTCATTACCGGCATTTGGATATCCACCAGTATCATCGAATAATATCCACTGGAGGAGTTTTGAAAACATTCCACTGCCTCCGCGCCATTGACCACCCCATCTACCACAAAACCGAGCCCGTCTAAAAGCTCTGCGACGATTTCACGGTTAATATCGTTATCCTCCGCCAACAGGATTCTCTTGCCACGCAAATATACGGGTAATTCATCGCTCGGTTCCTCTTTCGGACTTAATTCACTCAATACGGTCCGCTCCAGCGGAAGCTCGATGACAAATCGGCTGCCCTGATCCAATGTACTCTCCGCATGGATGGTGCCTTTCATGAGCGTCACAAGACTGTGTACGATTGCCAGTCCCAGGCCACTGCCCACATGGGCGGAGGTAAGAGACGACTGTTCCTGCTCAAAGGGGTGGAACATATGCTGCATAAACTCTTCGCTCATACCGATCCCTGTATCCTCAACGATAAATATGGTCCTGGCATATATGCCGCTTTCCATCTCTTCCCTGTAAGTCAGGGTCACAGTTCCATGTTCGGGAGTAAATTTTACGGCATTAGAAACCAGGTTAACGAGACACTGCTTGATGCGGACGGCGTCTCCTAAATATCCCCTGTGGAAGTTGTTTGGACAGTCCAGACGAAAGGCCAGCCCCTTTTCAGCAACAGGAAATGTTTCCAGCTGAACAACAGTCTCCAGCAGTTCCTTCATGTCAAACGCTGTATGGGAAATCCGCAGCTTTCCATTTTCGATCCTGCTCATATCCAGCACATCGTTGATGATAGAGACGAGATATTCACCGGACTTTTTTGCTTTTTGCGCACAGTCCGCCACAATATCCGGTTTGTCCGCATTGCGCAGCAGCAGGTCATTCAGTCCAATCACTGCGGTCAGTGGTGTGCGAATATCATGGGAGACCTTATTCATAAAATCGCTTTTCAAGGCGGCCTTTGCCTGCTCCAGCTTGATTTGCTGCCCATTTTTTACATAATAGTAGATCCAAACGGCAGCCATAGCCACCACGGTTAAGAGAGTAAGCACAATCATAATGATCACTTGACGCATTCCGTAAAAGGTTGATTGGGCCGTGATCGAAATGGGGACCGCAATAACTATGCTGTTGCCCTCGCTTTCCGGAAAGCTTTGAATACGCCAGGTTTCTCCCTCTATTTTGGCTGTAAATTCCACCTTGTGCTGCTGTTCCAGACCTTGCTGCAATGCAAGGATCTGCTGCTCATCCACATTTTTATCCCGCAAGATATGGAGCAGGTTATATCCGCCAAAATAATAATTGGCAGTTGACTCTGTCGGCCGCAGTTCTATCACGCCCAGGCGATTCACTACATAGGAAGCGCCCTGGTTCTCATACAAGGCAGTGGCTGCAATCTCTGAATAGGTGTTTGCATCCACCAGCATAATAACGCCAAAGAACTTTTTATTATCTATGGTCACATTGGTAAGAGGGGACATAAAAATCCAAAAATCACCTTTGGTCTGTACCGTACAGAAATCTGTCCGAACCGCATCCGAAGTTCTGAGTTTTTTTATTTCTTCCGATTCAGACAGTACGATTTTTTCTCCTTTTAAAGAGACACAGGAACCGTCCTCGGCCAGCAGGTATAACTGTTCAAAGGCCAGAAGCGTCTCCATATCCTGAAACCGGACCTGGTTACTTGTGATGATATAGGCTGCCTGCCGTACCATATCATCATAATGCTGCCTCAACAGAAGTAACTTTTCAGAAATGAGGGTGCTCATTTGCTCGATAGAGTCTATCCGCTCATTTTGAATGGATTGGTTCAAATTACGATATGTAGCGATAAACAAAAAAATCTCGGAGAGGAGCAGCGCCGCCAGCAAAATGGTTACTCTCCAGAGCCTCTTTTTCATTTGTGTTCTCTTCCTCCTTCGGTATAGAATAGTATTACAATTGTGCCGGCTGCTTTATGCTGAACTGGCTAATTCATACTATTTCCATAGCTGAGAGCCATCGTACAGGTCCTGAACCGTCTGCCAATAACCCAGCTTTTTACACTCTTCAATGGTAAGTTGATGGGTAAACCTGAATATCTCCGCCGTTTGTTTTGCAAAAGCGCTTTGATTCCCTCCGATCAAAATATTTGCCGCTTCTACACACCTGCAGTGTATTTCATGTTTTACTGACGCTTTTCCTCTATTGATTAGTTTTGGTATTTTACGACCAATTCGATAGTTTTTGAGTATAATCGTATAGATAGATCGCAGGGCTTCATATGGAATATGTTCTGTTAAAAATTCCAGCAGAATAACAGGTGCAGGTTGATATAAGTTACCGTAATTTTTCACTTCGTTCAAGCGCTGAATGAGTGTTTGTATATGCTCAAAAGAAACATGAGCCGCAACATGGTAAGCTACCCCCTCAGCGGTTAAGGAAAGCAGCTCCAAACTGTCGAAATATCTTCTGATATGGCTGGCAATCAGTTTTGGGTCCACATAAATATCATTTAACGCTTCAATATTCGCAGAAACAAAAATCCCCTTCCCTGGGGTCGCCTCTACAATCCCCCATTTTTGCAGGCATTGAATGGCTTGTGTCGTCGTGTTTACACTGACACCGTACTGTTTGCGCAATTGATCGTGAGACGGCAGCTTATCTCCCGGCTGATAGTAACCGATCGCAATGAGGCCCAAAATATCTAAGTATACACTGGAGTAGCGTTCTTCTGCTGTTTTCATCCTTTGATCCAGTCCCCGAATACCGAGGCGAAAAGGCGAATCAGCAGGAACGTAACATTGAAAATCTTCCCTTGAAATCGTAATAAAATGAATATAGGCAAGGAAATCTTTGACTGCATCGCCTGCAGGCGCCGTTATTCTGCTCTTTTGGATAAAATCCATCATTGTCTTTTGATATGCAACGCGTGAACAGAAATTGTTTTCCCTATATTCTACCCCTAGAAATCCAAGACAATCAACGATATGAAGACTCAACTCGTTTTCACATCTGGCGATAAAAAAGCGCCAAATCAGTTTAGAATTTTTCCAAAAAAGTTTGGGATTCTTAGGATTTAATTGCTGAACTATACGTTCGGGGATATCCCAATCGTACTTGTTGCACAGAGAAATTCCATAACAAATAAAAGGATAATAAACAATTTCCGCTGTTTTTAAGATGTCTGTCATAATAGGGATAATCGGCTCTTGCAAATTGTGTACAGAATCGTATACGGAGTTGGCTTGATCATAAATAACTACAGAAAGCTGCCGCTCTCTTGTCTCAATAAGTCCGGCGTCAGACAACATAGCCACCACGCGGCGTATCGTTTTGCTGGATACTTTGTACTCCTTGCAAAGATCAGCAATGGAGGGAAGCACAGTGCCTTTCGGTATCAGTCCGGATTCGATTTTGTTCCTTAATATTTCAAAAATTCTGTCATATTGAAATTTTTCGTACTTCATCTTATTTTTCCTCTTAGGACATTCTTCTGATTGAACGGACAAAAGATTCTCTGAATTTCGTATTGATTTCCATACTTACGTGCTGTCATTCTGTGTACCTGTGTCAAATAAGTTTATCATAAAAAACAGCATATGTCAATTTATTAGCCCTGATGTACACAGAGAAGGCTGAAAAAAACGACTTTTCCGTGACGCAAAATAAAGGCATCAGAGCCGCAGTATCGTCATTCCCCGCAGTTCTGATGCCTTTTTATAATCTTCTAATCTGCATAATTCTAATCCATATAGTTTTAATCCGCATAAGTTCCTTTGGACTTCACCAGCTTCGGTCGGTATCCAGCCTCGGTGAGCGCGGCCATGATGGAGTTCTTGTGGTCGGTGCCGTAAGCCTCCAGTGTGATGCGCAGTTCCACAGCCGAATTTCGGTTGATGCTGATGAACTGGTTGTGTTCCAGACGGATTACGTTGCCCTGCTCTTTGGCGAGAAGTGTGGAAACCTTGGCCAGCTCGCCTGGTTTGTCCGGAAGCAGGACAGAGACGGTAAAGACTCTGTCTCTCTGGATCAGGCCGTGCTGTACGATGGAGGCCATAGTGATGACATCCATGTTGCCGCCGCTCAGGATGGAGACGATCTTCTTGTTTTCCACCTTCATATGCTTTAAGGCCGCTACGGTCAGAAGGCCGGAGTTCTCCACGATCATCTTGTGATTCTCCACCATGTCGAGGAAGGAAACGATCAGTTCCGAATCTTCGATGGTGATGATGTCATCCACATTCTCCTGGATATAGGGGAACAGCAGATCACCGGGGCACTGTACCGCCGTGCCGTCCGCGATGGTGTTGACACCATGTAAGGAGACTACCTTGCCCTGGCGCAGGGATTCCTGCATGCAGTTGGCACCAGCCGGCTCCACACCGATCACCTTGATCTTAGGATTGAGCATCTTCGCCAGTGTGGCAACGCCGGTACAGAGTCCGCCTCCGCCGATGGGAACGAGTATGTAATCCACGGTCGGCAGTTCCTTGATTATCTCCATGGCAATGGTTCCCTGGCCCGTAGCTACGTCCAAATCGTTAAACGGATGGATAAAGGTAAGGCCTTTTTCCTCTGCCAGCCTGTAAGCGTAACTGCAGGCTTCATCGAATACATCGCCTTCCAGAACGACTTCTGCGCCGTATCCCTTCGTCCGGTTTACCTTCATGAGGGGCGTTGTCGTCGGCATCACGATGGTCGCGGAGATTCCGGCCAGCTTCGCGGCGTAGGCCACGCCCTGAGCGTGATTGCCGGCGGAAGCGGTGATTAAGCCCTTAGCCTTCTCCTCCTCGCTCAAGGTGCTGATCTTATAGTAAGCGCCTCTTACCTTATAAGCGCCTGTATACTGCATGTTTTCCGGCTTAAACCAGACCCTGTTGCCGGTCTGGGAGGAAAAATACTCGCTGTACACCAACTTTGTCTCCTGCGTTACCTTGCTTACAACCTCTGTTGCCTCTTCAAATTTCTCCAATGTCAACATAACTTACGCCTCTTCTTTCTCTTCTACATGGAATAATGCATTCACAAACTCCCCTGCGTTAAATTTCTGCAAATCGTCGATCTTCTCTCCAACCCCCACGTATTTGACTGGTATTCCAAGTTCCGACTGGATTGCCACGGCGATTCCGCCCTTGGCGGTTCCGTCCAGCTTCGTTAAGATGATTCCTGTGATATCCGCCACTTCCATAAACTGTCTGGCCTGTGAAAGCGCATTCTGGCCGGTCGTTCCGTCCAGTACCACCAGCGTTTCCCGGTACGCCTCCGGGAACTCCTTGTCGATGATCCGGTTAATCTTCTTAAGCTCTTCCATCAGATTTTTCTTATTGTGAAGCCGTCCCGCCGTATCGCAGATCAGAATATCCGCATGGCGTGATTTGGCTGCGGCCACGGCATCATAGACTACAGCGGCCGGATCGGAGCCTTCCTGCTGGGCGATGATGTCCACGCCCGCCCGGTTGGCCCACTCCGTCAGCTGCTCAATGGCCGCCGCGCGGAAGGTGTCTGCCGCCGCGAGAATCACCTTTTTCCCGTCGTCCTTTAACTGGCCGGCCAGCTTGCCGACGGAGGTGGTCTTTCCCACTCCGTTGACCCCGATGATCAGAAGAACGGACTGGCGGTTCTCGTATTCATACGCATTTTCCCCTAAATCCATCTGATCCCGGATGCTTTCCATCAGAAGCTCCTTGCATTCGGCCGGGTCCTTTATTCCCTGTTCCTTTACCTTTTTTCTCAAATCCTCCACAATCGACATGGTGGTCTGAATTCCAAGATCTCCCATAATCAGAGTCTCTTCGATCTCCTCATAAAACTCATCATCGATGGCTGAAAAGCCGCTGAAAATGGAATCCATCCCCGATATAATATTGTCCCTTGTCTTTTGCAGTCCTGCTACCAGTTTCCCAAAGAATCCCTTTTTCTCACTCATAGACGGCCTCCTTTTACTTATCTAAATCTTCTTCTATCAGATTTACCGAAACAAGCGTTGAAACGCCTTTCTCCTGCATGGTAATACCGTATAAACGGTCTGCCGCCACCATCGTTCCGTGACGGTGGGTGATAACGATAAACTGTGTATATTTCGTCAGTTTATGTAAATATTTTGCGTATCTGTCCACATTCGAGTCATCTAACGCCGCTTCGATTTCATCCAACAGGCAGAACGGCGACGGCTTTAAGTTCTGAATTGCAAACAGCAGCGCAATGGCTGTCAGGGCCTTCTCTCCACCGGAAAGCTGCATCATGTTCTGCAGTTTTTTGCCCGGCGGCTGGGAGATAATCTGAATGCCCGCTTCCAGGATATCCTCATCTTCCACCAGCTCCAGAGTGCCGCGGCCGCCGCCGAAGAGCTCCTTAAACACCTTGTCGAACTCGGTGCGAATCTCCCTGAATTTCTCTTCAAACTGCCTTCTCATGCCGGTGTCCAGCTCCTCGATGATCTTAAGCAGCGTCTCTTCCGCCGTAACCAGATCGTCGTGCTGGGTCTTCATGAACACATACCGCTCCGATACTTCCTTATAATCCTCGATGGCGTTGACATTGACATTGCCAAGCTTTTTGATCTCTTCTTTCAGGGAGGCGATATGCTTTCGGATCTCCGCCAGAGATTCCTCCTCCCCGCTCCTAAGCTCCAGTGCGGCGGAATAGGTCAGTTCGTACTCATCCCACATGTAGTTTGCAAAAGTTTCCAGGCGCTCCTCCAGCTTCTCCTTCTGACTCTGCAAACGAAATAAATCTTTATCCAGACGGCTCATTCGGTCGGAAAGTTCTTCCCGCTTCTGGAAGAGTTCCTTCTGCTGTCTCGACTTTTCCTCTCTCTCTGCCGTCTTCTCCGCAATCACGGCCTCAAGGCCGGCGGCACGTATAACGGTATTCTCAATCTGTGACTTTAATCCGGCGATTTCCGCCAGTTTTTCTTCGATAACCAGGTTGGAGTCATCAGTGCCCCCGGAGAGACCGGAAAGCTCTTCCTCCAGGCGGCGGACGTCTTCCCTCACCCGCCGGATATTCTCCAGTTCGAAGTCATCCTTCTGCTTGAGTCCGGACGCCTCCAGCTGGACGGTGGAGAGCGCTTTGGAAGCCTCCTCCCGTTCTGCCTTGGCCGCGTCAAGACGCTCGTGGCAGGAATCCAGACGGCTGTTGATATCCTGATTCTGCCCCTCCAGCCGGATGACCTCGCCTGCCAGCTCGTTCCGGCTCTTGCCGATCTCCCGGATCTGATCCTCCAGCTGGCTGTTTTCGCGTTCCAGATCGCCATAGGATTCCCGAATCTCTTCCTTTTTATCCTCGGTCCTGGAAATGCTCATGCGGACCGTATTCTGACGCAGATAGCTCTCCTGCCTTCTGGATTTCAATGATTCCAGCTCTTCCCGGCTTTCGGCCAGGAGCGCCTCGTTCATCACCAGATCCTGTTCGATCCGGTCCACATCGGTCAGCGCCTTGGTGCAGGCTCCTTCCAGTTCCTCGATCTCACGCTTTCTGCCCAGTAAGTTGCTGGTGTTCTTAAACGCACCGCCGGTCATGGACCCGCCCGCGCTTAAAAGCTCGCCCTCCAGGGTGACGATCCGCAGGGAATACTGGAATTTCCTGGCCAGTGCAATGGCGTTGTCGATGGTATCCACCACCACGACCCGCCCCAGCAGATACCGGATCAGCCCTTCATACTGGCCGTCTGTCTCCACCAGACTGTTGGCTAGTCCTAAGACACCGGGCTCCTTTAACGCCTTGTCCTGATTAAAGGTGTTCCTGTTGCCGATACTGGTAAGCGGTAAGAAGGTCGCCCTTCCGTACC
Source organism: Hungatella hominis (assembly GCF_014288005.1). Taxonomy (NCBI): domain Bacteria; kingdom Bacillati; phylum Bacillota; class Clostridia; order Lachnospirales; family Lachnospiraceae; genus Hungatella; species Hungatella hominis. The sequence goes on from NZ_JACOPB010000005.1 coordinate 296,355, forward strand.
GGTTTTTCTTCAGATATTCGATCAGCTGCTTCGCCGTCTGCTCGGAATCCGTTACAATGTTCTGGATGCTTCCGCCCAGCGCCGTCTCCACCGCGATCTCATACTTCTTTGGAACGGTGATTAAATCGGCCACAACGCCGTGGATGCCGTGAATGCGGTCTCTGACCTCCATGACGCGGCGGATGCTTCCGCCGTAGCCCTCATACCGTTCCGCTATATTCTTCAGCGATTCCAGCTTCGTATAGCTGGTGTGGTATTCCTGCTGCCTGTCGTTTAAATTCTTGTTCAGACGGCGGACCTCGTGTTCCAGCTCCTCCGTCCTCGTCTCAGCCGCCGCCTGGGCATCTCCGAGACTGGCGATCTCTGCCTCGATCTCTTCCAGCTGACGGTTTAATTCATCTAACTGGCCGTCCTGCTCCGATTCGTCGCTTTTGTACTTTAAAAGCTTCTGGCACACCTCGGAACGCCGGACATTTACCTGTTCCAGCATGGTTTCGTACCGCTGCTGTCTGGCGTTAATGGAGGCCTTCTCGTTTAAGGTGTCGATGATGCTGCCCTTGCCGGATTCAATCTCTTCTTCCAGCGCCCGGATCTCCTCATCCTTCCTCTTAAGCGCCTCTTCGGCCGCGGCCAGACGCTCTAAGGATTCCTTAACCTGGGCGGCAATGCCGCTTCGCTCTTCTTCATAGGCGGAGACCTTCGTCTTCTTATCCGCGATTTCCCCATGGATCGCTGTCATTCGCTTTCCAATATGTTCCGCGTTCATCTTTTCCGTGTTGATCTGCTCGTTCAGCACGCCTACACGGCCTTCGAGGGTGCCCTTTTCCATGTTGGTCTCGCCAAGAGCCGTTCTGGCCTCGCCTGCGGCTACCTCCAGCCCGGATAAAAGGGCGTCCAGGGTCTCATATTCCACACGGATATGTTCGGAAGCCTGCCTCGTATCTTCCAAATCCTTCGATACGATGGCTGCTTTTTCTTCCGTCTCTTTTAACTGGCTGCGCGTTCCGGCGGTTTCCAGCAGGAACTGGTTCACATCGTATTTCTTTAAGTCTTCCTTTAAACGCAGATACTCCTTCGCGGCCTCGGACTGTTTTGCCAGAGGGCCGACCTGTTTCTCCAATTCCGTTAGAATATCGGTCACACGGACCAGATTCTGTTTCTCATCCTCCAGCTTCTTCTGGGCGATGGCTTTTCTGCGTTTGAATTTTACGATTCCGGCCGCCTCGTCGAAGAGTTCCCGCCGTTCCTCCGGTTTACCGCTTAATATCTTGTCGATCTGGCCCTGTCCAATGATGGAGTAGCCTTCCTTGCCAATACCGGTGTCGTAGAACAGTTCGTTGATATCCTTCAGGCGGCAGGTGCTTCCGTTGATCATATATTCGCTTTCACCGGAGCGGTAGACACGTCTCGTAACCGTCACCTGATCGTAATCGATGGCCAGCTGGTGGTCAGAGTTGTCCAGAGTGATGGCTACACTGGCAAAGCCCTGGGGCTTCCTCGTCTCCGTACCGGAGAAGATGACGTCCTGCATGCTGGAGCTTCGAAGCTGTTTGACCTTCTGCTCTCCCAGCACCCAGCGCACCGCATCAGCGACATTGCTCTTGCCGCTGCCATTGGGTCCCACGATGCCGGTGATTCCGTTATGAAATTCGAATACGATCTTATTGGCAAATGATTTAAAGCCCTGTATCTCAATGCTTTTTAAATACATACTTTATGTTGGCAGACGTCTATGCCTGCCTTTCCTTTTCCATTTTCTTAAGCTTTAAAATTCCGTGATAGGCGGCTACTGCTTCCGCAGCCTTTTTCGTCCTTCCGGTCCCCCGGCCGATCTCTTCCGCTCCAATGAGAGCCCGGGATTCAAAGATCTTATTGTGATCAGGCCCTTCTTCCCGCAGCAGTTCATAGGCAAGCGGTTTTTCCGTCTGACTCTGTACGATCTCCTGCAAGATAGTCTTGCTATCAAAAAAGAGCTGTTTATGCTCGATGTCGTTCATGATAAATCGAAGGATAAACTCTTTTGCATTAGCAAAACCACCGTCCAGATATATTGCGCCGATTAGCGCTTCCATGGCGTCCGATACGACTGAGGCCCTTCCGCGTCCGCCGGTCGCCTCTTCTCCCTTTCCCAGCAGTAAGTAATTTCCTAATTCAATGTCCTCGGCACAGTAGGCGAGCGTCGGTTCGCATACGATGCTGGCGCGGATCTTCGTTAAATCCCCTTCCGGCTTATCCGGATATTTGTGATATAAAAAATCGCTGGAAACGACCTCCAGCACGGAATCACCTAAAAATTCCAGCCGCTCATTGCATTCCAGCTTGTTTAAGCGGTGTTCGTTGGCGTAGGAGCTGTGGGTCATGGCCCTTGTAAGCAGCTGCCTGTCCGAAAAACGGTAGCCAATCCGCCCTTCCAGCTCATTCAGTTTTTTGTTCATTGCGGTCCTCTTTCCTTTACTATGAAAGAAGGTGTTGCGGACAGGCGGCATTATGCCGCCCTGCAACACCCACATCTATTAATTCAGCGCGTTCTTAATCTGTTCTACCGCATCACCGACTGTAGCGATCTTCTCCGCTACCTCGGACGGTATCTCGATATCGAATTCTTCTTCGATACCCATGATGATCTGGAATACATCCAGGGAATCTGCACCTAAGTCATCTACGAATGTAGAAGCCATGGTTACCTCCTCCGGTTCAACGTTAAGTACCTCTGCGACAATATTCTGTAACTTTTCAAATTCCATCTTTTCCCTTCCTCTCTCCTATTCTTTATTTTCCTGATTTTCAGCAGTCAGGCTCTCTCTTATCTTATCATTAATCCCCTGTTCTTTAAAGGCCACGCATTGAAGAATGGAATTACACACTTCCTTTGCCTTGGAATTCCCGTGGGTTTTCACCACCAGACCGTTCAGACCGAGAAGCGGTGCTCCTCCGTACTGAGACGAATCAAAGGATTTCAGTGTCTCCTTAAGCGCTGGTTTTACAAGCAGTGCTCCAACCTTGCTTCTTAAGTTCACCATCATGCCGCTCTTGACCTTACTGATCAGAGTGGCACCTACTCCTTCGTAAAGCTTCAGGATTACGTTGCCTACAAATGCCTCGCATACGATAACATCTGCGCCGCCGTGCGGTATCTCCCTCGCCTCAATGCTTCCGATGAAGTTTATGTCCCTGCATTCCTTGAGAAGCGGAAACGTCTCCTTAACAAGTGCGTTTCCTTTCTCTTCCTCTGCCCCGATATTGACGATGGCGACCCGTGGGTTCTTCACCCCCATCACATGTTCCATGTAGATGGAGCCCATGCGTGCAAACTGTACCAGATGGGAAGCCCTGGCGTCGACATTGGCACCGCAGTCAATCAGCAGAGACGCGCCCTTTTCCGTGGGGATTAACGGCGCAAGCGGAGGTCTTTCCACACCCTTTATTCTTCCGACAATGACCTGACCGCCAACTAATATGGCGCCGGAACTGCCGGCTGAAACGAAGGCATCCGCTTCCTTCTTTTTCACCAGATTCATGCCAACCACAATGGAAGAGTCTTTTTTCTTTCGTATGGCATTCACCGGAGGTTCTTCCGTTTCGATTATCTCTGTTGCAGGAACAATCTGTATCTGCTCCACCGGAAAGTTATGCTTTTTCAGCTCCTCAGCTACTGCCGGTTCCTGCCCTACCAGGAGAACGGAGATCTCCCTGTTCGCGTTCACCGCCTGCACGGCACCTGCTACCATCTCAGCCGGTGCATAATCGCCGCCCATGACATCAACAGCTACTTTTATCATCACAATTCCCCTTTCAAGTCTGGCCTAAGATAACCTATTACATAATATACTAAATATTATTCTATAAATCAATATAAAATTTCAGAAATCAGAACTCATTCTGAGAAGCAAGCAGGGCAAGGAACTCATCTACCGGCATAGGTCTGTAATAATAGAACCCCTGTACCATGTCACAGCCCGCGTTTTTCAGAAAATCGATGTACTCCTTCTGCTCCACCCCCTCAGCGATTGTCTCCATGTGAAGTGCTTTTGCAATATGAATAATAGTCGCCACAACAGCGCAGTCCTGGGGGTTAAAATCTTTTGCAAAAAACTGCCGGTCTATCTTCAGAGCGTCCAGCTGAAGGCTGGAAATTACTTGAAAGGACGAATACCCGCTTCCGAAATCGTCCAGCATACAGGCGAATCCCCTCCTCTTGAATCCGGGGATCAGCCGCATCATTCTGGCGCCGTCGTCAAAGGAGATACTTTCCATCAGCTCAAACTGAATCCAGGATTCCGGTACATCGTACTGTTCAAACACCGCCATATAGTCAGCAAACAGATCATCGTCATTATAATAGGATTTGGATATATTAAAAGACAGCGGCACCACCGGTATACTGCTCTCTTTGCACTCCTGCAGCTTCTGGCAGATCTTTTCAAAAATATACAGATCTACATTTCTGATATAACCATTGCTGTCAAGAACCGGGAGGTAGTCCGTAATCGGAATCAGCTTTCCGTTCTCATCAAACCAGCGAAGCAGAACCTACGCTCCTACGATTTTCTCATCACTCAGGCGCACTTTAGGCTGCAGATAGGGGGTAAAGCGCTCCTGATTCACTGCCTCCACCGCTTTTTCTTCAATATCGCAGTCATGCAAATACCTTTTTGATATACTGCTGCTGTAGAAATCATAAGAGGTATTCCTCAGATGAACGTGTCCGCACATCGTTCGGGCCAGCTCCGCCTTATTGAGAGCAGTATGGAAATCGTCGTCCGGATTATCGATCATATAGACACCAAAGGAAAAGAATATCTTCATATAAATCCTGGGATCCTCACACTGATATCCCGCCCAGTCAGTATCATAAATAAACTGTACGAGAGCCTCCTTATTCTCCCGGTGAAGCAGTATAACAAAATTGTCGGAATAAATTCTGGAAAGATATTCATTTTCATGGAGAAAACCGTCTAAAATATCGTAAATCTCCTTCAATATCTCATCAGACGCTATCTTTCCGTACCGCAGATGATACTTTCTGAATTTTTTTATGTTGATGGTCATAACCGCATAATGACTCATCCGGCGCAGACAGTTTTCCTGGTATTTTTCTTTGATCCAGTACTCGTTTCCGCCTCCTGTTACAGGATCTTTGTACATTTCTTCCAGCTGTATCTTCATATGGTATTTTCCTCGATCTGTCGTACTTAATTCCCTGATTTTTATCATACCAGATTTTTCCGCTTAAAAAAACCTTTTTATGAAATAATGTCACTTTTTCAAAAACGGCTGCAGGAATTCAGCCGCTGCCCGTGGCTGCCGCTTACCCCTGAAAAACTGCCGCTTACCGGAAACTCATGGATATTTTCCGACACTTCCTTTATAATAAACCCATCTGGAGCAAATCCCTGATAGGAGAATAAAAAACGGATAGGGAACAAAAATAAGAAGAAAAGGGCAGGAGGAGACAGACATGCAGACTCTGATCAGAGTGATTCCGGAAAAGGAACCTGAACATGCGGAATTCTATGTACATTGTAAAGACCAGTCCATAGAAAGGCTGGTAGAATATGTGGAACAGGAACGGTATCACACCATGATGCTCACATGTTATCGCGAAGATGAAATCGTAAAGCTTAAAGAGCGTGCGATCTGCTTTATTGAGACGGTACGTGAAAAGCAGTTGGTACACACGGATTCCGAAACGCTTGAGGTAAAGAAAAGGCTGTATGAACTGGAGCATCTTCTTCCGGCCGGATTTATCCGGATTTCCAAATCCGTCATCATTAATATGGACCGTGTATCGTCATACCGCCCAATGGTAAATGGTTTAATGGAGGTATCTTTTCCCAATAACAAAACCGTCTATATATCACGAAAATACTTAAAAGACGTTCGCAGTCAGATAATGGAGGTGCGAAATGAAAGAAAATCTTGTGGAAACCCTTAAGCAGGGCCTTCTTCTTGGAACGCTGCTGCTGCTGTGCTCTCTCACGGCGCTGAGGCTGGCTGCGCCGGAAGAAATCGGGCCTGTATGGTCCCTGTTCCCAGCAGTCCTGTTGGGATACATGGCTGCAGGCTGTCTCCTGCATTTGCTGCGCGGCCTGGCTGCACGGCTGGACTCCTCGTTCTTTCGCGGTGCAGCCGCGTTGGCCTGGTGCTATATTTTCCTGTTCTGCCTGTTTTCTCTGGCACACCTATTCCCTCGTTCCATCCAGGTCATGTTTTTGACCAGTACCGCAGTGCTTTTGCTGCTGTGGGAAGCGGAGTACCGATATTTAAAATCTGTTGCAAAAGATTTGAACAGTGGTGCAGCCGGAAGGATTCTCCTCATAGATCTGGAGAAAAAACCGGTTACCCCGGAAGAGTTCTTTGCAGTTCTGGAAACCTACTGTCAAAAGAGCTCTATCGCGCTGGAATACATTAAGAAAGACATTCCGGCCACCGTCAGGCTTAACGGCCGTCTGCATACGGTGGCGCTTACTGAATCCTATATGTACGGCGGCCCCGGATGGTCTTTGGAAATACAGGAAATTCTGTGACACATTTAATCAGACCTGCCTGCGCTTCCCGTAAAATTTGCATACATTTGTGCTAATGCTCCGCGCAGGACTACAATCTCATCTTCCTTTATTCCATTGTACTGGAGGTCATAGATTTTTTCGGAAATGTGGCAGAGTGCATCAGCAAGATGAATTCCCGCTTCTGTCAACACGGCCATTGTCACCCGATTGTCCTCCGGTGCCTTTCTGGTCTCCACGTAACCGGCTTTTACAAGCTTTTTTATGAGATGGGTCACGGTCTGAGGCGTCCGGTCAATATCATGCGCCAGTTCGTTCATGGGCATTTGCCCATGCTTCATCAATTCCAAAATAATGGCGCCTTGTGAGGGTACGATATCCGTGATGCCGTCCCCCGCCAGCTCTTCGGCAATGAAACGGCGTATCTCTCCATCTATGCGGCTGATCAGCGTAAAGGTATTGTCAATCATGACTTATCGTCCTGCCTTTTCACCACATCCAGCATGGCGCCGTTCAGCTTAAGGGGCTTGCCGTTTCCTCTCAACTGTCTGGCGCACGCCAGATAATAGTGGCGGGCATTGGCACTCGTCTGCCTCCGGCCAAGCTCGGTCAGCGCATCAGCCTTGAGGCCGGAGGCCGCTTCTATCTCCCGGCCGCAGTCTAACAGGAGATCACACAGCTCTGCGGTCCACTGCGCCTCACCACGCTCCAGGGCGGCCTTTCCCTCAGCCAGCACCTGACCGGCGCCTCCCATCATCGCTGTGATCTTTTCTGCCCGTTCCTTCGTATTCATGTGACCCAGCTTCGTTGGATTTCCGTCAAACCACCCCAGATAACCGGTATAAATGGACCGGACAGACCACTCTACGGTTCCGTAGTACTCCTGTAAATAGGGAAGTGACGCCAGGCGCTCAGGAAGGCGGATGCTGTCAGCCAGTTCATCCGGTGTAAGGCCCTCGTTCATGCCGCGAAGCGTCTCTGTCAGCACGTATTCCAGCGCATCCCGGTAATTTTTAAGCGTCGTCTCCACCTCTGCGCTTCCAATCACGGCTCTGGTGTGACCGGGAAGCAGATACTCGGCCCTGTACTCCCTCATCTTATCCAGGGAATCGATCCAGCCGCTGATATCCCGGTACTGGCCGCCGCGGATGGCGTATAAATTAGGCCAGGATTCATAATAATTGTCACCGCAGCAGAGAACGCGGTGCTGAGGGAACCAGACAAAGATCTGATCGTCTGTCTCCCCGGGGGCGGCCCCGAGAACGACCTTCGTACCGTCGATTTCCAGTTCCAGCAGCTCCTCCTCGAAGAGCTCCCTGCATGGAAGATTTCCCTTTTCCCCGTTGATTTCATTTCTGGGCCCGATTCCCACACAGATGTTTTCCTCCGGCGGCAAACCGACGCCGAACTGTCTCGCTCCGCGCACGCCGCAGATGTCCTTGATCAGGCCGGTCCTTCCATACTGGGGATACGACGGCTTTCTCCCGATAATCCGCGTATCGGGGCCTGCGAATACCGATGCGCCTGAGGTGTGGTCGAAATGAAAATAGTGCGTATAAATGATCGTCCGGACAGGCTTATCCGTCAGCTTCTCAAACGCTTTCCTGGCTTCCTTGGCTGGTGTGACACCGTTTAACGTATCCACCAAAATGCAGGACTCCTCTCCTATCACAAGTGTACACGTGCTCCCGCCATATCCCAAAGCAAAATATACACGGTCACAGATCTTCGTAATTCCTTTTGGAAATCCGTTTTCTGCCTGTCTTTTTAATTTTTCCTCGCCCTCATAGATCATGGTCCGTCCTCTCTTTCCCGATTTACTTCGATATCGAATGTTTTTCTTTTATAATACTTCGATATCGAAGTAATGTCAACAAAAAAGCAGGATGTTTCGTCAAAGAAACATCCTGCCCTCCCATTTCGTACCGCGAAAACGAAGTGTGAAAACCCCGGCCCGGAACATCCAGTCCAGAAACATCGCAAACCATACACAGATGACGCCCACATCCAGAAGAGACCGGAACAGAAAACTGCAGCCCACCCGGAATATCCACATGGAAATCATGGAGACAGCCATCGTAAACTTCACATCGCTGGCCGCTCTCAGCGCATCGGAGATGTTAAAGGCCGGCACCCAGACGAAAAGACATGCCAGAGCCTGCCATCTCACGATTTCCACCGCCAGCACCCATGTGGCATGGTTCATCTGGTAGAACCCCACCACCGGACCGGCAAAAATCCAGGACAGCGCCGCCACGGCACCAGTCACCAGGAAAGAGAGTCTGGTAATTTTCTTCACGTAATACCGCGCCTGCTCCAAATCTCCAGCTCCTGCGCATCTTCCCACTACGGTAATCAGCGAAAGGCCGATGGCAAATCCAGGCATATGGGTGAACTCGGAGATAGTCAGCGCCACCGCGTTGGCGGCAATTGCCGTTGTCCCGAAGGAGGTGACAATCCCCTGAACCAGCAGCTTACCAATATGAAAGATACTGTCCTCCAGGCCGGTGGGGACCGCCAATCTCAGAATATTTTTTACCATGAAGCCGTGCCAGCCGCTCTTTAAGAACAGCTGAAGCCGAATGACTCCCTGGTAACGGTACAAAAGAATAAAAATCGCCGCGCTGCTGACGACTCTCGCCAGTAAGGTAGCGAATCCGGCTCCGAATACGCCCCAGTGCAATTCAAAGATAAAGACGGCGTTTAGCACGACATTAATTACACTCATGAGAAATGATACGGTAAACGGCAGCGCCGCATTCCCCATGGAACGGAAAATCGCACTGCCGCTGTCAAACATCATCAGGAAGGGGTAGGAAGCCATGGAAAAATAGAAATAGATCATGGCCTGACGAAGAACCTCCGTCTCCGCGGCCCCATAGAGGCCGTAAACGACCGTTTTGCGGAACAGAAAACACAGTGCCGCAATCATCAGGGAAAACAGAAGGGAGACAAGGAGCAGGTGCTTTGCGGCCAGATTGGCCATATCTTCGTCCCTTTTCCCCAGATACTGGGTACAGATGATGGTTCCCCCCGTCACCAGCGCAGCGAACATGCTGCTAAACAGCATGTTAATGGAATCTATGAGGGAAATACCCGAAATCGCTGTCTCCCCCACCGATGCGACCATCAACATGTCCGCGATTCCGATGGTCCCCATGATCACCTGCTCCAAAACCAGCGGTACAATCAGCCTAACCAGTTGTTTTCTGTCAAATAGCATCTTATCACTTCCTTAATTTCACGGGACCTGTCTTTTTATGAAGGAAAAATACCGCCGCCAAAATGGCGCAGATAAATTCCGAAACAACCGGTGAAAGCCAGATTCCATTCTCTCCCAGAAGAACAACCATGACGCCAAGAGCCGCAGCAAGGAAGAAAAGTCCTCTTCCCGCCGAGACAGCAAAGGACTGCCAGGGCCGCTCCATCGCGGTAAAGTAACCGGCCGACACCACGTTAAAGCCAATAAACAAAAACGACAGCGAATAAAGGCGAAGCGCCCTAATGGTATAGACAAACAGTTCGCCGTCCCTCCGGTCCAGAAACGCGCCGACAAAGATCTGCGGAAAGAATTCCAGGACAAATACATAGACAACCGACACAATCACTTCCATCAGGAGCGAATACTTTAAGAGTCTCCGGCAATGACCAAGTTCCCTGGCACCGTAATGGTAGCTTGTAACTGGCTGCATCCCCTGGGCAATCCCAGCCATGGTGTTCAGTACCAGGGTATTTATATAGGAAATGACCGTATAGCTGACGATACCGCTCTCCCCGATCACGCGAAGAATGGTCTGATTGAACAGGAACACCACAAGACCGCCTGAAAGCTCCGTGAAGCCATTGGCCAGACCGAGGGGAATGATCTTTTTATAAACGCCCGGATTCCATTTGAATCTGTGGAAACAGAGTTTCTTCCGAAAACATGCAAAATATGTAAAGAATATGATTGTGGAGGCAACCTGAGCCAGTCCGGTAGCGAATGCCGCTCCCCAGACACCCCAGTGAAATACCATGACAAAGACATAATCCAGGATGACATTAGTCAGTCCGCACACCATGACCCCGATCGTTGAAACGACAGGCGTTCCATCTGTTTTCACCAGTGCCTCCATATTATAGGACAGGATAAAAAATACGGCAAAGGCCCCGATGGTTCCCACATAGCTCTTTACGTACTCCAGATTGTCCGGGGATGCGCCAAGAAACATGGCGAGAGGCTCCAGAAACAGGAACGTGAGCGCGGTCACTACAAGGGAGACAATGGTTAAGACGACCAGATTCATGGAGAATAGGCTGCTCGCCTCTTCCTCCTTCTTCTGTCCCAGCGCAATGGAAATCAGCGTGGAAGTGCCCGTCGCCATCAGCAGACCTATGGAAAAAATGCAGATTACATAGGGCATGGAAAGATTCACCGATGCCAGCGCGCTCTCACCGACTCCCCATGCCACAAACATCCCGTCCACCATGGTATACAGCGCAAAGATCCACATGGATACAATAGATGGAATTACGAACTTGAAAAACTTTTTTAATAACAAAATAAAACCTCCCTGAGGGAAATATTCCTCAATATGATAGTGTCTCAAGTATTGCGTTTAAGTAGGAGAGGCTGTTTTTGGCGGCTGTTTCCGTATCCGGATCATTCGTGATTTCCAATGCCAGTGCTCCGTTATAACCGACACGGCTTAATGCTGCCAGCGTTTCCGCAAAGTTATAATGCGCATGCCCCGGATACCAGCGGTTATTATCTGCCACATGGACGTGGCAGATGGCGCCGCCGGCGCTTTCGATGGCTTTCCCGATATCATCTTCCTCGATATTTAAGTGTACCGTATCCAGGTGAAGCTTCAGCCGGTTAGAGCCAACCACGCGAAGAAGCTCTAATGCCTCTCTGATCGTGGTACCATAATCACTCTCAAACCGGTTCATCACCTCAAAACCTAAGGTTACGTCGTGTACTTCCGCTTCTTTCACACAGAGTTTTAAGCTCTCCGTCAGATTCCTTTTAAATGCTTCTCCATCCTGACCGCAGTCGGAAAATCTTCCAGCGATGAGACCAATGATAACTATACCATGATATGGAGAGGCTGTCACCATGTGCCCGGTCAGACGGCGGATGGCTGCAGCTCTTTTCCCCGGATCTGCGCTGCCGAGACAGATTCCGTCTTTCTCATAGGCGGAACCTGTACCGATGGAGGTGAGTACTACCTGGTTCTCCTCCAAAATCAGGTATAACTGTTTTCGGTCGATCTGATCCGAATCGTAAATGTGAAGTTCTGCAGCACGATATCCCAGCGCGGCCATCTGAGGAACCGTCTCTTCAAACGGTCCCCGAAACAGGATGGGATCATCCCCGCCTGCGGATACACTTGCTGTAGCTGCAATCGTCATACTCATATTTGTTCTCCTTCAGCGGCAGAATTGGAAATGGCTCCATTTCCGGTTATTTTATCGATGTTCTCCAAAAGCAGCGGTTCACCGTCGCATCCGCTTATGGAAACATCGTTTAAAACAAGTTCCTGAACATTCTTGATGTAGAGGCCTAATTTTGCAGTCAGCTGGATGTCATCCATCATGGCTGGTTCATCCGGTTCCGGATTCTCATCGTAATCAATAGTCACATGGTCAAATTCCACGTAATCCACCTTCATCTCCGGCAATCCGTATAAAAATGCTCCAGCTACATGGCAGTTATGAGCCTCGATGTTTCGAAAAATCATCTGCTTTACCGATGGGGTCCGCTCGTCTACTGGAAGTGGCGATTTACATTTCACATAATCCGAATGGCAGTCGGGATCACAGCAGTTGTAGTAAGAATTTAAAACAAAGGGCGTCAGCACATGGTCCATGCGGATATTCTCAAAACAGATATCTTCAACAACGGCATCTTTTCCTCTCCCACGTCTCGTCTTGATCCGCAGTCCCCTGTCGGTGTGCAGAAATAAACAGTCTTTTACATGAACATGCTTCACTCCTGCCGCCATTTCACTGCCGATGGTCACAGCTCCGTGCCCATTATTCATGCAGCACTGGCGTACTTCGACGTTCTGTGACGGTATCTTATATTTGTGCCCCATATAATATTTTCCAGACTTTAGTGCAATACAGTCATCTCCCAGAGAGAAATAGATGCCGGCGATTTCCAGACCATTCACAGACTCAGGATCCATGCCGTCTGTATTCGGTGAATCCCATGGATTTAAGATGGTCAAATCCAGGAAACGGAGATCATTCGAGAAATAGGGATGGATATTCCAGGAAGGACTGTTCTGCACGGTGACTCCATGAAGCACCACATGATCACAGTGATTCAAAAATACCATACGGGGGCGGAATGCGATGATTTTCGCCCTGTCGTCCTCCCACCAGTCCTGAAAGGTGGCGTTTCCATCCAGGATTCCCTCTCCGGTGATCACCACATTTGAAACATGGATTCCCGTAATCATACTGGTAAAGATATCGAGGGGATTTCCCTCCCAGGATCCGAGATTGTACTCCGCTGTCTCATCATAGCTCTGAATCATGCCGGGAAGCACGCCGAACCGTTCCCGCTCTGCATGGCCCAGGAGCACGGCGTTCTTCCCGATATCAAGTGTGAAGTCACTCTTTAAAAACAGGCTGGTTACGAGATACGTTCCCTCCGGGATAAACACTCTCCCGTCTTTCGGGCAGGAGGCGATCGCCGTCTGGATGGCCAGCGTGTCGTCATGGATTCCGTCGCCCTTTGCTCCAAAGCGCCGCACGTTCAGCGTAACAAACTCATAATCGGTACGGACCGAAAACTCCGCATAAATCTCTCCGCCGCACCGCAGGGATACGCGGTACTCCGTGTCGGGCGTAAGGCCCGGCACAGTCTGGATGACGCGGCTGCTTGTTAAGATGAACCGGTCATCCAGCCATACTTCATACTCTTTTTCCGTATAGAAGACTCCGAAGTCCTCCCATTCCAGAAGGAACTTCCGGGAAGTCTTGAAAATCACGTTTGCTTTCATATTTTTACCCCTTTACACCGCCTGCCGCAATGCCGTCCACGAACTGATCCTGTGCCAGGAAGAATACGATCAGAGACGGAAGCAGGGTGACGACCGACAGCGCCAGAACCTTATTCCACTCAAAGCCGGTCTCCGCATCCGTTAAAAGGCGGAGCCCAAGGGAAGTCGGATACTTCTTTACACTGTCGATATAGATTAACGGTCCCTGGAAGTCGTTAAATGCCCACATGAACTGGAACAGCGCCACTGAAACGATGGTTGGCTTTACCATGGGCACCACGATGTATACCAGCCGTTCGAAGGAATTGCAGCCGTCGATTTCTGCCGCTTCCTCCAGTTCCCTGGATACAGACCGCATGAACTGAACCAGCATGAAGATGAAGTATGGTTCGGCTCCGAAAAAGGCCGGAACCACCAGCGGCAGGTAGGAATTCGTCCATCCCCATGTCCGGAATAAGAGGAACTGTGGAATGTTAAGCACTACCTGCGGCAGGAACAGCGTCGCCAGCAGGATGGAGAACCAGAAAGTCTTTCCCGGAAACTCGAAACGGGAAAATCCGTATGCCGTAACAATGCTGGCCACCACCGCTCCAATCACCTTCGGTATGACAATCTTAAAAGTATTGATCAGGTAAAGGCTGTATGGATTGCCTGTCGCGGTCCAGCCGTCAATGTAAGCCTGAAACGACGGACTCTTCGGAAGGAAGCTGATGGTTGAATAAATCTCATTGTTGCTCGCCTTAAACGATGCGCCCACCATCCAGAGCATAGGGTAAAACATGACGAAGCCTACCAGGATCAGAACGGTATAGCGAACCACGGTACTGATCTGTTCTCTTGTTTTCTTACTCATCTCAATCGTCCCCCTTATCTCTCATCATCCGAGTAATACACCCAGTACTTCTGGCTGGCAAAGGAGACCACGGTCAGAGTACAGATGATGATAAACAACAGCCACGCCATTGCACTGGCAAGCCCCATCTCATACGTACGGAACGCATTCTGGTAAATTAACAGGGAGATCAGCGTCGTCGATCCCAGCGGTCCGCCCTTCGTGATGATAAATGCGCTGTTGAACTCCTGGAATGCCTCACAGAGCTGTGTGATCAGGTTATAAAAAATAACTGGTGTAATAAGCGGTACTGTAACGGAGAAAAACTGTCTCCATTTGCCGGCACCGTCGATAGAGGCGGCCTCGTAAAGCTCCTGCGGAACACCCTTTAACGCGGCGAGAAAGATCACCATGGCGGAACCAAACTGCCATACGCGAAGCAGGCAGATGACGAAGAGCGCGTAGTGTGTGCTGCCGAGGAAATTAATCTTTTCACCGCCAAACATCTGGATAAACTGGTTGATCAAACCGTCTCCCTGGAAAATGAATTTCCACACGACCGCGATCGCCACAGAACCTCCCAGAATGGAAGGAATGTAGTAGATAGTCCGGAACATTTTGACGAATTTCAGTTTAAAATTCAAGATATATGCGATGAACAGGGAAAATGCCAGTTTCAGCGGCACCGTGAGAAACGCATATTGAAATGTAACCTTAAATGCCTTTATGTATTTCTTCGTATGAAATATGCTTAAGTAATTGTCGAGACCGATGAATTCCGTTCCCGGCTTAAATAAACTGTAGTTAGTAAAACTGTAAAACAGGGACATAATAAATGGATAAAACTTAAAAATCATAAATCCAATGATCCACGGCAGAATGTAAAAAAATCCTCTGTATTTGCGGCAAAAGTTCTTCCAGTTTCGTATCTTTACGGGCTGTGCTTCCATACTCTCACTCCTATCATTCCATTTTCATCAGTTCGGCCGTTACCATCATAAGTACCCCCATGGCCTTTACATCATCATCGACTACCGGCTCCGACAAGTAGTAGTCAATGCTTCCATCCCGCTCCGTGCGCGGTCCAAGGCCTGCCACTGCGCATGTGCCGGATAAATGGTATGCACCGTCGTCTGCCTGGTATATTTTCTGCTCCAGAACGGCATCATAGATTTCCCTTCCCCTTGCAGCATATTTTTCTTCCAGAAGCGCCCCCAGGCGGCAGCCTTTTAAGACCGCGTAAGCCACCATGAGTGATCCGGAGGTTTCCAGGTAATTCCCCTCCTGCTCCGGAAGTGCCGGAAGCTGGTAGAAAAGCCTGCTCTCCTGATCCTGGTACTTTAAGATCCCGTGTACTGCTTCTCTTAAAAGCTCGCCAAACCTGGCTTTCACCTCATAAATCTCCTCGGAGGCCAGCTCGCAGCAGTCAACGAGAGCCATTAAATACCAGCCGATGGATCGAAGCCAGAAGTTTGGGGACAGCCCTGTTGCGGGATCGGCCCATTTTCTGTCTTTATACTCATCATAGGCATGGTAATACAGGCCGGTTTTCTCATCGTACAGAAGCTTTCTCGCCTGGTTGAACTGATTCATGATATCGCTGTAATTCCTCCTCTCGTTAAAACGGTTTTCATATTCCATATAAAACGGCTGTCCCATATAAAGGCCGTCCAGCCATACCTGAAAGGGATAGATCAGCTTATGCCAGAAGTTTCCTGTAGTCAGGCGGGGCTGGTAGATCAGCTGGGTCATCAGGGTATCGCATGCTTTCCGGTACCTTTCCTCTCCCGTCTCATCATAGAGGAAGTAGAAGATTTTCCCCGCGTTAATAAAATCCAGATTGTATTCTTCACGGTGATAACTCTTTATGGCTCCATTCTCTTCAATATAGGGGCTCACCATCTTAACGATAAAATCCAGATACTCACGGTCTCCCGTCAGCTTGTAAAGACGGGAGGCACCGACAAATAAGCAGCCATCCTCATAGTTCCATTCATACATGGACTGGCCGTCAATTTCCACCAGATAATCATCGAGCCCTTCGTAATTTTTCATATATTCTTTGAAAATTGGTGTAAGATTCATATAATGTGCTCCTTCTCCTTTTTTGTTTATAGCTGAGTTTTCCAAACACTGCACACTTTCGGGTACAAAAAGGGGACGCCGCCCCGGCAGCGTCCCTTTTTGCTATATCCTATCGCTCTTAATTAGTATGGGTTAGCCGCATTCACGTCATTGATGGAATCGATTAAATACTGTGCCATCTCCGCCGGATCTGCTCCCGCGCTTAAGTTGTCAAATACTTCGTAATAAGCACCGGTACGTTCCTTTAACGCGGAGTTTTCGAAGTTCGGATCAAAGGTATAGTGACAGAACGCAAGCACCTTCTGGTTGCCTTCCAGAGTCTGTCCGCCTAAGATATCCGCATCCTCCAGGATCTTCTTTGCCGCCGTGTTGCAAACGGTGCCGCGCTCGGTTCCCATTAATTTTACACCGTTTTCATTGGAAGTGATGTATTCCAGAAGTAAGGCGGCCTCTTCCTTGTGTTCGGAGGTCTCGGTGATGGCGAAGCCCTGGGAAACCTTGCTCATGCCGGCCGGATTGGGTCCTAAATCAGTTGGGTAATCTCCAAGTACCAGCTCCTGGCCTTCATCTAAGGAATCAGCGATTTCCTGGACGTTGGAATCGTATTCGGTCAGTCCGGCGTAGTGGCCATCCATCCATTTTTTGTTGGATAAGAAGTTTTCCGCACCATCTCCGGCGATCGTGGAGATCTTCGGGAATACGTGGTCTTCTTCCAGAGAATTGATCCATTCCATGCCCTCTGTCACTTCTTCCACCGTGTAATTGACGGATAAATCCTTAATCCATTCCTTTCCGTACTTTTCCTGAAGGTACATTACCATCCAGATCATTCTCTCGTAGCCTTCCTCAGCCAGCGGATAGTAATCGTCGCCGAGTTTTTCCCGGAACGCTTTGCCTGCGGCGCGAAGATCTTCAAATGAAGTAGGAATGGCCACTCCCGCCTTGTCAAAGGTAGTCTTGTTGTACATCGGAAGCTTTCCCGTGATGGAAACCGGTACGCCCTGAAGCTTTCCGCCGACGGTCATGGCCGCCAGGTTGGTCTCCGACCAGTTATCCAGGGAAATAATGTCTTTAAACTGATTCAAATCTGCGAATTTGGAGCCGTCAGATGAAAACTGGTAAAGCCAGTTCCAGTTGATCTGCATCAAATCAGGGGCTGTTCCGCCTGCCAGCTGGGTAGCCACCTTATCGGTCCATCCATCCCAGGAGGAGTATTCACATTCTACGGTAACCCAGGGATATTCCTGTTCAAATGCCTCGACGGCCGCCATGGTCGCCTTATGTCTCGTCTCCCCGCCCCACCAGGAGAACCGCAGGGTAACAGGTTCTTTTCCGTCCGTCGTGGATGCGCCTCCCGCAACGGTGGCTGCCTCCTGCGGCGTCTGTGCCGTAGTCTGTGTTGTCTCCTTCGCGGCATTGCCCCCGCATGCCGTAAGTGATGCTGCCATTGCCGCGGCTAAAACCGCAGCTGTCATTTTTTTCATCATGATCTTTCCCTCTCCTTTTATCGGTTACTGCGCTTTTTTTGCTTCCAGTTCGGCTTTCGTCAGCTCAATTTCAAACCAGACGTAGTTCACATTTTCATCCTCTTCGATTTCGATCGCATGCTCAATATCGGTCGGTATAAACGCCCAGTCTCCCTCATGAAGCTCGATTTCCTCATCCGCCGCGCGGTAGATGAACTTCGTTCCCGGCATTCCGTAATACCACTGATAAAGGTTATCATGGCTGTGAGGAGCCGCCTTGTTCGGTCCCTTACCGATAATAGCACCCATGGTCATGCGGGTGAGGAAATGGGTATCCAGAATGGAAAGCGCCTTGATGCCTTCCGGACGGAAGCCCTCGATATATTCGATACAGCCGCTTAATGGACAGAATCTAGGCAGTGCAATGTGCCAGTGCTCAAACTGCTCGTAATCCTCCGGAAGCATGACAGAAGTCAGCTGTAAAAATTCCATGTCTGTTGCGGCGTGTAAAATATTCGCTTCTTTGTCCATGTTTGGGATAAACAGAGAAGGTTCTTCGATATTAAACGCCTTCTTCGGTGTGGCCACATAGCCTTCGCCCCTGGTAAAGTAGTAAATCTGTGTCTGATCGCCAAAGGTTTCCAGCGTAACCACGGTACCGGCTGCCACTTTGCATTTGTAGGTATGTACGCCGTCTACCATGCCCGGAAGCATCTCCGCTCTTAAAATTCCGTTTCCTGCTGTCTCAAATTTCATGTCTTCTTTTTTCTGGTAATGAATCACTGACATCTTAAATAACCTCCTCGCTATGAGCACTTAGCGGTTGTATTTTAACCGCTTACGTGCGATGCATGTCATCTCCACTTAGTGAGGTATCTCACGAGCTTAGTGGAGTGGCCTAATTATGTTTCATATAATCTTTCCAGAGAGATTGATACTCCTGTAAAACATCCTCCCGGCTCAAATCGCCGGTCAGATAAAAGCCCCAGAGTTCGGCACTCTTTTTTTTCAGTTCCCCGGGAAGGCAGTTTACCACGTCGAGCGCGGTCCCGCCTTTCTTGATGCTTTCCTTTACTTCGGCCGCCAGAGGGGACAGCCCCTCCAGGCTTTCGTCGTTCATGGCCATGACCGGAAGGCAGCCCATCGTCTCTCTTAAATACCGGGACGCCTCTGTTGAAGTGGCGAGCCAGTATAAGAATTCCTCGGCTTCCTTCGGATGCCGGCTGCTTTTCACCACAGACAGTGCCTGGACTTCCACGATCAGCTTATTTCTCTCCGCTTCCTCGTAGAGGGGAATCGCTCCGATGGAGATATCCCGTTCCAGAGCCGGTTTGGACTTTGCCAGAACCGGCGCGAGCCAGCTGCCCTCGTCATTCAGCATTGCGTATTTTTCAATGAAGAAGTAATCTCTTGCGGTCGGGGCTCCGGTTGTTAAGGAATCCCGGTTTCCGAAACGCAGGGTCAGATCAAAATAGTCCGCCAGCGCCTGCCAGTTCTCTTCATACTCCTGCTGACGGTCTTCCTCTAACAGGGATTCCATATACGCGGTGGGATTGTCCTCCGCCATCGCAGGAAGCATGAATAAGTTGCCCGCCATGGTAAGCAGCGTTTCTTTATAATGGTTCATCATGGGCTTTATGTCCTGTTCCTCCAGATCCAAACATAACTGTTCGAATTCGGATGTCGTTTCAGGAAAACGTTCCCAGCCGGCTGCCCTTAAAAGCTTCTGGTTATAGGCGATACCGATCCCCTGAATCTGGAGCGGTACCGAGTAGACCGTTCCCTCCAGACTTCCCATGGTGCGGTACGGCATCGGAAGCTTCTGCAGTACGTTTTGAGCTTCCAGCGGAAGCAGATGGTCCTTCCACTCTTCCATGGAACCCTCGAAGCCGACGTAGATAATATCCGGAAGCTTCTGAGACGCCAGGCTGACCCGCAGCAAATCGGAATACATACTCCGGTCCACCAGATTCCATTCGATGCTCCCGATCTCCGGGTGCTCCTTTCTGTACAGATCCGACAGTTCCTTCACATATCCGCTCCATTCGGAAGACGGCATGCTTACGGTAAGTACAATTCCTGGTTCTGCGGCTGCTTCTGCCGCGCCGGTTTCTGTGTTTTGACTTTTGCATCCCACTGCGGCCAGCACAATACCTGCTGTTATTAAACCGATTCTAACCCTTCTCTTCATCGTAAAACACTCCCCCTGATGTGTTGTTGTCACAGTATTTTTTATAGTATACCATGACAGTTACAGGGGCGGGAACTAAAAATAACCATCACTCTGTTTCCTGGATTTTCTCTCTCTTTCTTTGTTGTGCCTTCATTGTAATAGAACGTGACTTCTTTTTACACTCATGTTTTTGATATGATAGGAGGACTATTTTGACTTCATGGTCTTTCGCGAATTTACTGTTTGTGGTAGAATGGTGCCAGATAACTGTGTTTTGGGGGAAGTAAGTATGAACAGTCAGCGTTTTGTCAGTATCCGAATCAAATTATTATCACTGCTCTTTATCTGCATTCTCGTTCCGTTTCTGGTATACTGGTTTTTTTCCTATGAGTATATCAAAACGTCACTGGACGAAGAGTTCGTCTCTCAGACGACTGATACGATGCGCGCCACCGGAAACAGTATTTCCGATTACGTGAAGCTGGTGGATTATACGGCGCGGGGCCTCTATTTCAACTCTGAGGTCATGGACATCCTGTCGGAAAAGGAACAGTCTGTATCCAGCTACCGCCTGCTTCAGACGGAGTCCCGCATCTTCGATTTCCTTCAGACCCTTTATTCCAGTGTGCCGGATGCCTCACAGATCCAGCTTTCCGCATTTAACTTAAAAAAGTCCCTGCTGCTTCAGTCCGATATGCAGCGGTATGAAAAGGACCATATCTATTTAAGCCAGGAACGGCGTTTCCCATGTGAACCGTACCACTCCTATGTGACATCGGCCCACATGCAGTCCAACTATAATTTTCATGAGCTTTCGGGGCGGGAATTTTCCCTGGTTTTTTCTCTGCATATGCCCATTTATCAGATTCCTTCCGTCACCGATTCCCTGGGAGAAATTACCATCGACATTCCCATATCGGTTCTGGATTCCATCTGCTCTCCCCTGTTCAAAGAAAAGGAGTACCTCTGTCTGGTGGATGGAAATGGCAGCTACGTCTACAGCAGCACTCCCGCAGAGATCGCCACACAGACCCGCAATCCGGTTATTCAGGATATCCTTTCCTCTTCCCTGGAGCCTGGCGTCCCGCTGGTCCTCGACACGGATTCCGAGGACATCGTCATTTGCAGCCGCATTCTGGAGGATCCGGTGGACTGGTATTTAATCAAGATATCTCCGAAAGCCTTTGTCTATGAAAAGGCAAGCCGCTTCTTCCACATGATGCTTTACTCCTTTATCATCGTGACTCTGGCGGAGATTCTTCTGATCGTCATAACCGTCATACGTTTTACCGCGCCGATCCGAAAGGTGACAGCCTATGCGGAAGCCGTCAGCGCCGGTGATCTGGATGCCAATATGTCGTCCTACATCACCTATACGAAAAATGACGAGATTGGCTCTCTGCTCATCACGATCCGCAAGATGATGTACTCCATAAAAAACTTTATCATTCACCAGTACCAGCTGGAGCTGGCAAACCGGACAAGTGAATTAAAGGCCCTTCAGGCCCAGATCAATCCTCACTTTATCCACAATACGCTCCAGTGCCTGGCGACCAATGCCCTGGAGGGCGGCAATCTGCCTCTGTACCAGTCCATCACGGCCCTGGGACAGATGATGCACTACTCCATGGACACCGCTCACAATCTCGTGCCCATAAACGATGCGCTCCATTACATCGAGCTGTATTTAAAGCTGCAAAAGCTGCGTTTTCCCAACACGCTGGAGACAGAATTTGACATATCCGATGAGGCAGGCGCCATGCTGATTCCGAAGATGACGCTGCAGCCGCTGGTTGAAAACTCGATCCGGCACGGTAATCTTCTGAAGCTTGACAACAGCCGCCTGACCATACGCGCTTTTGTGGAAGGCAATTACCTCCATTTATTCGTCAAAGATACCGGAACCGGCATTTCTGCTGAAAGACTGGAGGAGCTCACGCACTCGCTTCAGCAGGTAAAGGCAGCTGCCTCCTCATCCGATGCGGAAACCTTTGTCGATGCGCTTAACCGATTTTCCGAAGAACGTCCCGCTTCCAGAACCGCTGATATTCAAAGTGAACAGCAGCTGGAGACAGACCGGGAAAACCGATACGTGTCAAACAATATCGGCATGCGCAACGTCTACCAGCGCCTCCTGTTAAATTACAAGAACCAGTGCTCCATGGAGATCAGTTCTGATGGAAAAAGCGGGACGGTGATCCATATCCAGGCAGATTACCGGATGCTGGAGCATCACTGAATATCACAGAAGAATGGAGAAAATCATGAAAGTCTTAATCGTAGATGATGAAGCCCATGTCATCAGGGCCGTAAAACTCCTGGTGCCGTGGCAGGAACTGGGAATTACGGAAACTTACGAAGCGCTCACGCCCCAGGATGCGATCCGCATCATTGAGGCGGAACAGCCGGAGATCTTAATCACCGACATTGTCATGCAGGATTTAAGCGGAATTGACCTGATGAAATATATTGCGGGTTCCCTGAAGCATATCAAGGTCATCGTTATTTCCGGCTATAATAACTTCGATTATGTGAGAAGCTCTCTCCAGCATGGAGGTGTGGATTATCTTTTAAAGCCACTGGATCAGGATCAGCTGATCGAGGCCGTAAAGAAGGCGGCTGGCGCCTGGAATCAGGAGCACGATTTATACCATACGGCTCAAATCCACAAGGACCAGATCGATTCCATGGCCACCCTGTGCCGTGAGAATCTGCTGTCGCGTCTGATTCACGGCGACCATCCGGAGCAGGCCTGCAGAAAACTGATGGAGCTGTCTCCCGAGCTTTCGGAGCTTACCGCCTGCGGATTTACCTACTGCAATCTGGAACCATTTATATCCGGGGAAGAAGCTTCCTGGAACGAGTCCTTTCACCGCTACAGAGACGCGCTCGCCTGCTTTCTGGCCGATTCTGGTGCGGGCTTTCTGCTGCCTGCGGACAGCCGGTATGAGATCGCTGTTTTTCTCACCGATTACAGTCCGGCCTTTCAGGAGCAATTAAAGAATTTTTTGCAGTCAGTGCGGCAGTCACTGCCGTTTCCGGTCTGCATGGGGGCGGCAGCCGGTATTTTTCCCGGAGGAATTATGGAGACGTACCAGAAGGCAAGAGCCGCCTTTGGAGCCTGCAATATGGCGAGCCTCTCTCCTGTACTCTGCAGTCTGGAACCCGGTTTCCACAGGCCATTCCATGGTTTGACCGAAAAACAGAAGGAAGTGAATGACCGCATGCTGCTTTCTGCTCTGCTGACAGGGAATGAGCAGCTGATTGACGACAGTATCTCTCTCTGGATTCGCAGCCGCATTCCGGAAGATGCTCCGCTTCTTGCCATTGTGCTGGAAGCAGTTCAGGATGAAAACCGTCTGTTTGCCTCCTGGGCTGAACTGTTCGAAAACCGTCACAAAGGATTCCGCCATCAGACGGAGTATGTGGTCTTAAACTTCCGCGACATCATGGATGGATCGATGCGGATATCCTTTGAACGCTTCCGCCGCCGAATGCGGGCGGATATCCTGTTTCTCCATGGGGAGCTGAAGTCCATTCACTCTCCGGAGGCTGATATGATCTATCAGGTCGCACACTATATTGAACTGAATTATAACCAGCCTTTCAGTCAGGCAGCGTGTGCCCAGACCTTTTTCGTCAACCAGGAATACCTTTGCCGGAAATTCAAGCAGACCTTCCACGTGACCATGATCACGTATTTGAACGATCTTAGAATCAACCAGGCCAGGCAGATGCTGAAGGATCCCATGATAAAAATCCGCCAGATCGCCCACGAGGTCGGTTTCGAAGATGAAAAATACTTTTCACGCCAGTTTAAGAAGTCTACAGGGATGACGCCCAACGACTACAGGGCGCGCTATCAGGAACAGCTCGGTGAGTAACGACAGGCGCAGCGGAAGCTTTGGCTGATGAATTTTTACTGAAGCTTTGGCTGATGAATTTTTGCTTGTCATACCGGCTGAGATGGTTTATAGTCATATTATAGTTTAATCGCCGCAGTTTTTTGCTGCGGCATACATTCTGTTCTCCTGCCAGGAGAACGAAAAAATCCCCGGCATTCCGCCGACGCAATTCCCAGACGATTTCCTGTTTCAGGAGATGGTATCCAAAGAAGGAATTGGGGAGGAATTCTGCCGGATTCTCCTCAGTACTATCCTGAACAGAACTATACAGAAAGTGAGAATCATCCCGCAAAAAACTGTGGCAGGAATTGATACCGGCAACCACGGGATCCGGCTTGACGCTTATGTCCAGGAGATATCCTCTGATGATATTTCCACAGATGACATAGAGGTTTCAACGGATGTCTATAATATCGAGCCAAACAATACCTATGAAAAGGAATCTCTGCCCAGGCGGACGCGTTATTATGATGCGCTCATTGACTCTCAGCTTTTAGAATCAGGGACAGATTACGGTCATATGAAAAATGTCATAATTATTATGATTCTTCCGTATGACCCATTTGACAGAAAACGTATGGTATACACAGTACAGAACCGCTGCGTGGAGGATTCGTCAGTTTCTTATGATGACGGGCTGAAAAAAATCTATCTTTACACGAAAGGAACCGCCGGAAATCCTGGAAAAGCCCTTCGTGATATGTTAAAATATATAGAGAACAGTACGGACGACAATGTAACGGATGAGAACATTGCCAAAATCCATGGATTTGTCGATAAAGTAAAACGGGATAAGGAGGTTGGAATCAACTATATGAAATCATGGGAACGGGAACAGATGATCCGTAAGGAAGGTCTGAAAGAAGGGCTGGAAGAAGGGCTGGAACGGGTCAATCAGCTGAATCTTAAATTGATTGAGGCCTCCCGTACAGAAGATATGATCCGCGCAGCCAGGGACCGGGAGTTCCAGGAGAAGCTTTTTGAGGAATTTGGCCTTTAGCGTAAAAGGTGCAGCCTTACCAGGTATATGAATTGCCTGGTAAAGCTGCACCTTTTCTATACACGTTATCTGATAAACTCAATCTTTCCCGCAGTCACACATTTTCCGGACTTACGGTCAAACAGCAGGATATCATTTCCTTCAATATCCACGCCCGTCTTCTCTCCGATCTGATAGGTAACGCCTCCGAAGATTACTCCTGTCAGCAGGAAATCGCCGACGCGCAGTTTAACGGTGGACTCCATACCGGTAGGCATGGCGCCGTAGACGGTGGCTTCTAAGCTTCCCTGGCCGGCGGGACTCAGTTTCAGGCATTCCGGTCTGACACCGATGACAAAGTCCTCGTCTGTGATCACGGGATCGTCTTCCACCGCGTAATCGCTTTCGTCTACCTTCGCAATATGGTATTTAAAGGTCTCATCTTTATTTCCTTTTTCCACGGCCTTCTTGTCTTTTAAGACTTCCTGTTTTTTCTTCTCGGCCTCCTCATCAGCCTGGTTCCGTTCCATAAACCAGCGATCCATGGAAAGCGGTTTTTCCGGCAGGAATACGGCTTTTTCACCGTCCAGGACGGTCAGCTCCATGGAACCATCCGATCTCTGTCTGCCCTTTGCCTCCATGAAGTTGATGGAAGGATTGCCGACGAAGTCTGCCACAAAGAGATTGCGCGGACGGTTGTAAACGTCTAAGGGCGCCTCATACTGCTGGAGTACGCCGTTGTTGATGAGGCAGATCTTTGTAGCCAGTGTCATGGCCTCCATCTGATCATGGGTAACATAGACGAAGGTACTGCCCGTCTCCACATGCAGACGCTGAAGCTCATAACGCATCTCCAGACGCAGCTTGGCGTCTAAGTTCGACAGCGGCTCATCCATGAAGAGCACCGCAGGTTCAGGCGCCAGGGTCCTGGCAATGGCGACTCGCTGCTGCTGCCCGCCGGATAACTCTGCCGGGTAACGGTTCATGAACGGTCCGATCTTGACGATACGGGAGACACGTCTCACCGCCTGCTCCACCTCTTCTTTATGGAGCTTTCTGTTTTCTGTCAGCACTTTTCCGCCGCTTACTACGGCGAAGTCATTGTTTAATTCCTGGCCTTTTCCCCTGTAGGAAGCACGGAGGGAATCCAGCTTTGCCTGAAGCTCTGCGGCCTTTGCCTTCGCAGCAACCTCCGGATCAGAGCTTTCCTGAATACCCAAGCCGAACAGTGTCTTTGCTGTGTAGATCGACAGTGTGTAGGCGTCGATCAGCTTTAAATAGACCTTATCCATATCCAGCCTGCCTTTTTTATCGCGGCACTCTTCCACCAGTTCACCGATTCGTTTTCCGCTCTTTAAGGCCTGGATCAAATCATTGGTGGTCTTTGCCTCGAAATCGATCTGCGGCAGTTCCTCCTTGATGTTGCTGAGTCCAAAGGAGATATTCTGATAGACGGTCATATTGGGCCACAGCGCGTAGTTTTGGAATAAGAATCCCACTTTTCGTTTGTTGGCCGGCACATTGATGCCTGCCTCACTGTCAAATACTACCCGGTCGCCGATGGAGATCCGGCCGCTGGTAGGTGTCTCCAAACCTGCGATCATACGAAGTGTTGTTGTCTTTCCGCAGCCGGAGGGGCCTAGCAGGGTGATGAAAGAATTATCTTCTATATCGAGGTTCAAGTTGTCTACTGCGTAAAACTTCCCCCATCTCTTTGTCACATTTGTTAATTTTATTTCTGGCATGTTAATTACCTCCGATACCGTCGTCCAGACTCGCTCCGGTCAGTTTATTTACTAATGTATTGAATATCAGGATCGTTACGATCAGGATTAAGTTGATGGCGCTGGAAAATGCGTATAAGCCCATCTCGTCAAAGTAATCCAGAGTCGTGGAAAGAATGAAGCCCTGCGTACAGAGAAGCAGGAATAAGGATAACTCTCTTAAACACGTCATAAACGGAAGCATGTATCCGCTGATGATGGCCGATTTCTGAATCGGAATAATGATCCGGAACATCCTCTTAAACCACGGCAGATCCTGAATAATCGCCGCTTCCTCGATCTCATTGCTGATCTGCAGCATGGAGTTTAATGCGCTCCTGCTGGCAAATGGTATGTACTTTATGGTACCTGCAATGATTAACAGCGTATAGGTGTTGAATAAATTGATCTTCTCATTGGAAAAGAGAATGAAGAACGCCGCGCCTACTGCGATGGACGGCATCAAGTATGGCAGGAAAGCCATTCCGTTCACGTAGTTGGCCCATTTGCTCCTCCGGTTCTTCGATACCGCGTATCCGATTAAGGTACCGATCGTTCCGGCAATCAATGCGCAGCATATGGAAACGAGAAGCGTTCCCCAGAAGGCGTGCCAGATCGTGGAGTTATATAGGATTCCCTTCTGGCCGTACATTCCGTTTTCCGTAATATTTTCACTGGTGATCCACCATTTGGTCGTTAAGTTGCTTAAATTTCTCGTGTACAGGAAGCTGTAATCTCCCGGGTTCGGAAGGAAGGTCTCCAGTGCGAAGGAAAGGATCGGGAAAATACTCGTAAAGAAGGTTGCCACGATCATCACGATACCGATGACATATTTCCCCATTTTCCCGAGATTGATCTTGGAGAGCTGGCCCGATTTACCGGTAACCGTCGTGTAATTCTTTCTGCTCTTTAAACTCACCTGGTTCATGGTCAGGATCGCCACGCCGAATACCATCATAATAATGGCAAGAATACTGGCTTCACCGGTATACTTGGAGTTCATGGAGATATACTTGGTGGAAAGCGTCGTAAAGCCCAGATAATGCGGTACTGGATAACTTCCCATGGCGCTTCCGAATACCAGAAGAACGGTGGAGAGAATCGCCGGTTTTACCATTGGAAGCGTGATCCGGAACATGGTTTTCCATTTCGGCGTATCGAGAATGGTGGCCGCTTCCTCCAGATTGGCATCCATGTTGCGGAAAATACCGCCGATCAGGATATAGGCGAATGGCGCATAGTGAAGGCCCAGGACGACCGCACTGGGAAAGAGTCCCTGGCATACCCATTTGGGCGCCAGAATCCCGAACAGCGAAGCCAAAAGCCCATTGGACGTTCCCACGACCGCGTTGCTGTTAAATAAGTTCTGCCATACGACCGCCAGTGTCCACTGAGGCATAATGTACGGGAAAATGAAGATAGAGCTTAAATACTTCTTGAATTTTAAATTGGTCCTCGTGACAAGGAATGCGAACACGCCGCCATAGAGAATCGAGATGAGACAGGTCAATACCGCTAAAAGCAGCGTATTCCATAACGGTTTCCACAGATTCGTTCTGGCCAGCCGGCTGGTAAATAAGTCAACATAGTTGACAATTGTATAGCCAGATGCCTTTCCCGTTAAATGGGCATCGATGGTTCCCGGATGGATCATGAGCGTATCCTTCACAATTGCCACGATTGGTGCAACCGTTGTAAAAGTCAGCACAATGCCGAACAACAGAAGGATGACATTCTGCGGTTTGGAAAAGTATGTCTTGATCTTATTAAGCACGATGACCTTATTGTTTGACTTACGATTAACTGTCTGGTCCATAACTAACTCCTTATAAAATGGGCTGCCGCATTAAGAACAGCCTTAATGCGGCACTCCCGTTATCTCATTGCTGCGGTGACCCTCTTGAGCTTCTGCGAGTGATCGTTTACTGAGCAGAATCGCTGTATTTTGTCAGCAGCTCAATCCAGCTTCCTACTGTAAAGGATACGTCCGCACAGTATTCCGGATCTTCCAGAACCAGTTCGCCGTCAGTGGTCCACCACTCATATCCTCTGTCGTTCTTGCTGTCGAATTCGTTCTCGCCCTTGTCATTGTAGCCGCCCTTGCTGTGGCCGTAGATCTTTTCGGTCTCTTCCATAACCTTCGGGTTAGAGGAGTAACCGCCCATATCTTTGCCCCATGCGGAGAATCCGTCTGCTGTGTTGGTCATATAGGCGATGAATGCACAGGAGGTCCACGGAAGCGGGCTGTTGTTGGTCAGGAATAAGTAATGGCAGTAGCCGTAGCCGCCGATGCCCTTGTAGCCATCCTGGTAGGCTGCAACTTTAATATTGTTGACGGATACTTCCGAAGATTCCTCAACGGAACGAAGCTTTGAATATACGAGAAGTCCGCACTGGTCTGTAGCAGTCTTGGATACCAGGGTGTTGCAGATCGGGCCGTCATCGGTCTGTTCATTGTAATTTTCTACCCAGAGTTTGATCCATGCCAGGGCGTAGGCGCCATTTTCACCGAGTCCCAAATCTTCGGCATCGGTTGCCATCTCATCGACCACCGGCTTGAAATACGCCTGTTTACTGCTGTCTAACGCATCATATGCCTCTTTTAACCATCCGGCGTACTTATCTTCT
This sequence comes from Hungatella hominis, assembly GCF_014288005.1. Lineage (NCBI taxonomy): Bacteria > Bacillati > Bacillota > Clostridia > Lachnospirales > Lachnospiraceae > Hungatella > Hungatella hominis. Next base: position 325,687 of record NZ_JACOPB010000005.1, read on the forward strand.
GTCAGCATGTATAGGAAGTTCTTTCCTACAACCTCTGAATCAATGTCCATGTATAACGGGTGAACGCCTTCTGCCACGAAATCCCAGCAGTTATTGAATTCCGCATTTCCGGTGGAATTGTACATGAATACCTTGTTCAAAGTCTGCAATGGAAGGAATCCTGTGTAAGCGTCTGCTGTAGTGCCGTTGGCATCTGCCCATTCCTTCGGAATAAAGGTCTTTAAAATACCGGTCTGAACCATCTTGGATTCGATCTGGTTGCCATCCTGGATCAGAGTCATGGCAAATGTTCCGGAAGACTTCAAAGAGTCAGCCGACAGCTGTTCGAAGATCTTATTATTCTTTGGCTGCTGCCACTCATATTCCATGGTATAGGAAGGATCGATGGACTGTAAGTATTCGATGAACAGCGGTAAAGCGGTCTTTCCACGGCTGGAGTTGCCAACTCCGTAGAAGGTCTTTCCGTTGGACTCTTCGATTGCCTTCTTTGCCAGTTCTTCCATGCTCATGGTCTGGGCTTCTTTAATAATCTTTTCCACTTCCGAAAGATTTGCATCGTCCACTTTCGGTTCCTCTGCCTTTGCATCGGTCTCGGGGGCCTTTGTCTCCTCCCCCTTCGCGGCCTCTGTCTGAGCCGCTGGTGCTGCGGTCGTTGGATCCGCCGCTTTAGAACCGCATCCGGCAAGTGTTGCCGCCAACATGGTACTGATTAGAACTGCTGATAAAATTTGTTTTTTCACTTCTTACTCCTCCTTGTTATGAGCACTTGGAGACCGTATTTTGGTCTCCTACGTGCGATACATGTCATCTCCACTTAGCGAGGTCTTTCACGAGCTTAGTGGAGTGGCTTCTTATTTCCTGCCTTTTCGATGCTGCAGCATCATCTGATGTAATTATTATATCTGGTCTCTTCGTCATTTTGAACTGGACAATACTGTTATTCCTTTGTGTATTCTGATATTTTTGTATGTTTTTCCTGTTCCTGCATCGGCATTATTATATATATTGCACATCATACCGACGTAACAGCTTAATGTAACTGTGTATAGTGGCGCTTTTTGCCGGTTTTAACTGTTTCTTGCCATACTTTTCGAAATCCCCCGCTTATGCTATACTTGATACAATACAGAAACAATCTCCCCAACATTTATTTCCAATCATTATTTCCACATGAAAAGGAGCCGTCATCCCATGAAACATTATATCATTGTAAAATTTTCTGAAACCGTCAAAGAGAAAGAAGCCCTGTATCCGGAAATAGAAGTCCTGTTTAAAAAGGCAGAAAAAATAGAAGGTATACACCAGGTATCCTTCTATCCTTCCGTGATTGATCTGCCTAACCGATACGATTTCATGATTTTAATAGAGCTGGAGCGCGAGGCGCTTGCTGTTTTCGACGCTTCCGATATTCACCGTGACTGGAAAGCAAAGTACGGCAGCTTACTCACTGCCAAGACGATCTTTGACTGCTGCTAAAGCGCCGAATAGCCTTAAGATTGGCCTTAAGAATTCACAGCCTGGTATTCGGAGGGGGTGACGCCCGCTATTTTCTTAAATGTGCTGGAGAAATAAGTGATATCCCGGTAGCCGACCATCTCTCCCACCTCATACACCTTATAGCGGCAGTTGGTCAGAAGCTTCATCGCCTCCCTGATTCTGCACCGGGTTATATAGGCCATAACGGTGTAATCCGTCTCTTTCTTGAACAGATGGCTTAAGTGTCCTTCGCTGATTCCAAGAGATTCGGCGATCGTTCCCACACTTAAGTCACTGTCATTGTAATGCTCGGTTATGTAGGCGATTGCCTCTTTGATATACCGGCTCTTATCACCCGTCTTGATTCCGGGAGAAAGAATCTTTGACTCCTCCTGACGTTCCTTTTCTTCCCGTTCTTTTACCAGCTTATCGCGCACCCTGCTGACTGCGTCCTCCAGTTCGCCATCCTCAAACGGTTTCAGTAAATAATCGAAAGCCAAAAGCTTTAACGCGTTTCTGGCGTATTCGAATTCGCTGTAGGCGGTCAGAAAGATGACGGAGACATGGTTTCCCTCCTCCCGAAGGACTCTTAGCATCTCGATTCCATCCATCTTCGGCATCCGGATATCGGAGATGATCAGATCCGGGTTGTATTTGCGGCACGCCTCCAGGCCCTCGAGGCCATTGGCCGCCTCTCCGGCCACCATGCAGTCTAAGGACGCCCAGTCCGTCTCCATGACAATTCCTTTTCTTACAAATACCTCGTCGTCAATTACCAATACCTTAAGCATCTCCTAACTCCTCTCCCTGTCTGACCGGAATCATGATGGTCACCTTCGTGCCTCCTTCTTCCGGTCTGCAGACCGACAGCCCATACTCTGCACCGTAGTGCAGCCGGATAATCGTATCCACATTGTAAAAACCGATATGTCCCAGCCGGAGCAGATCTTCCTCTCCGCCCTCTGACGGTATGCCCGCTCCTGCCGTCCGATTATTTAAATGGTTCAGTACCTCGTCGCTGATTCCGCAGCCATCATCCATCACCTCTATAAAGAGCCGCTCCTCCTTTGAAAATGCCCTGACGAGGATATGGCCTTCCTCACAGTCTCTCAGTCCGTGTATCATGGCGTTTTCCACAATTGGCTGAACGACCAGTTTCGGAACCACACAGTCTGCAAGCTCCTCTGGAAGCTCGTAATCGAAACAGAATTTCCCCTGAAAGCGGATCTTCTGTATCTCCGCGTAGCAGCCCACAAGCTCCAGTTCCTCCTTCAGGGTGATAAACTGGGCATTGGATATGCTGGTTCGCAGAATCTTTGCCAGCTTTGCCGCCAGGGTGGCAATCTCCGGGATGTGGTTCGCCTTGGCGACCCATTTCATCGTATCCAGTGTATTGTACAGGAAATGGGGATTCAGCTGGGCCTGCATCATTGCGATCTGTACCTCGTTTAGCTTCTTCTGCTGGCTGACCTGCATTTCCATATAGGTCTTAAGCTCCGACGCCATGGTGTTGAAGCTGCCGGACAGCTGGCCGAACTCATCATTCCTCGTGGAAATGACCCTCACGTCGAGATTTCCGTTCTGCACCTCGTGCATGGCCTCATTCAGGCTCTGGATCGGACGCGACAGATGGTTGCTCATCTTCGCTGCCACCGCCACACAAAGCATCAGACTGGCGGCCGTCATGACGATCAGCACGCTGTACATGGATTTCGTCGTATCAGCCGTAAATACCTTCGGCCGCAGAAAGACGCTGTAGAGTCCCGTCCCGTCGATCTCAGAAATATAGATGCTGTTATTATGAAATGGCTCATCAACTGCCGCGCCCGCCATCAGTCGGTGCCTCAGAACCGTCCCGATCTCCTCACGGACCGCGGTTCCCGTACTGTAGACCGTTTCCCAAAAGCTGTTTAAGATACAGACGCCATCCTGGCTGCCGTAAGTTCCGCCCAGAATCTTTTCAAAATTGGAGCCATTGATACTCACAAGAACATACCCCACGCTGCTGTCTTCGGAATCCAGGATGGGACGGGCGGCCCGCAGCAGAATATTGGACGATCCTGAATATTCCTTCTCACGCCGTACGGTCATCTCGTCCGGGTGAGCCTCTGCCACCTTTAAGATTCCCCAGTAAACCGGAAGCTGGGTATGAAACATGCCTGCGCCGGTAGAGTAGAGGCAGACGCCCTCTTCTGAGTAGAGATCAAACTGAGCCATCTCCCGCAGGCTGGCAGTCTCCTCGTACAGCTTCGCATAGACCGCGCTTCTGCCCCGGTTGCCGGATTCCCTGATGGAAGCCGCAATCTCCGGCTCTTCGCTCAGACGCAGCGTCACCTCATCGATGGTCTGAAACAGGGTAGTCAGCTTTTCTTCCATGACAGCCGCCTGTTCCATATCTTTTTTCTGGTAGTCGCGTTCCAGTTTCACTTTGAACATCTGAATCAGGAAGATACAGCTGAGGACCAGAGGAAGCAGCGCGACGGCCACAAAACTTACGAGAAGTTCCCGTTTAAACGATTTTCTGATAAAGTTCCACATGGCGATTCCTCTCTACCGGATCAGTTCCGACCACAGCGCCAGGATCTCATCCTGATGCGCGCTGGCCCATTCGAGATCAAAATCCATGATCTTCATCTCCTCACCGGCCGTTTTCATCTGTAAATCCTTCCTCACTGTCCGGCGGCAGAACTGGTCCATAATCAGATTCTGGACATCGTCGCTGACCGTAAAATCAATGAACAGCTTCGCGTTGTCCTCGTGGGGAGCCCCCTTGACCAGGGCACAGCCGTCCGGCACGGTGCTGGTGCCTTCCTCCGGATAAATCATGGTGATATCCGCCCCTTTGGCTATCCGCTTTTTTGCTGTCTCCTCCAGCGTGATCCCGACGAGATGAATTCCCGTACTGACCTCATCCACGACCTCCCCGGAACCGGCTGAGACCTTTCCATCCAGAGCGGATACAAAGTCCTCCATCAGCTCCCGCTCGTCCATGTCAAGCACCTGAATCATGGTAGCGAGAGCCGTATAGCTGGTACCCGATTTTCCAGGCGCCGCAAATGCGATTTTCCCCCGCCACTCGTCATCTAAAAAGTCCTTCCAGCTGTGAGGCGCCGCCTCCGCACTTACCAGCTTGTTGTTGTAGATAAACACGATAGGAAGCTCCGTAAACGCGGTCCAGCTGTCATCCGGAGACAAATACTGATCGTCCAGTTTATCGCTCAGCTTACACCGGTACGGCTCAAAATACTCCCGGTAAGCCTCATAGCTTTCCACTCCGCCTCCGAACATAATGTCACACGTCTGCTGTCCCGCTTCCCGGCCGATGGCCTCTAAAAGCTCGGTGGAACCGCCGTCCCTCACCTCGACCCATATGCCGGTCCGCTCTTCGAACTCCCTGATAATAGGGCCGTATACTTCCTCTTTATGGGAGGTGTATACGATCAGCTTTTTGTCTTCGCTGACTCCGTAACCTTCCGCCTGCCGACTGCCCCCGGTTCCGGCCGCGGCCGCGGGACCGGTTTCTTCTGTTTTGCTGCATCCATATAAAACGGCGGACAGCAGGATCAACAGGGCCATACATATCAAGGTCCTGACAGCCTGCTTCCGCCGAATTTGTTTTTCCGATCTGATAAACTCGTCCATAAGTCCCTCCCCCTGGAGCTTCACTTTTTCCATTATACCATCTTAGGGAGAGATTTCCAATATGGACTCATACTCTTATTTTCTGTAATGTTGATACACTGCATACGATTAGTGAGACTGCGGCTGAAGGAATACGAGTGAATTACAGGCAGATACCGCCCTGCATCATACTTTCCGATTATGCGTATACCATAAGGGTAACAAAATAACACGCTGTTTATAAGCGTTTTCCTGTCGCTGGTCCTTATGGCTGTGATGTACAGATAATCGAAACATGATGGCTTCCTCCTTCTCTCTTAACTGACTTTATACTATCATGTTCTATCCAGGATGTCTATATCCTGGCAGTATACAGGCGCGGGCGATCGACTGAGAGGCGGATTTACGAGATCCACGCCCCGTCGCTCCCCACATAATACCCATCCGGCGTCGTAGTATTTGCGAGCATCACTCCGCTGTCGCTGCAGTAGTACCATTTGGAGTTCCACTGGACCCAGCCGGTTACCATGTAGCCGGTCTCATTAAAATAGTACCAGACGTTGTCGATGTACTGCCAGTTGCTCACAGTATAGCTCCGGTCTGCGTTGCAGTACCACCAGCCGATGTCATCCTTTAACCAGGCCCCGCTACCGGCCGTGGCCCCCGGACCGCTGGCGCCCGAGCTGCTTCCTGAGCTGCTTCCATCGGAGTTGTCATCGGAGCTGCTGTTGGAACTGATTTCAGCGGCTTCTGCGGAGGTCACATACCAGGACTCCGACTCCTTCCAGCTTCCCTTGTTTGAAGAATTGTAGACTCCGCGCACCTGGAAGGTGTAATATCCGCCTTTCGTTATGTAGCTGCCGAAGTGGTAGCTGGTTTTGGTCGTGGTAATGACGGAGGTGACGGCGGTGCTTCCCCTGTAAAGGCGGATCTCATACTTTTTAGCTTCCTCATTTTCATTCCAGTAGGCGGTCCCATCCTCCGCATCCCAGTCCAGGCCGTCTACATCCAGATCGTACTCGCTCTCTCCTTCCAGTGCCTCCAGGGTGATCGAGACGACGAGAGTGCTGCTGGTACGGCTCACCGAAGTGACCGTGCCGTCATTTCCGGTTAAGTTGACGTCTCCCTTCGAAAAACCGGAGGCAAAGTAGTAATCATCGGCCGCCTCCAGAGTTACCTTGATCTTCGGCTTGTCTCCGTCCTCCCACTCGTCGGAAGGTTCATTCTTTATCTCCACCTCTTCCACATAATACTTGCTGGAAATTGTGGAGACCGACACATCTGCTCCGCTGCTTCCGACTTCAATATCCGAGGCGATCCGAAGGGATACGCCGCTTATCTTCGTACTCGTGGCCGCCATGGCTGTAAATGGACTGGTCATCAGTACTGCCGCCAGGAAAAAAGCTGTCACTCTTTGCACAATACGCATATATGTTCCTCCTCTTTCTGTTCTGTAATAAAAGTACCACAGAAAGCTGAAATATACCTGAAAGAGTCAAAAAAATACTGACTGTATTTAACCGCAGACTACGGAAAGCAGGTCCTTCCCCAGAACTTCATACGTATAATTACCGTTTCCGCCATTTACAAAGAGAGAGATTCTGTTTCCTTCTCTCCGTGCGCAGGCCGTCATCACGATTTTTCCGGACAGGTCCGTCACAGCCGATGCAGCCTCCATACCATCCTCCGGCAGAAACAGAAGAAATTTCGCCCCTTCTGCGTAGTTGTAATCAGGTTTTTCGCTGTTTGCGCCAACTGCGATCACACTTCCGGGACGGACCATAAGCGGCAGGGAGAAGTAATCGTGGGTCTCCTTATGCCAGCGTCCGCCTGTCACGGCTTTACCGGTCAGCAGGTTCACCCAGGTTCCCTCCGGCAGATAGTATTCCACCTCCCCGGATTCCTTAAAGACCGGAGCAGCTAACAGGGAATCACCCAGCATATACTGTTTATCCAGCGTTTCGCAGGCGCGGTCGCCCGGAAATTCCACGAACATCGGCCGCATCATCGGAATACCTTCCTCGTGAGCCTTTACCGCCTGAAGATAGAGATACGGCATCAGTGCACATTTCAGCTTTACGAATTTCCGAAGCACACAGCACGCCTCCTCGTCGAAGAGCCACGGAACCCGGTAGGATGAGGACCCGTGAAGGCGGCTGTGGGAACTCAGGAGGCCAAACTGGCACCATCTTTTGTAGATGTCGGCCGGCGCCGTATTCTCGAAGCCGCTGATATCGTGGCTCCAGAAGCCGAATCCCGCGCATGCCAGGGAAAGGCCGCTGCGGATAGTCTCCGCCATGGAAGAATACGCCGCGGAACAGTCGCCGCCCCAGTGTGCGGGAAACTGCTGGCCGCCCACCGTCGCGGACCGTGCAAATACTACTGCTTCCCCGGTTCCGCGCTCCCGTTCCAGAAGTTCAAAGACCGCCCGATTATAAAGGTATGTGTAATAATTATGCATCTTCACCGGATCGGAGCCGTCAAAATATGCAATATCCTTTACTGGAATCCGCTCACCGAAATCCGTTTTGAAGCAGTCCACGCCCATGTCCAGAAGCGTCTTCAGCTTTGCCTGATACCATTCCACTGCGCCGGGATTTGTAAAATCCACCAGTCCCATACCAGCCTGCCACATATCCGTCTGCCATACGTCCCCGTTTGTCTTTTTCATCAGGTATCCCAGCCTCATCCCTTCCTCGAATAACGGGGACTTCTGTCCGATATAGGGATTGATCCACACACATATCTTCAAACCTCTGTCGTGATAGCGCCGCAGCATGCCTTCCGGATCCGGAAATGTCTTCGGATCCCAGGTGAAATTGCACCACTCATACGCCTCCATCCAGTAACAGTCAAAGTGAAAGACGTGCAGGGGAATATCCCGGTCCGCCATACCGTCAATAAATCCTGAGGTCGTCGACTCGTCGTAATTGGTCGTGAAGGAGGTGGTAAGCCACAGACCGAAGGACCAGGCCGGCGGCAGAGCCGGCCTTCCGGTCAGCGCCGTGTATTTGGATATGGTCCCTTTAGGCGTGGAGCCATTGATCACACAGTAATCCAGGCGTTCACCTTCCACAGAGAACTGTATACGCTCCACCTTCTCACTGGCAATCTCATAGGCAGCATCCCCTTCGTTTTCTAAAAGCACGCCATATCCTTTGTTAGTAATGTAAAACGGAATGTTTTTATATGTAATCTCACTGGCCGTTCCGCCGTCTTCATTCCACATCTCAACAGACTGGCCATTTTTTATGAACGGGGTGTAGCGTTCTCCCAGCCCGTAGACATACTCGTCCACGTCGAGGGCCAGTTGTTCCACCATGTAGCATTTTCCGGTCTCCCGGTTTGTCATGTGAGCCATATTTCGAAAGCCGGTACTTGTCAGTTCCCGGTCGCCATCCAGAAAACGAATCCCCCAGGAATTGGGCCTCTTGTCGATTACCGCGGTCGTTCGTCCGCTTCTGTAACGGATCTCCTCATCGGTCTCCTCGACTACGGTGCGAGGTGATGTCCCGTAAATCCTGGCAAAGGGACCGCGGCAGACCGTTCCGTCGAAATGGCGGACCGAAACCCGTATGACATCCTCCATTGGGCTGGTCAGCCGGATCGTCAGCATGCCCAGATTCAGACAGTCGCCGCGGTCTGCTATGTGTTTTCCCGGCGCATAGACGATCAGTTCGTTATCGTTCCGTCTGCTGTCCGCATACTCTACCGCATAAAGCGGTGTAATCTCCTTTTTTATACACCAGTATCCTTCTGTAAATTTCATCGTGTCCCTCCTGAAACGGCGTCCCGTTTTCTCTTTCATTTTCTTTTATTATAAGTAATTATAAGCACTGAATATAAATACGGGAAGGTTGAAAATTCACCCACCCCAAAAGGAAAAAATATGCATTATTTTTGCAAATTATTGAAAAAAATACTTTCAAACTGAGCCGCCTTATACTAGAATAGACTGAAGAGAAAAAAGGAGGACATTATTATGTCACAGAGAACGGATATTCACAAAGTACTAATTATCGGTTCCGGCCCGATCATCATCGGTCAGGCATGCGAGTTTGACTACTCCGGTACTCAGGCCTGCAAAGCGCTTCGGAAACTGGGATACGAAATTGTACTGGTTAATTCCAACCCGGCTACGATTATGACAGACCCGGAGACAGCGGATGTAACTTACATCGAGCCACTCAATGTGGAACGCTTAGAGCAGATTATTGCAAAGGAACGGCCCGATGCCCTGCTTCCAAATCTCGGCGGCCAGTCTGGCTTAAACCTTTGTTCTGAGCTTAATAAAGCGGGAATTCTGGAAAAATATAACGTACAGGTCATCGGTGTACAGGTGGATGCCATCGAACGCGGCGAGGACCGTGTCGAATTCAAGAAGGCCATGAATGAACTCGGAATCGAGATGGCGCGCAGCGAGGTGGCTTACAGTGTGGACGAGGCGCTGAAGATCGCGGACCAGCTGGGCTATCCGGTCGTTCTGCGCCCGGCTTATACCATGGGAGGCGCCGGCGGCGGTCTCGTATACAACAGGGATGAGCTTCAGACAGTCTGCGCCAGAGGCTTACAGGCCAGCCTGGTAGGCCAGGTTCTGGTAGAGGAATCCATTCTCGGCTGGGAGGAACTGGAGCTGGAGATTGTCCGTGACAGGGAAGGACGTATGATCACCGTATGCTTTATTGAAAATATAGATCCGTTAGGCGTTCATACGGGAGATTCTTTCTGTTCCGCCCCCATGCTGACCATCTCTGAAGAATGCCAGAAGCGCCTTCAGGAACAGGCTTACCGAATTGTGGAATCGGTGCAGGTGATCGGCGGCACCAACGTGCAGTTTGCCCATGATCCTGTTTCTGACCGCATTATTGTCATCGAAATCAATCCGCGTACCTCCCGCTCCTCCGCACTGGCTTCCAAGGCCACCGGCTTCCCCATCGCCCTTGTGTCCGCCATGCTGGCTACCGGCCTGACCTTAAAGGACATTCCGTGCGGAAAGTACGGCACCCTGGACAAGTATGTGCCGGACGGCGATTATGTGGTTATCAAGTTTGCCCGCTGGGCATTTGAAAAGTTTAAAGGCGTGGAGGACAAGCTTGGAACCCAGATGCGTGCCGTCGGCGAGGTTATGAGTGTCGGCAAGACCTATAAGGAAGCCTTCCAGAAGGCGATCCGCAGCCTGGAGACGGGGCGTTTCGGTCTGGGCCATGCGAAGGATTTCGATACTTACACGAAAGAACAGCTTCTCCACATGCTGATTACCCCTTCCAGCGAACGCCATTTCATCATGTATGAGGCACTGAGAAAAGGCGCTTCTGTGGAAGAAATCCATGAGATTACCAAGGTTAAGGCCTGGTTTATCGGGCAGATGAAGGAACTGGTTGAGGAGGAGGAAGCACTCCTCGCCTGCAGAGGCGGACTCCCGTCTGACGAGATGCTCACCACTGCTAAAAAAGACGGTTTCTCCGACAAATACTTAAGCCAGCTGCTCCAGATTCCGGAAGAAACCATTCGCAGCCGCCGTATCGCCATCGGTGTGGAGGAAGCGTGGGAAGGCATTCATGTAAGCGGTACTGAGGACAGCGCTTACTACTACTCCACCTATAACGCGCCGGATCAGAACCCGGTCAGCACAGCCAGGCCGAAGATCATGATCCTGGGCGGCGGTCCCAACCGGATCGGCCAGGGCATAGAATTCGATTACTGCTGTGTACACGCCTCTCTCGCCCTTAAGAAGCTGGGCTTTGAGACCATCATCGTCAACTGTAATCCAGAGACCGTATCCACCGATTACGATACCTCGGACAAGCTGTATTTCGAGCCGCTGACGCTGGAGGACGTGCTGAGTATTTATAAGAAGGAACAGCCGGCAGGCGTGATCGCCCAGTTCGGAGGCCAGACACCGTTAAATCTTGCGGCGGATTTGGAAAAGAACGGCGTGAAGATTTTGGGAACACCGCCTTCTGTCATCGATCTCGCCGAGGACCGCGATTTATTCCGGGCCATGATGGAGAAACTGGAGATTCCGATGCCTGAGTCCGGTATGGCAGTGGGCGTGGAAGAAGCGCTGGCAATCGCGGCAAAGATTGGCTATCCGGTGATGGTTCGTCCTTCCTACGTACTGGGTGGACGCGGCATGGAGGTCGTCTACGACGACGAGAGCATGATCGGTTACATGAAGGCCGCAGTCGGAGTGACTCCTGACCGTCCGATTCTGATCGACCGTTTCTTAAATCACGCGATGGAATGTGAGGCAGACGCCATCAGCGACGGCACCCATGCGTTTGTGCCCGCAGTCATGGAACATATCGAGCTGGCCGGCGTTCACTCCGGTGACTCCGCCTGCATCATTCCGTCCGTACAGATTTCTCCGGAAAATGTGGAGACTATCAAAGAGTACACCCGCAAAATCGCGGAAGAGATGCACGTGGTCGGTCTGATGAATATGCAGTACGCCATAGAAAATGATAAAGTATACGTTCTGGAGGCCAACCCGCGCGCTTCCCGTACCGTACCGCTGGTATCCAAGGTCTGCAACATCCGTATGGTTCCGCTGGCTACTGATATCATCACCTCCGAACTGACCGGGCGTCCGTCGCCTGTGCCGGCTTTAAAGGAACAGATTATTCCGAACTACGGCGTGAAGGAAGCGGTATTCCCGTTCAATATGTTCCAGGAAGTAGACCCGATCTTAGGGCCGGAGATGCGTTCTACCGGAGAAGTGCTGGGACTCTCCCACTCTTACGGCGAAGCGTTCTATAAGGCCCAGGAGGCGACACAGAACAAACTGCCGCTGGAAGGAACCGTACTTATTTCCGTCAACCGCAAGGATAAGGCAGAGGTCGTGGACGTTGCGAGAAGTTTCCATGAGGACGGATTAAAGATCGTGGCAACCGGTAATACCTACGAATTGATCCAGGCCGCCGGAATCCCGGCGACGCGCGTCAACAAGCTCTACGAAGGACGCCCCAACATCCTGGATATGATCACCAACGGACAGATCCAGTTAATTGTCAATTCCCCGGTCGGAAAAGACAGCATCCATGATGACAGCTATTTGAGAAAGGCTGCCATCAAGGGGAAAGTTCCGTACATGACCACCATCGCTGCCGCCAAAGCAACGGCCAGCGGCATCCGGTATGTGAAGGAACACGGACATGGAGAGGTTCATTCCCTCCAGTCTCTCCACAGCGAGATCAGGGATAAAGAATAACCTTACTTTTCTAATGTAAGAATTCAAAAGCACCGGCAACGGTTGAACTCAATCGTTGTCGGTGCTTTTATGCTTTATCGGAAAAATTGGGTCATTGGAAAACTGCGTGCCACGTTTTTCCGGTTTCACCATGTCTTCCACCATGGAGATCAGTGGAAACACATCGTTGTAATGTTTCTGTATAAACATACCGTTTCGTTCCTGGAACAGCTGTTTGGCCAGCTTGTCAACGACTGGTATCACGATTCGTTCATGCTGGCACAGCATGGGGGCCACATGGTCTATACTGCCTGTCACCTGATAATTCAGGCAGCCGCAGTGACAGTTGCAGCGGCCCATGACGGCACAGCCCTTACACTCCTCTTTTTCCAATTCATTGCGTTCAAACAGTTCCGTACGCTTTTTCTCATCGATTCCGCCCACGACATCCCCAATCGAGAACTCTCTGTGTCCAACAAACTGGGTACAGGGATAGAGGAGACCGTCAGGGGCGACGGATATCTGTTTACGCCCCAGCTCACACCGTTCGTGGCAGTACTGTTTTCCCTGTATATGGCTGGCTATCTTCACCTCAAAGGGGCTGAAATAGAATTTTTCCTCCCGCTTCGTCAGTTCATAGTAAAAATCAGCCAGTTCCCGGTACTGGCGTCTTAATTCGTGAACCGATTCCTTCGTCCAGTTCCCCGCGTAATTCAGGCTGCATATAAAATAATGAAAACCCTTCTGCCACAGTTCCTTCACCCCCTGCGCATACTCTGCCGCTGTTTCCGGTGAGACGGTCATCATCACCGGCGCATAGGGGCGCGAGACCAGGAGCATGTCCGTCACGGCTTCCAGGCGGTCATACGTGCCCGCTCCGCTGTGATCCCGCCTGAAGAAATCGTGAGCCGCTCTCGTTCCGTCGTGGGACAGAGCGATAAATATATTCTCTTTTCGGGAAAACTCCAGAAAATCCCGGTCCAGCAGCGTTCCATTGGTCGTCATCTTAAAATGAAACCGGACAGGACTTTCCCGTTCCATGGTCCTGCAGTATGCCACCGTATCGCGAATCGTATCGCAGCACAAAAGAGGTTCCCCTCCAAAGAATATAATACCGCAGGAAGGCTCTCCAAAAGCGGCTGCCAGACGGACTGCGTGTTCCGCGGTGGAACGGTTCATATACTCCGGTTTCTGACATACGTAGCAGTAACCGCACTGCAAATTACAGTCATTGGTCAGGTGCAGGGTCATATGCATCAGATTACCCCCTGCCCCTTCAGCCAGTCTATGAAGTCCCTTACCTGCGCCTTTAAATTCTCTTCGGCAGCTGCCCGTGCCATCTCATCCTGCTCTTCTGACATAGCCGCCCAGTAGTTTCCTTCTCTGCCTTCGTACTTCTTCTGGATTTTATTGTACTCTTCGATCAAATCGCTGTAATAATAAGGATCATAGAATATTCCCACGACCTCTTCCGGAGAAGTCTTTTCCAGGCTTTTTTGCAGCCTCACCGCGGTATTCCGCATCGCATAGTTCTCTACGGTTGCATATACGCCTTCTTCCGTCTCCTTCCAGTTCCCGACATCTGATTTGGATACAAACTCAATGGCGATCTTCTTATCCGGATCCCAGCCATCTGTCTGGAGACTGCCTTTCACCGTTTTTTCTTTCGTCTTTTCTGGTTCGGGATAGATATGTGTGACGGGAAGCTTTACATTTTTTAACTCCGGCGCGGCCTCCTGTGTCAGTAAGAGGCCGCCGTAGGTTTCCGCCTCTGCCCGTATGATCTCAAATGCCTCCTCTTCAGACAGAAAGTATGGCGAAACGACAGAAACACAGCCGTAGGCTCCGCTTCCACCGCCGTGAATAAAGACCGGAGCGACCCGGTCCGATACTTCCTGGACGCCTTCCGTGCTTGCACCGCAGGCGCTTAAGGATACGGTCAGACCTAATGCAGTCATAACGTATGCGTTCTTTTCCCATCTGGACGGAATTCGTCTCATCAGCTGCGGATCCGCCAGTATCTCCTCTTTTACCGGGTATCCGGGATTTTTATATCTGGTTACCGTTTTTACCTTCATAGCTCATCCTCCTCTGCGGGAATTCGCTGTGTGCTTCCTCTGTGTGCTTCCGCGTCCGGTTACTGTTTTCTATTAGAAAAGTATACCAGATTGTCCGGATGAAAGCAACATTTGCCCGATGAAGGGAATCAGTACGGTACCTCCGACGCAGGAAAAAGCAAGGCTTCTTAAGTCTTCCCCAAAAGCCTTGCTTTTTCCTGTATCTTCAATAATAGAAATCTGCTTTGACGATCCCCGGACGGAACCATCCCTTCCTTGTATATCACTTTAGCGTAGCCTGAATCAGCTTCTCATGGCTGTGAGGCTCCGCCAGTTCCAGAACGCGGTTTAAGTCAAGGCCCATGGCCTCCGTGATCCGGATGCCATACTCTTCATCGGCCCAGTAGCAATGAACGGCATGGCGGTATTTAATATTCTCCGTGACAGACGCAATATTTCTCGCGGTGTTGCCGATCAACAGCTCCCGCTTGTCCTCTTTCAAAACTCTCCACAGGTCGCCGCCTGCCCGGAAGCAGTCGTCTGTTGGATCATCCTGGGGATCATAGGCATACATCGCCCCGGATAAATCCAGCGGCGGTTCCATGACGTCAGGCTGAGCGGCCCAGTCTCCCATGCTGTTCGGTGAATATGCGGGAGCGCCGCCGTAATTGCCGTCCGTCCGCATGAGTCCGTCTCTGTGGTAATCGTGAACTTCGACCTTGGGACGATTAACCGGAATCTGATTGTAGTTGACGCCAAGACGGTATCTCTGCGCGTCGCCGTAGACAAATAAGCGGCCCTGCAGGAACTTATCCGGTGAAAAACCAATTCCGGGAACGACATGGGCCGGTGTAAACGCGGACTGCTCGACTTCTGCGAAATAGTTTTCCGGATTGCGGTTTAACTCCAGCACGCCCACCTTCTGAAGCGGGAATTCCTTATGACGCCAGATCTTTGTGATATCAAACGGGTTTTCATAATGATTCCGCGCCTGTTCCTCTGTCATAATCTGGACATACATAGTCCAGCGCGGATATTCGCCTTTTACGATCGACTCATACAAATCACGGCCATGGCTCTCCCTGTCTTTTGCGATCAGCGCCCCGGCCTCTTCGTCCGTCAGGTTTTTAATCCCCTGCTGGGTAATAAAATGGAATTTACACCAGAATCGCTCATTGTCTTTATTGTAAAAACTAAAGGTATGTTCTCCATAGAGATTCATATGACGGAAAGACGCGGGAATTCCGCGGTCAGACATCACAACGGTCGTCTGATGGAACGTCTCCGGCAGTAGCGTCCAGAAATCCCAGTTGTTCTGCGCAGAGCGCATGCCGGTCTGAGGATCGCGTTTTACCGCACGGTTCAAATCCGGGAAATTATGGACATCACGGAGGAAGAAGGTTGGTGTATTATTTCCGACCAGATCCCAGTTTCCTTCTTCTGTATAAAACTTAATTGCCACGCCGCGGATATCGCGCTCTGCGTCAGCCGCGCCCCGTTCCCCCGCTACCGTTGAAAAACGTACAAAAAGATCTGTTTTTGTGCCCTTCTGCAGCACCTTTGCCTTCGTAAAAGCGGAGATATCCTCGGTACATTCAAAGGTCCCATAAGCGCCCCAGCCCTTGGCATGCATACGCCTCTCAGGAATTACTTCTCTGTCAAAATGTGCTAATTTCTCCATAAGCCAGACATCCTGCATCATGACAGGGCCTCTCGGACCCGCGGTCAGCGAATGCTCATTTTCAGCGACAGGTGCTCCTACTTCATTGGTCAGTTTTTTCGCTTTTGTATCCATAATTACCTCCTTCTTTCATAATTTTATTATATTCCTACATTTCCCAAAAGTCAAAATATATTTGTATATATTGTATATGCACCACCTCTATATGTGATATATAATTGTCAAATTACACAATATCTCTTTATAATTTTAAAATCATCTTCTGACAGGGATAATCAAAGACAACCAGTTCCTCCGCGTCTGTAAACCCGCAGGAATGGTAACATGCCCGCGCCGCGATTCCCTTTGGATCACCGTCCTGAAACGTAACGACAGAGACCTGATCGCCGGTTTCGAAGCACTCAGCCATCTTACGAATAAGCCCTTTTGCCACCCCATTTTTCCGATAATCCGGATGGGCTGCCAGAAACGTGAGTTCTTTTCCCGCCTTTGTGAATAGAATCAGACCTGCCGATGTGCCATTCCTGTCGTCTATGAAAGCCTCATTCATACCGATTGCCTCACTAAGTGCCGCCAGAAAATCCTCTTCCTTATATCCTGCAAAATCATCTTTCACCAATTCCATCATAGACAGAATCATTTCTTTATCTTCCTGTAGTACGTATCTTACCATAGTCCCTCCTTATGCCTGCCAATCTTCTGTATTACTACACAGTAGTTTAACACAGGCGACCGTCAGCAGCAACAAAAAATTGAGCCAGGAAAGCACTCAGGATTCCATCGGGATTCCCAAGTGTATGCCAGAAAAAAACAATCGTTCGTGTTCGTGATACAAATACACTTCTTTCGAAAATGTCCGCCCAATGCGGAATATTTTTCTTGCTATTTGCCCTGCCTCCCCTTATAATGTAGGTATCAGATACACGGAAACCGTATTTTTTCCATAATCAAGCAGTGTAAAGGGGGTAATATCATGCAGGAACAAACCATGTGGGCATTGACGAAAAAGAAACCGGAGGAAGGGCTCTGGATGGAGCGCGTGCCGGTTCCGGCCGTTGGACCGAACGATGTAAAAATCAAGATCCATAAGACGGCCATCTGCGGTACGGACGTACACATTTATCAATGGAATGACTGGGCACAGCACACCATTCCGATCGGCCTGACCGCAGGCCACGAATATGTGGGCGAGATCGTGGAGACAGGCGCGGGCGTAACCGGACATCAGGTGGGGGATCTGGTATCCGGTGAAGGCCATATCACCTGCGGTAAGTGTAGGAACTGTCTGGAAGGCCATAAGGAAAACTGCCGGGATGCAAAAGGAGTCGGTGTAAACCGAAACGGAGCGTTTGCGGAATATCTGGTGATTCCGTCCTCCAACGTGTGGCCCTGTAATCCGAATATTCCGGAGGAACTCTACTCCATCTTCGATCCGTTCGGCAACGCCACCCATACAGCGCTCTCCTACGACCTTCTGGGCGAGGACGTCCTGATTGCCGGGGCAGGCCCTATCGGTATCATGGCCGCAGCCATCGCAAAATTCTGCGGAGCGCGCCATGTGGTCGTGACGGATTTAAACGATTACCGGCTGGATCTGGCGAAGAAGCTGGGGGCTACAAGAACGGTCAACTTAAGAAAAGAGACGCTGGCCGATGTGATGAAATCCATCGGGATGACGGAAGGCTTTGACGTGGGCATGGAGATGTCCGGAAGTCCGGCCGGTCTTTCCGATATGATCCATAACATGAAGCACGGCGGTAAGATTGCGCTGTTGGGACTCCAGGGACGGGAAACCACGGTTGACTTGGAGACCGTTATATTCAATGGCCTGAATCTTCGCGGCATTTACGGCAGAAAAGTCTGGGATACCTGGTATAAGATGACCACCATGGTTCAGGCCGGTCTGGATATATCGCCGATTATCACTCACCGGTTTGATATCCGCGATTACGAAAAGGGATTTGAAGCTATGATTTCCGGACAGTCGGGCAAAGTAATTCTGGACTGGTCCCATATCAATGATTAAGGAAAAAGGAGATTTGAAAATGGCACGCAAAAACGATATTTTAAGTATTTATACGAAAGAAGTGGAAGACATCAGGGAAGCCGGCCTGTTTAAGGGAGAAGCACCGATCGCTTCCGCCCAGGGCGCCCGCGTAAAGCTGGAGGATGGCAGGGAAGTCATCAACATGTGCGCGAACAACTATCTTGGCCTTGGCGACAACCAGAGACTGATCGAAGCCGCAAAGAGAACGTACGACAACCGGGGCTACGGCATGGCTTCTGTCCGTTTCATCTGCGGAACCCAGGACATTCATAAGGAACTGGAAGCAAAGATTTCCAATTTTCTTGGAACAGATGATACGATTCTTTACTCCTCCTGCTTCGATGCCAATGGCGGCCTGTTCGAGACGATTCTCACAGAGAACGATGCGGTTATCAGCGACGAGTTAAACCACGCTTCCATCATCGACGGCGTCCGGCTCTGCAAAGCCAAACGGTATCGTTACAAAAATAATGATATGGCCAATCTGGAAAAGAAGCTTCAGGAGGCGGCGGCGGCCGGAGCAAGAATAAAGCTGATCGCCACTGACGGTGTTTTCTCCATGGATGGAATTATCTGCAACTTAAAGGGGGTCTGTGATCTGGCAGACCAGTACCATGCGCTGGTCATGGTGGATGACAGCCACGCAGTAGGCTTCATCGGAAAGCACGGCCGCGGAACGGCGGAATACAACGGTGTGGAAGGCCGCGTGGATATCATCACTGGTACTCTCGGCAAGGCCCTGGGCGGAGCGTCAGGCGGATACACTTCCGGGCGCAGGGAAATCATCGATCTGCTTCGTCAGAGAAGCCGTCCATACTTATTCTCCAACACTCTGGCCCCTGCGATCGTCGGCGCCAGCTTAGAACTGTTTGACATGCTGGAGGAAAGCACGGAGCTGCGGGATCATCTTGAGGAAACCACCGCATACTACAGAAAGCAGCTGACGGACAACGGATTCGATATCATTCCAGGAACCCACCCTTGCGTGCCGGTCATGTTGTATGATGAAAAACTGGCTGGAGAATTTGCAAAGAGAATGATGGCAAAGGGTGTCTATGTCGTGGCTTTCTCGTTCCCGGTCGTACCAAAGGGGAAGGCGAGAATCCGCACCCAGGTATGCGCAAGCCATACAAAAGAAGACATTGATTTTATTGTAAAATGCTTCATGGAAGTTCGGGAAGAAATGGGCCTTAAGTAAAGCGGATATTCGGTCTGCAGCCGTAAGGGTATAAGGAAAAGGAAGTGATTTCGGCGAATCACTTCCTTTTCCTTATATCATGCCCTTATATCATGTAAAATTACAATCCTATTCCCGCAATCCTTTTCCTTCTCTCAAGGAATAGATCCCATAGGAAATGCTTTGAATCAACATGATCAGGCCTAACAGCAGGATCGACATACTGCCCGTTCCCATGTTTATCTTTCCTATAAATGCGATCACAAGTCCAAACAAAAGTGAATGTCTCGTTATCTGAAATGCCTTATAGCCGCAGCGGTAAATCTGCAGCCGTTCCGCTTCATCACAGCTCTCTTCCCACGTCCTCAAAAAGGAAAAATCCGCGGGATCTCCCTTTTTCAGTGGATTCGTTTTTTTCACCTGTTTAATAACCGCTATTTCCACACAAACCATGGAGATTGTGGATACTAAAAATACGACCACAGACAAAAGCGCAAACGTGTTTCTCTTATCAAATCCTATGCCGAATGCCATAAACTGAATGACCAAATTGACATTGGTAAGAGTCAAAACAGTATTCTGAGCGTTACCTACCTTTTTCTCCATTACGCCTTCCTCATCGGAATCCATAAGGGGAGACCACTTTTTCGCCTTGTTCATCAAAACCAGGGAGCAGCCTCCCAGTACCAGCCAGACTATCAGCTGAATCCATAAGGCAGACCGTACCGCTCCTACATACAGCAATTCTGCCAGGGATGCAGCCCCCCTTTTAGCAAACATGATGGATCCGGCTCCAAGCACTGCTCCGATCGCCGCCCCTGACAGAGTCCACAGCATTAATTTTAAATATGAATTTTTCACTTTCATTTTGTCTCCTCCTCTTCATACGCAAAAATGTCTTCCACTGTCACGGACAGAATCCGTGCCAGCTTAAGCGCCAATGTCACCGAGGGGGAGTAATCGCCCCGCTCAATTAAGCTGATCGTCTGCCTGGACACACCTGCCAGATTACCCAACTCCGCCTGATTCACGCCGAGCCTTGCCCGGTGCTCCTTCAACCTGTTATATAATGGCATAACTCTCCTTTCCATATGACAATTACCATTTGCAATTTGACAACTATTCTTGTCACCTTAGTATAGCATTGACAACTTTCTTTGTCAACACATTTTGACAACAATATTTGTCAGCCAACCGCTGCATTTAAGGAACAGATCCCGTTATCAATGAATCAAGAACATACAAAATGGGCTGACGTTTAATATATTTTTTAACCGTCAGCCCATCTCTTTTATCAAATTACCGTTTTATTTATCAGATTACAGGCTTATCCCGTCCGAAAACCTGATCAGGCATGCAATGCCCTGATTAACGCCTCAGAAACCAGGTCTTCATCGTATCCAATACCATTACCAGTTCCGCCTCCTCGATCACATACGGAACCATCGCGTACAGATATCTCAAAAACGGACGGCTGAATACCCCACGTTCAAATGCGAACTGCTGGTATCCTTCCAATACAGCCGGATCGAAGACCTCCACACAGACGCAGCCACCCATCATGCGCACCTCTTTTATGCGGCTGTCCTCGAAGCCCTCCATCTCTCTCCTGGTAATCGCCGCAATTCGGCTGATTTTCGCCATATAGTCTTCCGACTCGAAAAGTTCAATCGATTTTAACGCCACACTGCAGGCCAGGGCATTTCCCATAAAAGTAGGGCCATGCATCAGCGCTAGGGAGGGATCATCCCCGTAAAAGCCCTGGTATACCTTGTGGTTCGCAACCGTCACCGCATGCCCGATATAGCCGCCGGTCAGCGCCTTTCCCAGCACCAGAATATCGGGGCATACCAGATCGGCCACAAACCGGTGCCCTGTCCGGCCAAAGCCGGTGGCCACCTCATCAAAGATCAGAAGCACGTCATACGCATCGCACAGTTCTCTGGCCCGCTTTAAGAAAGATATGTCATACATGAGCATGCCACCGGCTCCCTGCAGAAGCGGTTCGACGATCAGGCAGTTCAGTTCGTCGTGATGAAGGTGAAATGCTTCCTCCAGAGCCGGTATTTCCGTCGGTATATGAATAACATTCTTTTTCTCCCCGAAGGCGAAGTGGTAATCCTCATCGTCTCCTACTTCCATCGCTTTAAAGGTATCGCCGTGGTAAGAATGAGTCAGAGACAGGATTTTCTCCCGTCTGATATTCCGGTTTGTATAGAATTGCAGCGCCATTTTCAGGGCCACCTCCACCGCCACGCTTCCGGAGTCCGAAAAGAAGCAGTAGTCTAAATCTCCCGGCAGCCATTCCTGCAGTTTGGCCGACAGCTTTTCCACCGGTTCATGGGTCAGTCCCCCTAGCATGACATGGGAAAAGCAGTCCGCCTGAGACTTGACCGCCTCGGTCAGCACCGGATGCTTATAACCGTGAATCACGCTCCACCAGGACGATACAGAATCTATCAATTTCCGCTCCTCCGTATAAAGACAGACGCCCTCCGCGTTGACAATCCTATAAGGAGGTTTCATCGTCTTCATCTGCTGATATGGATACCAGATCATACGGATACCTCCTCTCCCGGCTCATATAACGACGCCAGTGCTTCTGCCTCCATGGCCAGCTCCGTATCGCCGTCTTTGACACAGGCCAGCACGGTAAGGCCTGTCAGTGATTCACACATGATCCGATTGTCCTCTTCCATCACATCTCCGGGGTGGAAATGGTTGAAAATAATTCCTTTCACGGGAATATTCCGAGCGCGCATGTACCCGGCCGTGAGAACCACATCGTTAATTGTGCCGAGCCCCGCGTCTGCGACAATCAGGCAGGCCAGTCCCAGTTCTCTGATTACATCCTCCAGCTGAATCTTTGCTTTGTCGTAGCAGAGGGGACAGAGGATGCCGCCGCTGCCCTCCATAGTGACGAACTCATACTTCCGGCCTACGACCTCGAAGCCCTCTTTCACCACCTGCATCTGCACCGGATTTCCCTCAAGCCGCGAGGCAAGGTGAGGAGAAAAGGCATTTTCATAGATGTACGGACACATTTCCTCCAAAGGCTGTCCGATGCCGGAGACTGTTTTTACATACAGCGCATCCCCCGGTATCAGGCTCCCGTCTTCCCTGCGTTCATTTCCGCTCATGGCAGCTTTATAGTAGGCAGCGCTGTGTCCGCTCTCATGCAGTTTTTTGATAATCAGACCAGTCACAAACGTTTTTCCGATATCCGTCCCTGTCCCGGTGATAAAAATACTTTTACTCATCGTTCAATTTTACCTCGTATCCAATGTTTTTCAGCAGTTCCATATCCGTCTGTACCGTAATCCCTGCGGTGGTCAGCATATCTCCGCTTATGGCTGCGTTAGCCCCGCTCTTAAAACACATCTTCCCTTTATCCCCTACCAGCCCCCGGCCGCCTGCCAGGCGTATGGAGGCATCCGGGATCAGAAAACGGAATACGGCCGCCGTTCGGCATAATTCTTCGTTGGTGAGAACCGGATTATGTTCATAAGGGGTTCCCGGAATCGGATTCAGCAGATTTACCGGTATCGATTTAACTCCCAGTTCCCTGGCAGTCAGGACCATATCAATACGATCCTCCATAGTCTCCCCCAGGCCAATGATGCCGCCGGAACAGACGTCAAGTCCGGCTCTTACGGCGGCCTTTAAGGTCTCAATCTTATCGCGGTAGGTGTGCGTGGTGCAGACCTGGGGGAAATAACGCTCAGACGTCTCCAGATTACAGTGTACCCGTGATGCCCCGGCACGTTTCAGTTTCTCAAACTGCATTTCTGATAAGAGTCCGAAAGAAACGCATACCAAAATTCCGGTCTGTGCTCTTATTTCGCGTATGCTTTCACAAACTGCATCCACTTCCCGGTCAGAAAGCCTTTTACCGGAGGTCACAATGGAATAACGAAGGACGCCCTGTTCCGCGTTATATTTCGCCTGTTCCACAAGCTTTTCCGTTGACAGGAGCTCATACGCCCCGGTGCAGGCGGTTTGGTAATGGACACTCTGGGCGCAGTACTTACAGTCCTCCGAACATCTGCCGCATTTTCCATTGATAATTGTGCACAGGTCAAATGTGCGGCCGCAAAAGCGGATACGGATTTCATCCGCAGCTTCGGTCAGCTCCTTTAACGGCGCCTCCGCCAGACGCAGCGCTTCTGCCCGATTAATCTGTCCTCCTGCCAATACCCGTTCCTTTAATTCTTCAATCATATTCCCATTCCCCTCATTTTCCTCATAACAGGCTGAATGCGCCTTACAAGATACGCGGCCAGAACGCACAAACAGAGATCACCCGGAACTGCCAGAATAAAGCAGTACAAAAACAGAGGCCACAGTCCGATCGGCGTATTGATGATGAAATTGCAGATGATATAGTAATAAATCATCCCCACACCGTAAACGATGAACAGGCCGGTGAAATTTGCGGTCAGCAGATTTTTAATCGTCAGTGGATACTGCTTTTCAACCATTTTTCCAGTTACATAGCTTGCCAGACAGAAACCGATGATATAACCGAAGCTGGGTTTTAAAAGGTACCAGAGCCCGCCTCCTTCCGCAAAAATCGGAAGCCCGGCCAAGCCTAATATCATATAGAGGGCTACGCTGAGCGCTCCGCCCTTTCCGCCTAACAGCAGCCCCGCCAGCATGGTAAATAAAAACTGAAGCGTAAACGGCACCACGGGCACCGGAATTTTGATAAACGCTCCGGCGGCAATCAGCGTTGTAAACATGGCGGTGTATGTAAGGTTTATCGCCGAGGTGTATTGTAGTTTCTTTTCTGCTCTTTCTGCCATAGTTCCTCCTGTTGCTTTTTTGATTGTAAACTATAATATATATTAAGTTTACAATTGTAATAATATAGATATTACCAATAAATAACGCAAATGTCAACTTGTATCATTATAAAGTTTACATTCTATTCCTGCCAATATAACTGTATTTAAACAAATAATTTAAAGTAAGAATCTCAGAAAACTCCACGCAAAATTCAAAGAGCCATGATATACTGGCTTACAGGAGGAGTAACCTATGAAACGAATTTTAGTTATTGAAGACGAACCCGATATTCAGGAAATGCTTTGTGCATATCTGCGTGATGCCGGTTACAGCGTGTCTGCGGCCAGTGACGGAATCCAGGCGATGGACTGTTTCCACCGGGAAAGCTGGGATTTGATCCTGCTGGACTTAATGCTTCCCAAGATCGACGGCTACGGCGTATGCGAGCTCATCCGCAGGGAATCTGATGTGCCGGTCATCATGGTGACGGCTCTGGATACAGAGGAAAACCAGATCCGCGGATTCGATCTGCAGATCGATGACTACGTGACAAAACCATTTTCCATGCCCATACTTTTGAGAAAAATTGCCGCGGTCCTGCGCCGGACCGGGTCTGATGCAGAAAGCCGTCAGCTCATCTACCGTGACATCGTCATGGACTTAGACGCGTACCGGGTAACCGTAGATGGAGTATTGCTCGATCTGACCACCCGGGAATTTGAACTTTTAAAAGAGCTTTTACAGAATCAGGGGCGCGTTCTGACCCGTTCTGTGCTGTTGGGACAACTGTGGAATTACGATTTTATCGGTGATGAGCGCATCGTGGACAGCCATATCAAAAATCTGCGAAAGAAGCTGAACCGTGACTATATTGAAACGGTAAGGGGGGTGGGATACCGTGTTGAAAAGATTCATTGATATCCGGACAAGTCTGACTGCGCGCATTTTCTTGATGACGATCATGATTCTGCTCATATCCAGCAGTGTAACCTATCTCTTCCTCGCATGGGCGACGCCGATATCCTACCGCTCCATCATTGCCGATAATTTAAACGAAAAGGTGGACCGGCTGATCAGTGATTTGGCGGAAACGCCCTTTGAGGAAAGCGGTCCGCTGATCTCCCGTTTTGAGAAGGAGAACAACGCGGAGATTCGGATTACGGCCAGGGACGGAGAAACGTCCCTCCTGCCCGGCAATGCACCGGAGGAGGATGCTGTGGATTCAGTCATCATAGAAGACGATGGCTCTTCCGTATCCACATGCCGTTCCACTGCTACCGCAGTCTTTGCCGATTCCTCGGAAGTGGAATATACGAGTACAGACTGGAATGCGGCCGTAACGTTTAAGGGAAGCGGCAAGCCGTATGATTTAAGCGTCGTTATCCGCGTTTCCGCTGTCAATGAGACCTCCGAGGCCATGCGGCGCGTGCTGCCCTGTCTTATTCTGATCATGCTTGTCATTTCCCTGCTGGGGGCTCTTTTTTACTCCCGCTGCATCACCCGGCCCATTGTCAGGCTCAGCGTTATCTCCCGAAAGCTGGCGTCCCTCGATTTCGACTGGAAATGTCCGGAGACACGAAAAGATGAAATCGGTATGCTTGGCAGAAATTTAAATGAACTCTCCGACCATCTCAGAGAGGCATTGTCCGAACTCCGGGACGCGAACGATTCTCTTCAGCAGGACATCGACCGCGAACGCGAGATGGAACGCCGCCGGTCCGCCTTTTTTGCCGCCGCTTCCCACGAACTGAAAACACCGATTACAGTCCTGAAAGGACAGCTTTCCGGTATGCTGGCCGGGGTGGACATCTATCAGGACCGGGATAAATATCTGGCCCGTTCTCTCGCTGTAACCGGCCGCATGGAGAAGCTGATTCAGGAAATGCTGACGATTTTCCGTATGGAACAGGACGACTCCGCTGTCCGCAGCGATCCGGTCAGCTTGACGGAACTGATTCAGGAACAGCTTGACCTGGCCGAAGATTTCGCACAGTTGAAAGAACAACAGATATCCGTCTCTTTACCGCCAAAAGCCGTGATCCAGGGAGACCGGGTCCTGTTGAGCTGCGCCATATCCAACCTGCTGACCAATGCGCTGAAATACTCACCGGACGCGGCTCTTATTT
Organism: Hungatella hominis; assembly: GCF_014288005.1. Lineage (NCBI taxonomy): Bacteria > Bacillati > Bacillota > Clostridia > Lachnospirales > Lachnospiraceae > Hungatella > Hungatella hominis. Next base: position 351,849 of record NZ_JACOPB010000005.1, read on the forward strand.
CAGTCACTCTCTCCGAAAAGGACACGGGGTTTATCCTGGACATAGAGAACAGCGGAGTCCACATCCCACCAGAATCACTCCCCCGCCTCTTTGAACCCTTTTACCGGGTAGAAGCATCCCGTAGCCGTGAAACCGGAGGCAGCGGTCTCGGGCTCTATCTTGCCAGGATGATTCTGGACCGTCATGAGGCCGTGTGCACGGTCATGAATACCGGAATCGGAGTCCGGGTGACGGTGAATTTCAGTTATCAAAAAATCGACAGTCTCCATGAAAACTACACATAAAATCCACCTCACCTCCAAATGGATCATTTATAATCAATGGGAATAAACGCAGGAGGAAAAACAATATGCGGATCACTATTGAACATGTAAACATGATCTATCCAACAGGAAAGCAGGCGCTTCACGATATCAGCCTGACGATGGAAAGTCCAAGCCTCATTGGCCTTCTCGGCCCCAACGGCGCCGGAAAATCAACGCTGATGAAGCTGCTGGTCGCAGGGCTTCTGCCGTCCTCAGGAGATATAACCGTTGACGGCGAGCCCCTGGTGAAATGTGAACAAGCTTTAAAGGCAAAACTCGGCTGCCTGCCCCAGCATTTCGGACTTTACGACGAGCTTACGGTCTGGCAGTTTCTGGACTATATGGCTGCTCTCAAGGGCTGTTCTGACAGCAGAGCCGCTATTGACGAGGCGCTCGCTGCCACTGGCTTAAAGGAACTGCGCAAAACCCGTATACGGACTCTGTCCGGCGGACAGCGCCAGCGGGTAGGAATCGCACAGGCTCTGTTGGGAATGCCTGAATTCCTGATATTCGATGAGCCTACCGTAGGCCTGGATCCCGAGGAACGTATTCGTTTTCGGAACTTATTTTCAGAAACGGCGCAGAACAAACTGGTGCTGTTGTCCACTCATATCATCGACGATGTACAGTCTGTGTGCAACCGTCTCATCATCATCGACCATGGCCGTATCCTTTTCACAGGTACTCCCGAGGAGCTGATCCGTCAGGCTTCCGGGCATGTGGGCGTGTTTCCCTGCGCTGCCAGTATACGCAGAGATTCTGGCCTTCACATCACCTCCCGGATCAATACGGCAAAGGGTGTGCTCTGCCGCGGCGTGGCAAAGACTCTTCCACCGGAGGCCGAGGCGGCAGAACCCACACTGGAGGACGCTTATCTCTACCTCATCACAAAGGAGGGGCAATAATATGAATGCATCCTCACTCTTTCGTGTGGAATTCGGCCGTCTCATGCGGAACCGTCTGGCCTGGCTGGCCGCCGCACTGACCGCGCTGGCCCCAATTGCCGGCTATTCCTTTTATCATCCTACCTTCGGAGATTCCATGGGCGCGCTCTATCTGGCGAATCCGATGCTGACCGGCGGAATGGCAGGGACGCTTCTATTCGCCCTGCTGATCCTTGCGGCCCTGGATCAGCCCGCCCGGAGCGGCACTGCAGCCCTCATAGAGACGATTATCCCGCCTGTGAAGATGCACGCCATACGGCTGCTGGCTGTGTTGAGTCTGGCTGTCCTGACGTCCCTGGCTGTCGGGATTCTCTACCTTCCGTACACCATGTGGAAATTAAATATCGTGTTCTCCTTCTCAGATTACTGGCTGGCCGTTCTCTTATTTCTGCTGTCAGGTCCTGTCATGGGGACTCTGGCTGCTGCCATGGCGATTCAGATAACCGGACGGCTGGATGTGAGCGTTCTTGCACTGCTGGCCGCTGTGATCTTTTCGCGCAGCCGCTGGTGCAGCCAGTATTTTCTCGCTCACTGGAATATTCCTCTGGTTTCCACCCTGTCCGACGCCTTCGGGAGCGCTGTCGTATGGCGCACCGCGTTCTACAGCCGTCTGGTCTGGCTGTGCCTGCTGGGCGGCGGCTGGCTTCTCTCTCTTCTGTGTGTCCGGCAGTACGGAAAAGGGGCAGCCGGTTCCCTGATTCACAGAATCAAAAGACCGGTACTCCCTATTTTCTCCATACTGCTTCTGCTTCTGGGTGCTGTCTTATGGAACAGGCAGCCCTTTATAGACCACTGTCCCGAGGACTGGATTTCCATGGAGACAGCCGATCGTTTTCATGAACATCTGACCACAGAGAGTACATCCCTGAGCGTGACCATCGACAGCTTCCTGATGGGGACTCTATCGGGGGAAGCCTCCTGGCAGATTCGCAACAATTCCGGCAGTCCACAGGAGCTTTACTTTAATTTAAACAGTGGCTATCGTGTCCGTTCCATCACTGCAAATGGGGAGCCGCTTCCTTTCGAGGATCTGAAAAATGACTATATCGCTTCCAGAGAGCTGCGGTGTACGCTGCCTGCGGATGAGGAAATCAGCCTTGTGATTACATACGGAGGCATGCCCCGCATCTGGAATGCGCAGGAACGGGAGCTGTCCGGAAACTACATCAGCAGCAGAGGCATTTATCTTGCAAGCCACCATCTCGCTCCCACGGTAGCAGGCTGCGCCCCCGTGGAGGATGAAGATACGCCTGTCACCTTAACCATCACGCTGCCGGCTGCTATGACTCCCGTCTCTACCGGTTCTCCAAAGCAGCTTTCCGATAATCGTGACGGGACCGTCAGCTGGGTCATTACCGATCAGGGAACCGAGCGGATCCAGCTGTTTGCCGGAGACTATGTCTATAAAGAGCTGGCTACAGGCAGCGGTATGCCTATCCAGTTTTACTACAGCAAAAAATACCAGTCACGCCTGGAAAACGGAGCCCTGGAGCTGATGGAACAGGCCATCGCCTACTGCACCAGTCACTATGGTCCCCGTTCCTTTACCGAAGACAAACCGTTTAAGATCGTCCAGCTGACTGCATTTCAATTCGGTGGTTTTGCTAACCGCAGCATCAGCGGCATGGGGGAAACGTACTTCAGCGACGAGAATCTGGGCAATCCGGACAAAGGACCGGCCAGCGCCGAGGTCCTGGCCCATGAAATCATCCACCAGTGGTGGGGCTTAGGCGCAACGCTGTATGATCCGGAGGACGAGGACTGGAATGACGAGGGAATCACCGTCTATACCACCTACCGTCTTATGAGAGAAATTATGGGCGAAGACTATGCCCGGGAAAACTATACAGACAAATGGAAGGCTGTCATGGAGGATCAGCACGCGTCCTTTTATCAGCGCCATCCGGAATACTTAGACCGCCTTCCAAAACGCTACTCAAATGAGATTCTGGCCTCCGAAAGCAGCGCTAACTGGTATGACGGCAACGCCCTGATGATCTACCGCGCCGCCGAGAAGGCAGGTCCGCAGAAAATTGATGAAATCTGGTCCGAACTCTACACCAGGCAGGCCTCTGGATCGTCCGATATGATCACGCTGAAGGATTTTTTAGATGCCTGTGGCTTAAAGAAAGGGGAGGTGGAACGTGAATAAGATATTCCGATATGAGCTGCGCCGTATGGTGTTCAGCAAATTTTACCTCGGCTTAGGCGCCGTAACCATCTGGTATGGATGGCAGATATTAAATACCACAACGATTCTGGGCACAGCCCATACCGCGCCCTTTTCCCCCTGGAGTTTTGGCAGCTATCTGTCACAGCTACTGCCCCTGCTCTGTGTGGCCCTGCTGTTCCTTGTGTGGAACCAGTGCAGCAATACGGCTCGCCGCACAGCTGTGCTGACCACCACGGCGGCGCAGAATCCGGGTGTCTACCGGCTCATAAAATGCGGCGCTGCGGCCGCGGCCTGGCTTTTGCTGGTTCTTCTTCTGGCAACCCTGGGAATCGGATTCCTGCTGGCCTTATTCGGCGGGGACGTCCCTGTCGGTGAGTACGTGGTGCCGGCGCTGACGGCGGTCCTGCCTCCGATGATCCTTCTGCTGGGAATCGGTATGCTGGCGGGACAAATTCACGCCTCCCTCCTTTTCCCTTTGATGGCACTGGTATTCGGGATAGGCTTTCTCCCGCTTCCCGAAAGCCTCGATCTCTACAGCGGCGCTCTTTTCTCACATTACCCACTGACACTGGAATACCTGGATCCCGCGTTTTCCATGCCGCTCTCGTCCGTAGCAGGAAAATGTGCCATGGTTCTCATTGGCGCTGCGGCATTTATTTATATGCAAAGGCCGGAACTGTTTCATATTCATAAACGGAATGTTCCATGGTCGGCTTGAAACGGTGATAGAATTTATCAATAAAATCTAAAGTCCACAGGACATAACGCCTCGCCCTCTATTTCAATAATATCATCGAGGGGAATTACCGTTCCATCCAGCAAAATCAGTACTTCCCTGTAACGATCCACTTTCCTGACACGGCCATGGACAGTGACATAGGAACCGCCGGCTTTTCGCTCGTCTGCAACGAAAAAGATGACCGTTACGGCTGGCTGTTCCTTTATTTTTTCTATCAACAGCAGCAGTTTATCATTCAAAATCTCCTTGCCGTTTTCATCAAGTTCAATCTTCTGGTCAGTCAGCCGCGCCGTTTCCTGAATGGCCGCATCATGGCCGGTCAGGGCCGCAAACGGAGAAAACTGCGCCGCGCGGTCAGATACCGCCATGCTGGGATGTATAGTGGAAACATGATGGGGCAAATGAATGATGTCGTCATAGCGATCTGGTCGATCCGTCTCTCTCTGCATGGATACCTCCTGTATAATTATGCCTTATGACCGCCGATCTGGTGGTTGCGTTCGATTGTCATGGCCCCCTCTTCGAGGTTCATACCTTTTAAGAGGGCATTTTTCCCGAATTTCTTCTTAATATCCAGGACAGCCTTCTGAAGCTGTCTTTCCCGTTCCAGCTCCTGCTCTTCCCGCTCCCTCTGCTTTTGAAGAGCCTCGTAATCGGTAAACAGATCCATCTGTTCAAAGCTCTCCTGCCTTGAAATGCTGCTTTCCTCCACCACATGATTCACGGTAATGTAAATCCTGCGGACCAGCAGATCCTGATCAACGATCCTGTCGAACATATCCATGGCGGCATCCATGATCAGTTTTGTGGAAGAAGTCTGCCGGTTTAGATTCACCGTTCCATGTGCGTGTTTCGGAACCCTGCGGCCGTAGTGGTCTGTGGTGACAGCTCCCTTATACTTTTTACTGATCTCAGGCCTCGTCAGATTCTCAATATCGTAGCCCACAGTCAGCACCACCTGATCTGTTACAAGGCCCTTATCAACCAAATCCAGCACCAGCAGATCTGTCATCTCCTGGACGATCAGTCTCGCCTTCGCATAGTCGTAGGGACACTGCAGCACCTGGCCGGCGCCGGTGCTGTTCGTCTCCGGTTTATAAGCCTTCACGTCTGCCATCGTACAGGGCTCCCAGCCCCACGCATGGTCTATGAGAAGCTCTGCGTTGATGCCGAACAGCTTGTAGAGCAGCTCCTCATTATGGTAATCCGTCGGCTTCCCCAGGGAGCATCTGGCAATGTCCCCCATGGTATACAAACCGGCGGCCTCCAGCTTCCTTGCATACCCACGCCCCACTCGCCAAAAATCCATAAGCGGTCTGTGTGTCCATAATATGCGGCGGTAGGAATCCTCATCCAGTTCCGCGATTCTGACCCCATTCTCATCCGGCGCGATGTGTTTGGCTACGATATCCATGGCGACTTTCCCTAAGTACAGGTTCGTCCCTATGCCTGCCGTGGCCGTAATACCAGTCTCCTTTAACACATCCATGATCATCCTTCTGACAAGCTCACGGGCTGTAAGCCTGTAGGTATGCAGATAGTCGGTCATATCCACGAACACCTCATCTATGGAATAAACGTGGATATCTTCCGGCGCAATGTAGCGCAGATAAATATTATAAATCCTTGTACTGTATTCCATATACAGCGCCATGCGGGGTGGTGCTACGATATAGTCGATGGAATGGGCCGGATCCGCCTCTTTCACCTTCTGAATCACCTCAAACAATCTGGCACGCCCCGGAATACCATAGGACTTGAGCGCCGGGGAAACCGCGAGACAGATCGTCTTGCTCGTCCGGCTTGCATCTGCCACGACAAGGTTGGTGGTCAGCGGATCAAGCCCGCGTTCGATGCATTCCACAGAGGCGTAAAACGACTTTAAGTCGATGGCCGCATAGATTCGATTTTCAGATGTTTTCATAGCTGGATGCCTCCAATACAAACATATGTTCTTGTTAAGAATAGAATACCACAATTGCTGAAAAATATCCAGTGAAATGATAGTTGGGAAAAAATAGTACTGCAATCGATTCTGTAACTTCCATCGGAGACAAGTGAGCTGGCGGCCTTCCATATCGGTTAAGTTCTCCCCTGTTTCTGTCTGCAGCTTATAACCAGAGTACCGTCCGATCATAACCGACAGCGTAACAATAATACAAATCCACAAACAAAAACCCCCGGAGGAAATCCTCCGGGGGTCTTCATTGCACTTCATGTTCATGTCATAGAGATTGTTGAAAATTAGTCTTCAACGCTGATGATTTCTTTCTTGTTATAAGAACCGCAAGCCTTGCAAACTCTGTGAGGCATCATAAGTTCGCCGCACTTGCTGCACTTAACTAAGTTCGGAGCACTCATCTTCCAGTTTGCTCTACGTTTGTCTCTTCTAGCTTTAGAAGATTTGTTCTTTGGACAGATAGACATGGTTACACCTCCTTAAACTGTTTAAAAATATCCTGGATGACCGCCATTCTGGGGTCCAAAGACCTTGTATCGCAGTCGCAAGTCTCATGGTTGAGATTTGTTCCACATCTATTACAAATCCCCTTACAGTCTTCACTGCAGAGAACCTTCATAGGCAGATTCAGTATGAGTTCATCACAAACCAACTGGTCCACATCCAGATTATAACCACTTAAATATGGTTGTTCATCGAGATCTTCTACACGCTCTTCCTCGGATTCATTCAAATCCAGAGTGCGGATAATATCAAATTCCAACGGTACTTCCACCGGATCGAGGCAGCGGTCACACGGAACTTTCAGAGTAAGCTTTGCCTTCCCCTCAATTTCCAGCTTCCGGTTTCCCAGATTCATAATTCGCAGAACCACCTTATCCTTGGAGGCCACCTCATAATCGCCGTTAGGGCAATGATAGATGTCCATTTCAATATCGGGTGTATAAGTTTTCTCTTTCCCTTCCAGGGTAAACAACTCTGACAAATTAATAAGCATATTAATCTCCATTAATACGCACCTATGCTATTATACACAGGCGCGCATCATTTGTCAACATAATATTTCCAATATTAAACAACCAGTTATTTCACAAGAGCTAAGGTTTCTCTGGCGATGGACAGCTCCTCGTTGGTCGGGATTACGCATACCTTTACCTTGGATTCCGGAGTGGAAATGGTCACTCTCTTTCCTCTTGCCTTGTTGATTTCAGGATCGATCTCGATGCCGAGATATCCTAAATATTCGCACACAGCGCCTCTGATCGGCTTATCGTTTTCACCGACACCAGCGGTAAATACGATGGCGTCAACGCCGTTCATAGCAGCTACATATGCGCCGATGTATTTAGCCACACGGTAGATGAATGCCTGGATCGCAACATCTGCCTTATGGTTTCCTTCGCCCTGTGCCTTCTGAACATCTCTGAAATCACTGGATACGCCGCCAGACATTCCGAGAATACCGGATTTCTTATTCAGGATATTCAGGACTTCATTGACATCCTTGCCCTCTTTGTTGCAGATAAACTGTACGACAGCCGGATCGATATCACCGCTTCTGGTACCCATGATCAGGCCCTCTAACGGAGTTAAGCCCATGCTGGTATCAACGCACTTGCCGCCGATGGAAGCAGATACGCTGGCGCCGTTTCCTAAATGGCAGACAATAACTTTTGCTGTCTCAGGGTCTAATTCACAGTACTTGATCGCTTCCTTGGATACGTAGCTGTGGCTTGTCCCGTGGAAGCCGTAACGGCGAATGCTGTACTTCTCATAATATTCGTAAGGAATCGCATATAAGCTTGCCTTCTCCGGCATCTTCATACCAAATGCAGTATCGAATACGGCTACGTTCGGTGTTCCCGGCATCGCTTCCTCACACGCTTCAATTCCCATTAAGTTTGCAGGATTGTGAAGAGGTCCTAAATCGAAGCAGTCGCGGATTACTTTCTTTACATCCTCATTAACAACGATGGAGTCGCTGTAGACAGTCCCTGCGTGCAGTACGCGGTGTCCGACTGCAGAGATTTCGCTGGTATCCTTGATCACGCCGTATTCCGGATCTACCAGAGCGTCCATGACCATTTTGATCGCTACCGTGTGATTCGGCATCTCTTTTTTAACTTCCAGTTCTTCCTTGCCTGCTGCCTTGTGGGATAAATTGGAGCCTTCGATACCGATTCTTTCACACAATCCTTTTGCTAAAACCTCTTCGTTCTCCATATCGATTAACTGATATTTTAAGGAAGAACTTCCACAGTTGATAACTAAAATCTTCATTTTACAGTATTTCTCCTTTTATTATTTTACGATTTCGCCGTACTGTTCTCTGCCACAGGCAGCGGCATTGGATTCATCCGTGTCAATATGCATAGCCAGCGCATAGCTGTCGCTTACACGAACTACTACGTCGCCGAATACAAGGCTTCTGCCGTCTGTATCAACCTTAACGGAGACAATATCGCCGTTCTTAACGCCCAGTGCCTCGGCATCTGCGTTGGTTGCATGTATATGACGCTTTGCAGCGATTACGCCCTCTGCGATCTCAATCTCTCCGCATGGTCCGACGATCTTACATGCTCCGCTTCCAGCGATGTCTCCGGATTCCTTAATCGGTGCCGCTACGCCAATGGCACGGGCATCCGTTAAAGAAAGCTCTACCTGAGTTGCCTTTCTGACCGGTCCTAAGATGGATACGCCGGCTAATTCTTTTTTGGAACCTACAATGGTAACTCTCTCTTCGCATGCATACTGTCCTGGCTGGGATAAATCTTTCTTTCTTGTGAGTTCATATCCCTTACCAAATAAAATCTCAAGATGTTCCTGAGTTAAATGTACATGACGCGCTGACGTTTCTACCAAGAATTTCATACCTATATTCTCTCCTGTTCTTTTTAATAATATGAATGAATATTACAATTCTGCTTCTATTCTATGTGCTTTGATTAAAATTTTCAAGTGCTGTCTCGAAATAATTTGCATTTTTTATGAAACAATTGCATAATAGAGTGGAAAACAGCAAAAAAAGGACGTAATTTATGACGAAAAATGAAAATGCTTACATCGTCGGCATTATAGCGGAATACAATCCGCTCCACAAGGGACATGCCTGGCACATACAAAAAGCCAAAGAACTGGCCGGCGCTAAATACTGTGTCGCCGTCATGAGCGGTGACTTTGTTCAGAGAGGCGCCCCGGCGATTTTCGACAAATACACAAGAACAGCCATGGCCCTGGAAGCCGGTGCCGATCTTGTATTGGAGATGCCGTCCATCTTCGCCGCCAGCAGTGCGGAAGATTTCGCTGCCTGTGGGATCGCGCTCCTGGACCGCTTGGGCGTTGTCGGTTCCGTCTGTTTTGGAAGCGAATGCGGCAATATGGAAGAAATTTCCCGTGCTGCTTCTATTTTAGCCTCAGAACCGGACCTTTATACGGCGGCACTGAAGGAACAGCTTAAAAAAGGCTTCACCTGGCCCCAGGCTCGGGCGCACGCACTCTCTTTAACCGGCGACTTCGATAAAGAGCTCCTGGATTCTCCCAACAACATATTGGGAATCGAATATGCAAAGGCCCTCATAAGACGAAAAAGCCCCATCCGGCCCATCACGGTCCTGCGTCAGGGAAGCGGATATCACGACACCGGATTTTCCAACGTCTTCTGCTCCGCCTCTGCGATTCGAAAAGAGCTGGAAGCAAACGCATCAAACAGCGGCGAGGGGCTTCCCACCTCCGTTCTCCAGGGTATGCCTTCATTTGCCGGGCACTTCCTGGAACAGGCTTATCCAGTCTTTTTAAATGATTTCTCGACGCTGCTTAATACGGCGCTGCTGCGCATGACGGCGGCATCGGATCCCTTTGAGCAGTATCTCGATGTCTCGGATGACTTAGCGGCCAGAATCAGGAAGGAGATTCTCTCCTTCTCTTCTTTTGAAGACCGGATAGGCGCGCTGAAGACCCGGCAGTACACCTATACCAGAATCAGCCGCGCCCTGCTTCATCTTCTGCTCGGCATCACGGATCAGGAGATTATGGCCGGCCGCGCCGCAGATTATGCGCCTTACGCCCGTGTCCTCGGCTTTAACCGCGGTGCTTCCGCGGTCCTTTCAGACATCAAAAAAAGAGGGACCATCCCTCTCATTACGAAAACGGCCGACGCCGGCAATCTTCTGGAAGGAACGGCGTGGAAGATGTTTCAGAAGGATCTGTTCTGTTCTCACCTCTACCAGGCCGTCGTTTCCGGAAAATATCATACTCGTTTGAAAAATGAATATACACATTCGGTCGTCATGAAGTCATGACGGCCGGATGAAACTCTCTATCTTATCTTTATAGAGCGGAAATCTGGATTTCGGAACCACGATTCCCTGACGCCACATCTCCATCAGCTCATCAAATACGACAAACTTCGCATCTACCACTTCCTCCGTCTGAAGCGCTAAATCTTCCAGATTCACATTCTGGCGGGTAATATACGTATCCACGAACCGCTCCTTTAAACAGATGGAATGGATCAGATGAAGCTCGTCCTTTGATGCGTGGATTCCAACCTCCTCTGAGAGCTCACGGAGCGCCCCTTCCACGCTGTTCTCACCCGTCAGCACAGATCCTCCGGTACACTCCCACAAAAGGCCGTACGGCTTATCCGGGTGCCTTCTGGTGAGCAGTATCTCCGATTTCTGGTTCACGGTCCAGACATCGGCTATAATATGGTACTCTCCAGGTCCCAGCGGCACGCCCCGCTCATGTGTCTTACCGGTCAGTTTCCTGTTCTCGTCGTAAACATCCCACAATTCCATAGGTTTTTCCTCCTAGAAATTAGCGCCGTTCCAGCCCCAGTGTTCCACTTCCTCGTATTTGATGTAAATCTTATCCTGAGGAATCCCCAGCACCTCCTCATAGATCTGACACAGTCTGGCCGTAAGCTTATCGTAAGCTTCATCCGTAGTTCCGCCGAAAATCTTCACCTCCACATAAGCCAGTTTCGTATCGTTCTTCCCCTTGAAATAAAGAGAATAATTGTCCTCAAAGCCAACCATAAGCCAGCTTTCTGATTTTCCCGGAATCAGGGATATTGCCTGTCCCAGCTTACCCTTCAGCGTTTCCTTATCACTGTCCGTAAGCGGCACACTTACCTTGGAATTAATAAATGGCATAATTTTACTCCTTCCTATAATTTTCTCTATCATACCACAGTCAAAGATAAAATGCCATTCAGATTTCCGTAATTCCAGCCTGGTTTTTGTTCCAATGCACTATGATTCTATTGTTACCCAGCGTTTTTCTGCATTGCTTCGAATGCACGCATCAACCACTCTCATGATCTGGCGCCCATCTTCAAAACCGGCGTGCACAAACGGCAGCTCCGGCTTCTTTATATGCCCGTAAAACGATGTGATGCCATTGCAGAATGCATCAGCCCAGCCAACAGAATGGCCAGCCGGAAGAGCAATCCACGGCGCCGCATAGCTCCCGACATTCTGAACTGACGCATAGATATCGTCATTTCCGTTTTCGCGTTCCCCTATGAACAGATGATCCGCCCGCTCCTGCTGCCAGGTGAGAGAAGCTTCTGTCCCATTAACCGTAAGGGCCAATCCGTTTTTCTTTCCGGCTGATACCTGTGAAATAAAAAAAAGGCCCTGGATTCCGTCTTCAAACTCTGCCATGACGAAGGCTGCGTCTTCAGAAGGCACGGCTATTTCCGTATACTGTCTTCCGTTCCGTCCCGGTTTTTCAAAAGTACCAGCAGCTTCTTCCGTTTTTTTCCTGACCGGATACAGATGAATCAGATTTGCATATACGGATTTAATCCGCCTGCCCAGCACATATTGAGCGGTATCAAAGCAATGGGAACCAATATCGGCAACTGCGCGGCTTACTCCTCCGGTCTCCGGATTCATCCGCCAGTCATAATCCGTATCGAACAGCAGCCAGTCCTGTAAATACTCCCCATATACCATGAAAGCCTTCCCAATGGCCTGTCTGCAGACACGGTCCTTCATCTCGTGAACCATCACATTGTTCCGATAATTAAAATTGACGCCTGTACACACGTGCTTTTCCTTTGCCAGTCTGATCAGTTCCGTCGCTTCTTCCACAGTCATTGTCAGCGGTTTTTCGCAGTATATGTGTTTACCAGCTTCCAGAGCCGCCCTGTTAATCTCGAAATGCATATTGGTTGGTGTGCAGTTGTGTATGGATACAAGCTCCGGGTTCTTCATCATTTCATGGTAATCGCTGTAAAACTCAGGGATGCCCAGATTCTGCGCGATTTCTCTGCCCGCTTTTTCATTTGTATCACAGAGTGCCAGGACCGTAAGGCCCGGAATTCTCCGCACTGCCTCGATATGCTGTTTTCCGATAAATCCGGCTCCTATAATTCCAATCTTTATCTGCTCCATTCTTCCCTTCCTCCGTATACAAATTGACTGATATACCGTTTACTTAACAGAATCGCTTCTTCGATGGATTCCTTCGATCCCTCAAATGACTTGTCTTCAATTTCAAGACAGAGACTTCCGTCGTAGCGGATATCCGTCAGAGCCGACAGGAAACGCCCCCATTCCACATCTCCAAGTCCCGGAAGTTTCGGTGTCATATAGGAAAGAGGCGCCGCCAGTATGCCGTTGTCATCCAGGCGGTCCTTCCATATTTTTATATCCTTGATATGTACATGAAACAGTTTATCCCGAAACTCGTATATTGGTTTTAAATAATCCATCTGCTGCCACACCAGATGGGACGGGTCATAATTTAAGCCGAAGCAGGGACTGTCAATCCGCCGGAACATTTCCCTCCAGACTGCCGGTGATACCGCCAGATTCTGTCCGCCCGGCCATTCATCCTCTGTAAATAACATGGGGCAGTTTTCTATTCCAATTTTTACGCCGCAGTCTTCGGCCAACCGGATGATCGGACGCCACACCTCTTCGAACAGGGCCAAGTTTTCAGACAGGGACTTGGAAGGATTTCGTCCAATAAAGGTCGTAACCATTAAAATGCCCAGTCTGGCCGAAGCCTCGATCACCTTTTCCAGATGGGCGACGGCAATCTTTGCTTCTTCCCTGTTCTCCGCCAGCGGATTGGGATAATAAGCCATAGAAGAGAGTCTTACCTTTTTCTCCCTGCAGTACTCTCTGACTGCGTTAATATTCTGCTCCTCCAGCTTATCCACGTCAATATGCGTTACCCCGGCATACCGTCTGGAGACGTTCCCTTTCGGCCAGCATGCCAGCTCTACGCAGGAGAACCCATGTTCAGAAGCAAAATCTATAACCTCCTCAAACGTATAATCCGCTAATATCGCACTGACAAATCCCAGCTTCATCTTTTTTCCTCCGTATGCGGAAATAAATCCGGCCTTAAATGAGTCATATCCGTAGGATTTTTCTCTACTCTTACAATCGGATTCGGACAGTATACATTATAAGTCTCTCTTGAATTCATCTTGATAAATGTTCCCGGATCATTAAGCGCCTCTTCCTCTTCCTTTGTGGGGCGCGGCGGCCTTGTATAGACGTATGCAATATGGGGATACAGACTGTCTCCCGGTGTTTTTCCAAAGACGCTCTGTTTCGCATGGAAGTAGAGCGCGGTGTAGCCTCCGGCATCTGCATGAGCAAGCCCCCTTGGCAAGATCACTAAATCCCCCGCTTTAAACTCATAGTATTCCCTCTCACAGGTTTCATCCCCTTCACCGATCGTGACACTGCCGGAGCCTGACAGAATAAACTTGTACTCTTCGATGTCCGGATGGGAATGGGAATCAAACGGCCTGTCCCTGTCAGAATCCGCTGATTTTTCAGCGAGATTGCAGATGGCAATATCATCGGTCCATGTGAGGGGATAGCTGGACTGTTTAAGCCCCGCATTGGCATTGTAGACCGGGGGAGCATCCACTCGTTTTAATACCCTGGCCCCCAGGACAGATCCATTTTTTTCCGCTTCTTTGCGGTTATCCATCACAGAAGTCTGCGGATCCACCGGGGTAATTTCCCGGTACAGCCGGTTTACTGCCTCCGGCTCCGTCTGTTCCCTATGGATTTCCTCTGCTTCCAGGATTCTTCCAAAGGATCTTTCCATCGTCTTTGTCTGGTTGTAACACGTATATGTACCTGGTGTCTTTAAATGTGCCGCCTCCCCCTCTTCCGGCCTCTCCGGCCGGTCAAGCGTTACGACCGGATGGGGAAAACGCACGGTACCGGCCATACTTCCATAAACGCTTGTCCTGGCATGAAAACAGATGGCTTTCCATTCTCCTTCCATGCGGTAAGGCACTTCACGCGGAACAATGACGAGTTCAAGTTCCCCGAATTCAAAACGCTCCTCCGCCGCACCCATGGCATTTCCCAGAATCAGGGTTCCGCGGCCTTCCAGTATATAGTAATAAACCGTAATATCCGGATGCATCCGGACCGCCCATGGCCGACAGTTATCCGTCACATCCTCTTTTTCCATGTAGGAAAAGATACCCAGGTCATTCACTTCGCTCAGAGGATAATTCCATTCTCTGCAGGCAGTCTCGTTGTCATAAACAGAGACGGCCGCTCCTCCTCTGATGATTCTTGCCCCGGGAACCAGCGGATTTCTGGCCGATTCCCGCATGTCCCCTGCAAATTCTTTCCGGTCTTTTTCCTGTCTCGCAGGACTCATATCAATCTTATACATCGTTTCATTTCCCTTTCTTTCATGCCGCTCCGAGTGTGCATGAAAATTGCTTTCCGCCGCGCTCAGGCCTTTACGCCGCCTGCCATAATTCCATCCATAATATTTTCTTCGAAGATCATAACAAAGATAATGATGGGCGCCAGAATCACACATCCCATGGCACTTAATAAATCCCATGGCACATCATAAGCATTGGCCCTTGGCAGGGTTGAGATACCAATAGTCAGTACTTTGATCTTCTGTGAGAAAAACAGAGGGATAAAAAACTCATTCAGACAGCTTATAAAATTTATAATACATACAGTTGCCACAGCCGGCCTCATAAGCGGCAGAGTCACAAACATAAGTTTCTGCATATGATTTGCCCCGTCGATCTCAGCCGCTTCCTCGATGTCAATGGGAATGCTTCCCAAATAATTTCGAAGGATCAATATGGTAAACGGAATCAGGGAGCTGGTATAGAGCAGAATCAGTCCCGGATACGTATCTACCAGTTTTAAACTCCTCAGATAGTCATAAAGCGGCCTTGCCGTCACGATCCCAGGGATCAGAGCTGAAAATACGATCAGTCCGTAAGCCATGGACAGTCCCTTGGAAGGATAACGCTCAAAGGCATACGAAGCGAGTATACAGATGACCGTTGACAGAATCAGGGTTACCCCCGTTATGATCAGAGTGTTCTTGATTTGAGGGAAGATACCCACGGTATGGATTAGTGTCTGGTAGCTCTTTAACGTGACATGACGGGGAATCCATTGGATGGGATTGGTAAAAAGCTCCGTTGACGGTTTGACGGAAGAAATAAAAATCCAGTAAAGCGGTATCAGTATAATCGCCGCTGTCAATACCGTCAAAACCCATTGAAATACTTTAAAAATTTTCTTTTTCAAATGTTGTCCCATTTCCATCCCCCTAATCCGATATTTTCTTGATTGCAAACAGATTGATTCCGGTCAATACCAGCATTATAAGAAACAGTACCACAGCGATTGCCGATGCATATCCCAGATTAAGATTATTAAACGCTTCAATCAAAATCCGATAAGACAGTACAGAGGTTCCATCATACGGTCCGCCTGAAGTCATGGCATAAACCAGTTCAAAGCTTGTAATACGCCACATTGTAAAAAATATGGATATGGTCATCACTGTTTTCAGAATACTCGGAATCGTGATATAGAAAAAACTTTTGACTGCTCCAGCCCCGTCTATTTTGGCTGCTTCATAGATGTCTGCAGAGACGAATTGCAGGGAGGCCAGCACGAGGATGGCGAAGAAAGGGATATCTTTCCATAAGTCAACGATAATCACTGCAAGCCTTGCCGCATCCACGTGGATCAACCAGTCATAATGAAATCCCGAAACCAGCCGTCCAATCAAATCATTCACGAATCCGTACGTTCCATTGAATCCCCATCTGGCGGCGCGCCCCGCTACGATCATCGGCATAGCCCAGGGAATCAGCACAATCGTTCTCAGAAACTTTTTTCCTTTGAATTTCATATTCAGCATCATGGCAAGAATCACGCCGAGCACGATATGAAATGTCATGGAAACAATGGTAAACAGAATGGTAAACTGCATGGAAGAGGCAATTTTTTCATCTGACAGCAGCTTTGCATAATTTTTCAGGCCGGCAAACGCTCCAGTTCCTCCGCCAATAATATGTAAATCACGAAAACTGTTAATAAATGTCATAAGGACCGGATAAAGGGTCGTAAGACACCGGATTATGATCACCGGAAGGATCATCAGCCATGGAAGCCAGCCTATTACACCAAGAGTCCGTTTTACCGGACTCTTTATTTTTTCTGTCTTCATTCATTACCTCCTCAGAACTATTTTGCTTTATCTGGAAAATACGTTTTTATACATTTCTGCATTCCTGCAATATAATCGTCAAAGCTGAGTTCATCACTTACATATTTTTGGAACAGCGCACCCACATCGTTGATATATTCCATCGAGTTGACCGGAAGCGGACGAGGAACCAGAGTTGTAGTTTTCAGATACGATTTTAGCTGCTCCATTCCCGGTACCGTAAAATCCGGGTCATCCACGACATCGGTCCTTGCAGGAAGTCTGGAAAACGTCCGGCCATACGTCTCCTGTCCCTCCAGGCTTGCAGCCCAGCTTAAGAAAACCTTTGCCGCTTCCTTATTCGGTGACGCAGCGTTCAGCACATACTGCCAGCCATTGGCATAGGTCTTCTCCTGCCCAAGATTCAGCATGGGGGCAATGTAAATGTCATCCTCTCCGTATCTGCCGGCTGCATCATACGTTGGCATAAAGCTGGAGTAATTCAGCATTGATGCGGATGAACCGTCCATAATACGCTGATTCAATTCCGTATACTGATCCGCCAGCTGTGAAAGAGGTGTATACCCCTGGTCAACCATCTCTTTCATAAATTTTACGGCTGCCTGTGTGTTTTCATTGGACCAGTCGTACATATCACCGCCGAACAGGTTTACAAACTCACCTATATCGTTCCATACATAGGTCTGTTCCCAGCCGCCCCCGTAGCCATACACACCCTCCTTCGATACCGCCTTTAAAAATTTCGTAAACTCCTCGCTCGTCTTTACGGATTCCATTCCGGCTTCCTTTACGTATTTGGAATTCAGCCAGAAACAGAATATTTCCATAAACATGGGAACACCTTTCCCATCACTCATCTCAATGAATGATTCCGGATATACTGCCTTAACCTCCGGAGTGAGCACATCATTAAGCGGTTCCAGATAATTGGTTCCGGATAATGAGAGAATCATTTCCTGATCCACGGAAAGGATATCGACCGTATCATCACCGGAAGAAAGTATTGTCATAACCTTAGCCGTCCGGTCGTCTGTATTAGTCGGCATGGCAAGTACTTCAATCTTCAGACCCGTTGCACGCTCCGCCGCCTCCACATAATCCTGAAAGTTCTCCTGTGTGGCCGCATCGTCGCAGAAAAGTGTGATTTGCGCCCCAGACGTCTCCCCTTTTGCAGATGAAGCTTCGGTAACGTGTTCTTCCTTTCCTGTGGTTTCCCCTATTTCATTTGTTTTCCCTGCACACCCTGCAAGAGAACCGGCTGTCATGCTTGCACACAGCAGAATGCTTAAGACTCTCTTTTTCATAGTCTATACCTCCTTGTTTGTTTTGTTTTGTCAGACAAGCACATTATAGACAAAAAATATGACTGTGGAAATATGTTTTTTTATGCTGATTTTAAGATTTTTTACCTGTTTTCTCCAATATTGTTGTGATTATTGACTTATATTATAGGGCTGGATATAATGAAATCACGCTTTTATTCACAGTTCATAACAGTAAGGATGGTTCCCGATTCCCATGAAAAAAAACATAAAAAGATTTCTGAGTTCGTTCCACTTGAAATTAAACACCGTATATAAGAAACTCGTATGCCTTACTTTAGTATGCAGCCTCGTTCCGCTGCTCTTAACCAGTTCGATCTCTTACTATATGGCTTATTCCATGTCAAAAAACAGGACCATTGATTCCCTCCGCGCTGCCAACCGACAGATCGCCATCAATATTAACAACCGGCTGTCTCAGATAGAAAGCCTCTCTAACTCGATATCCTTCTATCTGTATCATCTGCAGAAGACTCCGCTCTATCCCCTGTCTGAATACCTGTCCGCCTTTTCGCAGAGCAGGAACAGCATCGGCTCCATAAAGAGCACGTTTAAGCTCCTGCAGATAACCGTCTTTCTTCCGGAGGATTGCTTCATCAATCCCAACGGCAATGGAATTAACTTTTTTCCGTTAAACCGGCTGTCTGATTATAACATGACGGAACAGGAGCTTTTTGACGCCGGTTCCCGCTCCTTTTGGCGCACCAATAAGGACTTACAGTTTCCTGCGGCCTTTTCAGCCATCCCCAAAAGTGTCATGACCTGTTGGAATGCATACCGTAATATTTACACAGGATCTTTAAATTATGCCTTTGCCTGCCATTTACGACTGTCGGAATTCTCGGAATTACTGAGTTCCCCTATCGATACATCAGACAGCAGAAGCTACGTCATCGATCAGGACAACCGGATCCTGATGCACAGTGATGAAAAGAAAATAGGAAGCCTGCTGGCCGCAGACCAAGTAAATCTGTGGGACGAAACAAGAGATTCCTTTATCGTAGGGGACACCCTCCTCGTTGCACAGCCCTTGGACAATCCTTCCATGATGCTTATCACACAAATCCCGCTCTCCTATGTCCGGCAAAATGGTAATTTTATTCTTACCTTTCTTCTATTGGCGATATGCTCGATAATTATCTGCACTGTCTGCTTATCAATTGCTGCATCGAAAACATTTACACGCCGATTCCATACACTTTCCCAGGTGATGGAATCCATAAAAGCCAGTGAAAATCGTGATATACTAAAGCTTCTTCGCCCCATGACCAGCCGCCCAGCCTGTGACAGAGATGAGCTTGATCAACTGGCCGGCACTTACGAGACCATGGTACTGGAACACGATGAATACTTTAAACAGATACTGGAGATGTCGCTGCAGACAGAAAAGCTGAAGTATCAGCTATTACAGTCCCAGATAAATCCTCATTTTCTTTTTAATACCTTAAACACCATCGTTTCCTGTCAGTCACTCGGAAAAGTGGAATTGGCCAGTCAGACGATTACCAATCTGTCTCAGTTTTACCGGCACCTTCTACATGATCCGGATCATTTAATACCGATCCGCGAAGAGCTTTTAGTAACGGAGTTGTATTTAAAGTTGATCTGTGTATCAAAACCCAATCGAATCACATGGAGCTTCGAGACGGAAGATGGCATTGAACATTTTTTAATCTGTAAATTCATATTTCAGCCTTTTATGGAAAACGCCATCATTCATGCGATTCCGGATTCCAACAGTTCTCTCCATATTGTAATTTCGATTCACTATGATGAGGATACCATACTGATCCGGATTTCTGACAACGGAATCGGAATGGATAAAGAGCGTTTGGCAGACATCCGGCAAACACTCCAAAAGCATCAGGCTGACTACGACAAAAATTATGGAATCAGCAACGTAAACGTACGTCTCACGCCCTATTTCGCCCCCGGCAGTGATACGATTCAGCTGGAAAGCCATCCTGGCTGCGGCACCTCATTCACCATTCATTTAAAACAGATTTTATAAGGAGGAATACTGTGTCTAAATACGCTTTGATTATAGACGATAATAAACTTGTAACGGAATCTCTAAAAGAGAATATCGACTGGCACAAGCTTGATGTCGTTGTGACTCACGTTTTTTATGATGCACTGCAGATAGAGGAAGTCGTCGCATCGGAGACGGTGGACATCATTATTTCCGATATTCGAATGCCTGGTCTGTCAGGCCTGAAAATGGCTAAAGAAGTGTTGAAACAGAACCCGGCCATAAAGATAATCTTAATCAGTGCCTATGAAGATTTTCAGTATGTCCAGGAAGCAATACGACTGGGGGCCTACGATTTTATAGAAAAACCCATCGATCTGGCTTATTTGAGCAGTATCATTGCAAAAGCAGCGGCTCAGATCGATCTGGACCTTCAGACAAAGCGTCAGCTGGAAGCCAGTAAACCGGCCATGGTTGAAAAATTCTTCTACGATGTGCTGCACCATGCGCCGGCGGAGGCAAAGTACAATTACGGCGACTATCCCGTTTTTCTGTCGCTTACAATTGAATCCCATTTTCATTTATGCATCGTGATTAAAAATACAAATGCCAACCAGTTAAAAAATGCGTTAGGCCTTCAGCGCTATCATATGGATCTGCTGTCTCTTGAAAATGACATCGGTCTGCAATTTGCAGACTTTCCTCTCGCATACCTCCTGCACAAAGGAAACTCTCTGGTTTTGGTTATAGGAAAAGGCAGAGCTTCGGCCGTACAGCTTCTGACGGCTGCTGAGGAACGGATATCCCCCATCCTGGAACGCGCTTCACTGTTCAAGCTGGCAGTCGGCATTGGTAATACGGTTGCCTCCTTCTGGGATATCCGGGAATCTTACGAAAACGCAAAACTGGCGCTGGAATACCGTTTCTTTTTTCCAGAGGAGACAATACTCCGCTATCAGGATCTGCCCCCAGAAAATTCCACTCCTGATCTGAATCTGGAATCAAAATGCAAATATATTATAAACATGATCTGTAAAAATGATGTTCCCCGTTTGGAGCAGTATCTGGACTCTCTCTATGAGGAGTACTTAAAGCTGCACATATCCAGAGACAGTCTGTTCTTTTTTATCTCCGATATGGCTGGTAAAGTGCTGAATTTTCTCTATAAAATGGGAGTGGATCTTGCCTCTCTCGACGAAGATTTAATGAAATACTGGGGTAATCTAAAGCGTTTTTCTACCGGACAGGAGGTCTTTCAATGGTTCTTCAGGCTTTGTGCCATGGCCGGAAGCCTGCTTGACACCTCTGTATCCGGTTACCAAAAACGGCTTGCCTCTCTGGTAGAAAACTATATTCAGTTAAATTATGCCAATCCTGATCTTGGACTGAATGAAATAGCTGCCAGCGTAAATGTCAGCCCTACACACTTAAGCGCCGCATTTAAGGAAACAACCGGCGGTAATATTGTGGATTTAATCGGAAGCACCCGGATTATGGCAGCGAAGGAGCTGTTAATGAACACCGAACTCTCCATACGGGAAATCAGTGAAAAAACCGGTTTTTCCAACCAGTATTACTTTAGCGCCTGTTTCAAAAAAATAACCGGCATGGCGCCGACGGGGTTTCGAAATCCCAACCACTGAAAACACTGTCTTTATCCCAAGTCAAATCCCTGCCGCCTAATGAATTAAACGGCCGGAGCAAAAGGCAATATCTGTCTTTCGCTCCAGCCGTCTTTATCATTCCATACCACACAACTATCCATTATACTCTTCCAGCAGCAGCCTGGCCAGCGTCTGTTCCGTCCCCAAAAACTGCAGGATATCCTCGATCTCTTTCCGGTTGTCCTTCGGCCCGCCCTGTTTCACCGCGCGGATCAGAATATTCTTCGGAGTGTGTTCCATATCGATAAATTCCAGGATCTGAGTCCGGTAGCCCCTGTTTTCCAGGATCTCCGCCCGGAGGGCATCGGTGTATAAGGCTGCCATACGCTCCTTGATCAGCCCGTACTGGAGCACCGGGCGCAGCAGCTCGTTGTCCATCTGTTTATTCAGCTCATGCTGACAGCAGGGAACGGAGAGAATCACGGAGGCATCCCATTTTACCGCCTTTTCCAGGGCGTAATCCGTAGCCGTGTCGCAGGCGTGAAGCGTCACAACCATGTCCACATGGTCCACGCCGTCGTAGGAAGCAATATCCCCGTGATAAAACTTCAGCTTGTCGAAGCCATAGACCACGCTTAGGCGGTTGCAGTGGTCGATCACATCCTGCTTTAAATCCAGTCCGATAATGCGCACTTCATAGCCCTTCAGCTCATGGAGATAATAATACATGGCAAATGTCAGGTATGATTTTCCGCATCCAAAATCGATGATTACATTTTCCCTGCTCTTGTCCAGTCTTGGGAGAATGTCCTCAATAAATTCCAGAAAACGGTTGATCTGGCGGAACTTATCGTAGCGGGAACGGACGACCTTACCATCGGCCGTCATGACGCCTAAGTCCTCCAGAAATGCAACAGGCTTTCCTTCCTCCAGGATGTAGCGCTTCTGCCGGTTGTGGGAGGCCACGTTCGGAGCCGCTGCCATCTTCTGCTGATTTTTCTTAACTTTAATCGTGACAGTCCCTTTCTTGCCAACCAACACACGGGCCTGTCCCCTGGACGATTCCACCTCTGCCTGCTTAAAACCGCTCTCCATCAGTCCCAGCAAGTAGGATACGCCTTCTTCTCTCGTCAGATTTCGGTGAAATGCCTGTTTCTCCGTCAGTTCTTCCGCCTGGAACACCATGCCGCCTTTCAGCATAACCGGGCGCACCCGAACCTTCAGTGCTTTGTACGGGCCTGCCCCATCCTTTAGGGCCGGATTGCTCAGGATGATCCTGAGCAGGCTGTCGTCTAAAAAGTCCTCAAAGATCTTCTTAACCTCTTCTCTTTTTTCCAGAACCATACTGCTCTGCTCCATAAAATATTCCCCTGTCCTCTAGTACTGCGTTGTGTAATTATGCAACGCAGTACTAATTCTCCGCCGATACCCAGCTGCTTCTTAAGAGCTCCGGATGCGGCTCCAAATGCGCGTAATCATTAAAACGTTCCACGGTAAAGCGATTATTGCCTGGGTTATAGGCCACCTCGGTAATGCTGCAGTTTTCCAGTGAATTGCCGAGGAGCCGGTGTCTGGCCGGTTCCATGCCTAAAAATGCGGAGGTCATGCTTCGGATTACACCGCCGTGAGTGACTACCGCAACCGTCTGATAACCGCTCTCAGCAATCTTATGAAATACCGGCATCACCCGCCGGATCACGTCTCCCGCACACTCTCCGCCCGGATACGGTAAGTCGGCTTCCATCTTTTCCTGTTCCTTCTTAAATGCGGCAAATTTTACCGCAATATCCTCGTCGCACATTCCTTCCATCTCGCCGAAGGAGATCTCGCGCAGCTCCTCTTTTACAATGTGTTCCACATTCCAGAAGCGGTTTGCCGTCTCCGCAGTCTGAAACGCCCGCAGCAAATGGCTGGAATATACAGCTTCAATCTTCTCTCCTGCCAGACGTTCTCCCAAAAGCTCCGCCTGTCGGAAGCCCTCCTCAGCCAAATCCACATTGACGTTGCACAGCCGGCTGCACTGGCGGCCATGACGAATCAGATACAGTCTCATCCGATCTTCCTCCCAATTTCTCTTCTCTGTTAAGTACGGCCCAGATGGGTGTTCATTCATCTGGGCCTTTCTTTATTTAATCCTAATTTTTGAAACTGTGGATCGGAGCCGGAATTCTGCCTCCGCGGGTCACCAACTTCTC
This sequence comes from Hungatella hominis, assembly GCF_014288005.1. Taxonomy (NCBI): domain Bacteria; kingdom Bacillati; phylum Bacillota; class Clostridia; order Lachnospirales; family Lachnospiraceae; genus Hungatella; species Hungatella hominis. The sequence goes on from NZ_JACOPB010000005.1 coordinate 375,551, forward strand.
ACAGGAATAGGGATTGACCGGCATAACCGGAGCGTAGCCAAGCAGTCCGCCAAATTCCACCGTATCCCCAATGGTCTTTCCGATCACCGGTATAAGTCTGACAGCGGTCGTCTTCTGGTTGATCATACCGATAGCTGCCTCATCCGCAATAATGCCTGCTATGGTCGTCGAAGGCGTGTCGCCTGGAATCGCGATCATATCGAGGCCTACGGAGCAGACGCACGTCATCGCTTCCAGCTTTTCGATCGTCAAAGCTCCCATGGAAACCGCATCGATCATCCCCTGATCCTCGCTGACCGGGATAAATGCGCCGCTTAAGCCGCCTACATAGGAAGAAGCCATAACGCCGCCCTTCTTCACCTGATCGTTTAACATGGCGAGAGCCGCTGTCGTTCCCGGAGCGCCTACACGCTCCAGACCGATCTCTTCCAGAATCTCAGCGACACTGTCGCCTACAGCCGGAGTCGGAGCAAGGGACAGATCAATGATGCCGAACGGAATATTTAAGCGTCTGGAGGCCTCCTGAGCCACCAACTGTCCGACTCTCGTGATCTTAAACGCCGTCTTCTTGATAGTCTCGCAGAGGACCTCAAAATCCTTTCCTCTCGCCGTCTCGATGGCAGTCTTTACAACACCAGGTCCGCTGACACCCACGTTAATGATGGACTCGGCCTCCGTCACTCCGTGGAACGCGCCCGCCATAAACGGATTGTCGTCAGGCGCATTACAGAAGACGACCAGTTTGGCGCAGCCCAGAGAATCAGACTCCTTCGTCGCTTCCGCCGTCGCCAGCACGATCTCGCCCATCAGCTTCACGGCATCCATGTTGATGCCCGTCTTTGTGGAACCCACGTTGACAGAGCTGCACACACGCTCCGTAACGGCAAGCGCCTGCGGAATGGAACGGATCAGCCTTTCGTCCGCATCGGTCATACCCTTGCTCACCAGAGCGGAATAACCGCCGATAAAATTTACTGAAACCTCGTGAGCCGCCCGGTCGAGGGTCTTTGCAATGGTCACATAGTCCTCCGGACTCTTGCAGGCCGCCGCGCCAACCATGGCGATCGGGGTGACGGAAATTCTCTTATTTACGATTGGGATGCCGAAATCGCGCTCAATCTCTCGGCCGACTGCGACGAGATTTTTAGCTGTAGTGGTGATCTTGTTATAGATCTTCTCATTGACCGCATCTAAATCGCTGTCGCTGCAGTCCAGAAGGCTGATGCCCAGGGTAATCGTTCTGACATCCAGCTTCTCCTGTTCTATCATTTTATTTGTTTCATTTACTTCAAACATATTCAACATATCAATGACCATCCTTTTTCTTTTTCGCTGCTGTCAGATACGGTGCATCTTGGTAAAAATATCCTCGCGCTGGCATTTTACCTTAACGCCGATCTCGTCTCCGATCTGTTCCAGTTCATCGGCAAGCTCTCCAAAAGGTTTTGTGGCGTCGTTCGTGTCGACAATCATCATCATATTAAAGAAATCCTGTACGATGGTCTGTGAGATATCCAGGATATTCACCCGGTTGTTCGCCAGGTATGTGCAAATCTTTGCAATGATCCCTACGGTGTCTTTTCCAACTACTGTGATAATGGTTTTCTTCATGCTGCTTTTCTCCTCTTTTATATAGTGATAATTTCCGACATCCTGTCTCTTCCCGCAACCGCGATCGAAAAATCGGACGCCTTAAATGGATTATCTCCGTCTGTAATCTCCAGCTTTACGGTCTCGTAAGCCAGCTCTTCATAATTATTTTCTTTGCTCAAATGGCCAAGCAGAATCCGTTTTAAATTATCGTGCAGAATGCAGCACAGAAGGCGTCCGGCGTTCTCATTGGAGAGATGGCCGTGATCCCCTAAAATACGGCGCTTCAGGTAGTAAGGATACGGTCCTGCCTGCAGCATGTTGACATCGTGATTTGATTCCAGCAAAAGCGCATCGAGTCCCTGTAAATGATCGATTATGTACTGGTCATAGTGTCCCATGTCCGTGGCTACCGCCACCGATTTGTGGTCATGCTGAATCCGGTATGCCACCGGATTTGCCGCGTCGTGATCGATCGAGAAAGGCTTTACCTCCAGATCTCCGATAAAAAAGTCCACATCCGGACAGATCGGATGGTACAGCTCTCTGGGATACTCTCCCAGATACTTCTGTTTCGATACCTCTTCCAGCGTTTCCTTTGTCCCATAAAGAGGAACACCGTATTTTCTTGCCAGGACTCCCAGTCCCTTTGTATGGTCAGAATGCTCGTGTGTGATGACGATTCCGTCGAGCTCGCTGCCTTTTAAACCAATTTCATTTAAGCCCTGCTCAATCCTCTTATTGCTGATGCCGGCATCCACCAGAATATGGGAGTTGTCCGAACCAACATAGATGCAGTTTCCACTGCTTCCGCTCGCTATACTTACCAGTCTCATGTTTTCCGTCCTTTATCTTTCAATAGGGCCTCCAGCCCGGCTTTTACCTCTTCCACGGTCCCGTTGTTATCAATCACCCGGTCCGCCAGTTCCCGGAATTCCTCATCCGAAAGCTGATTCTTCATAATGCTTAGGGTACGCTCTCTGCTGTATCCCCTGTTTTCTTTCAGGCGCCTGATGCGATTCTCTTCCGATGTATAAACATACCACATTTCATCGTAGATGTCATTCTGTTCCCTGCCCATAATTGCAGATTCTACCACAATTAAGTCCGCTTGTGAAGAAGAAATTTTATCTTTGATCGTTTTCCATACCATCGGATGGATGATTCCGTTCATCGTCTCAAGCGCATTTTGGTCATGAAAAATGAGTGCGGAAAGCAGCGGACGGTCAATTGTGCCATCCGGTTTCAAGAAGCTGTTCCCCAGGGCACGGACGACCATCTCGTAGCCCTCGTGCCCTGGTTCCATCAGCTCATGCGCCACCTGATCGGCGACTATGATTTCTGCTCCGTACTCTGTTTGCAGGATATCGAGAATCCGGCTCTTCCCGGCGCCGACTCCGCCTGTCACTCCTATCACTCTCACTTTTTCTCCCTCTCTCCTGTAAGGCAAATATACGCCCTGGTCCTATTTGGCGTCAAACCAGGAATCTCCGACGTTCGCTTCCACCTCAAGAGAAACTGATAAATCCGCTGCATGCTTCATCTCGTCCACCAAAAGCGTCCTTACCGCTTCCACTTCGTCCTTCTGCGTCTCGATCAGAAGCTCATCGTGAACCTGTAAAACAATGCGCGATTTAAGGCCTTTCGCCTTCAATGCACGATCCACACGTATCATTGCGATCTTCATGATATCGGCCGCCGTTCCCTGAATCGGGGAGTTCATGGCCACACGCTCCCCAAAGGAGCGCTGCATAAAATTAGTAGATTTCAGTTCCGGCACCGGACGTCTTCTGCCAAACATGCTGACCGCATAGCCGGTCTCTTTGGCATCCGCCACAAGCCTGTCTAAGAATTCCTTAACGCCAGGATACGTCTCAAAATACTTATTGATATACTCCGTCGCCTCTTTCCTGGATATGCTTAAGCCCTCGCTCAGTCCGAAGGAACTGATACCATACACGATTCCGAAGTTTACCGCCTTGGCATTTCTTCTCTGCAGCGGCGTCACCTCGTCCAGAGGCGTATGGAAGACCTCGGAAGCCGTGATGGCATGAATGTCATCCGCATGGCGGTAGGCTCCAATCAGCCTCTTATCTCCGGACATATGCGCCAGGACACGAAGCTCGATCTGGGAATAGTCGGCGTCGATGAAGACGCAGCCCTCCTCCGGAACAAATATCTTCCGAATCTCACGTCCCAGTTCCATACGAACCGGGATGTTCTGAAGATTCGGCTCCGTACTGCTGATTCTTCCCGTAGCCGTGATGGTCTGGTTAAAAGTCCCGTGAATTCTCTCATCCGGCCCGATATAGACGGCCAGACCTTCCGCATAGGTGGAATTCAGCTTGGTGAGCTGACGGTAGTCGAGAATCATCTGTACCACCGGATAATCGGGAGCCAGTTTGTCCAGCACATCGGCTGCCGTGGAGTAACCGGATTTCGTCTTTTTCCCATTGGGCAGCTTCATATGGTCAAACAGAACCTCGCCCAGCTGCTTGGGAGAATTGATATTAAAGGTTTCCCCTGTTTCTTCATAAATCTTCTGCTCCAGCGCGACAATCTGCACCTTTAAGCGGTCTCCGTACTCCTTCAGCCGCTCTCTCTCCGCCTTGATTCCCACCTGCTCCATGTGGAAAAGGCTGTAGATCAGCGGCATCTCAATATCGGTAAAGAGGCTGTACATTTCGGCCTTCTTAAGCTCCTCGGTCAGACGGTCCGCACACATAAAGGCGATATAGCCCATGTAGCAGATGCATGTAAACGCCTTCTTCTCATCGGTCTCAAGTGCCTTTTTAATCGTCTGTTTTCCTAATAAGTCGGCTCTGGACGGGACGGTCATGCCCAGATAATCACGGGCAAGATCATCGTAATCATACGTATCCTTAAGCGGATTTAAAAGGTAACCGGCCACACCGGCGTCAAACAGCGGGCTGTCTGATTCAGCTTTCAAAAATGGAAGCAGCGGCTTTAGCTTAAGCACGGATACCCGTTCGCATGATCTGCACAAATCCCTTGCCTTTTCCACCAGATATTCCGCCCGCATAAAGCCCTGGGGGACGAAACAGTAGGTGGCTTCCTCTCCTGTGCAGAGCGCCATGGCAGTCAGCTCATGGTCCAGGGTCACAAGTTCCAGGCCAATCTTCGCCCCGGCTTTGCAGGCGGCAAAGATGGCTTCCGCTTCTCCAAAATCGGTGACCATCTGAAAATGTGCCTCCGCCGACGGACTCTCTACCGGCGTATCCGAGAAACGGGAAAGGAGTGATTTAAACTCCAGACGCTTCATATACTGGTAAGCGGCCGGTGTATATAAGTTGTCCGCTTTGGCATCGTCATAGGAAAATTCTATTCCGCAGTTTATATTGATCGTTGCCAGCTCCTTGCTCAGCTGTGCAAGACTGTAATTCTCTTCCAGTGACTTCTTCGCTCTTGGCGGTTTGATCTCCTCTATATGGGCGTAAGCGTTCTCAATACTTCCGTATGCCTCTATAATGGCAGCGGCCGTCTTCTCTCCGATGGACGGTACTCCTGGAATGTTGTCGGAGGAATCTCCCATCAGGGCCTTCATATCGATAAATTCCGTTGGAGTCACATGGTACTCATTCTTCACATCCTCCGGATAGTAGTCTTTAATCTCCGTACCGCCCCTGCTGGTCTTTGGAATCCGGATCTTTATATGCTCGTCGGCCAACTGGAGCAGATCGCGGTCACCTGATACCACGACCACCTCCACGCCCTTCGCCTGGCTTTCTTTCGCCACAGTTCCCAGTATATCATCGGCCTCGTAGCCTGCCATCGTAAGGATGGGCACCTCCATGGCGCCGAGGACTTCTTTCATCAAATCCACCTGCTCGTGAAGCTCCTCCGGCATGGGTTTTCGCGTTCCCTTATACGGTTCGAACATCTTATGGCGGAATGTGGGTTCCTTTCGGTCAAAGGCCACCGCCACATGGTCTGCCTGCTCTTCTTCCAGAATCTTAAACATAATGTTCAAAAATCCGTATACGGCGTTGGTATGGAGCCCCTCTGAATTTGTCAGCTCGGGAATTCCGTAAAATGCCCTGCTCATGATACTATGTCCGTCTATTAATACTAATTTCTCTTTGTCCATGTTCTCTCCTGTCAGATGAGTCCCGACTGCAGCCAGATGCGGCACTGCAGAAGGACCGTAATAATTAATGCCATAACGCTGAGTGTGGATACCGCATAGCGCACGATCTTAACGAGCCGAACGGCTTCCAGTCTTTCCCTGGACTGTTCGATCGCTGTCTCAAGCGCTCCCTTGATGTTGTAATTGCCCGTCTCGGAGTCCAGCTGCCGGATTCCCACGTCAACAGTAAAATATATCTCCAGCTCTTCCCTGCATTCCGGGCAATGTTCAATATGCTCCAGAAATTCAAAGAGTTCTTCATCAGTCAGTTCGTTCTTAATATAAGGCATTACAAGGCTTTCCGCTTCTTTACATGTCACCTCCGGACACCTCCTTCCACAAATCTCTATCTATCATACAATATATTTCCACCATTTTCAATTTAATAATCATAAAAAACACTTGCCAAATGGAAAATCCTGTGATAAAATAATCAACGCTGTGATTGTTACGCCGGCTTGTCGGAATGGCAGACGAGGTGGACTCAAAATCCATTGGTGGCAACACCGTGCGGGTTCAAGTCCCGCAGCCGGCACTACACCCTTGGCAGGGAATTGGACTAAAAATAACGTATCTGCGTTATTTTTGGTCCTTTTTTCTATTAAAAAGGGGACCCGCCGAATGCAGCAGATTCCCTTTTACTTGAAACGCGATACCGTTCTATGATACCGTTCTATAATTCTTTCCGGACGCTTAACCCCAGCGGCTTTGCCACACGGTCCTTTATACTCTCCACTTTCCCCAGCATCAGCCATTGCTTTGTGCATTCTGCGCTTGCTCTTTCGCCGTCATCCGGCCACATGGAACGCCATTTTGCAAAACATTTATTCTCCAGCTTGCTGAAAACCATATAGATCATCTGTAATTCTTCTTCGGTAAACTCTAAATTATAAATTTGCTTTTTTATCACTGTATGTACTCCCCCTCCATTGTCAATTATCTTATCCCGACCGGCTCCTGGTATAAAAAGTATACAGCTTTTCTTAAATCCGGTCAACTATATGAATATTTAATCCACCATATAAACATACCATATGTAGTAAACTACTGAAAAAGGAGAATTGATATGGTTGACTTTGGAAACACCTTAAAAACATTACGATTACATGAAGAAATGACACAAGCCCAATTATCCCAGAAATTAGGGCTGACAAAATCCGTAATCAGTGCCTACGAAACCGGCCTGCGCCTGCCGTCTTACGATGTTTTAATTCACATTGCACAGATTTTTAAAGTATCCACGGATTACCTCTTAGGCGTAGAGCAGAAGGACAGTCTGGATCTGTCCGGGCTGACGCAGAATGAAAAGTCCGCACTGTTGGCACTGATCAAGGCTATGAAAAGCAGATAAGACTCCAAATGATACGCAGACTCTACTATGGGCTGCTGTTAATAACCAGGCTGCATGTCCCACAGAGAAACGCTGCAGCCTGTCTGACTGCCGTAATTTCACGGCGAAAGCTTCAATGCGCTTATTCTTTTGAGGCTCTGTGTAATTTCAAATTCCCCTCATAATCCATATTCCCATCTAAACCAAAGGCTTCAAAAATTGCATTCTTATCCTTTTTATTCAATGGATGACTGAGTCTCCCCCTGACACTATTTCTGACATCACTGCCATAATAAGGTTCATTGGAATGCGCTGCGATGCATTCCTCCAGATGATCTAAATCTAAAGAAAAACCAATTCCTTCATCCCTGTAATCGGTATGGTACCATCCCTCATCTTCATACATTTTATATTCAAAAAGCGACAGTTCCCTGTATATGAAACCGTATTGAAGATATGCGATCTCCCGATCCTGATAATTAATGCTTTTACTCGTCGAAATGGGACCGTTATCCAAATCCCGATATGTAACTGCCCGGTTTCCGATGATCTTATACTCACCGTAATAAATGCGGTTGTCCATGAAAGCCTGCGGCGGCAGAGACAGCCCCTGTTCTAATTCATCCAGGTTCACCTCCATGCTGTCACTGATTTTATGGTAAACTTTTACCACCAGAGCCGTTCCCATTAAATTTGTGAGACCGTAATTTTTATTTTGTTTAAACTCCTCCGTCTTCCTCCGTTTCACGATATCGATTAAAATCTTTCCAAAGCCATACTGTCTTCTTCCGATTTTAAAAGCAAAAATATCGCCTTCTTTATAGCTCTGATGCACTCTTTTTTCATTTTTAAAGGTTTCCAGTTCTGCGAAATCTGCCTGCGTCGTTTCCCTGATCCAGTTCTCGATCCAGTTTTCCAACACAGCACCACTCTCTTCACTCCCTGTTTTTTCGGAATAAAAAGTCTTTTGTGTCGTATAACTGGCAATCGTGATCCAGCCCCCCTCATAGGAAAAATAGACATTCACAGGCCGAAAGGACTGGGTAGCCGTAAAATTTAATTTCTTCGGCTTTCCCTTCGCTGTCTTCGGCAGCACCATCGTTCTGTTATCCGCCGTTTCAACCTCCAGCTCGCATTCTCTGTACCGAAAGTTTTCCTCCTGACAGCCGGAGGAGGAAATCTCTTTTTTAATCACGTTTCCGTCAAAATAATAGGAGGTTCCTTTGATATCCAGTACTTCCCAATGCTCTTCGATGGGGTTTAAACCTAAATATTTTCTTTGTTCGTTGGTTAATATAAATTTGTCATCCACAATCAGTCCCACTCCATTTCATTTTCCGTTGTCAGGGGATAGTAAGCCACATAATCACCCATAATACGTCTCATCCTCAATCCTCCTCTGTTCTCCCTCCTTATTTTCTCTCAGACGGTTTCACTTTCCTCGTCCTTTTCTTTTTTTAACTCTCTCAATACCTCATCCAGTTTCTTCATAATCATGCAGGTGCAGACAATAACAATGGCCGCAAGAGCCGCAATTCCACTGTAAACCGGATCGACATAAGACTTTATAAATGCATCGCCTCCCGGCAGAAGCACAAAGCTTATTCCTGCCAGAATAATAAAATTAAAATTATAAAACACCAGATTGCTCCCCTGATACGTATCAGGCTACTTATCCAGCTCATTATAACACGGCAAACCTCATTCCGCATACACTTCATAAGAAACTAATTACATCGAAACAAAATCTTAAGCAATTCTGCAATACATTTCCCCACCATTATGGTATACTGTTCCTATCGAATTCAAATGATAAAGGAGGCTTTTTATGAAGCGATATACAGTTATTCTCACCCTTTCACTCGTCTGTGCCCTTTCACTTGCCGGATGCGGTAAGAAGAATCAGGACAAAACAGATTTGACAAGCACCCACACCACGGCGGCCGAGACCATGTCTCCCACCACGACAGCGGCAGAGACGAAAGAGACGACAGCCGCGGACAAAGAGACCACAGATGCGGCTGGCGGCGAAACGAAAAAAGATGACTCGAAGAAGGCAGACAGCGCTTCCAGCGTCACCACATCCATACACACCTACGCCACCGGAAACATTTCCGTCGAATACCCGGTTGTCTCTAATTTGAGCAAGGCTGCCGTGCAGGAAAAGATCAACAAGCTGCTAAACGAACATGCGCTGGAATTCATCAAAGCCTATGGCGTGAATGAAAGCAAGGATTCCCTCACCGTGAAATGCAGGGTTGTCTCTGCGGACCGCAGACGCCTGACTGCTGTTTATACAGGGTCCTACATGCCGGAGGGCGGCGCGCATCCAGTCAGTCTCTTCTATACGAATACCATTGACACCGCACTCGGCGAAGACATGGGTCTCACAAACTATGCGGACCCCTATACACTGGCCGGTTATGTGCTGTCCGGTGACTGCCAGTTTGCGGACGCGGATGCCGCTTTGGAAAAAGAATTGATGAAGGTTAAGAATGACACGGACATTGAGACGTATACCGAGATGTTCCGCCGCGCAGATTTCCCATGGAAGGCGCCGAAAAACACCTCCAAGGACTCTGACGAAGCCGTAAAATTTCCGGAAGTGTTCAGCTACGAGGAGCAGGGAACCATCTATGTTTCCATACCGGTACCTCATGCTCTTGGCGATTATGCTCTGATAAAGTACACTCCTGACACAAAATAGTGAAAATAGTTGCTATTTAACCCCATATTTGATAAAATAGTACGGAAAAATACAAAGATATGAAATGGGGTAGCAAAATGAGTGAAAAAACGCAACTGACAACACGAGACTATCTGCTCAGCATCCAACACCTGTTTGCCATGTTTGGCGCGACGGTTCTGGTTCCTTTGCTGACCGGTCTCAATCCATCGCTCGCACTGTTTTCCGCAGGTGTGGGCACCTTAATATTCCACTGCTGTACTAAGTTTAAGGTTCCTGTTTTTCTCGGTTCTTCCTTCGCATTTCTGGCCGCATTAAGCGCCATCATTCGACCGGAAGGTGCTGTGGTTGCAGAAAACATTCCTTTAGCACAGGGTGGAATTATTTTTGCCGGTCTGATCTATCTGCTGTTTGCACTGATTGCGTTTTTAATCGGAGCGGACAAGATCAAGAGGGTATTTCCTCCGGTTGTAACAGGGCCCGTAATCGTGGTCATCGGTATTAACCTGGCGAGCACCGCGATCGGTGATGCGACCGGCGGCTTAAGCCTGGCGGACGGCCTTACCTCTGAGATCGCCTTAAACCTGGGCATCGCCCTGTTTACGCTCTTCGTGGTAATCCTCTGTTCCATATTCGCACACGGTTTTTTCAAACTGGTCCCGATCCTAATCGGAATCGCCGCAGGATACGTTCTGTGTATTATTCTGGGCGCGGTCGGAGTCTTCCATATGGATTATTCCGCCATTACGTCCGCAGCATGGATTAATATCCCCTTTGTGACAAAGGATATGAATGGAGTTTCCTTTATGTCTCTTCCGAAATTTGAGCTGGGCGCCATTCTCTCCATCGCACCGATCGCCTGTGTTACCTTTATGGAACACATCGGTGATGTTACCACCAATGGTACGGTTGTCGGAAAAGATTTCTTAAAGGATCCGGGTCTCCACAGAACCCTGATGGGCGACGGACTCGCAACCTTATTCGCCGGATTCGTCGGCGGACCTGCCAACACCACGTATTCGGAGAATACCGGTGTTCTGGCCACTACGAAGAATTACAACCCGCGTCTTCTGCGTGTGACCGCCATCTTCGCGATCATCCTCGGCCTTTTTGGTAAGGTAGGCGCAATTCTTCAGACTATTCCGGGCCCGGTCAAAGGCGGCGTAGAAGTTATGCTGTTTGGTATGATCGCCGCAGTCGGAATCCGCTCTCTCGCGGAATCGGATCTTGATTTCACTCACAGCCGCAATTTAACCATCGTCGGCCTGATCCTTGTATTTGGCCTCGGTTTCGCACAACTGGGAGGACTCAATGTCCACGCAGGCTCCATAACGCTTAACATCTCCGGCCTTTTCATCGCCGTTGTGATCGGAGTCCTCATGAATATCATACTGCCTCAGGCAGCCGATACTGTAAAAAACTAAAGAAAGGATTCATATACCATGGAATATCCAATTGAAAATGTAACTGTCTTCAGCCACCCGTTAATCCAGCACAAGATCTCTATCCTGAGGGATAAGAGAACCGGTACCAATGAGTTCCGTGCTCTGATCGAAGAGATCGCCATGCTTATGGGCTACGAGGCCTTAAGAGACCTTCCCTTAAAGGAGGTTGAGGTCGAGACTCCGATCGAGACCTGTATGACTCCCATGATCGCGGGGAAGAAGCTGGCCATCGTTCCTATCCTTCGTGCCGGCCTCGGCATGGTGAACGGAATCCTCGCTCTCGTTCCCTCTGCCAAAGTCGGTCACATCGGTCTTTACCGCGACGAAGTCACACACGAGCCTCACGAATACTACTGCAAGCTTCCGAACCCCATTGAACAGAGAACCATCGTGGTAACCGATCCTATGCTGGCTACAGGCGGTTCTGCCGTTGCAGCCGTGGATTTCATCAAGGAACACGGCGGAAAGAACATCAAGTTCATGGCCATCATCGCCGCTCCGGAAGGTCTGGAACGCCTTCACAAAACTCATCCGGACATTCAGATCTATGTCGGCCATCTCGACCGCCAGTTAAACGAAAACGCCTACATCTGCCCAGGTCTGGGAGATGCCGGAGACAGAATTTTCGGTACGAAATAAGACAATGAAACTGTAAAGCTGACAGGAGCTGTAAAATAAGTTTCTAAAAAAGAAATGCCAGTTCCGGCAAATGCCGGTTCTGGCGTTTCTTTTTTATCTTCTCTTATCCAATTCCTTTGTATACAATGCTCATAATAAACACCAGGACGGCGAGTCCCACGTAAATATATTTTGCAGCAAAGCAAAACAGCTTCCCAACCGGCTTTTTCCGGCCGGTATTCAGCTCCTCTCCGATCCTGTTTATTCCCAGAACCCAGTAGATCATGATCGCACAGAGCACGGCTCCGAACGGCACGACGTAGATCGTTATCATATCCATCCAGGAACCCATATACGGCTCATACTCGATGAAAAGTCCGATCAGGAACACGAGACAGCCCACGAGAAGAACCGCCTTCTTCCGGTCGAAATGCAGATGAGTCTGAACCGCTTCCGCACACACCTCGAACATGTTGACGAGGGACGTGATTCCTGCAAACAGCACGGATAAGAAAAACAGAACGGCCACCCATCTTCCGGCCGGTATCTGCGCGAAAACCTTAGGAAGCGTGATGAACATGAGCGGCGGACCGCTGGCCGGATCCATCTGAAACGCAAACACCGCCGGAATGATGGCAAAGCCTGCGAGCAGAGCCGCCACCGTATCGAGCAGAGCGGTCGTCATGGCCGCCTTCGGTATATCTTCCTTCTTGTCTAAATAACTGCCGTAAATGATCATTCCTGATCCGGTAATCGACAGGGAGAAGAATGCCTGTCCCATGGCCATCACCCACGTCTCCGGCTTAAGCAATAGCTCCCAGTGCGGAATCAGCAGATACTCATACCCGGCAAGGGCGCCGTCCAGGAAGAACACCCGCACCGCGATAATCACGAACAGGATGAAAAATGCAGGCATCATAATGCGGTTGACCTTCTCGATCCCCTTCAGGACACCGCCCACCAGCACCGCCATGGTGATTACCACCACCATGAAATGCCACGGTACGCTGCCGAAATGGCCGGTCGCCTGGGAGAAATAGACCTCTGCCTCCATCCCCATCATAACTCCCGACAGAGAGCCAAACAGGTATCGGAGCACCCAGCCCACGATAATCGCATAACCGATCGCGATACCCAGAGAACCGATCAGAGGGATGGCGCCGAGAAGTCCCCCGCCCCTTCTCCCTCTGCTCTTCAGCGCATAGCTGTAAGAACCGATGGGTCCGGTCCCAGTCAGTCTTCCGAATGCAAATTCCCCCGACAGCCCTACCAGGCCGAATAGAAAGATAAATCCGAAATAAACGAGTAAAAAAGCTGCGCCTCCGTACTGCCCCACGCGGTAGGGGAACATCCAGATGTTCCCCATTCCGACTGCAGAGCCCACGGAGGCCAGTATAAATCCAAGCCGCGAGCCGAACTTGCCGTTCTTCCCCGCAGTATGTGTTTTTTCTGACATGTCTCTTTGTACCTTACTCCTTGATTTTATCGCTGGCCTTCCTCATTGGGCGGCCTCTTTCCCGGCCTTTTTCGGCCTTCTTTCTTATGCTTCCTCTGTTTCGCGTTTCTCTGCCACTTCGCCCTGCTTCTTGTAGATGCAGCCGCCGTCAACACAGCCTCTCACGCTGGAAAGCGGATAGATATTGGATTTCGGTCCGATTACGGTTCCCGGATTTAAGACTGAGCCGCAGCCGACTTCCACGAAGTCACCCAGGATCGCGCCGAATTTCTTTAACCCGGTTTCGATATCTCCATCCTCTGCGTGAACCTTGACCAGAGTCTTGTCAGACTTCACGTTGGAGGTGATGGAACCGGCGCCCATGTGTGACTTATAGCCCAGGATGGAGTCGCCTACGTAGTTGTAATGCGGTACCTGAACGCCGTCAAACAGGATAACGTTCTTTAACTCACAGGAGTTTCCCACAACAGCGCCTTCACCAACGATGACGTTGCCGCGGATAAATGCGCAGTGACGGATAGATGCGCCCTTACAGATGATTACATTATCGGCCAGACACGCGGTCGGCGGCATCTTGACGGATTTGTGAATCCAGATGGATTTACCCATGCGGTTGTATTCGTCTTCCGGAAGCAGCTCGCCGAGGGAGGTAATATACTCACCGATCTTGGGGAGGATCTCCCACGGATACGTGTTTCTTTCAAATAAAAGTTTTGCTATGGTATGGCTGGTATCAAATAAGTCCTGGATTTGCATATCTTCTTTTTTCATGGTCTTAAGTCTCCTATTTTGTTTTTTTATAATTAGCCGCCGCCGCATCAAATGCGCCCCGAAGGCCGTATTGATTGTTCAGCCTTAATACATTGGCCGTGCGTCCAGCGACAAAATTCTCGAGTTTCTGCATGTATTCGTCGGAGGTAATGCTTCCCTCCGCCACGTAGGTAAGCCCTTTTTCCCAGCTGGCCGTCAGTTCCGGATTCAAAAGCTGGCGGATCGAGGCGTTTACCACGTCAAAGATCATCTCCCCTAAGAGTGTCGGGGTAATAACCTGGGTCTTCTGGTTCAAGGCCAGATATTTAATATTGAACAGCTTCTTTAAAATCTCGGCACGGGTCGCACTGGTACCGATACCGCTTCCCTTGATCTGGGCCCGCAGCTCGTCATCCTCGATCAGCTGGCCCGCATTCTCCATGGCCAGAATCATGGAACCGGAGGTATAGCGCTTGGGCGGTGATGTCTCTCCCTCCTTGATGGCCAGACTCTTAAGCGGGACTACGGCGCCCTTCTTCAGAGTCCCCAGCATGGCGATAAATTCCGGATTATCCATGTTTTTCTGTGTGGAATCTGCGCTGCCCTCCTCGGAGTCTCCGGAACCATTCTCCGCCTGTCCGTCCTTTGGTTTGGCATCCGGTTTTTTCTTGCTTCCCGGAACATCCGCCACCTTTAAGTAGCCCGCCTCCAGCATGACGCGGAAGTTAGCAAAAAAGTGTTCCTTATCGATAACCAGCTCCAGCGCGTATTTCTGGTAGATGGCCGGAGGATAAAAGATGCTTAAAAATCGTCTGGCTATTACCTCATAAACCTTTGCGGAAAGCGGCGACAAGCTTCGCAAGGCCCCCATGCCCTGTCCGGTCGGTATGATCGCGTAATGGTCCGTAATCTGTTTATCATTCACGTACCGCGTTTTTGCAATCCCTTTAAAGGAACCGGACTCCAGCGCTTCGGCCGCGAATCCGGCCAGCGGTTCAAAATTCTTTAAGCCTCCGATGTTCTTGTATATCTCCTTCGCCACTGCTGTGGAAAGGACTCTGGCATCGGTTCTCGGATACGTTACCAGCTTCTTCTCATACAGTTCCTGGACGACCTTCAAGGTCTCATCCGGACTGATCTTAAACATCTTGGAGCAGTCATTCTGAAGCTCCGCCAGGTTGTAAAGAAGCGGAGGATTCTTCGTCTCCTTCTTCTTCTCAATGGCCTGCAGCACCGCATTCATGGGCTGAACCGCGGAAAGTGCTTCGATTAAGGCTTCCGCTGTCTTTCTCTCTTTAAATCCGTTCTCCTTATAGAGATACGGGGATTCGAAATACCTGGAGCCCGGGGCGCTCTTCCACTCTCCGTCAAAATCCATATCCTGAGGAGAGAACGTACCAATCACCCGGTAAAACGGTGTCTTGACAAAGTCCCTGATCTCCCGCTCCCGCCGGATTACCATGCCCATGACACACGTCATAACGCGTCCCACGGAAATCACCGTGTTCTTTCCGGTTCTTAAGTAATTCGAAATATTCTGTCCATACTTTAGTGTAAGCAGACGGGAAAAATTAATTCCCATCAAATAATCTTCTTTTGCCCTTAAATAGGCTGAGGCGGAAAGATTATCGTATTCCGTCTCATCTTTTGCCTCCCTGATTCCTCTTAAAATCTCTTCCTCTGTCTGGGAATCGATCCATACCCGCTTCTGGGCCTTATCCTTCACATCAGCCATCTGGGCCACCAGACGGTAAATATATTCTCCCTCGCGTCCCGAGTCGGTGCAGACATATATCGTATCCACGTCCGGCCGGTTTAAAAGACCGCTCACGATCTTAAACTGTTTTTCGACGCTGGGAATCACTTCGTACTTAAATTCCTTCGGTAAAAAAGGCAGAGTCTCGAGACTCCATCTCTTGTATTTTGGATCGTAGCATTCCGGATAGCTCATAGTAACTAAATGGCCTACGCACCATGTGACAATTGCCTGTTCCGATTCAATATAACCATCGCTGCGCCTTCCGTTTATCTTAAGCGCGTTGGCAAATTCCTGTGCTACACTTGGTTTTTCTGCAATGTATAAAGATTTTGACATGTATATCCCCACTGATTTCTATTCATAACCCGTCTATTATACCATTGAAAATCCGGAATATCAATGATACAATTATAAACAATTCTATTTCTATTTTATTACGTTAAAGTGAAGGAGTCCTATTATGTCTATTGCAAAAGTAAAAGAATATCTGAGAGATTATGGCAGAGACTGTGACGTACAGGAGTTTCCAGTTTCCAGTGCCACGGTGGAATTAGCGGCCAAAGCGCTGTCCGTAGAACCTGCCCGCATCGCTAAAACCCTTTCTTTTCATGGAGATGAAACAAACGGCTGTATCCTGATTGTCACAGCCGGAGACATGAAGATCGACAACGCCAAGTTTAAGAAACAGTTCGGTTTTAAGGCCCGGATGCTGGGCGCCGAGGAAGTCGCCATGCTGACCGGCCATGAGGTGGGCGGCGTCTGCCCGTTTGCCAATCCGGAACACGTGACTACTTATCTGGATATCTCCATGCAGCGGTTCCCTTCCGTATTTCCGGCGGCCGGAAGCGCCAGCTCCGCGATTGAGCTTACCTGTGAGGAGCTCTTCAAGTATTCACAGGCAAAGGAATGGATCGATGTCTGCAAGGCAAAAGATGTTCAGGCCATATAAAAAATTTCCTGGTTATCCAGGTTGAACTTATGATATAATTGCTTGTTTCTTTCTATGAACAATGATATACTAACATTGGCTGAAGATGGTAACGTGATACAAGTAATCCATATCAGGAGGTATTCATATGTTAGAACATAGTGATTTGCAGGCAATCAGGGACATCATGAAAGAAGAAATCGGAAGGTCAGAAAATCTTCTCAAGGATATTATAAAGACCGAGATCGGCAGATCAGAAAATCTTGTATTAAATGAGGTTGACAGAGTACAGGAGAATCTTGAAACGAAGATGGAACAGCTCAAAAAAAATATGGATGAGTTGACACAGTATTATCGGACGGTAAAACTAGATCATGAAAACAACGCCCTTTTCCTTCAGATGATTCAGGAAATCAAAAAAGAAGTGAATGAACTCAAAATGAAAATCGCATAAAGATTCCAAATGAAAGTATTGCATTCCTGGCAAAAGCAAGTAAAAGAAGAGGCAGTGAAAAAGAGTTATCTAACTCCATTTTTTATCTGCCTCTTCCGCTCCTATCACAATTCGTCATTTTAAACACATCTTTATCCTGTATACTGGCTTGCCTGCATCTGAAACATCTCCGCGTACTTCCCGTTTAAGCGCATCAGCTCCTCATGATTTCCATCCTCTGTGATCCTTCCGTCTTCCAGAAAGATAATCCGTCTGCAGAACTTGCAGCTGGAAAGGCGGTGTGAGATGTATACGGCAGTGCGTCCTCCCGTCAGTTCACTGAAACGCTCATACACCTCTTCCTCCGCGTACGGATCCAGAGCCGCTGTCGGTTCATCCAGCACAATAACCGGGGAATCCTTATACAGCGCTCTGGCAATCGCCAGCTTCTGAAGCTCTCCACCTGAAAATTCCGTCCCGCTTTCCTCGAACTGCTTTCCAACGAATGTCTTGCTTCCATTCGGAAGAGTCTGAACTTTTTCAAAGATCCCTGCATTCTTAAGCGCCGATTCCAGGCGTTTCTCTGAGACAGCCGTTCCGGCAGCCACATTTTCTTCAATGCTAAATTCAAATATCTTAAAATCCTGAAATACCACGGATAAAAGCTTCCGGTACACTATAGAATCAATCGTATGGATATCCACGCCGCCGATCAGGATCTGACCGTCAGTCGGTTTGAACAATCTGGACAGCAGCTTGATCATGGTGGTTTTTCCAGCGCCGTTTCTGCCCACGACAGACAGGCTCTCGCCCGGCTTCAGTTCGAAGTTCACATCACTTAAGATGTCGTGGTCTGTTCCCGGATACCGGAACGACACATGACGAAATTCCAGAGTTAGCTGGCTGGTGTCAATGTCCTTTTGGCCTTCCATCTCCGTTTCCACCGGAATCTCCTCCAGTTTCACGAATTCTTCCAGGTAACGGCAGTCCTGTCTCAAACGCACGATAATATTCAGCAGATTTGCTGTGGAACTGGAAAATGTCGCCGCCGCTCCCGTATACATACTGAAGCTGCCAATGGTGATACCGGTCAGCAAAGCCTTCACGCCGATGTATCCGTACACAAACGCACTGCGGAACGCCTCTAAAATCCTGGAAATCCCTTCAAACCTCCGTTTCAGCTCCATGGTCTGCTTCTTGAACCTGAATATGTTGTCGTCACATTCGTTATTGCGCTTCATCAGCAGTTCATGGAGGCGAAACAGCCGAATATCCTTTCCAGGTCCAAAATCTTCGAGAATCTGATAGTAATAGATAAAGAAGCGCTCCATACTTACGGATTCTTCGTGAATCTCCATCTCCTTTTTCTGATATCCTTTGTTAAGCCAGGCGATCACAATTGTGGGAATCATGATGACTATCAGGCTGATCACATCGAAGCTTAAGAGAATTCCAACGGCCCCTGCTGCCGTAAGGACACAGCGGATCAGTTCGGGAAACTGGCGCACAATATAGAGATGAGTCATTCGTTCCCGGATGGGAAGCATGGCTTTATCCTTTTGCTCTATGTACTTCGTATCCTCCAGATTCTCGTAGGCCACCCCCATGTTGTGGCTGCCGATGTCATACTCAATCTTAACCAGAATATCCCTTGTCACCGCATTCATATACCGTTTCAGCGCGCCTGCCGCCATCGATAAAAACAGCGCTGATAATGCGGCCGCCGCCACATACCCGGCCAGAAGGGAAAGACGTTTCTCTCCCATCATCTCATCGATCATGTATTTGGGAAAGAGTATTGCCACAAATGGAAGCGCCGCCTCCAGCATGGATTCCACAAACGCGGCCAGAACGTAGCCTGGCGATGCCTGAACTACTTTTTTAGCCAGAAATTTCAAATTATAAAGTTCTTTTTTTATGTTATGCTTCATGCGCCGCCTCCCCCTCCTCATAATATTTCTTCTGAGCCATAAACATCTGGTAATACTTTCCCTTCTTTTCCAGAAGTTCCTCGTGAGTTCCCAGCTCCGCCACACGTCCCCCGTCGATCAGTGCAATCTCATCACAGAATCTGGTGGAGGCCAGTCGATGGGATATAAACAGCAGTGTCCGGCCTTTTGAAATTTCCGCCAGCTCATGGTACAGAGTATATTCCGCATGGGCGTCGAGGGCCGCCGTCGGCTCGTCAAAAATCAGGATCTTTCCATTTTTGTAAAGTGCCCGGGCGATTCCAATCTTCTGTTTTTCTCCTCCGGATACATCAACGCCGTCATGGTAGAGATACTTTGTCAGCGGAAGATCCGGATTCTTCCCGTGCTGTTCATAAAACGCCGAAAGCCCGGCTTCCTCTATGGCGGCCAAAAGGCGTTCTCCATCCGCACCGCCCTCCTCACAGGTGATATTTTCCTGGAAGGTCATGGCAAATAAGTTGATGTCCTGAAATACAGCTGCCAGCAGATTTCTGTAGTCCTGAAGTGCAAAACGGCGGATGTCGGTTCCATTTAGAAGGATCTCCCCCTCCGTCGGGTCATAGAGCCGTGTAACCAACTTGACCAGCGTCGTTTTTCCAGCACCGTTGATACCGACGATTGCCAGCTTCTTACCAGCTTTTATCGTAAAATTGAAATCTGTATACACATTTTCATCCGTCCCCGGATAATGAAAACTCACATGGCGAAAGGTGATCTCATAGTGATCCGCCTGCGGAACGGGTACCGGTTCTTTCGGTCCGCCCTCATCCTCATTGGGAAGGTCCAGAAACGTTCTCATCTCGTCAATCCGGAATAAATCGCTCTTTACAAATGCCATATCCTCAAATACCTTTTCCAGCGTAACCGTAAGTGTTGCTGCCGCCATAAAACACATAGTAAAATCAGCAATGGAAATCCGTCCCTCAAGGACGCTGCAGATCAGATAGCTGTAAATAATGATATCACGGACGCAGGAAAGGATGCTTTCTGCAAGGTCTGCACCATAATGGTGTTTCTGGATATCCACATCAATCTTTCGTCTGGATTTGTGGTTAAGTATCAGCTTCTCCAGCAAAATGTTGGAGAGGCCGTAGATTCTCAAATCCTTTCCATAAGCCAGGTTGCCCATAACATTCGTCAGGTAGCGCTGACGCCTTCCAAACGGTGATGCCTTCCTTGATATCTCCACCTCATACTTACTGGCTTTTTCCCTTAAGAGATAGACCATGTAAATATCAGCGATCAGCAGGAGAACGATCAGAAAATTAAGTTTTCCTAAAACGCTTAAATAAAACACGGCTGAGACACCATTTGCCGACAGCACAAATAACTGGGTCAAAATTCCCTGAACCCCGAATTCGATATCGGAGGTGGCCGAGGTGACACGCCAGAATTCATTTAAGTATTTGGGGTCTTCCAGCTTCCTTCAGCAAATAAAGGAAGTTCCCTCTGCTTTTCTTTTTTCTTTTCATACTCTCACTCCTATCAGACTATTTTTATGATCTTTCCCCACTCCTTTACCAGCATTAGGTAAATTTCACTAATCATATCTGATATTCTCTCTCTTGTCAATGTATCGTCCTAAATTCTGATAATTTTATTTAAAAATCGTTCTGTACTTGACTTCCAAATGGTCAGGAACGAAAAAAAGTGCTGCAAAAGCCTCATTTCCAGTGTTTCAATTCATTGGAAACAGGTTCTTTGCAGCACTTTCCTATAATCTTTTCAATCGTTAATACCGGGAAATGGTCCAGCCTTTAAAACCGTCTCTTATAAGCTCTATGAAGATTATAAAAACCGGATGTCGCCCGTCTTCCGTGGTGCTGTTCTCTGATATTTCACGGCCGGATATCCCAGAAGCATACAGCAGGCAAGCGTTCTGCCTTCAAGTCCCAGCCACTCCATCAGTTTCGGGCTCACGCTGACTGTTCTCTGCAGATAGCCGCTGTATAGGGCGCCTGCGCCCTCGGCCACCGCCATATTTTCCATATTGGCCGCCGCCAGACCTCCATCCAGCGGATTATCTGCTGCCGTAATCAGCAGGCACGGCGCATTAAAGAAGAATGTATCCTCCTTGGGGTCCTTCTTCCATTTATCATAGAAACGTGTAAAGGCGCGCACGTAGTCTGGTTTCGTCTCCCGCAGAATCTCCAGAATGTATGGAAATTCTGACCAGAACAGTTCCTTGAACTCGGGGAGACGTGTCTGTACTGCCACAAAGGTACACGCCTGTGCGTTCTTCGCCGTTGCCGTATAGCGCCCCGCTTCGATGATCTGCTCCAGCACTTCCCGGCTGACTGGTGTATCCTTATAGCTGCGGATGCTCCGGCGGAATTTTACCGCGTGAAGAAAGTTTTCCGGAGATACGGTGAACGAATCCTTTTGATACGTTTCCACCCCCGCCATATCATACTCCGGTATGGAAACCGCCTCGGAGGGACAGATTGCCACACAGTGGCCGCAGGTGATGCAGGGCCATTTGACAGCGGCCTTTTTCTCGTTTAAAACAATCGCGTTTCCCGGACAGTCCTGCACGCAGAGACCGCATCCGATACACTGTTCTTCATCAATTATAACTGCACTGTTCATCATTCAGTTCTCCTTTTCCCACTTCATTTTAAGATGCCGTTTTTTTCCTGTATTCGGAGAGAATCACTGCCGCAAACATGAATACACAGCCGGCCATCAGCCGGACTGTCAGCGGATCACCCAGGAAGATCACGGAAAAGATAAGACCGAATACCGATTCAAACGATAAGAGAATGGATGAGGTGTTCGGCGTTAAATATTTCTGTCCCACATTCTGGAGCAGGAACCCGATCATTGTGCTGAAAATTCCCAGATACAAAAGACCGATCATCATCGTGTTGTCAATTACCCCGCCGTCAAACGGCCCTTCCAGAATCGGCGCGATCATCCAGCTTAAGGCCGCTGCCACCACCATCTGCAGCACCGTCATCGTGACCGGGTCATGATCCGTCGTATAGCGGTCGATAAATACAATGTGGACCGCGAAGAATAAGCCGCAGATCAGGGTCAGTAAATCTCCGAGGTTGATGGATAAATCCCCTTCCAGCGACAGCAGCGTAAGGCCCACAACCGCGATACAGGCGGCGATGATATTATTTCGCTTCGGTTTCTTGTGGTTAAAGAACCAGTGAAGAAAAGGTACGAGGATCACATATAGTGTGGTGATAAACGCATTTTTGCTGGCCGTCGTGTACTTTAATCCATACGTCTGAAAGAAATAGCTGACAAAGAGAAACACGCCCAGCAGTCCCCCGCAGAATAAATCCGATTTGTTGATCTTCATCACCTTTCTCCAGAATACCAGGATCAGTGCGATAGCCGCTATGGTAAAGCGAAGCGCCAGTAAGTAGGTGGGGGAAATGATGTCCACCGAATTTTTCATGACAACAAATGCGCTTCCCCAGATGATGGTCGTGATGATCAGCCCGATGGCCGCCAGTATTTTGATTCCTTTTCCGTCTTTCGTACTCATAGGTCTCCCTAATGTCCTTTCACATACACATGGGCTGCCAAGGCCGGATTATGGCCGTGGCAGCCCTTTGCTTTCTATGGTGCTGCAGTGTTTAAAGCGTTACCAGCGTGTAAACCGGTATATCGTAGTAGTCCGGTATTCCTCTCCCGCTTTCAATACCGGCGAAGGAAATTCCGGCATATTCACTGCGTTCGGATAGTACTGTGTCTCAAAGCAGTAACCGTATCTCGGAGCATATACCATGCCGTTTTTGCCGGCCGGTCCTGCGCCGAGGAAATTGCCGGTGTAGAACTGCATTCCGGGAAGGTCCGTGTAGACCTCCATGCGTATCCCCGTTTTGTCGGATTCAGCTGCCGCGGAAAGTTCAGTCTCTTCGGGAGCATGGTTTAAGATCCAGTTATGATCGTAGCCTTTGCCGAGAATCAGAGCCTCATACTCCTCTTCGATGTCACGGCCGATTACCTTCATGACAGTGAAGTCCATAGGCGTACCAGCCACCGGCACGATCTCTCCGGTCGGAATGGAACCTGCGTCCGCCGCCGTATACGTATCCGCGTCGATCCATACTCTCTGGCCCATGGCATTTCCGCTGTCCTGGCCATCCAGATTAAAGTAGCTGTGATTCGTAAAGTTTGCAACCGTATCGCTGTCGGAAACCATATGGTAAGCGATGACCAGGCTGTCATCCGGTGTCAGCGTGTAGCTCACCGTGATGTTGGCGTTTCCCGGGTATCCCTGATCACCGTCGGGACTGAACAGTGAAAAGCTGATGACGGTTCCGAGAGCGCCCTCCTCTGTCTCGGCCTCCCAGAGACGGTCGTGATACAGATCCGGCGCGCTGTGCAAATTATTCGTTCCGTCGTTAGCCGCCAGCTGGTACTCTTTCCCGTTCAGCGTAAATTTCGCCCCTGCAATGCGGTTGGCGTTGCGGCCGATCGGTGCTCCGAAGTGGGGCGGATTCTCCAGGTACGCCTCCACACTGTCATATCCCAGAACCACATCGACGAGTTTTCCGTCCCTGTCAGGCACGTTCATCGTCACCCATGTGCCGCCCAAATCGGTAAAAGAGGCCGACACGCCGTTGTCATTAGACAGCGTATAGAGAGTGACCGCTTCTCCGGAAGGCATAACTCCCCACTGTTCTTTCCTGTAAGCCATTTCAGCTACCTCCGTGTTTCTCTTATTTGTGTCACTATTTTGCCTGAATATATCCCTGCGCTGTTAAAAGCTCTGCGCAGAGCACCGCGCCGCCGGCCGCGCCTCGGACCGTGTTGTGGGACAGGCCGACAAATTTATAATCGTACACCGTGTCCTCACGGAGACGTCCGATGGAAACACCCATACCATTTTCAAAATCCACGTCCATGGTAACCTGCGGACGATTGTCTTCATACAGATACTGGATAAACTGCTTTGGAGCGCTTGGAAGCTCCAGTTCCTGAGGAAGCCCCTTGAAGCTTACGAGGCGCTCGATCAATTCCTCCCTGGTCGGTTTTCTGCGGAATTTCACGAAAACTGCGGCTGTATGACCGTTTAAGACCGGAACACGGATACACTGGCAGGTGATAACCGGCTCACTCGCTTTGACGATCTCTCCGTTCTCTACCTTTCCCCAGAGTCTTAACGGTTCCTGCTCACTCTTCTCTTCCTCACCGCCTATGTATGGGATGATGTTGCCTTCCATCTCAGGCCAGTCCTTAAAGGTCTTGCCTGCGCCTGAGATTGCCTGGTACGTTGTAGCCACAACCTCGTACGGCTCAAACTCTTTCCAGGCGGTTAATACGGGAGCGTAACTCTGGATAGAACAGTTCGGTTTTACAGCGATGAAGCCGCGCTCTGTGCCAAGCCGCTTTCTCTGATCCTTAATCACTTCGAAGTGCTCCGGGTTGATCTCCGGTACTACCATCGGCACATCCGGTGTCCATCTGTGCGCGCTGTTGTTGGAAACGACCGGTGTCTCCGTCTTCGCATACGCTTCCTCGATCGACTTGATCTCTTCTTTCGTCATATCAACGGCGCTGAATACGAAATCCACGCTGGCGGCAACTTTCTCCACCTCATTTACGTTCATCACAGTCAGCTTCTTTACTGCTTCCGGCATCGGAGTCGTCATTTTCCAACGGTCTCCCACAGCCTCCTCATACGTCTTTCCGGCAGAACGGGGGCTGGCGGCCACGGTCACCACCTCGTACCAGGGATGATTCTCGAGCAGAGAAAGAAATCTCTGTCCCACCATACCTGTCGCACCTAACACACCAACCTTTAACTTCTTTTCCATAGTTTTCTCCTCATTTCATTTCTTTTTTCAGACTATCCTATAACAAAGTTAAAAAAAAATCAAGGTTTATTCGTCACAAAAATACATTTGTGCGTCTATGAAAGACATTTTCCTGGAATGTACGTCCTGGAAAAGAATCGCACGCTTTTATTTTATGATTTTACAGCAAATATAATTCCCAGCGTGTTTGGGCCGCAGTGGCTGGACACGGTGCATCCGGCCTCCGTCACCAGTATCTCCGAAAAGATTCCCCGGCTCCGGATCAGCTCCCTGGCTTCCTCCACCACCGCCTCCGGGCAGGCCGCGTGGGTGAGAAAGATTACGTCCGGCATGCAGCGCCCCTGCACCGCGTCGAGCCGTTCACCGATGTATTTTCTCACACACTGCCGGAACGCGCCGCGGTACTTTCTGTCCACCGTCAGTTCCCCGTCCCTCACGCTGATGCTGGGCCTGATGTTCAGCAGATTGGCGCCGAACGCGGTAACCGCCGAACAGCGTCCGCCCTTTCGTAAATAGTCCAGCTTGTCGATGACAAAGCTCACATCCATGCGGGTCTTCAAATTCTCCAGCTTTGCCTCAATCGCTTCCGTTTCCATGCCTGCCTCCGCCATTTTTGCGGCGGCTACTGCCAGATAACCGATTCCGGTGGTAAGATTCATGGAGTCTACCACCGTGACGCCAGGAACTTCCTCGGCGGCCAGAACTGCGTTCTGATAGCAGCTGGACAGCGCCGAACCGATGGTAAAATGAATCAGCGCGCCGCACTCCTTCCTTAGCTCCGTAAAAGCGCCGCAGTACTCCGCCGTATTGATGGCGGTCGTACTACAGATCTCTCCTCCCGCCGAAACATGGCGAAAGATATCGGCCGGTTTCAGTTCGATTCCATCCCGGTATGTCCTTCCCTCCATGATAATGGCCTGAGGGATTACCGTAATTCCATACTGTTCTGCAATTTCTGCCGACAGATCGCAGGAGCTGTCGGCAGATATCCCTATTCTCTTCACCGTGATTCCTTTCCCGTGACTGCCGCAGGCTCCTTCTTACGAAAGACGGACCTTGCTGCCCTTTCCGTCACGCTTTCCGATCTTTAAGCGGTTCAAATGAACTTCCTTCTTTTTGTATTCGATCACCGGATCCTCTCCCAGTAAGTAGACCGTCTCCAGTTCTTCTCCCTGGGCCAGCTTAATCCCCCGCACGCCTCTGGAATTCTTCTTCATCTCAGGAATCTCTTCCAGTGCAAAACGCAGGAATACGCCGCTTGAGGTCTGAAGCACCACCTCGGTCTCCGCCCGGAGAATCTGAATCGATACCACATCGTCGCCTTCTAAAAGCTTGGTAGCGGCTACGGTCCTGTTGTTTGTCTCGAATTCCTCTCCCGGCACTCTCTTCACAAGCGCCTGCTTCGTGGCGAAGAGGAAGCGGCTGCCCTTCATGGATTCCGCGCTGCAGAGATAGATAATCTGCTCTTTTGTGCCGTCATACTTGCTTAAGTTGTCGATCGGCGTGCCCTTGTCCCTCAGCTTTCCGTAAGGGATATCGGCGGCCTTCACCTGATGTAAGTTGCCGGTATTGGTGAAAATACAGATCTTGTCTGTATTAAAGCACGATACCACGTGAACGTTCTCCGTCTCGATGGTCTCTCTGTTGCGGTCGTATGTGGACTTATCCAGCAGCTTGCAGTAGCCGAACCGGTCCATGACGAACACCACCTCCGAGACGGCCACGGCTGTCTCATCGTAAACAGCTTCTTTTCCATCCTCGATGAGCGTGCGGCGCGGTGTGGCAAATTCCTCTTTGATAGCCTCTAAGTCCTTCTTAATCACGACGTCCATATTTGTCCGGCTCTCCAGAATATGCTGGTACTCGGCGATCTTCACCATAGTCTCCTTATACTCCTTCTCCAGGGCCAGAATCTCCAGACCGATCAGCTTATATAAGCGCATCTCCAAAATGGCGCTGGCCTGCTTCTCCGTAAAATGAAGCTTCTCCGCATCCTTTTCAAATCCGGCTGTCCGAAATTTGATGTTGGAGATATCTCCTGTCATCAGGCAGGCCTTGGCATCCTTTAAGCTCTTGGAGCCTCTCAGCACGGCGATAATCAGATCGATGATATCGCAGGCCTTGATTAAGCCTTCCTTGATCTCCTTTTTCTCCAGTTCCTTCTCCAGCAGCGCCTGGTATTTGCGCGTTGCGTTGTGATACTGGAAGTCCAGGTAATTTTTGAGGATTCCCTTTAAATTCAGGGTCTCCGGCCGGCCGCCGGCGATGGCGAGCATGTTGACGCCGTACGTATCCTCCAGTTTCGTCTTCTTATAGAGGATGTTGCGGATCTTTTCCACATCGGCGTCTTTTTTCAACTCCAGCACGATGCGGATGCCATCCTTGTTGGACTGATTGGAAATGTCCACCACATCGGTCAGCTTCTTTGATTCCACCAGTTCCGCCACATCCACAAGGAACTTGTTGATACCCGCGCCGATCATGGTATACGGAATCTCCGTAATGACCATCTTGTCCTTGTCGGCCTTCCGTTTTCCCAGTTCGATATCGATCTTTCCGCGAAGCTTGATCTTTCCGCTTCCCGTCTCGTATATCTCCGCGAGACCGCTCTTATTGGCGATGATGCCGCCTGTTGGGAAATCCGGGCCCGGCATATATTCCATCAGTTCCCTTGTCGTAATCTCAGGATTGTCAATGTAGGCTCTGACGACGTCGATGACTTCCCCCAGGTTATGAGGCGGAATGCTGGTGCTCATACCGACCGCGATTCCCTCCGCGCCGTTAATCAGAAGATTTGGCACACGGACCGGAAGCACCTCCGGCTCCTTTTCCGTCTCGTCGTAGTTGGGGATAAATTCAACCGTCTTATCCAGATCCTTTAAATAGACTTCCTCTGCAAACTTCTCCAGCCTGGCCTCCGTGTAACGCATGGCAGCCGCGCCGTCGCCCTCGATGGAACCGAAGTTGCCGTGTCCGTTTACAAGGGGCATTCCCTTCTTGAATACCTGGGACATCACGACCAGGGTTTCATAGATGGAGCTGTCGCCGTGGGGATGGTACTTACCCATGGTATCGCCCACGATACGCGCCGACTTTCGGTGCGGCTTATCGTGATTTAACCGAAGCTCACTCATATCATATAATACACGCCGCTGT
Source organism: Hungatella hominis (assembly GCF_014288005.1). Lineage (NCBI taxonomy): Bacteria > Bacillati > Bacillota > Clostridia > Lachnospirales > Lachnospiraceae > Hungatella > Hungatella hominis. The sequence goes on from NZ_JACOPB010000005.1 coordinate 403,599, forward strand.
ACCGGCTTTAATCCGTCTCTCGCATCCGGGATTGCCCTGGCAGTGATAACGCTCATGGAATAGTTCATGTAGCTCTTCTGCATTTCCTCGGAATATTCTGTTTTTACAATCTTCTCAGCCATGTTCCCTCTCCTTATGCATCAATCTCTGCTTCATCCGCATGCTCGTAAATAAACCGGCGCCGCGGCGGAACGTCGCTGCCCATCAGCATCTCCGTGATTTCGGAGGCCATGCGGGCGTCCTCGATCTCCACCTGCTTCAGCACCCGGTGATCCGGGTCTAACGTGGTTTCCCAGAGCTGCTGCGCATCCATCTCACCAAGACCTTTGTAGCGCTGCAGCGTAAAATCACCGGTGTGGGTCTTCCGGTAGCGCTCCAGCTCTTTCTCATCATAAAGGTACTGTTCCTCGCCGCGCTTCGGAATCACCTTGAAGAGGGGAGGCATGGCGATAAACACATGACCGTCATAGATCAGTTCCGGCATGAAACGGTAGAGGAACGTCAGAAGCAGGGTGTCGATATGGCTTCCATCCACATCGGCATCCGTCATCAGTACGATCTTATTGTAACGAAGCTTGGAAATATCGAAATCGTTGCCATAGCCCTCCGAAAAGCCGCATCCGAAAGCATTGATCATCGTCTTGATCTCGGCGTTGGCCAGTACTTTGTCCATGGAAGCCTTCTCCACATTGAGAATCTTTCCGCGGATCGGCAGAATGGCCTGGTACATCCTGTTTCGCGCAGTTTTGGCAGAGCCGCCGGCGGAATCTCCCTCGACGATGAATATCTCGCATTTCTCCGCGTCACGGCTCTCACAATTGGCCAGCTTTCCATTGCTGTCAAAGGAGAATTTCGATTTGGACAGCATGTTCGTCTTGGCCTTTTCCTCCGCCTTCCTGATCTTCGCTGACTTTTCCGCACAGGAAATAACTGCTTTCAGAATCTCTAAATTCCGGTCGAAATAGCGCTGCAGTTCGTCTCCCGTCACTGTGAAGACCGCCTTCGTGGCATCCGCGCTGGCCAGCTTCGTCTTCGTCTGCCCCTCGAAGATGGGATCCGGATGCTTGACCGCGACCACAGCCGTCATACCGTTTCTCGTATCTGCGCCCGTAAAGTTGGCGTCCTTCTCCTTCAATATTCCCAGCTCCTTGGCATAGCTGTTGATCATCTGCGTAAAGCGGGTCTTAAAGCCGGCTAAATGGGTGCCGCCCTCCTGGGTGAAAATATTATTACAGAAGCCCAGAATGTTCTCCTCAAAGGTATCCACGAACTGAAAGGCCACCTCCACCTCCACCCGGTCGATGGTGCCTTTATAATAGATCGGATCGTGAACCGGAGCCTTTCCGGAGTTCAGTTCCTTTACGTAAGAGATGATTCCCTCCGGCTCATGGAACAGGACGGTCTCCTCCTCACCCGCTCTCTTATTCTGATATGTTATCTGAAGGTTGGGATTTAAGTAGGCCGTCTCGTGAAGACGGCTCTTCAGCCAGTCCGCCTTAAAACGGGTCTTTTCAAATATCTCTCCGTCCGGCAGGAAGTTAATCTCAGTTCCCGTCTCCTTCGTCCTTCCCAGCGTAGGAAGCAGGCCATCCACCAGTTCTACCGTCGGAATGCCCCGTTCATATGCATCATAATGAATCTGACCGTTCTTATATACCTTTACGCTCATCCGTTCCGAAAGAGCATTTACAACAGAAGAGCCGACTCCGTGAAGTCCGCCGCTTGTCTTATACGCATCATTATCAAATTTACCGCCCGCATGAAGAGTGGATAATACAATTCGCTCCGCGGACATGCCCTTCTTATGCATCTCCACCGGAATTCCTCGTCCCGCGTCTTTCACGGAACAGGAACCATCCGCTTCCAGTGTAACCCAGATCTGGTTACAGAAGCCAGCCAGATGCTCGTCCACCGCATTGTCCACGATCTCATAGATCAGATGGTTAAGCCCCTTCGTGCCGACACTGCCTATATACATACCCGGACGTTTCCGGACCGCTTCCAGCCCTTCCAGTACGGTAATACTGTCCGCATTATACTGTGTTTTCGCCATGATACTCCTCCACATCTTGTATTGTCTTTTGCTATTATACAATGAAATTCCTGCACTTGGCAAGTTTTTAACACATTTTTTCAAAAAAGTATTGAAATTTATACCAGAGTCGTGCTATAATATATGACGTGTCAGTAAACTGGCTAAGCAGATATAGTTCATTGGTAGAACATCAGCTTCCCAAGCTGAGGAGGCGGGTTCGATTCCCGTTATCTGCTTTTTTTATTGCCCAAATGTTGATTTATGGGCATGTATTTTTATTTTCACCACAGGAACTTTCCATGACAAAAGAGGATTTCCTCTCATTCAAATGAGCTGGAAATCCTCTTTTTAATCAGGGTGTGTTTCACACCCGCTTTGATCTTTGATTATACATCTCTGGAATCTTTCCTTCGTTACTCTTCGCTGCTCCAGTCCACATCATATTCCTTTTCCAGCGAAAAACTGCTTAACATAAGGTCCGTTGGGTCAAATGACATGAAATATTCATAGTCTTCCCCCTTCTGCAGCCACATATAGTCATCGCCGGTGAAATCCGGAAACATCTCTCCAGCCTTCTCCCGGGACATCTCACTGGCAGGCACACCGTTAAAGGTGATCCTCTTCAGTTCGCTCTCTTCGCCGCTGACCAGGCTGAATTCCAGACGTGCAATCACTGCGTCTCCCATACGAATGGCCTTTTCATCCGTAACCAGGGAAATATGGGCGAAGATGGAATCCGTAACCCAGATCGAACCGCCGGTATAGTAAGCATTAGGCTCCAGCTCGGCCTCCGGGTCAATCTCATACTGATTGATCTGTTTGTCCTCCGTCATCTCAGACACCGTTACATTCATTCCCTGATCCAAAAGTGTCTGCACCGTGGTCTCGCCGACCAGAATCTCTTTCCCGTCTATCGCAACCGGATACAGCACCTGGGCCGGTTCCGCCGACGTGGTCTCCTCTTTTCCGCTCCTCCCGGAACAGCCGGATAACAGCGCCGCTGCCGCAAGCAGAATCATACCTGTTTTTAAAACTCTTTTCATCACTCGCATCCCTCTTCTTTTGAAATAATATAAAAACCCCTGATAAAATCAGGGGTTTTCAGTCAGCTCCCGGCCGGACTTGAACCGGCGACCCACGCATTACGAACTCGAAATTTTATTGTGAATCCTTATCAGTATATCTTAAATCCCTTGATTTTACAAGGCTTTTCGTAATAGCATCTTGTACCCATGTTGACTAATATTGTACGTTTTTTTGTTACGTAGTAGGATTTTAGTAGGAAAAAGAACGTGAAACAAGTGTAACAACTAACGGCTTAAATTTGTACTTATTTATTCAATAGTGATTCGCAAACATTTTTCCATATTTTTACATCTCCATTATCCTATACACAGGTGTATATTTAGCCTAAGGGGATGATTATATGAAAGGAAAAAGATATTCTGTTTTAAATCGAATCAGATATTTTCTATCAAGGCAAATACGAACGGATGCGCGGCTACTTGATTTTATGCAGGAGCACCCAGAAATCAGTGCAAGCAAAGAGCTTGAATCACCACCAGGAGAATTTCAGAAGATCATGATGGAAATGGAAAGGAGAGGTATTAAGCCAGATATCAAAAGGCAACTCAAAATTAAAATATGGTTTGATCATATTTTTAGAAAAATGTAAGTTAAAGGGTGTCTCTTAAAGGGGACCTCCTCTTTTGGCGATGTGAATAGTGATTTTACTACTCTTTCTACTACCTTTGAACGCAGAAACATGAAGGGATATGAGAATATTTAAGAACATCTTCTGATATGAAAAGTGCCGGAAAGCCTGTAAATACAGGCTATGCCGGCATATTTTACTTCTATTACATTATTTATTGTGGCTTGCTAATTTTCTGCTGCCTAAATGTTGCCACTATTGAATTAAAGGTACTTATCCAACACCTTACCTTTTTGTTTTTTCAAATCTTCTAGCCTCATTTTTCGAGTTGTAATCTCAGATTCTATTTTTTCAATTTCGGCAACGATCTCTTGTTGCTTGAACAGAGATGGAATAGGAACATTATAATTTAGTACACTTGCCTTATCAGCTCGTGGCATTTTAACGCCCTTAATATGTTGCATTTCGTATTCAAAAAACTCATCTGTAGCCAATAAATAATACAAATATTTTGAGGATATTTTTGTGTCATCCATTTTAAGCACAAGAACATCGCCAGAACTTCCTCCATCATTATCGGCTAACCAAATCTTCTTCAAATATGGACGAATATTAGACAATAAAATATTTCCCTTTGAATAGGCTATCGCCGTTCCCGACTTTGGAACAAATTGAGAGGAACCTTTACCCTCCATATTTTGCAATAAATTATCAACGCCCACATACGTATCACTTGACAGTTCCGCGCAAGAAATTCTATCTTGCGAATATGATGCCACTACTCCTAATTTCTCAAGCGGCTCTCCTGCTGCACCATTCTTGACAGCAGATAAAATTGAATACCTCAATGCATCTACTTGCTCAATAATATAAGATTCTTCCCGGTCAATTTCCTCAATTTCCGCAACAATTTTCTTCTGCACATCGAGTGGTGGAAGAGGTATTTTAATATCTGCTAAGTTTGCACTTAGGTTATTAATATTTATTCCAGTACTTTCTTGACTGATAATGTGTCTGAACTGATTAGAAGATAATATAGCCCAAAGGTATTTCATACTAACATCTTCTGATTTGCAGCGCAAGACGCCCATAAAGCCGCCAGCAAAATATTCAGTATTATATGAAATATATGCACTTTTCCCCACATGACTTTTGCTTCCGCTTGAAAAGCACATAAAAATATCATTTTGCTTTAGCTTCTTTGTTCCATCTATTGTTAAATCAGCGCGCAAAAACACTTTTTTTACTACATCAAAATCACCAGAATTGGTAATATTGTCAGCAGTTAAAATAACGTTATTTGTTTCATTATAAACTTGATCCTCTTTTGAATAAGTAACTCCTTTTATAATTTGCACTAACTCTCCCAACCGAACGGACGGAAAAGAAGAAGTAAACGTTGTCTTCTTAGACAAATTCACAGCTTTATCAAACTTACTTGTGCCATAGCTGATAAACCCGCTCATGCGTCCATATGACACATTGTGAGATAAGCTCTCGTCTATAACAATTTCTTTACCCAGAAACGCATTGTAGATATAACTGTTTGCTTTCTTCGGATTCAGCAAATCTCCATTTTCATCAAACAGCTTCGTGCCACCCGGCAAACGCTTAATGCCCTCGTGTCCGCGCCGTTCGCTAAATTCATAGCCTAAAAACGTCTTTTCATCCTGCTTTTTCCCCGTTTTCACTAGCACAATGTTTTGAGTATAGGTAAGAAAGAAGTATAGCATTTTCTCTTTTTCAAGCGCAATACCCTTAGTGTAGACATCATCACCAAAGGCCTTTATGTAATCAGAGTACAACTCGTGTTCTTGCATAGCAACGCTGGCCCTGCCACTGATAAAAGAAATATAATCGTCAAAGGCAAGGCCATCATATATATTGGCAACATATTTTGAAAAGGCGTTCTCAATTCCCATAACAGTTACATCTTTAGGACTGGAAAAAAATGTACTAATCGCTTTTTCAATGGTTATAACGTCATTATCAGAGCGGCGCTCCAAGAACAGCACAACCGTATTAGTTCCAGTTTTCATAAATGTGCCGGAACCAAGCTCAACAATCGCTTTCACCCTAAAATATTTAAAGATTATTTCTCTTGCCTTTGAATAGATACCGCCGTTTGAAAGGATTGAACTGGGCAAAATTACCCCTGCCCAACCGCCAACCTTCAAAAGCTGTTTCATGCGCTCAACAAATAAACACTCAATTTCTGAACTATTGTCTGTAATATTATCGTATAGCTCAAAGGTTTCTTCTCCGTATTGGAGCGTACTTTTGAAAGCCTCCACAGAATATGGGGGATTTGAAATCAGTATGTCAAATTGTCCGTTGTTTTTTCTGTCATAGTGTTGGGTTTGACGCAAAAGGCCACGGTATTCTTCAGCTTTTTCAAAATTAGCCAAACCGTTAGCCCAAATAATGTTAGCCTCACCGTCACCGTTGAAAAACGCGCTAACCTTCGTAGTTTTAACAAGACGATTATCTAAATCAATCCCGTAAACTGAATCTTTTGCCCATGCGAATTTCACCGCACCTTGCCAAGCACTTACTTGTTTACGAATATCTGGTGCAGCATGACTAATGTCAAGTTTCTCGTCTAAAACGTGTTGTAATTGCTCCATATATTCTGTCAGAAAGTGTCCGCTGCCACAGGCATAATCCATCACCGTAGGAAGAACATTTCGTTCCCTGCTGTTAATTTTACCTTGCACAAACTCTTTTAATGGCAAGGAAGAAATAATGAATCGAGTAATAGGAACAGGCGTAAAGAATTGTCCCGCCTCTTGTTTCATGCTGGTGTTCAACAGCAATTCAAAAAAGTTTCCTAAGAACTCGTGCTTTTGCTCATATCTGAATTTGTAGGCTTGAAGTAACTCAACGATTTCACGGACAATTTTAGCGTTTAGCTTAAAAGTTTTCTCATCCAAAACCTCGACAAAGGCAAAGTTAGGGCTTTTTTTTAATCGGGTATCGCGAAACATATCCATTAAGCGTTGCTTTTGCATAGCGTTATCAATACCTTCTAACGCTTTAGTTACATCATCTTCCGAATGATCGATTACCCGAATTTCAAGAAAACGCCACATACCATCTTTGTAGAGGTCATTAAGGCGCATTTGCAAACTTTCATCAGTATCGGATTCCAACCATTGAAATTCAAGCTCATCATCTGGATTCTTATTTTCATCAATAATTTTGCACACAAACAAATTCAACAGCTTATTAAAAGCATTGGGCTTGTCGGAAATAGCATTATGGCGCAAAATTTCCATTATTTGATTATAAATTTTTCCACTATCCTCTTCTCTGAGGTTTTTAAGCATCCCGTATGTAAGTGCCTTTGGTTTTATATCATATGGTGTGGCATATTCCTCAAAGATTCCATTTTCTTTGAAGTTCTTATTCCAATAATCATGAATATCCTTTGCGCTGGACAAATCATGCCAAGAGTCTTCAACCAAAACAATATTATTTCGGTATTCAATCTTTTTATCATCAAGGTGCGAGGCATACAGACACAAAAACTTTGCGGCTCTGTCTTGCTGATAATATGAAAAAATCTGCCCTCCATCTTTGAGTGTTTTTACAGACTCTTTTACAAACTCATTTCCCCAAGTTTTACACTCAATCATCAAGAATGGAAAATCATCATTTTCATTATAAATGAGAATATCTAATTTACCCTTAAGATTACGCCCTAAAGGATATTTCTTTTCAAGTTCAAGCCGCTCAGGGCGATACCCTTTTGTGAGCAAACGATCAATACACTCAAGTACTACGAAGTTTTCCAACTTGTCAAAATTACTAGTTGTTAAATCACCTAGCCGAATACGTTTATTTTGCTGAATGCTTTGATGAGCATATTCGATTTTTTGCTCGTTGAAGTCAACAAAAATAGGATAATTATCGTAAGCAACGTATCGTTTTACAAAAACACCACTTATGCCATCTTGCGGAGCAAAGCCCAATTTGACAATTAGCTTTTTAATATAGTCGATATTCATTTTGACTTAACTCCTTTCTTCCCGTTGGAATTGGCAGCGAGGTAATCATTGATGTCCGAGAGCTTAATCCTATAAATACGCCCGACCAATGAAGCAACGAGTTTATCGTTCTTTATCCATTTTAATACCGTCTTATCTGAAACTTTCAAATAGGCAGCAGCCTGAGCAACCGTCAAAATTTCGTCATCCATTGGATACAACACCCCCACTTTATTTTTTAATATTACCACAGACCGAGTGCATATTCAAGCAGAATTTAAGTTGATTTAGAGGATTTAAACGGAAGTGAGAGGAACTTAAAGCCCCATAGAGTTATACTAAATATTTGCTACTTTGTTTATTTTCGTCTTATATCGTATAAATCACTACTTGAAAGGGGGATGGATTATCATCCCCCTTTTTCGCTCTTAAGTACGAAAACTATATACTATCTGCCTGATCTACAAACCATATCTCCATGGCCCCATTCTCCCGGCTCCGCCAGCACGCGCCCTCAAGCGGTCCGCCTGACGTCGGATCGAAGTAATACCAGTCCCCGGAACCGTCTTCAGGATCGCATACGCTGCCGTTCCACCTGTGCCAGCTCGTACACATGTATCCATCACCGTTAAACAGGTACCAGCGATGGTTGATGACTTCCCATTTGTTGGCCGGATAACTTCCGTTCGGGCGGCGATACCACCAACCATTGGGCGTACTGATCCAGCCGATCCGCTCCTCCACCGGCTCCCAGGTGCGCATAAACTCATCTGGATTGCGGTACAACCGCTTAATACCGGCTGTAGTACTACCCCAGTCTGAAAGCTGGAAGTGCGGTTTGTCTACCGGACTTTTCCAGTTGCCGCCCCATTCCAGCCCCAGGGCGACGCCGATCTTACCCACCTTAGTGAAAAATCCATCGTTATCATAGTAAGCGCCGCGGCCATCGTTACGAAAAAAGTCAAACGCGGTCCCCCACTGGTGGTAGGAGCTGAAGTTACTTCCCGGCGCATTGGTCACAATAGGCCCAGGCTTTGTCCGGCCCTGAGCGTAAAGCGCGTCCTGCTCTGCCACGGTCCGCAGTGTCTCACCGATCTTAATTTTAAGTCCCTGCTTATTGCATTCCTCGACGAGTCGTCCCGCCAGTGCCTGAAGCCGCGGGTGGCACAATGTAATATCTCTCATAATTTTACCTATCCTTTCATTAAAAAAGGGCCCGGAATCCCAGGCCCTAAAAAGTTGTGATATTGCAACCGTTGCGATATCGCAATGGCTCCGGCGCTATTGGCCGCCACCCTTTTTATATTTTGTGCGCTGCCATATTTCCGATATTTTTTCCCAGCCTCCCATAGCTACAAGTGCCACCAGAAAAGCCACTATGACACAAGCCACAATCATATACCATACCATAGGCTGATTGAGATATGCCATTATCATCACCAAGGTCAGGGGGCAGAGCACTAAAGACAGGACGATAACCACCGCCGACGTTGGAAGCTTGTCCAGACCAGGCCATGACTTAATCACCTGTGTAATAGCTGATACTATAAAAGCCATCACTCCGATAGCAATTAATAAGTACGATCCATACTGCATAACTGTGTTAATATCCATTTCAATTCCTCACTTTCTACTTATCTATAATAGATTCGAGAAGTTCGTCCCGAATCCGTTTCATATTTTCAATTCCATTGCCGGTAATTTGGTGATTAAGCATTGCTGCCAGACATTTTGATTGTTGCTTCTGCATGTCTTCCACAGCTTTGAGTCGGTCGTAATCCTGCTTGTCATGCTGTTCGAGTACTTCAACCCTTTTAGACATTTGGAAGGCCGGCCGGATCACCTTAACAATAACGGCTGCAGCACCTCCCACAATGCTGATTGCGCCACATATTGATAGTAATGTCTGTACTGTATCCACTGATGTCCCCCTTAGTAGTCCTGTCCGGTGATCTCCTTATACTCCTCGGCTGTGATCCAACGCCCGACTGCATTGCGTACCATGCCAATCGACCAGTACCCATCACCGTAATATCCCTTAACCTTGTTATACTTACTCATATCCTACACCTCCTCTAAGTCAATGCCGCCCATCATTGCCACATACGCGAGCTGTGCCTGTGTGGCTGCCAGCTGCTCCCGCAGATCAGGCGCCCGGAACTCTGCAATCATTACCGTGCCGATCACGTCCCGTGTCTCTGTGATCGGATCGCTGGACTCAGGATCAGTCCCTGTCTGGACCTGTTCGGTACCCACGACGTAATTATCGTCTTTGGTAAGACGGCCCGCATACACGAGGTCTGAGCGTGTCAGGATAGGTTCCCCGGCATCGTCCAGTACGGTAATAGCCTTCGTGGCCTTGACGTCAGCCTCAACCTCTGCAAACGTGGCAGCCGCCGGCTGGAAGATCACTCTCCCGCCCTGATCCGTGAGCTGCACTCCGTTGACTAGGAGATCATACAGTTTCTCATTGATTTTGATTTTTTCCATTTTATTTCCTTTCCGCCTGCCGGATCATGCCGGACGCAGGCAATAAAATAAGCCCTGTAAGGGGGCTGGTCAAAATGTTACACTCTCAAATTGTTATGATTTCTTACCCGGTTAAATAGTGATTTAGCGAACAAACTTGATAGTAGCGCTATAATTGCTCAATACAATAAACTCCAGATTGGGAATGTAAAAATACAATACGGAAAAATGGAGTGTATAGTAAATTTTAACGGGC
>NZ_JACOPB010000006.1:0-390347 GCF_014288005.1 Hungatella hominis
GGCACCGTATTTAATGCCAGGACAAGATATATCATAATAATCAGATCCAGTACCAGTAATTGAGGTATGTACCGTCTTTGGCAGTGTGTTGATATCAGCCTTACCAGCTAAATCACTATTTACTCTATCTACCCTGGTATTTACATTATTGATCAATTGTGTGACTTTAGGACCGACATCCGCCCCCAAAACCATGCTTGTATTTGTTGAATCCAGAACATGGGAGATCATCGCTTTTTCAATACGCTTATCAATCAACGCATTGATTTTTGTGTTAAATCTTTTCAGTCCCGGTAAATCTAAAACTTTCATACAATCTTACCTCCTGATCTACGTCATCATAGTATCGATTTCTGCGTTGCTGATTATCTGGATATCAGCCGCTAACATATAAGGGGATAGATCAATCGTTTCAGACAGTTTATCCCAGGCTGTACCAGTCCACACATAATTAGCACCTTTCCCATCCCCGTCTACATTCCATACGTCTCCAGCAACATTACCGGTTGTCGGGAGTGCTGCCATATTGGCTTTTGTTCCTTTCACCTTATAGACAGAGCTTATATCTGATTTTGTCGCGTAACCAGTCAGATCAATATTAACAGATTTGCTGGTAACTGGTAATGCGGCTCCGTTTACTTTTACAGACTCGATCACATTTGCGGCTCCCTGATTAGCAACCCAGCTTGCCGTTCCGCTGGATCCGCCATAGCCCAGTATCTGCCCCGCTGCTCCTCCAGTTGGTATGTGTTTATTGCCGGCTCCCGTTGGGTGCTGATAATTTTGCAATGTACTCAGTTTATTTTTCTCAGTTGTTGTATAATCGTTCGTAGATAATCCCTTACCTGTCTCTTTCGTTACCTTCTGATTCAACAGGGCGGCTATCTTCTGGTAAAAATAGGACAGGCCCTCTAATGTTAAATATTTCATGGTTCACTTATCCTTTCATGATATTATCAATATCACTCGTTGTGATATCATCAATATTTGCATCCGGCATGGGAATGTCCATTTCATCAATATGGTCGATCTCATCTTTGGTAATCGACACAATCCCATCGAAGTCTTTTTTCAGCACATTGTCATTTTCAAACAGTTGCTGATATACCTCGTTAAAAAGATCCGCATTCCCTCTGTCACTGCGTTCCAGCTTCCGCATGGTTCCCTTAAACTCAGCATTGTTTACATCGTAATCCATAGATACCTCCTAAAATTTTTCATCCATCAGGAAACAGAATTCCATGTCATCATCTTTCGGTTTTGGAAGAAAGGTTTTATACAGGATCAGATCCCCTTCCTCATCAAACAGTCCCTGCTCTGATATGAAAACGCCTGCCAGTTCGTCTCTCCCCAGAGTCACGGAATACCGTCCTGTTGTATTAATTGGAAATTCGATTGTTTCAATTTCCTTCCGAAGCACCTCTTTTCTCAGCCCTTCTTCCGTTCCCAATACCGGAAAGGGCTCCCCACTGGAATCTGCTCCCCCGGTTCCGAATGCCATGTACTTAATTTGGGGAAGAGAAATGATACCCGCATGACTTTTACAAAGCTTTTCCCTTCCTTTCGTGGTTATCTGTCCTTTTGCCATGTTAACTCCTCCTATAATTCCGGATATGTTATAATATCCGCTGCAAGTGACCGGGAACCGTCAAGTATCTCACTTCCGTCCAGATACCATAAATCCTTCATCACAATCAGGGAATTATCTGTTTCAACTCTTGTTTCTGTGTTCGCGGACATATGTAGCGCAGCCGGGTATAGATCCGGCAGGACATCTGTATATCCGGTCAGCCTGTAAGTCCCATCCAGAAGCCATGTCCCATCCAGCTGTACCGTCTCGGGAGCATTCCTCCAGCCGCTCAGATCATGGGAACCGTCCAGGTGCCAGTCTCCAGCCAGCAACAGAAGCTCCTGATTGTTTCGTGGGTAAAAGAAGCTTTTAAACCGTATACCTGATGCTGTTTCTATTTCATTTTTGATTGAAACAGTGAACTGGAATAAATAATTATCTTTAGCGCTTACCTTCTTAACTGCTCTGACTTCATGCCGGATAATGTCATAACCGATAAAAAAATTATCATCCGCCTCGCGGGAAATAACCACGCAGAACTCAGCCCAGCGCTCCCTGTTACCGTCCATTTGATAGCATGGAATCATTTTTACATCAGAAAATCCAAGGGCTTTGACAGCCTGAAGAGTCCCGATCTCCGTACCTCCCAGGCGGCAGGTATCGGCATACATCATAATCCGGTTCCTGAAGTTCTCCCATGTTTCTCCCTCATACCTTGTCAAATTACGGTCAAGCCCGTGTTCGGGCAGCATATGGGGGCTGGCCGTCTGTACCATGCTTTCTTTTCTTACCAGCCGGAATATAGTCTTGTTCTCATCAAACAACTGGCCGATTACCTGGAAATAGAGGTACCACTGGTTCTTTCCCTTACGGATCCGTTTGTACGGGGTAGACAGGAGGTAATACATATATTCACCGAACTTTTCCAATCGATTGCCCTCCTCATGTATTTAGCACCTTAACCGTGACTGAGCCCAGCATAATAACAGTTCCTACAGCCATCTCAACATCTGAAGCCGGGGAAGTGAATATGGTCTTACGGTAATCCGGAATACTTTTCTTTAAGACATAGCGGATGTCATCCTGAAGGAACAGGTTAAAGTCTGTCCGGCTTGACAGCTTCATGGCACCGGAGATCAGCGCCTTCGCTGCACTTTCCATGTCAGCCGTGCTTGCTCCCGGCTTTAAATACAGGGTAATATCTACATCCTGGTAAATAACTGTCCCAGGCTTCGCTAAGTAATCCTCATAATTATCCTTCAGCTTATCGGTCTCCTCCTGAGCCTTCCGTACCAGTTCTTCCGATGTCTCACCGGCTGCCCCTACTACAATGACGTCAACGGTTCCCTGGCCCCGTGGATGCCGGTCGTCGATATAAGCGCACATAACACCGGGGATTGCTTCCACCGCTGCCTTTAGCCTGGCTGCCGTTGTGTTCGTGGACAATTCAGACCAGCTTGCAATGGTACGGTTCCTGAGGCTTGCTTCACTTTCTATATCAGCACCTTCCGAATAGATCCAGCCCTGTTCATTGGTAATGCCGGATACCCCGGATAAGTAGATCATGCTCACCGTGATCTGGTTTTCACTCACGTTATATTCTGCTCCGGCCTTTTCTGCCTCCACCAGCACACGGCCTGTCTGCTGGCCCTCCTGGATCACGGTATTCTCTACGGCATAATAGACCAGTTCGTCCCCATTGATGTCCGGAGCTGTCTTAAACATATGTCCTTTCGTAATCGTCAGCGCTTCTGAAGTGCTGCTTCTGGTTATGGTCACATATCCTCTGGTCTTCATAGCAGCTTTTAAAAACTTTGAGAAATCCGCTGCTTTCAGTTCCAGCCAGGCACCGGAGGCATGGCGCAGGAACATATTGTTTAACATGGTACGGGCCAGTTTTAACAGTTCAACATGGATCTGCACACAAATCCTGGTCAGCCAGTAAAACACTCCTCCTGGTCCCCATTTCGTGATGGAGAAGCCAGCCGCAGACAGTTCTTCCTTCAGCTCCGCCATCTTCTCATTCACATCCGGAACGGGTATGATTTTATCCAGTACGCTATCATCAATCAAGGATCTTCACCTCCGCACCGGATGCCTCCAGATTCAACTGGTAGGATACATCCTCATTTTTAATTTTGAACTCAACATGAATCCGGATCACATCGTCCGCTTCCTGAACCGCTTCCGCCTGGATGCTGTGCTGATTAATTTCAGTCCGCTTTTTAAGTTTTTCCGTGATCCGGGTTTTGATCTGCAGCTTTTCCATCTCGCCAAGCTCTTTATGCAGAAAATCCAAAACGGACCAGCCATATTCCGGATCAAAAAAACATTCCCCTTCTGCCGTCACGGCTTCAAGCCGGATATCCTGTAGAAAGCTGTCAATTCCCATCACCGTCGCTTCTGCCCCGGAAGCCAGTAACACCGGCTGCCCGGTTTCGTCCAGCATAAGATCAATCTCACTTACTATCATCCAGGCACCTCCCGAAAATATAAGGGACACATCCCCCATATAAAAGCCCGATTATAACGGTCTCACCGGCCTGAAGGTCAAAACCTGTTCTCACGCAGGGAAGCAGCGGGAACCTGTCATCCGGTTCTTTCATCTCTGTAAGAACCTGAAGCGTCACACAGGATTGTCCCCCCTGGGACATTATTTCTTTTACCTGCGCATATAACAGCGCCGGATGCCGGATATGAGGGTAATCCGTTTGGATTATCTCGTCCATGACTGTTTTGACAAATTCATTAAGAAAATCCGCCATCTCTTATCCCTCCGTTTCAAAGGTGAGGAACATCCTCACGCTTCCCTCTTCATCAGCCTTTACGCGGGCCGCTGTCACGGTTGCCTCACCGGTTACTTTTCTATGCTTCACACGGATCCGCTCTCCCTGATGAATCCAGGGAACACCGATGGTCTTAAGTTCAAATTCATGGTTACATTTGATACAGGACAACAGGTTCTTTCCTTCTTCCAACTCATAGATCAGCTTTTGTGTTTCACCCGTCCCCCAGTAGAAGCAGCCATTCTTGAAATAGAACGATGACCGGATCCCCCAGACCCGTTCCACCTCCCGGATCAGCTCCACTACATTTTTTCGTGATATGGATACAACCGGCTTTTTGGGGAAAACAGTATCTGTCAGGATACAGGTTTCTATCCCGGCTTTTCTAAGGCCATAGCTTACAATATCCTGGGGCCTGCAGCTTAAAAAAGTTTCGGTTACATAGGTTCTCATCAAAAAGACTGTGTCATCCAGAATTTTATAAGGTCCCAGAGCCTTCCCATCAACAACATATCCGGTCAGCAGGGTATCATAATCACCGTCATATCCCAGTTCGATCTTCGCTTCTGTCATGTTAGGGAAATGGAAATCCAACAGGCCCGCATAGCCAGGCATATATTCTATGGTGGCCCAGCTGCAGCGTTCTTTCATGGTGGAACAGCATTCTGTCCGGATCCCGTTCGTGAATATATAGTCTCCGATCTGAACCCGGAACTGTGGTGTGATCAGTTTACGTGCTGCCATATGCCCTCCTTACTGATCCCGGGCCGGGCTTTCTTTAGTCTTATCTTTTATTTTGGGTGCCTGGCCCCTCTGTGTATTCAAATAATCCTGGTACTCTGTGTTGATTCCTTCTGCCGACGACTGGGCTGCTTTTTTGTCCTTTTCGTCTCCCTTTTTTCCCTTTACAGCCTTTGTCTGTACAACTACAGGAAGGTATTCCCAAAGTTCCAGGCTTGCCGTTCCGGAGCTGCTTTCAATTTTTTTTGATGTGGTGATACCCTTAAAAAATACCTTTGTGAGTCCATGGGCTGCAGCGTGACTGTTCGTCACCTCCATCGGTACTGCCGCCGCCTGGCCCGGAGGCCGGAATAAAAACTGTATGGTGGCGGCCATATCCTCGAAGGTTTCGCCAGCCGAAGGTTCCAGAAGGACATCAACATTCATCTTCATGGGGTCATATCCATTCGGCTGGTATCCCAGCGTAATATTATTATCATCCGTAACAGAATCGATCACGGCCCCTCCGGTGATCTCGACTTTCTTCACCAGTCCAGGAACAGGGATCCCTGATATCTGCATGGAATAATCGTTGATATACAGCATGGCTTCCTCCTTCTAAGCAGTTGTTACCACCACATTGCCGTTTGTCTTTTCCTTAATCTCTTCAACCAGCTTAATGAGTAGCGGCAGCTCCTTAATCTTTTCTAATGATACCTGAAGCTCAAGACGCTGGATAATGGTGTCGCCTCCCGCCTTTGCTTCACTCTTAAAATAGCCGTGGAAGGACTGGTTCCCCTGATCAGAGGCAGAGCGGCTTGTACTGCCTTCTCTCATTGCTTTCGCCATTGCCGCAGATCCTTCGCCGTTCTCATCACTGACAGACTGGAATGCCGCCCTGGCTGTCTCTGCCGGAAGGGCCGCCGTCTGCTCCATTCCGGTATTGATGGTTTCGAATACCCGCTTTCCGGATAAGGTGAGCTGTGACAGCGGGCCTTCCTTCGCGTCTGAGAAGGGGAGCAGTTTCCTCACCTTTGCAAGGGCCCCCTTGACAGCCTCAACCGGTTTGTTAATGGCAGATTTGATTCCCTCCGTAAAGGTATCCATCACTTTGGCTCCGGATTGTTTAAACCAGTTAACCGCATCATTGACCAGATTTTTTACATTGTTAATTCCGGTATTCCAAAGATTTTTTATGCCATCCAGCTTTCCGCCTGTCAACGTATTGATAAAGTCAAATCCGGCCGTGTAATATCCTTTGACGCCTTCCATGGCTGCGGCTGTAATTCCCCGGATTCCGCCGCCGTTCTGTTCGTAAGCGTTCTTCATGTTGCCCAGCTTTTCCTTTACAGTACCGACCGCTGCAGCCGTCACATTGCTGAACACGTTCCGTACTGCCTCCATCTTCGAGCTGGCAACATTTCTGACCGTATTCATGGCATTCGTAAACGTGTTTTTTACTGCATCGCCTGCACTTTTGAATACGTTCTTCAGCATGTCCAGGCCTGCACTGACCTTTTCCACACAGCCGTTCCAGATATTCGACACAAATGCAGATACCTGATCCCAGTTCTTCCACAACAGGATCAGAGCCGCCACAAGGGCGATGATTCCCACAACAATCCATGTAACAGGATTCGCCAGCAAAGCCGCTGTGAATCCCCATACGCTTGAGATCAGACCCGGCAATGCTGCCATGGCTGATGCAATCCCCTGGCGCACCATATTTATCAGGCCCGATGCCATGGCCTTTATCCCATCTGCTGCATACATCCCGTAAATCTGCAGGGTCTCAAACCCACTTTTTAGTTTTGGTATGATTCCGATCGTCCTGGTGATTCCACTTCCGAGCACACCAATGATCGAAGTTACGCTACCTGTCACCGTTAAAAAGATTCCCAGAAACAGGATTGCATTCATAATTCCGGATGCCAACTTCTGATTTTCCTGAATCCAGTCGGATACTTTTTTTACTGCCTTCGTTCCGGATTCAATCCAGGAGCTGACGGTGGGAAGCAGGCCGGTTCCCAGTTCTTCCGTTACACTATGTAGCCGCTGCTTCAGCACCTCATACTGCTGTGATTCCGTGGAGTTAATGGCGTTTGCCATCTCATAAGCTGCCGCGGATCCGCTTCCCATAGCATCATACATATCCAGAATTCCGGTCTGAAGCTGGTCTGTCTTTCCATACAACAAGTCGATCACCGCAACCGCTTCATCCGATCCAAATGCCTCCTTGATACTCTTTTTCTCCATCGCATCAATGGTATCGCCGTATTTACGGTGCAGGATTCCAAGAATTTCCGGAAGGCTCCTAAGTTGGTTATTGGCATCTAAAAAATTAAGCCCCAGTTTTTCACCGGCGCTGGTTGCCGTATTGAGTAATGCCTTATACTTGGTAGCTGCCTCGCTGCCAGACATGGTGGCCTGCAACATTCCCAGAATCGACAGCTGTTCTTCCAATGGCACATTGGCACTGGTTGCTGTTCCTCCCAGAGTGGATATACTCTGAGCCATTTGAGATCCACTGGTCTTATAGGCTTTAACAGCTGTGGAAATTCCTCCGGCAAACATCTCACCAAATTCCAAATCCGACATATCTGAGTAATAATCCTTGTAGATCCCGTATCCGGTTGCAAACAGGGAGGTCATCTCCCCGATCGTTGATTTTGTTGCTTTTGCCGTAAGACCGGCCATATCTGTAAATTGTGCCACCCCTTCGTCTGATAAGGAAGAGATACCAGATTTAATATCGTAGGCTGCACTGATAAAATCGGCCTTTGTCGTTCCCGCCCATGTGTCAGAAAACTTTCTTGCTGCGTCCTCCACCGCCTGAAGGTCTGTGACTCCCAGGGACTTCAGTTCCGCCAGCGCGTCCTGTGTATCGAAGGTGGAGCCTGCCACCTTCAGCATTCCCGCTGTGATTCCTACACCGGCTGCTGTCATTCCCCCACCGGCCAGCGCCGCCATACCAAAACCGCTTTGGAGTTTCGACAGCTGTGAAGTTGTCGTTTGCGCCGCTTTTCCCATTGGAGCAGTCATCTGGTCAATCATATTTAAGACAACAGACAATTTGTAGACTGATTCCATTCCCATAAAGTCAACCTCCCTTGTGTCATGGGGTGTCGTGTGCTATAATGGATTCAAAGGAAGGAGGAGATTCATATGCTGCACATCATATTGATTACATTTGTTGTTCTGCTAATTGCCGGCTTCGGGCTGTATGTATTGACAATGGCAGTCATGATTGTAGGTTACTTTCTGTTCTGCGGTCCTTACCTGTGGTGGTCCGCCGCTAATTTACCTAAAGACAGACGGAAATTTTCCATAACCCGTGATTACCGCAACGCCTTCCGTTATTACAAATCGAAACTTACAGGTATCCCGCCGGTCTTTCTATGACCGGCGTTTTTAATTGCCGGAAAGCACGCCAAACGCCTCCAGTATCCCCTGTTTTAAATCTTCCTGTTTCAAATGCCTTGCGTGGCGCGCGGCAGCCGCCAGACGGATAAATTCATCCGCATACATTTCGTCCGGGTTTTCAGGGATCAGCCCGGCTGGAAGGTACATATAAATCAGCAGCCTGCTTGTTCCAACAAAGTCCTCCTCCAGGGCCTCCTCTGTATCCTCTATAACTTTTTTACTGCGGTTGTTTTGGAAAGTCCCAGCATTGCCAGAAGCTTCTCGCCGATAGACAGGGCAATCGCCGGGTATTCCTCAAAGTCAGCCTTCAAGATCTCTTTCTGTTCTGTACAGATATTATCCTGGCAGAATGCACTGAGCGCCTTACTGCTGGAAGAGGACACGGTCTTCAAATACCGGTCATAGGACGGAGTCTTCGGTTTATGGAAAAAGTAGGTCTTATCTTCTTCTGTATCATCATCAACCGCCAGGGTTACCGTCACCTCATAATATTTCTCCCCGTTTGCCTTCAGCTGTTCTCTTAATTCTTTTGCTTCCATTCTCCTTATCCTCCTTAAAAACTGACTCCGTTAAGTTTTCCGCCTCTGCAGGCAAAGCCGTCAAGGGATACCGTAGTTTCTTTATCCCCCTGTTTGGCCGAAAAGCTGTGCTTGTTTAAGATCACCTTGCTTAATACATCGGTTACCGTATCCTGATCCTCATTCGCGTAAGACACCGTGATTTTTTCAAGCGGCAGCCTGGAAAGCTTTTTTCCTCTCTTTTTGCACCAGGCCAGCACCCTGTTGTAATCCTCACGGCCCATAACAAGCTTTACCGTATTCTTCTTGTTGCCGGTTCCATAGCCGCAGGGGGCTCCGCCGCTCCGGTAGATCAGCTCTGCTTCCTGTTCAAAATCATACGATATCTCTGTAACCGCGATATCCTCCAGCCCCTGGACATTAATCGTGACGTCTTCCCAGCTGTATACTTTCCCGTTTACCATCCTGATTCTCCTCCTAATTCCTGTATGGGTTTTCCATAGCCAGATCAAATATAAATTCCCGGATATAGCCCCTCGGAACGAATGTCAGCATCAGCTCCAGTTCCTCATCCTGAAGGATGTTTACATGCTCCGCGTCGGCGATGGAAACACTTCCGGAGGAAATCTCCTTTGCATCGGCCATATCCTCGATCGGCGTGTTAAGAGTCTCAAGAATGTTGTTGATGTCAGTTTCCATATCGTCGGAGGCGCTGATATCCATCTGCAGCATCGAAACCGACTTCTTATAGATTTCGCGTATAATTTTATTCAGCACCCTGACATGCTCCGCATACCGGTAGTCGCTTCCATCCCTGCACAATACCCTGGCATTGTTGACATAGCAGCCTGTAATTCCGTAATACTTCCGGAACGTCAGGTAATTTGCATCGTCCAGATCGCTGATATAGTCCTCAATCCCTTCCGGCATGAGCTTTGTCATTTTTGCCTCGGAAATGGAGAAGGTGTCTACCTGGCCGATCGACTGCTGTACAGCCGCGATGCCATATAACCCCGCTACAATCCCTGCATTATTGATCAGCTGCTCCCGCCCATCCCATCGGGTGTATCGGGACCATGCGCTGCATACCTGAATGTAGAAGCTGTCAATCCCTTTGGACTCTGCTTTCAGGGCTGCTGCATATTGATCCAGTGTTTCATCCTCTGTTTTATAGCGGGCTTCGCACAGGAACAGGACCGGGCGCTTATACAGGCTTAAAAACTGGTTTGCGCATACCGCCAGCGCCGCCCACAGCGCCTTTGTGGAGGGGCCCGTGATGTGAATAAATTCAAATTCCAGATCAGAATGGTTCAGGCCCTCTACTGCTTTTAGAACAGCGTCATTGCTGACAGCAGGGGCCGCACTGGAAAACCGGTACATATCATGTTCCTCAAACTCACCAGTGAAGGTAACCTTGATCCCAGTTCCGCTCAGTTCTTTTTCTCCGTTTAACGGAATGGTTTCTTCTTCCTCATAGCTGTATCCGCCATTTGCGGAATATCGGAATGCCGCCGCATTCAGGGCCCCGGATCCTGTAATCTGTATGATGATGTCATACGCGTTATTGGCATCTCCGGCTGCAGATACCTTACCGGTTCCGCTTCCCGTATGCTTTACTGCTCCAACCGTTCCTCCGCTTTCCGGCACAATCGGAATGCAGTAAACCTTTCCGGCTCCGTTTTCGATGCTGTCCAGACACGCGTCAGCAAGCGGGCTTAAACCCAGCTTCTCTTTAATCTGTGCCGGTTTCATTGTGTTCGTGATAAGCAGCGGCACAGTGGATGCCACCGGCGAAGCTCCGATCTTTACATGAACGCCCTGCCCCTGGTCTTTTGAATTTCCCAGACTTCCGTCTTCTATGCTGAATGTGACATCCCTTAAGCTCATTTTCTTCCTCCTGTTCCGGACATGGCTGCCTGACGAAATTCAGAAACGGCTGCAAGGTATTCCTGTCCCGTTACCTGTTTTCCCGGTTTCCAGCCTTTGAAGCACATGGTTCCCGCATACACCGCAGGGCTCGTTCCATGTACGTTGTACCAGTGTTCGATCTCTGCAATGAGATCAGCTGCCGCTGTATCCATTTCTTTTTCTTCCGTGTGGAGATCGGCTGCCACTGTGTCCTTTTCTTTCTTTTCCGTGTGGAGATCGGCTGCCGCTGTATCCTTTTCTTTCTTTTCCATTATGTTGTTGCCTCCTTACCGGTCTGGATTTCTCCAATCGCTACTGCCTTCTTTGTCATATCCTGATAGATTCCTCCATGGAAGGTAACAGGGATCTGGCAGGCGATATTGGCCTTTAAGATACTGTCTTCCTTCTCCACCCATTCCACCTGCCCGATCTCGATATCCACATAGTTGCCCTCTATGCGGAGTCCCTTCCCCAATGCCTTTAAGAACTGTAGAAACAGCGCCTCGCACCGTTCTTCTGTATATTCCCCGATCACCACCTTGAAGCTGGTATCCATGTCATAGGCCTTTATCCTCACACACCGAACCCCGTTTTGGTCTTCATAGTGTCGTTTTGAGCCGTTTCGTGTGAGTGTCTGGCCCTCCCGCAGGATTGCTCCAACATGACTGTCTGTCTTTGACTGAAGGGCCTTCCATGTGGTCAGAATCTCATTTTTTATTCCTGCTTTCTGCAGGCACTCCTTTAAATACTCCTTTTCCCGTCTCATCATGCCTTCCTTACTGCTGCCTCGGCTTCGGCTCTGATATCCTCCATGTCCTCGTCGGAAATCCCCAGATATGGACGGGCCGGAATGTTAACGGTTACCTTTTGGACATTCACCCAGGAACCTTTATACAGAAACTTTAAGTATTTTGCCTTTTTCGCCCGTATTGTACGGCCCTCATCACCGAACTGGTGCGTGGCAGCGTAGATTGTGTTGGTACCGATGGCAGCCCCGGTGGCGTCTGCAATGCTTTTTATGGAATTCTTAAGCAGCGATGACTTTGTCAGTGTAATCCCCCTGCCCTCCTGGGCGCGGGCTGACGGTTCCCACAGTTTCCCTTCCGGGCTTTTCGTACTCCGGAACCGGTCCATGGTGGAACTTCTGAGGCCCTCTGAAATATTCTTCATGAGCGCATACCGGTTCATATGGGACAGGCCGGTCAGTTTCTTTTGAAGTTCGGAAAGGTCTCCGGAAAGTGTTGCTGTCACCTGCATCCTATAACCCCCTCATGCTCCTTCTTGAGAACAGACGCGGGCTTCCGCTTATTTGAAAGCCGGTCGCCGCTGCTTTGGCCTGATCGGTTCCTTCCTTTACGATATCCACTTCACCTTTTGCCACTTTTGTTAAGAACATGACGGCGTTTTTATACCGTGTTAAGTAATTGCTTTCCCGTTCGCTGGTATCAATCCCCGCCCGGGAAACCAGGTTGTAGACCGCAATATCCTTAGAGTATTTACTGATTACCGCAGGAACCGGCGACATGGGGACCGGATACCGTTTCATTAAGTATCCGTCAATTTCCGCATCCGCGTCAGCAATGGCCCCCTCTGCCAGCGGCCGGATGGCTGCCTTCCGCTCCTCCAGGTCCTCAATATATGCATTCCCAATGATCGGGTTCAGCATATCGTCCTTCAGCATTTCTATGATTTCATCCGCTGCACAGTAAGCCATATGACACGCTCCTATTCTGTTTCCCCAGTCGATCCATAGGCCATCTGCCAGAATCCATATCCGACATTGTTGCGGCCGTCTGCCCCGTAAAGGAATTCATCCTTCATGAATACATTGTCATCGTTATCCGCAGTTTTGCTTACGAACTTGATTTTCTTTCGTTCCTGGTAAATGATCGGTTTTATTGCCCTGGCGGTGCATAAGAGATACCATGCTTCCGGTTTTGCTGCAAGCTCCGGTTCCACAAGAAGCTTTGCTGTCCCTTTGTAGACATTGGAGCTTCCTGAAATAAATTCTGCCTCCAGGATCTGCCGCCCCATCTCTTCATTGGCCGGTGAAACGACCAGAAGATCAGGAACCAGTGCAAGGCTGTTTCCCTTATCCCCCACCATGCTCATAATGGCGGTACGGCCTGCCTTATAAGTTTCCAGGGAAAGCTTCTTTGTCCCCAAATTGGATATCTTTTTCTTTCCGACCGGATGGTCCGCTGCGAAAAATGGCTTTCCATCGTAGCATAAGCCTTCAAAGCCTCCCATCAAAGCCCCGTAGCACTGCTTATTGGGGTGCAGGGCTGCGCATTCCCCCATGTTCTGGAACATCGGATTATAGACGCCATAGGTGTCATCTTCGATGTCATCCCTCGGAACCGAAATAGTCATCTCAAATTTTTTGTTTTTAATGACATAGTCATAAGCGCTTAAATTCTGAATCTCCCTCTCACCGATCCATTCGCGCATCTGCGGCATCTGGCCCAGCCAGTTATAAGACTGGTCCCTGGTGGAGCTTGGCACCGTGGTCGCAATCTGCTGATACGTCACCGGCGTGGTTGCAAGCGCCTTGTTAAAGATTACGCTGTATCCAACGGACATGGTGCGTATGTTTGCCTGGTTAATGATCATAGTTTTTTTCCTCCAAATTCTTATTGGTTATGCCGTGGGCTGTACCGGCTGGTTGAATTCAACCGTAATCCCGTCAGGGTCTACCGCCAGAACCGTGCCTGCCGCACTGGTACCGCTGGAACTGATCCCCACGGTTACTGCATCCTCAAGGTAACAGGTCTTCAGTATGTCGGTTTTCTTAATTATGCTTCCCGCAGTTGCTGAATTTTCAAGTACAAATGCACCGCGCCTTACGGTTACCTCCAGGTCACCGTCTGCTCCGGCAGAGTTATCTGCAGGCGCGATTGCCATACCGGCGACTGTAAGTCCGGTGGTCTTCGTGGCCGTAACAGCATAGCCATCGGATCCGACTGCCACCATCGTGGCCTCCTGAATGTTCTCGCCTGCCGCCACCGGAAGGACCAGCGTTCTGACATCCAGCTTCTCATTTCCCGTCCTAATCATTGTCAATCCCTCCATATGTCTTTAAATCCTCTTCCGTCACTCCCTGATTCTTTAAGATAACCATATCAACATCTACTTTCTTTACCGGATCGGAAGCAAAGGAGAGCTTCCCCATGGGGACAACCACCGGTGCTTTTTCTACAAACAGTTCAAATCCTTTCGGATCCGACAGGGCATAAGTACTGGCCCAGTCCTTCTGTGCTGCACTGATTTTTCCTTCCTTCAGCGCCATGGATACCAGATCAGCAGCCTTACGCTCCCTGTCCTGTTTTTCCAGCTGCTCCACCCTTGCTTTTAAAGCGTTGTCTCCGGCTTTAAAGGACATGATCATCGCCGTCACATCCTCCGTCTTCGCGGTTTCGGGAAGCCCCAGTAAATCCAGCACGGTTTTATTGGCTACCAGCTGCGCCTCCTCCTCCGAGCTGCCTTCCTCTGTCCCTTTTTCTTCCCCGGCGGATTTCTCCAGGATCTCCGTCAGTCTGGACAGGACCTCTTCCTCTGTCGCGCCTTCCTTTAAACCCAAAAGTTTAATCAGTTTTTCCAATTCCATCACATTGGTCTCCTTTTCTTCTTCATCACCGATGATTTCAAGTTCATCGGAGTTTACAATTGCAAACATGCCGTCTATGGCAGGCGTATTTGTTAATGCTGCGCTGTGGAGCAGCACGGCGCGGTGATCCTGCTTTGTTACCAGGACCACGGGGGATAAATACCGGTATTCTTTATTGGCAATGTACTCCCTGCCCCGTTCTGTCCACTCCACTTTCGCCATCAGTGCGTCGGCTCCCTGGTATAAGTCCTTGATCCAGCCGGATGCCGGGGCCTGCACATCATCCAGGGTCTGATGCTCATAATCAATCACCAGATCCAGCTTCCTGGATTTAAACTGTTTTATGATGCTGGAGATCCCCGGCTCATCCACCTCGAAATCACCCTTACGGCTTTTCACATGCCCCAGCGGCAGAAGCCGGATTTCTTCCGGAACATCGCCGATATCAATTCCGGACAGCACCCGGACGGCAAATTGGTTCTTTTTCACATGCTCCACCTTCTTAATTTCCTTTTTAACGCGGTTTTGACGCGTTTTGACGCGTTAATATTTCCTATGGGCAGAACCTTTCGTCTTAAGCCATAAAACGGCTTATTGGGCCCTGTGCTTCTCCCTGTATATCTTCTTTAGTGATGCCGGAAATCCGGTCATGTCCGGGGTCCACACCGCCTTTGCCGGATTGGTTCTGAATTTTGGATCCGGCGTGGCTGCTTCGATCTCACCGGTATCCATGTTCATGACGCTGGGAACCAGCTCCTCCACTTTAAGGCCCATCCGTTTGACCTGTTCCTCCGTCCTGGATACAACCGTACAGCGGCACCCGAACCCGTTCGGCGGATACCAGACATCCCAGACAGGGGAATCAGCCGGAAAAACCCTCCCATCCATGACCTGGTGGGACTCTCTTACATGGCCGTCTCCTGCGGTCTGGTACTGCCAGTACTTCCGGCGTGCCATGACATCAGGATCCGTCATCTGCTGGTAATGTCCCACACTGTAGGCCGTCTGCATGTTCTGCCGGAAGATCAGGTCTGCATGATACGGTGTAAGGCCGTCATATCCCTGTTCCTCCAGGAACTGGTTCATGTTCTCCCGGAACTGCTCTTTTGTGGTTCCTTCCTTTACTGCATTCTTAAGTTCTTCTAAAAACTGATTCAGCACCTCAAGCTGTGTATAACCCGCAACGGAAAAAGCCAGCGGACTGTACCACTCTTTCAGTTTCTTAAAATCCCTGTACTTGAGAACGCCTTTCTGCTCCAGGAAGTCCAGGGCTTCCTGGAAGACCTCTTTTTTTCCTCCCTCCAGGATCTCCTTTACAATCTGTTCATCCATCACTGCATCCGCCCTAACATATTTGAGACATACATCACCTTTTCCATCAGCCGGTTAAAGTCCTTGACATCCATGGATTCATACAGCCGTCTCAGCGTCTTTTCACTCTGCAGGCTCTCCTGAAGCGTCTCCAGACTGTCGCAGTTGTCTACCAGTTCCAGCACTGGATCCAGCATCTGCCGGAAAAATTCCTTTGAATGGTTCAGGGCTGCCGTCTCCATCTGGTCCAGAATCCGCTGTGTGTCCGGGCTCCTGGCATCGGCCTTCAGCTTCAGCTGCTGGAACATCCCCATTCCCGACTGCCCCGGTGCTGCCGGAGCCCTGCCGATCGTCTCTTCCCCTTCTTCCGGAGCCGGTATATTGAACTTTTTATACAGCCATGGTTTCGGGATCTCAAGTCCGGTACTGGACAGTGTGCTCACAATTTCTGCGGTTTCCTTTAAGTCATCCGGATCCGCTGAGTTGAGGCTGAAGTATGGGATATGGGTCCCTGTGCCAAAATTGAATTCTACCAGCGGCCGGATTAAGTCCCGGCGTATGGTTTCCATGACAGCCTTGCAGTCTGCCTGTGTCAGGTCCTGGCGCACGTCATTGTGTGTTTTAGACTGCGCATAGGAGCCTCCCGAATCAGAGGTCAGGGTCTGCCCCACAATGGCCTTGCTCATCTGCTCGTCACAGAACCGGGCCAGTTTCTCATAGATGTCCACACTGGACTGCTTGTTGGATTCAATAAACTTAATATCGGTTCCTGATGGTACAACACCGGCTGCATCCGTCCCCATTTTGATGATGGCATCGTAAAGAGCTGCCTTGTCTTTATCGCTGGCGGTTGCGTCATAGGTCCCCAGCCTTAGCGGCATTCCATAGACCTCACAAAAACTCACCCAGTCTTTTATATCGTAATTCTTAAACAGGTACATCCAGGCAACTACCCGGAGTACCCCGTATTTGGAAGGATGACCGGAACGCGCTTTATACTTGTGGATAATAAACTTATTCTCAGGAAGAAGAATTCCTCCCGGGAAATCATCGGTACGGATCTTTAGCTCATCCGTCATGCTGTCATAATAGAACTTCTTCTGATGGACATATTCGATATGATCAATCACCACATGACCATCACGGTAGGCCCATTCTATCTCCTGGAAGCTGATTCCCTTTCCGATGGCGTCCAGAATATCCATCATGTTATCAGAAAAGCCGTCCAGTTCCTTCAGCTGCTCCTCTACAAAGGCTGCAATCTGTTTGTCCGTCTCCTCCTGGGAGAACGGCTGCACCTCCCAGTCAAGTCCGGTTACCGCCAGCTTCCTGGTCTGCAACTGGGAAAAGAGGTGGGTATCCTTCCCTTCCATCTCCTCGAACAGCTCCATCTGGCGGAATAGGTCTCCTGCATCTGCCTCCTTAAAAATCTGGGCCAGTTTTACCGGAGTCAGTCCATCGGATGGGTAACTGCTGTATTTATCATTCACGTCCCGGATCGCGACGGCTGCCATGACCGGCTTTCCACTCCCTGCCATTTCAGGTGTATATTTTTTCTTATTCTTCTTTGCCATCAGTATGCACCTTCTCCAAATCTCAGGGCCCGTCTCAACACGGACTTATATTCGGTCTTTCTGGTCATTGTCTTTACGATCACCGCCAGGGCTACGGCCATCTGCAGACCGTCCGGCGCATCGTCGTTCTTACCCATGGGGAATTCCTCCAGCTGCTTAAGCAGCGTCTTATGCTTCCGGCTGAATTTGATGTAGCCGTTCTTGATGTAAGGCTGCAGGGACTGGATCCGGAGCATTTTGTTGGCAATGGACTGAATCTCTTCGATCGGGATATATTCCCCCAGTTCTACGGACAGCGCAGCCATGACCTCTTTAAAAAAGTACTGGAACTGTACCGTCTCCACGCCAAACCGGTAGAAGCCCTTGTGATAATCACGCTTCAGCCGCCTGGACATCTCAAACACGTCGTTGATGATGACATCCGGCTTGCGCCTCTCCACGCTGGCAGCTTCCACATACATATATCCCGTATACTGGTCCAGGGCCAGATTGATGATGGATGAGGTGTCTGACTTCTTATTCTTTCCCAGGGATGGGTCATTGGCCCCGACGAAGATATAACGGCTGTCCTTAAAGTCCATAAGCTCATCCTCATAATAATCAAACCATTCCGGATTAAAAGCCGCACTATCCGGATCAATTGGATTATTCTGTAGTTCGCTATTGAAAGCAGCCTCTCCATATGATACGCGCGCTACCATCAGCTTATAGTAATCCTGTTTCTCCGGCCACAGAACCAGCGTCCCTTTCAGCATCTCATCCTCATTCGCTTTATAAAATGCCCGAGCGTGCTCCTTGTGTTCCTCATCAAACAGGTTTGTATAGATCTCTATCCACTTGTCCCATAGGTCTTCCCTCTCTGCAAAGGAAAGAACTGCCTGATAAACCTTTGTTTTGTATTCCGGCTTCTTAAGAACATTGCTCAACAGGGAATCATAATGGAGTATGGTGCCAATATACATGATGTCTGTATAGGTATCACCTGCATTTGATACAGCTTTGTTAAACCATGATTCCAGTTTCCGCCGCTGATCCGCCGTATTGACATTCTCATCGTTCTCCACATCATCCAGTACGATCAGGTCTGGCCTCCAGGCTCTGTGCCTGCGGCCTCTGATTTTCTTTCCAGAGCCAATTGCTTCAATCTTCACATCACCTGCAGTTAAAATCACGTTGGACTTCCAAATCTTCCCCTGCTGTCTTCCAAAATCTTCCCGGATATCCGCGTTATCCTCCATCTCCGTTTTGATGTCAGTCAGGAAACCTTCTGCCTGATCCGATGAATCGGACAGGATAATAACATAATGTTTATATCTGTATAGGGCTGCATGAAGGGAGTCCTTGAACGTAAAGTTTGTAGATTTGGCATGTCCACGGGGAGCCGCTACTACGCTTTTGCTACCATCCATGCGTGAAATCTCTGCTGCATCCTGATAGGGGTTTCGGTCTTTCAGTACGCCATGAATCCATATCCCGTCCAATTCCTCATGGAATTTGGGGGACTTCCGGCTAAAATAATGTTTTAAATATGCCCGGCCAAAATATCCCAGGTCAATGGCGGCCAGCCGCTTTCTGAGGCCATTCGGACCAGTCAGGGGGCGGCCTGCTTCATACAGCTTTTTCAGCTCCCGGCGATCCTCCACCCGGTCTCCGTTTCGCATGACATACTCTTCAAACAGTTCCTTCTGGTAGGTCTCATGGTCCCGTCCTTCTTTATCACTGTCTTCTTCATCCAGCAGTGCCAGATATTCATCAACATCAATCATCGCTCAGCATCATTTCCTTTGCACGTGTCAGGATCTCCTTTAACTTCGCCGCCAGCTCCGGATCCGATTTGATTGTCTTCATGATCTCGCCTTCCATCTCCTTAAACGCCAGATCCGCCTTATCCTTCATGTCCTGTTTTACCCGGTCCTTATAGACCTTGGTACGGCTTAAGCTGGCAATTAAGCGGCCCACCTTATCAAGCGGAAGATAGTCAAACTCCTCCTCCGCCGTTGCCAGGCGGTTGATCAGGCCGTCCATCATGAGCATCATCCCGGCTTCCGTATAATCCGCATCCGGATTCTTTTTCACCACATTGACCAGGGCTTCCGTTCTGGACTGTGCCTCCAGCAGGCGCTGGGTGGCTGAATTGCTCCTTAACGCATAGCGTCCCACGCTGCTCTTGCTGATTTCATAGCCCTTTGCCTTCAGCCAGTCGCTGATATTCCAGTAGCTGTTGGAGGTGTCGGTCAGCATGATGTCCACCTGCTGTTTGATCTCCGGCGGCAGCTCGTCAACTTTAGAGGATATCCTTGTTTTTTTGCGTTCCTTCGCCATTAAACATCAACTCCCGGATCTTCCACGGTTCCCTCCGCCAGATCCACGCCTTCCCTGGTCAGCCGGATCACCGCATCTTTTGCATAAGCGTTATAGGCAGTTACTTTTAAGTTTGTAAACTCGATGTATCCGGCGTCTTTTAAGTAATCCAGGTATTTGGTGATATCCGGCGATATGATCAGACCGGCAGCAATCATTGAATTAGACAGCTGCCTGGTCAGCGCCGTATTGTTGTAGCCCTTCACCAGGGAGCGTATGATATACCCACGGACTGCCTTGTTATGCTGGATCTCGGCCAGTTCCATATTATCCATCCTTTTCACCTCACTGTTTCAGCAGCAGCTTATCCAGCTTGCTGTCTATGGTCCTCATTTTATCCTCCACCCCGTTCATGCTCCGGAAGAAATCCTCCCGCAGGACGAAGGTGGTTGCAAAATCACCCTTGATGGTACTCAGTTCTTTCTGGACATCCTTGATATCCTTCTCCTGTTTCTCCTCCACCCTGGTGATCCGCTCATCAAATCTGGCAATGGTATCATCAAGTTTCTTTCCGACGCTGCTGACTGACTTTTTAAAATCATCGATCATCATTTTCACCAGGAAGGAGACAACTGCCACAGCTACAGATGCCACCATCCCGATCGTGATGGGATCACTCATGTGCTTCCTCCCGGCTTTTTATACCGTTTCCACAGTTCTGCAAGCTTTTCCCAGCCGTACATCGCTAGAAACGCCACATAAAAGGCAAATACAAGGGCGATTACCGGCCCGTACCAGACAAGGCTGTGACGGGTATAGGACAAATACCCCAGATAGGCAAGCTGGCAGAGCGCAATGGACAGGATAATGACCTGCAAAGCGGTCGGGATCCGGCCTAAAAAGCCTACGTTTTTGGTTACCTCTGTAATAACACTCACGGTAAAAGCCGCCAGCGCAAGGGCTGCCAGTGCATATGCCAGCAGCTGTGCATACTGGCTGGTTAATGTCTGTAACAAACTTTCCATTTCTTCTTCCTCCTTTGGTTTTGGGCAAAAAATCAGGACATGACTTATGTCATGTCCTAATGATAAAGCATCTGATAAAATGTTGTTAGCCCAAGCATTTTGGGAAAACTAATTATTTTCCGGGTCTTTTGCATCGCCGCCGATAAAATCAAAAATACTGGTCTGCTGCGGATCCAGATCCCTCACAATCTGCAGGATCTGGTTGGTGGTAAGGTCATAATCCTGGGCAAGCTCCTTCGTATTCTCCCCGTTGTACTCCCTCCGTATCCGGCGGTTGCGTGCCGGGGACAGGATCCGTTCGGCCTTTGGCAGATATATCTTGTCCCCCATAAAGTACTGGGACAGCTTAATGACATTTCCAAGGCCGATCATCTCGACTAACGGCTTACACGAATCCGCAATGTCTTCCATCGTCGTTTCCGCAGCCAGCTCCTCCATCAGTTCCTTTTTCACGCTGCCCCGCCTCCTTTAGCCCGCCAGGCCGGGATACTTAAGCGCCCCGTTCTGGTCGGGAGTCAGTGTCACAGGATCCGTCGCCATCCTGCCTTCCTCATCCAGATAATACCATTCTCCGTTGATCGTCTGAAGCCCTTTCACCATGGCGCCATCGGCTCCCAGGTAATACCATGAGCCTTCATAAAAGTACCATTTGTTTGAAACCATCAGGCCGGATCCGTCGAACCAGTACCACTTTCCATCCTGATCCTGATACCAGGCATTGCGGACCGGCTCGCCGCTGTTTCCCAGATAGTACTTCCAGCCTCCCTCTTCCTGGAACCAGCCGGATTTCTTTGGCTTCTCCGGCTCTGGAGCTGCTGCATCGTCCCGGATATACCGGCGGACACATACCAGGCCTTTCCGCCAGCCTCCCGGGGCCCACTGGCTGTACCGGCTCCTGCAGTATGCCGTGAGATCCTTATAACTCGGCCTGCCGCTTCCGTGGCCGCAGATAATCCCGTTGCCGCAGTACATCTCCACATGACCGATCTTCATCGGACGGCTCTGGTCAGTTCCTGCAAATTCCAGCATGTCTCCCGGACGCAGTTTGGATGGTTCCGGAATACCGGCGCTGATTTCTGCATCGATGGTAATCAGTTTGCCTGACTGGTAGATTCCCGCTGTATTGAGGATCCCAAAGCTCTGGCCCGCTTCCGCATAGGCATAGCAGATGGAGCTGCTGCAGTCGCTGTAATAATTACCGTCCTTATATTTCTTATAGCAGAAATCCCGCAGTGCCTGGCTGTAGTAGTTGCGGCCAATCAGCACGGCGTACTGATCGACCACTGCCTGTCTCTTCTCATTTGCTGTCATCTGTCAGTCCTCCTTCTTATATGCAATCTCCAGTTTCAGCTTCGACGTCACAATCAGGGCCCGCTTGATTTCATCCATGCTCCAGTCAATGCCCTCATCCGGCAGATAGGCCTGGATCAGTTCTGTATTCTTGATTCTGGATATGTAGTACAGATCCATGTCCAGATTTGGTGCCGCCGCTTCCGCTGCCTCCTCCGTGGTGTCTTTTGTTAAGTATCCCAGGACGGAAAGCATCGTCTTTTTGTCTGCCTTGTAATCTCCCTTCAGTCTTCGGATCAGCACCTCTTTCTGTCCGGCAGTAACCGGTACACTCATTTCATTCAGGTATTGCTCCAGGGTGTACTCAAAGGTGTAATCATTGGTGGCAATGGCCTTTAAAGCCTTTTCCAGCTTTTTATCCAGGGAATAGGTGGTCTTTGTCGTTTCCGTCACCGTCCCCTTATAAACGCCTTCTCCGATTGCAGTCTTTAAGCGTTCCATGTTCAGGATGTCAACCTCCTGGGGTTCGGACACCGCCACGTAGCTGCCATCCGTCCCATAAATCTTACAATACCGGTTGTTCTGGTCCTTCAGCACCACCAGACCACGGCTCTGGATCTCTGCCTTGTATTTCTCAAGGGCTGATTTCGCATCCTCCGCCACCTTCGTGGCCGCCACCGTCATATCGATCAGATCCTTATCTTTCAGCTTATTCAGTTCCATCATTCCAGCTCCTTCCGTTTAATCTGCACATATTCATCAACTACCTGATCGGCGCAGGCGCTGCAGATACCCTTGCCATTTTTCTTGAGAATCACGTCCTGTTTCCCACAGAATATACAGCGGGTCTGATATGCCCGTACCACCAGTTCGTTATTCTCGTTTACTTCCAGCTCCATCGGGTCCCTGGGCTCAATCCCCATGAACCTTCTGAGCTTTATGGGGATATTAAGCCCGCCTTTGCTTGATAAGCGTTTAAACTCCATCTGGTCTCCTCCTAAAATATTGTTTTCTCTTTGATAATTGTCTCTGCTGTTTCCTCATCCAGCCTGGCCGTTGAGGCCAGGAAGATATCCAGCATGGCATCCTTGACATCGTCAACGGACATCCCACGCTTGACGGCTTCTGTTACCACGGTCCCGGCAAACACGCCCAGCATCAGGGCCATGTCCTGCATGTCCACACCGGTGCAGCTGATGGCAACCTGGTCTTCCTGTTTGGTGATTAAGATTTTCCCTTCCATCCGCTTCTCCTAAAATGTTTTCTTGCCGATCAGCGTGTTGGTAATCTTGGCCATGGCATCCGAAGCCTGGGCGATGGTGACCATGTTGCTGCTGATCACGGTATTGTAGCCCTCGCACATCTCCTCCAGCTTGCGGATCCGTGTCCGGTACTCCTTAATCTGTTCATTCCCGGTCCGGATTGTATCCCTGTAGTCCCTGTTTTGTGCTTCCAGCTCTCTTTTGGCGGTATCATACTGGTTCCGTGCCGTATCCAGCTTTTCCAGCATACGTTCCACATACATCCGGTCCAGATCCGGGCCACAGCCAAGGTTGACCTTGTAGATGGTAATAATGTTCCTTGTCTTCGCATTTGCCAGTATGATCCACAGTCCCTGTATGTAGACTTCCAAAACGGACTCGTCTTTTGTTCCGCGCGGCTTTCCCGTATAGATCAGGTTTCCGTGCTGGATCATCTGATTCATTTCCTCCTGGATCCGTGCCTCGTGCTCTGCAAGGTATGCCTGTACATCGATTCCGGCTTCCTTACCTGTACAGCGCTCTGCATAGCGCTCTTTCGCGTGT
The DNA here is from genome assembly GCF_014288005.1 of Hungatella hominis. Lineage (NCBI taxonomy): Bacteria > Bacillati > Bacillota > Clostridia > Lachnospirales > Lachnospiraceae > Hungatella > Hungatella hominis. The sequence goes on from NZ_JACOPB010000006.1 coordinate 23,839, forward strand.
CTGGATACCGTATATAATTCTTTTCCCGATTCCATTGCCCCATCTCCTTTTAGTCTGTCTGGGCAGCAAACTGGAAGACTTCAACTTCCGTCCCGTCCTCTGTTACAACAATCCGTCCCTTTCCCAGTGTTCCGAATAAGCCATACGCAGCCCAGTTGCATCCGGAAGTATCCCCTTCCTTTGGGCTTCCTTTTCCGGTACACCGTCCGATACATTCCTGATAGGCGTTATTGGCAGAAACGCCGATATCCGTAAAATCCTGTACCGTTTGAATGTGTCCGCAGGCCGGGCAGATGAAACGCCACTGGGAGAAGTCCTCCCCGAAGGTTTCCTTTCCCTCCGTTAACCAGTCTGCAAGTGTGTCTTTCTGAAATCCTGATTTCTCCATGCTTCTCCTTCCGATAAACTTAAATTAGTCAGTATAATACTCTACTCATTTTTATCTATTTTTCCTTTTCTCCTTAAGTTGCTTTATAGAATCCTCCATTTCCGCTATCTTAATAGCGGCCAACATATATTCGCGATTCGGTTTCATAACTCTATACTTGTTGAGCCGAAAATGTACTCCCAGACTGACTGCATAAAGATTTTCAATATCTGAGTTTAGCGTGTTGCCATCCAGAAATATAATTATCTTCCCTTCAGGAAGCGGACCATAATGTTTCTCCCACTCTAACAGGCTTTTCCGTTTCCAGACATTCGGCTCTGCCACCTTTACCATTTCATATCTGTACCGTTCTCCGTTTTTCTTTGTTCCATACGGTGCTGCATCCACCGAACCAACCGGCACATGGCGGGCTGCTGTTTCTAAATGACCACTGTATGGAATCTTCCGATACTTCATAGCACTCTTTACCTGATGGGGCATTACGTAATCCCTATCTCTGAACCAGACATTAAACGCATCTGCTATTGCTGCATATGTCTTCCCAGGCGAAATCTCCTTCAGGAAGGCTATCTCATCCTCCTTGTATTCTCTTCTCAATCACTTCTCGCCTCCAAAAAAGCCGGAACCTGTGCTTCCGTTGCTGAAATCACGTCACTCTTAAACTGCTCTGCCCTTAACGCCAAAGATCCATTTGCTATAATCTGTGATGCAACACAAGTGATGGCTTTTGCTCTCTCTATTTCCTTGTCCAGCTCGTCACCTTTCAGTCCCTCCTCACCCAGCCGTTCCATCTCGGCAAATAAGTGATTATTCAAATCTGTCAGTGTATTCTTAATTGCCATAATCTCTCTCCTCTCACATTCCCAGCTCCATTGGTCTTCCATGTTACTTTAGGCATTAATTTAGTCTATAGTCTTGAACTCAATCGGAATCCACATCTTCGGGTTGAAATTAAGCGTATACTTGTACTTCTCCACGTCATGAGATCCCAGATCCTCAACCACATAAGTCACATTATCACTCAGGCCAACAAAGTGCTTTTCGTAATTTCCCTCTCCATCTTCCACGATAATTTCAAGCTGATTGTCCGCCATATCTGCCGTAATCGACATTTTCCCGGTCATCTGGAAGAGCACATCTCCCTCTATGCAGTTAATCACGGTCAGTTGTCGGACTACATTAAAGTTATTGGCCTCCTTGGAGAGATTTGATGATACTCTCGACGCCTCATCACACCCTGTCAACATAGTTATTACGATTGCAACTAATATAAATAATTTTTTTTTCATATTGCACCTCATTTTAAAAATCCCAATTTACTTGTTCTCTAAAATCTTTCTGATCGCCTTCAGCTCCTTCAAAATTTCCAGCAGAGCTTTCATGATCTCGACTTTTGTTGTATATTCAATTAATGCCATCCGATTCCTCCCGATAATTTTCTCTTCTGTTCCACGATTCTATTACTGATAGAGTTGCGTTTCCACACGGCTTTTTTCCATACCAGTTATCAACTCTAACCTCAGTTGATGCTCCACAGGAACCACACTTTACTCTTACGCCATCTTTTACAATGAGATAGGCTTTTTCGCCGCAGAAAGGACACGGTTTTAAATCCGGGAATGTTAAGCTGTTTGACATTTCTTCCGATTTTCTCATCTCACATTTACCTCCAAATATCACTTTATGAGCCATACAGCTGATGGGCCTGTCTCAGTTGATCATCCGTATTTGCTGAATAGTGCTTCCTGACCACCGATCCGCTGGTATCTCCTAAAATATCCATAATCAATGATTCCGGGCAGTTATTCTTTCTCAGCTGCATTCCTAATGTTTTTCTCATGAGATGCGGGTACACTCTGCGGTCCATATGAGCCCTCCTGCGGATCCCAGACACCAGTCCCCTGATTCCTTCTTCATCAATAGGTTTATCCGGATTACATCTGATCGGAAACAACGGCTTATCAATATTGATCCTTCCGTCCATACCCATACAGCGGTAAAGGTCATTCTTTAAATCTTTCCTCGAGGCCAGATACTTCTTGATATAGAACTGGGATACCTCATCCAAAATTACCGTGCGGTATTTTTTCTGCTTTGGTGCATAAATGACAATCATGCCTGTGCTCCAGTCAATATCCTTAATCTTAACCAATGGCACTTCACCCACCCGGCAGCCAGTACTTCTCAAATACTCAAATATCGCCCGGTTGCGGGAAGTGGAACAGCCTTCTTCCCTCAGCTGCTCCACCTCCTGGATATTCAGATGGTCAACCGGTTTCTGCACTTCCTTCCGGATCTCCACATTCTCCACGGGGTTGGTTGTGATCAGCCCGTATTTCCGCATCCATGTGAAAAATGCCGATATGTTCCGGCGTTCGTTATTCACAGTTACCGCTGCATTTCCCCTCGATTCATAATAATTCAGGTAGAAGTCAACATCCTTGTCAGTCACTCTTAAGAGGTTCTTGTTCACATATACAACAAAATTACTGATACTGGTCAGATAAAACTCCGCCGTCTTTACCGACAGCTTCGGTGCTTTCTTCGCCTTAAACAGCTGGATGATATACTCATTGGTATCAAGCTCAGTACTCGGCAGTGTTTCCATTGCGGTCACATCGATCGAGTAGAATTCCTTTTTCAATACCTTATCCAGTACTTCATACTGCATGGCTGCCAGGTGTGGCTGCATCGCAATCATAATCTTATCCATTACACGGTCTTTCTCTGTCATGTTGTTTTACCTCCTTTTGAGTTTCTGCCTGATGGGTTCCTAGATCCTCCCTACGTCCTTCATACCTGCAACAGAATCCAAAACAATCTCAACAACGGCCTGCCTGATATCATCAGCATCTGCACCGCATTTTACTGCTTTCGTTACTACAAATCCCGTATAATACCCAAGGATTGACATCAGGTCTTTTACTGATGTCTGTTCAGCTGTAAACTGTATTTCTCCGTCCCTCTCTTCAATGACTACCCTGGCACCGTCAGTCATCCGTCTCACCCTCTCTTTTCTGGCTGGTCTCCACGTTTTCACTCTGTACTTTTCGTTCCAGCATGGCCTTCATGGCCTCGATCAGACCCTGACACTGGGAATATGTGAGCCATTCCACGGTGTCTACCCGGTACATCCTGTGGGACAGGGCCCGCACATTCCGCTCTTCCCAGCTAAGCTGTGCCTTCAGCTGTGCAATCTTACGGCGCTGTCTGGAAGTCTGAGGGTTTCCCTTCTGCTCCGGAAGCGTTCCCTCCTGGCGTTTGATATCATCCTTCTGCTTCTGGAGGATCCGGCAGACATGGGCCAGCTCGGATCCATTCAGTTCCCGGATGCTGTCTTTCCCCGTCTCCCGGTTGACCAGCAGATGCAGTTCATCACCTGTCAGGAGCAGTTCTTTGCTCTTCGCCAGGCCCCACAGGGTTTTGATTGAATATCTATACCGTTTTCCCATAGGCACTTTCCCCTCCTATCAACTTCACACAGGTATATGGGGCTGAAACTCTCCGCAGGCCGTATTGCATAAACTCCGGAATCTGAATTTCCATATTTTTAACCTTCGGCTGCACCGGCTCCACCAGATCCGATGAACTGGCTTTCATGTTAATGTCGTAGGCTCCCAGTTCACCCAGCTTCTGGAGGATATATCCCATGATGTCGGTCTCTCCCAGGTTTACCTTCTCCTCCGGGCATGTGTATGTAATGGTCAATATCTTCTTTTTCATCACAGCCTCCTTACAGCATCATCATAGCGGATGCTTCGCCAATTACCTTCTCCGTGATCACTGACTTATTTTTCTCCTGCATAATACGGATGATGTTATTCATGGTCCTGTCAAACAGGCGGAAACAGCCATTCTTACTATTTTTAGCCCGATCAATAAGCACCTCTATAGCAGCCTCCTCTATCGTCCAGCCGTCCAGATACCGCTTGATCTCTTCCTTGGTCAAACCATGGAGCCGGTAGGCAAAATCCATCCGGTTCGCGAACCGTTCGTCATAGGTCGCCAGATGGGCCTCCAATGACAATTCACCAGCCAGAACCATTCCCACCGATGCAGAGTCAATAATGGTACGCAGCAGCTCGATCTTTTTGATGGTGTACTTGTTAATGAGTTTGTCCGCCTCGTCTACGATCATCAGATAGCCCTGATTAATGTTAAAGAAATCAATGATCTCCTCCAGGCGCTCGTCGTTGGTTCCATAACGTTTAGGCAGCCCCAGCTGTTTCTCGATCCGACGCACCAGATCCCGGCAGCTCATGGATTCATTGCATTCGATGTAGATCACCCGTGGAAGCCGGGCATACTGTTTTAAGCTGTAGGTCTTTCCATAGCCGGAACGGCCTACAACAACTGCATTGCCACGTTGCTGCTGGCACAGATTACAGATACCCACTACATTAATGTAATCATCAGACTCAAATACCTCCGGCTTTTGTCCCAGACGTGGAGCCGCTTCCTCCAGCCCATTCTCCGAATCCGGCTCTTCACCGGATGCCAGTTCTGCAAACTGTTTCTCAATCTGCTGAATAAATTTCTCTACCTGTTTTGGATTCTCCTTACGGCGGTCAGCCTCTATTTCCTCAGTTTCCTCCAGCCAGCGTTCCAGGCGCTGTTCTAACTTCGCGGGATCACTGGGATATTTACCGTTCAGATACTGGCTCATCATTGATCTGGAACATTTCATCCCCTCTTTTTCAAACTGCCAGGCCAGTTCTGCCTTGTTCATGCCGATTATACGCAGACGTAAGCATACTCTCTCTGCCAGACTCTTCATATTAATAACCCTTTCCTTTCTATAAATAGTGTAGTCATGTCAAACGTTAACCCATGTTACGGATCTTCTCCAGCGCTTCCTGGCCCTGTCGGGTAATATATTCAGACTGGCGTGCAGCCTTCCTGTATTCGCGGTAGCTTTCTTCCTTTGGAAGTGCAATAACCTTCTGGGGATTCCCCTTTCCTTCTATTATCATGTTTCCGATGATCGAATTAGCTTCAGCGGCTCCTGCGATGCTTTCATCAAGCGGTTTGTTTGCCTCCTCCACAATCTGCCGTACCTTTTTATACTGCCGCTTCTGGTTCCTTATATGCTTCTCCACCTCTTCCTGTGGCACCCTGTGCGCAAACTTCAGAAGTTCCTGGCTCTCAGCCACACAGATTTGATGATTATCCTCAGCAGCGTATACCCAGAGTCTCTTGATGTCCTCCGGATCATACTTAATGTTCACCATTTTATCTCTGTAATCATCCAACTCCGGATGGTTATATACCTGACCAAATTTCTGGATACCTATATTACGGACACGGGCCCGGTCTGACTTCATCATCTGCTGGATGACAAAATCCTTGGGTGGAAGCGCTTTTTCGTACCTCTCTCCATTTTTAAACAGATCCAATGGCCTGCAGTAAGTCTCCCCCTGTGCCTTAAGCCCTCTGTGCTCTTTCATGGCATATACGTTGTTCAGGTAATGGTTCCATCTCTCGTAGAATTCCTCAAAGGTGACCAGTTTCCCCTGTTCCAGCAGCTTTTTGATGTTCTTATCAATCTTTGCATCCGTTTTGCTCCCGGTCAGGGTTCCGGTATAGGATCCAAACCAACGGGTAAATCCGTCACATACGGTTTTAAACCAGCGCTCGATCTCTGACTTGTCCCACGGCTCATATGGCCTGCTTCTGTGAAAGTCTTCTATTCCTACGGTATGATAGAATCCATTGATTACCTCATCAAACCCCGGATAGCGTTCTTTCCGCTCAACACCAGTCATCTCCTCTGCTGTAAAATCTTTACCGTTATCAATGTACAGGATCTTTGGCATTCCTCCCGGATTACCATAGAACACCTTCACCAGGGAATTTTTCAGAACCTGTGCATTACAATGCTCACAAATAATGTCCCCTAACGGCATCCGGCTTCTGCCATCAATCCAGGCAACCAGTGTCGGCCTGATTGCCGTTATCTTTCCATTTGGAAGCTTATAGGATACCCAGCAGTCAAAAGTATGGGCATCGCCAAATAATATCTCCATCACCTCGAGGGATTTTGTGTCCCGTCTGGCTTTTGCCATATGCTTATTTTTCCAGGTTCGGGTTCCTTCCTCCACCAGGCAGCGTGCACTTTCCAGATGCTCATGCTCCATTAAGTAGGTAACATAGCGGCACACACTCTGATAGGAAGGAATCGGCCAGCCATTCAGGGCGCTGATTTCCAGCAGCTTATCATATAACTGCTGGCGGCTGCACTGGTTCTTTGCAAAGCCCTTGTTAATCCAGATCTTGGGGATTGCTGCTTTTACTTCAGGTGTAAAGGTCGGGAACGTATTGGAATCTTTGGGTTTCCGGCACAGACACAGGACTTTATAGTAATCGTAGCTAGCTCCGGTCTCTTTTAGCATCTTCAATGCCCAGCCCGCGGCCTCCAGATACTTGTCAATGTTTCGATACAGAGTGCGCTGACTCATTCCCAGTTCACCGGCCTTCCGAATCATATACTCTGTCTTGTCCGTCTCTGAATAATTGACAATCTCCTGAAGGATCCGTGATAGCTCCACGGCCTTATAGTAGGCTGTTTTATAATTCTCTGCGTACCAGTTCACATCTATATCCAGGTACCAGGGTTCCTCTGGTTTTAGATTCTCCACAATTATCTCACTCCCTGTCGGCTCTTCGATTTTCTGTAATTTCTTGTACTTCCTTTGAGCCGTCTTTGAAAGGGAATCTACTGCGATCAGCACACGCTCCTTACCACCGGCTTCAGGTTTTTCCGTCTTAATGTCAAACGTTTCGGGATTTCTACCCATTTTCTTGGACAATGTTTTATATTGTATTCCCTCCAACTCGGCGGCTTCACTAAGTGTTATGTAATCCTTCATAAACCATCTCCTATGATGCGTCATCCAGTTTCAGTATCTTTCGGATCTCATCTAAATACTTAATTCCTGGCCGGAGTCCATAAATAATTTTATAAAGATACTGCTTGTTAATACCCAGCGCAGATGCAAGTTCCGTCTGAGTCATTTCCTGTCTGATCAGCTCAATCTTTACCTTTTTTCCAAAGGCTGTCGGTTTCTGCTTATTAATGCCCTTTTTCACAGCCATCACTCCCTATACAGTCTTCTTGTTTTTTTCTTTCCGGTGCCAGTCCGCTTAAGCTCCGTTCGGCTCACTACTTCTATGAACTCCCTGGTATCCTTTACCACTAACCAATTATCCGGCACAAGTCCATGGAGTTGTATCTCCTTCTTCTGGCTAAGAGTCGGCCTTTTGCCATTTTTCATAAGATTCCTTCACCTTTCCCAAATAAATTGTTTTTGTAATATCCCACCCTCCTTTTTCATGATATAATGTTCTTACCAACTAAAAGGAGGCACTGCTTATGTATTCAAAAATCTTTGATTGTGATTGCTGCAATATACGATTAGACGTTTTTTTATGTCAATTAATGAACATAATGGGGTACATCATCCCTCGCAAAGCAGCAAAGAAGTTTTTATTTAAACCAATTAATGTATGCACAACAGACTTTTTGCAAATTGCACCCAAATTCCTTAATTGCTTCACCATTGAGGAAATGCATTCCGTCTTTATGGAACTATCCCCAGAAGAACAGCACCATGTCATAATGGAACTTGAAATATTCGAACTGCAATTTAGCCAGATTCCCAAAGATGTAATGGTATGTGTTCCTGCCTTGCCAAAGAACTATATAAAACCGTTTTTTTCAAATTTACTTACTCCCAGGAACATCCTTATAGAATTCTGTAATCAATAGCCCATCCTTTGTGAATAAAGTTATTCTATCCAAATAACCTTTTATCCAAATCCTGCTGTCAATATATGGCAGCAGTTTTTCGTGTCTGTATGTTTTATTATCAAAAACAACTGTTCCTCCAGCGCCTACTAAAACCTGCATCTGCATAAACGGCACAAGATAATCAATGTATCTTGTATCATGTTCATATGTTTCTATTCCCATAAATCCCCTTCCTATATGCTTAGAAAATAAAAATGATATACCTATGTAAGCCATTATGTGCTATAATTTACTAGCCAGCAAAGATGTGATGTGCACAGATACGTTTACTTTGGAGAGTTGGGTATCTGTCGTGTGGTACTGCCGGGGGAAAGCGCTGGTTCTTTCCCTCATAGGCGATTGCCTTACCAGCTATGAACACCTGGTTTGAAATGCATATACGAATGAATGTAGAGAAATAACAAACGAATGTTCCCGGTTGTGAAAACCGAGGTGACGTGGTATTCTGTTTTTGCCTAGTGGGTTATTTGTAACCCTGTAATAATAATATCTCTAATATTAAAGAATGTCAATTACTTTCTCCAATTTTAAAGATATTATTTTACATAAAATACGGAGGTAACATGGATAATATGATAGGTGAGCGTCTTAGAGCGCGTAGAAAAGAATTAAATATAACACAAATGGAAATACAAAAGGAGCTTGGTATTTCCTCTGGAAATCTTAGTGGAATTGAGAATGGACGTGTTTATCCTTCTGCGTCAGCATTAATTGGATTATCTAAAATACTACATTGTACAACCGATTGGATTTTAAAAGGGGATTCTTTAAATATAGAGAATTATTCATTCTCTCAAAATGAAGATTTTCTACTTAACGGATTTCGAACATTATCCATAGAGGATCAGGAAGAGATGCTTGCAATTCTTCAAATCAAGATGGAGAAGCGTAAGACCGTAAAAGGGGACGCAAAAGGGATGGTAAAATCTTCCAAATCAATGACTTCAGAAGAATGCGCGACCATTGAAAAGATGGCTTAATTTTTTAACCTTTTTGTGTTACTTGTAACACTTTTTTTGTCGAATTGATTTTATAACAACCTAAACCTGAAATCATGCGAAAAACCTTGTATTTACGTCAATTCGACACATATCAATCCTCTTTTCAATTTGTCGAATTGCTGATCCACGTTTTTCACCTATATAATGGTTATTTATTAGGTGTTATTAACGCGTCATTTTCTTGATTCTACGGGACTTCGTGAAAAAGCTATTGCATTTTTTAACGTTAATTTTTAACGCTCACAAAAAAGGACCTAATCCACACTTCACACGGAAAAGGTCCTTTTCTCAAATTATTCCCATCTTATTTGTCAATAGATAAATCACTCAAAAAACCATCGAAACCCTTGATATACCGTCATTTCCCATCACTTCCCACGTACTCCGTTGTCATCTCGTATTTGTCAAATATCTTGGTAACCTACAATGATCACGCCAATTCCAAGGGCCATACCGGAGCACAGGGAAAAGAAGAGGAAATTTAAAGAATTACAGGCTCCTACAGCGCCTAATGCCCGGGCGCCAACGTAATTACCGACAATAACAGAATCTGCCATGTTATAAAATTGCTGTACAATATTTCCAACAAGCATGGGTGCCGAAAAGGCCAGAAGCTGTCCCGGGATATTGCCGGAAGTCATATCGTGCACATACTCAGACGCCACATTTATCACTTCCTTCCGAAAAATTATTCACTCAGTTCAGCGTAATTACAATTTCTTCCTGCCGTCTCACATCTTCCTGCTTTCCGCCTTCTTCCTGCTTCCTTATTTCAAAATTTTTAAACACTCCGTCAATCATTGCTTCGTAGCGCCCGTTGAATCCGTATACTTCCACACGCCCTAATTCATCAGTGCTCTTTACTTCGCTGGTGTTCCATTCCTCTCTTATTAATTGTCTCAAAACCTCATAGGCCGGTTTTTCTGAATTATCCGTTCTCACCAGACCAGCCGGAGCTCCCAGCCACGCGCCATCCTGAAACGCCCACGTGGTAATGGCTTCCACATGGGGATCTGCAAACAGAATCCGGTAAAATTCTTCTACATTTTCAGCCTGTCTTGCTTCTCCCTCTGCCGTAGTAGGCCACTCTTTGATCTGGTAATCATTTAAATCTGTGATGTCAGGCGGCATCAGATGACCGGAAATAAACGTGTTTTCTGTAAAATGAATAGGAAGTCCAAAACGTGAAAATCGCGCCAGCACCTCAAGAAGCTTTTCTTTTCCCCAGTATCCCTGATGCTGATGCGACTGAATCCCGATCGCATCAATAGAAACGCCCGCTTCCAGGCACGCCTCTATTAATTCTTCGTATTTGGGGCTGGTATTAAAATCGTTTAAAAGAAGCACAGCGCCCGGATTACTGCGCCTCGCCTCTCCAAAAACATCCGAGACCAGCTGTACGCGGCCCAGTTCCTTGCAGATGCGGGTAATTCCATTGTCATATTTATCAAATACCGGCATGATCACGACCTCATTGATCACATCCCACATGTCAATCAGTCCCTTGAATTCCGTGGCCTCCCTCCGGATCCTTGCCAGCTGCTTCTCCAAAATTTCCTGATTGGTAAGCTTTAAAAGCCACGGTGCTGTCTGGGTATGCCAGCATAGCGGATGTCCCTTTAGTATAACACCTCTCTCTTTCAGCCAGAGGGCTGCCCTCCTTACAGCTTCCGTATTCGTATTGCCTTCTGATGCTTCAAACTGCCCCCAATAAAACGGCAAGGTCGCATAGTTAAAAAGCTTCAGCCATTTTTCCATACGCTCTTCATAAAATGCCCGCTTTTCCGGTCCAGAATTACTGTCTGTGATGTTCAGCGTCTCAAATGCGCCGCAGCCAAATAGAAAAGAGTGACCCGTCTGCCGGATCTCCACCTCCCTTTTACTGACCGGACTTCCATCCGGCCTCTGAACCGTTATCACAACACTGCTTTTCCGATGTTTCAAACAATCAGCCTTCTCCATTTTGAATCCTCCCACTGCTTATATTTTTTTATCCTCTCCATATTGTTTTCTCATTCCATATCGTTTCCCCATTCCTTTACCGCTTCCCGTACCCTTTCAGCGCAACTCCAATTCCTGTCCTCGTTTCCCAACTATCCTATCCCCACAATCCCCGCAGCTGCCACTACAAATGGAATCGTTATGATGCAAAGCAAAGTGGTAAACGTAAATATCTGGGATGCATATGCTCCGTTTTTTCCATATGTGAGTGCAAACATGGTACAACAGGCGCCTACGGGACAGGAGGCAGCAATTAACGTTGTCAAAAGTAAAACCGGGGAAAACGGCAGAAACTGAAACAGCAGAATAAGACAGAATGGAATGATCATCAGTCTGATCATGGAAATGTAATAGATTCTCACATTTCCTACGCAGGAGCGCAGACTGGTCTGTCCCAGCGCAGCCCCCGCAACCAGCATGGCCAGGGGAGTATTCATACTCCCGATGCTGCTTAACGCTTCGACCACCGTATCCGGAAGAAGTATCTGAAACGCAAAACAGAACAACCCCAGCAGCACTCCGATGATAGCAGGAGAACAGAGATTCTTTATGGTTGTACGTCTGTCCGCTTTTCCCGTCATGAGTATCACGCCGTGAGTCCACAGAAACAGATAAAAGATCGTGAGATAGCCGGTCAGATAGAAGACCCCTTCTCTTCCAAACAGACTGTTAATCAGGGGGATTCCGATAAACCCGCAGTTGGAATAGACAGCACACAGCCTTTCGATCTGATAATTTTTATTTTCTTTTTTTCGGGTCAAAAGACCTGACTTGCCGCCCGCAGGGATTAGCAGACTGCAGACTGCAATTTGTAGGGCAAAACAGAGCAGCCCAAGAAGAAATGCCAGAATCAGATTCCGGATCAGCCTGCTGTCATATTCCATCTGGTAAGACACGAATATGACAACAGGATTGACCAGAAGCAGAAGCAGATTGGACAGTTTCCGGTTGCCCTCTTCATCAATCAGCTTCCAGCGGCAGCACAGGATTCCGGCAGCTAAAATGAGAAACATAACGGTTATTTTCTGAAAGACGATTCCAGTCATGTACTCTTACCCTTTCCCAAATAGCCGGATCAGAATTTACATACATTCTCCGGTTTTCCCTGAAGATACGCGTAAACATTATCAAATTCTATTTTTGCTCTCCGAACCATTGCTTCTTTTGTAGCAAAAGCTACATGAGGCGTCATGAGAACGTTTTTAGCGCTAAACAGCGGATAATCCGCGGGAATCGGAGGCTCCATATCAAACACATCAATGGCGGCTCCTGCGATCCTGCCTTCATTCAGCGCCTTTGCCAGAGCCGCATTATCTACGATCGGCCCCCTTGCGCAGTTAATTAAAATTGCGTCTTCCTTCATTTTCTCAATCTTTTCTCCGTCAAAAAAGCCTTTTGTTGCTTCATTTAATGGAAGATGGAGGGATACAATGTCACTCTCCTTTAATAAAGTATCGATATCGGCAAAGCGGATTCCGGCTTCCTTCCATTTTTCTTTTTCGTGACGGGAGTATGCCAGCACCTCGGCACCGAACGCTTTAAACAGTCTGGCTGTCTTAAAACCAATCTGGCCGCAGCCAACGATACCCACAGTTCTGCCGCAAATCTCCGTACCAACAAGACCTGCTGAGGTTCTTCCGTTTCTCACCGCGAAATCACCTTCCAGTATCTTTCTCATCACGGTTACGGCCATGCCTACGGCCAACTCTGCCACTGACTGGTTGGAGTAGCCGGCACAGTTGAGCACCTGAATATTCTTTTCCCTGCATGCCGCAAGTCCAACATGATCGATTCCTGTAAACGCCACAGCAATCGCTTTTAAGCTGTCACCGGACTGTACCACTTCATCAGGATAGGGATTGTTGGCAATCATTACTATTTCCTGTCCGGCGGAACGTCTCTTCAGTTCCTCCACGTCGGTGGTCTTCGTGTCGTAATACGTAAATACGTGTCCTTCCTTTCTTAAGCCCTCTGCCAGTCTGTTGATCATCTCTTCCGGTACACCGATTGGTTCCAATAAACTAATATTCATTTCTTTTACCTCCAAATTATATTGACCCCCACTAATGAACGCGGGGTATTTCACTGACTACATGGACGGGTGTCCCCGCCACATACTGTTTCAAATTTTCTGCTGCAATTCTCATCAAACGCTCTCTGGCTTCTCTCGACGCCCAGGCGATATGTGGAGTGACAAGAATTCCTTCCACATCCAGAAGCGGGCTGTCTGCCCTCATGGGCTCTTCCTCCGCCACATCGACCGCAGCACCTGCTATGGTTCCGTTTAAAACGGCTTCTTTTAAGTCTTCCTCACAGATCAACGGGCCACGGGAGGTATTGATTACATATGCGCTCTTCTTCATCTTTCTAAACGAATCCTTATTCATCATATGCCGGTTCTTATCTGTCAGAGGGCAATGCAGGGATACGAAATCCGAGCTGCACAACAGGGTCTCAATATCTACCACTCTTGCAGTCCCTCCCGGCAGCACACCGGAATCCAGATGGCCCGAGGTTACCAGAACCTTCATGCCGAACGCCTCTGCCAGAGCTTTCGTCCTCTTCCCAATACTTCCGTATCCCACAATTCCAAGGGTCTTTCCCGCCAGTTCGATGACCGGCCGCTTCCAGTAACAGAAATCCCGGCTCCCCACCCAGTCACCATTTCTGACGCTCTCCTGGTGCACACCTACATGGTTACACAGCTCCAGAATTAACGCCATCGTATGCTGTGCCACGGAATCCGTACTGTAGGCAGGCACATTTGTCACGGTAACGCCGTGTCTGCCTGCTGCCTCCAGGTCCACAACATTATATCCGGTAGCCAAAACCCCGATATAATGCAGATTCCTGCACGCCGCCATCGTCTCCGCAGTTATGGGAGTTTTATTGGTCAGCACCGTCTCCGCAGTGCCTATTCTCTCCACGATCTGAGATTTCTCTGTTCTGTCATAGACCGTCACCTCTCCCAGCTCTTTAAATCCGCTCCAGCTTAAATCTCCCGGATTCTCCGTATATCCATCCAATATCACAATCTTCATTTTCTAATCCTCCAGCAACGCCCATGCACGGTTAATCACCCGCTTTGTATTAGCCAGTATCAAATCCCCGTCTTCTCCAGGCCGCGGCGTCACCTCTAAGGATAATACCATTGGATCGGCCTTTCTAAAAAAGCCCTCTTCTCTCAATACCTGAAAGAAATCAAGCAGTTCAGGAGTGTCGTTGGCACTGCCTGGATATCCAAATCTCGGATGCTTGTCGCCATATCCGTCACAGCCTTCCTTCACCACCGCATTTCCAATATGAAGATGAGTGATATACGGCCTAAGAGTCTGAATCACAAACCGGCTTGTCTCATATGTGGTCGGAAAATGGGACAGATCCACCAAAAGGCCAAAGTTACTGCAAAAGCATCTGATCTCTGAGGCAAATCTTGCTGCATAAGGTGCTGGCCCAATAAGTGCTTTTTTATCCATATCGTAATCAAATACTTCCAGATTTACAGCCATATTTTTTGACGCACCGTACCTGCATACCGCCAATGTGGTTTTTTTTAGCTGTTCAAAGGCCTGTTCCCTGGTCTCCTCTTTCCATGCACCGGACAGAAATGCAATCCCCTTCGCTCCAAGGTATTCTGCCTCATCGATGGAAGCGCAGAGAAAAGCTTCCGCTTCCTTCCGCTCTTCTTCTACAAGCGAGTTGGGATTTAATCCATGGCTTAAGAGTCCTGGCTGCGCACCGAAGCAGACGGCCATGTGGGACTGGGCAAGAAGTGCCTTTGCCTCTGTTCTCTGAGCCTCATCCCCGACCGACTTCACTTCTATAGCATCAAAATAGTCATCGCCCAAAATCTTCTTTAACGGTTCTGTAAAACCATACTGAACAGGCGGATAACTCATCCATAATATGGTTCCTATCCTGAAATACTTATGTATACTGTCTTTCATACGGCGCTTCCTCCATCTTCAAACTCTATTCTCAAGGCATCATACTCTGCCAGACGGTCCAGCAGCAGAAACAGAATCCCATTTTCCTGCCGCCATGTCACATGGCCTCCCATAAGACTTATAACACTTACAGGCATTTTTTCAGTTGGAACCTGCAGACTTACATGCTCCACAGGCAGTGGGGCGAAAAATGTAAGCCCAAAGGCCCCACTGTTATTAACGAGCTGGATCAGAATATGACCGCTGTCATCCGCTGATACGGTGACCTCTGCCATCGGTGTTAAATCTGCAGCCACACTGAGCAGGCCGCAGTGTTTTGTAAGAATATCTCTCATAAATCCAACCGTATTAGAATGCCCTGTTTTACTGTAAAAGCTTCCAGGAAGCCAGGGAAGCGTTAAATGTCTCCCGGAACCATACCTATAATCAATCAGTCCGGGATAGTCCCATACCTCCTGGGTGCAGCAGCATTCCGGCGGACCAAAAGGCTGACGGGGTATGAATTTCAGAAAAGTCTTCGCCGCTTTATTATGCTCCAGGAAAAAGTAGGTATCTCCCACTGGAACCGCATCGATGTCCTGATGAGAAGGAAAAGCCTGTTTTTCTTCTTTTTCCAGAAACAGCTGCGCAGACATGGCCTGCCGGTCTTCTCTCTCTAATTTCAGAATTCCGGAGCTTTTTAAAAATTCTGGTTCCCCGCTCCCGGCGGGATACTCTCTGATCCGGTTCAGTCCCGATGCGATTACAATTCCACCCTGCAGGACATATTTATCGATCAGATCCCCTTCCTGCTGCTCCAGCTTCCCTTCATCAGCGAGAATAAGCGCCCGGTATCTGTTCAAATCCGCCTGTCTCAATGCATCAGGCAAAATCTCCCCAAATGGAATATGAGCTTCCGTCAAAACCCGAATCCAGCCCTTTTCTTCCTCCGTAGCCACCCACCGGTCCTTTCTCCGCAGCAGAACACTGGCTGTTGAATGAAGATTCCGGTATACCGCGTCATGTTTCTCGCGAAATGAAAAAATACGTTTTACTGTTTTAAATGCACTTCTATCCGTCGCTGTATCAAGTCTTCCAATTAAATAATAGTCCAGAGCTCCTAAGTTAGCCATATTCTGCCACAGACGCATGGCATGCAGAGCAGGACTCACCGACGCGTGGCGCAGACCATAACCAGGATAGCTGACAGAAGTATTGGAACAGATAATTCCGGATGTGCCGTCACCAATGATTGCCCGGCAGTTGCTGGAAGCATGGTATATCCAGTGGGGCAGGCGTGTGCTTACCTCTGTAGCCGCTTCAATCCTGGCATAATCCACGTCGTCAAAACAAATCTCTCCACTGATATCCTTCAGAAAAGAGGTCATCCTTTTCCGGTAATCAGTAAGCATGTATTTCTGAAAATTTTCATACTCACTCCAGACAGGATCCGAAGAATCTCTTTGTACCGGTAGTTCTTTTCCCGAAAAACTCCTAAACGCTTCCCGGCAGCTTCGGCAGTGACAGAATCCATAATCCCGGAATTCATAGTCTCTTGTCTGAAAGCCGCCCATATTGCAGTACAGTCCGTCAAATGGGATCCGTCCAAAAAGTTCTTCCAGGATTTCAAAAGCGAATTT
The DNA here is from genome assembly GCF_014288005.1 of Hungatella hominis. NCBI lineage: Bacteria > Bacillati > Bacillota > Clostridia > Lachnospirales > Lachnospiraceae > Hungatella > Hungatella hominis. The sequence continues at coordinate 40,605 of NZ_JACOPB010000006.1, forward strand.
CTGCTGGTAATCTCCGCAGAGACACGTCTGGATAAAACCATTCTGTTCCATAACATCGCCATGTTCCGTTCGAAATGCCCATTCCGGATGCATCTCATACACATTCTTTTTTACCTTTGAAAAGTCAGCTCTGGCAATCACCCGTATTCCATTTTCATGGCAGAGATCCACTATCCTTTCCAGACTGTCCCCTGTTAAGTACGGATTTTTGCTGTGATACGGCAGTTTGGTATCGTATCCAGCGCTGATTCCCGCTGCATTAAGCAGAACAACCGTCGCGTGAAAATCTTTTAAATCCGCCACAAACCGTTCTGCGGACAGATCCTGCATGTCGATTTCCCGAAGATTCGTCTGAATCATCCTCCACGGTTCTTCCTTCCACCACGGCATAATCTTCCCTCCCGTCCCTCACTGATTTTCAGCCAGCTGAATATCCAGCTCAGCCCACCGGTCAAAGTATTCCGGATCCACATAGCTGCAAAGCCTGGTAAACCGCTGCGGTCTATAATACTGCTTTACAAATGACGAATACATTTTCCAGTGTCCGGCACAGTCCTTTAAAAGAGTGACTGCCTTTGTTTTGTCCTGATACCGTTCCGGATTGATGCGCCAGATACATAAATGAACAGCAGCCTTCAATTTGTCAGAATAATAGGTTCCCAGATACGCCAGTGCCCTCATATCCATAAGAAGACGATGAAGCCCGCATCCCATCTTACAACCTTTTTCCAATAATGCAACTTCTTTTAAGACAAATTCTGAATATTGTTTAATGGTCTGTGCGATTTGAAGAGGCGTAACCGCATTGACTGCCTGCCCTTCCACCTGACACTTTGCAAATTCCTTAACAGAGATGCAGCCACCTTCCGGCATGCTGTCACATGCCATAAATTCATTGATATCCGCAAATTCCAGTTTTCTTACCGGTGGATGCTCAAGGCTGCAGCACATCTCCGGATACCACTGAAAATCGTAGTCGTGCCAGTGAACCTGTTGAAATGTACTGATAATCCGTGATGCTTTTTTCCATACGTTACTCAACCGCTTTCCATCCATGCCATACATACACTCCAGTTCCCCCGTAAAGAACTCCTCCTCACGGCTGATATCATAAGAAAGCTGGCCCCACAGCCACATTTTGTACCACATCTTTCTGATATAGAGGGGATGAGTCTGATCCATCCGATCCATATAATCGCGCCCCCAGGTAAATCCGTCTGCGCCGAGATAAAATCCTGTCATCCTCGAAACCGGCATATTTCTTAAGTAGTCTCTTGCAAAGTCTGAATCTCCCCAGCGGAACATGTAATAATCATCGTCACGAAGTGTAAACCAGAATCCGGTCTGCGTATCATGCTCCTTTATAAAATCCGAAAAAAAATGTGGTTTTACAGAGGAATGCATATGTGCCTGCGAGTACTTAAAACTAATCTCAAACGTCCCCGGAAAATCACGAAACTTCTCTTCTATCTCATGGAATGCTGCATACTGCATCCGATGAATAAACCGTAGTTTCCTGCCTGGATGGGACTTCAGGCAGTCTTCCACCGCCCTTCCGTAGGTATCCCGGATAAATGCAATATCTGTGCCGTCTCCGGCCATATACTCTCCTGCTGTCACGCCGATTCCAGCCAACAGGGGATACGTTTCCAGCATGGCGCGCACGGCATAATACACATAGTCTTTTGTCACAGGGTTATGCTGATCAGGAGTCAGCGGATACGGACTCTCTTCCGTACCATAGACAAACAAATTCCAGGTAAACAGATACACTTCAATACATCGGTCTGCAGCACAGGACATAACCTGTCTCCAGAATTCCATCTTTTCATCCATGGACATCTTCTTTACCGGATACAGGCCTTTCTTCATATCCTCCGTATACATCTTCCAGCCGCTCATCTCAGGCTGAGGGATAATCACGGACCGCATCACATCTTCCAGTGCAGTAAGCGGGTATTCCGGTATTCTCACCATGGAAGGAAAAGGGGACAGAGACCAGAGTGAAAGAACGTTGTAATGGTACTCTGCCATAGCGTCTAAATAATCCTGCCAGAATTCTAAGTCCCACACATCAGTGACCGTTTCAAAGGCAGAATCCGATGCATCAGAATAGCTGGGTGTTCTGGCATCCAGGGGGATGTTGAACTTGATCCCCCTTTTTCGTATGTATGGTACCACATTCCTGTCTTTGATACTCTCCACACAGCCAGTTCCGTGAACCAGCTCCCGCCCCAGATCCAACAGACCGTACATCATGCCGGCCCGGTCTGAAGCCACTATTCGAAAACAACCTTTTTCCCGTCTCAGATGATACCCCTCCTCGGGGCAGCCTCTGTCTTCCTCCAGAAAAACAGACAGATCTCCGCAGCCGCTTGAATCCTTCAGCCATTCTCTTACTTTTCCGGCGGCGAACTGTACAGGCTGTTCCTCCGCCATACTGCCGTATATTTGAAACATCTTACTCCTTTAACCGCTCCAGTGTAGCATCCGGCTCGTATCCCAAATTTTCATAATGCTGGCTTCTGACTGCGATATCATCTTCCAGCTGGACATGTGCATACTGTATCACTTCCTCAGCATATTCGATAGGAATTACCAACACACCATCGTCATCCGCACAGATAATGTCTCCCGGTTTCACGGTAACGCCGGCACATTCCACAGGTACGCCGATAGCGCCGCGTTCCACTCTGCCATAAGCATGAGTAAAGGTTCTCTTTGTGCAGAACACCGGTGCATTTTCCAGATTTGCCTCATATGAGTCCCGGCAGCCTCCGTCGATCACTGCACCCTCAATGCCTTTTTCCATCATGGTCATAGCAATCTCTGATCCCCATACACCCCCTCGCACGCCGGCCATATCGATGCAGATGACCATGTCGGCGGCATTCTCTTCTGTCACGGTATCCACGAAATTATAGATATTGTCACATCCCTCCGCCAGAACTTGCCTCCATTCATCCACGCTCGTGCAGCGGGTCACTGCACTCTGTCTCGGAAGAAGCTTCACTGTATGAGCATACCCCTTGAATTCAATACCTGGACGAATCGGCCGCATGGTTTCTGCCATTGTTCCCTTATCGACCAGCCCCAGCGCATCCATCGCATCAGATAAATCGGAACATCTGTATTTTCTTATTTCTGTAATCAATTCTTTTTTCGTCATATCTTTTTCCTCTCCTTATCCTTTCACAGAACCGGCTGTCAGTCCCTCGATAAAATAACGGTTAAATATCAGATACACAATAATCATGGGAATCAATGCAATCGATGATCCCGCCAGCATCAAATTCCAGGACGACGCAGCTTCCCCCGAGCCCTTTAAGTTCATGATTCCCACAATCAGCGGCATGCGGTCCGGATTCGACAGAGTAAACACCATGGGCATCAGATAATCATTCCAAGAATGACGGAACTCCAGAATCGCTATGGTAGCGATCAGCGGTTTCAGCAGGGGGAAGATAATTCTGCGGTATATGCCAAAGAAGGAACAGCCGTCCACCTTTGCCGACTCATCGATTTCTCTCGAGATAGACCGGATATACGATCTGGTAATGAAGAGATTCGTTACATTTAACCCAAACACCCGGATTATGATAACCCCCCATAAAGACTTGTTAATGCCGAAAAACTTGGCAATCACAAAAGTTGGATAAAGGGTTAAACTTCCCAGTGACACAAACATGGATGAAATAACAAGTCCAAATAAAAGATTCTTTCCAGGGAAATCTCCCCGTTCAAATACATATCCTGCAATTGTGCTGGTTACAATCGTACCGATAACGATGGTTCCCGACATAAACACCGAATTCACAGTATATTTCTCGAAATCCGCCAGATTCCACGCCTGGATATAGTTATCAAGAACAAATTTTCTTGGAAACAAACGGTTGCCTTCGGTCAGAAGTTCCATATTCCCTTTAAAGGATCCCAAAATCGTATAGAGAACAGGAAAAATAGCAATGATCAGAATTACCGTCAGGACCAGATAAATCAATGCGGATGAGATTAATTTTTTTCGTTTGCCTTCGCTCATAAATACACCCCTTTCCAGTCCCCTAATCAATGCTGTGGCCGATTTTATTGCTGCACTTCATGTATACAGCGGAAATACCAGCCAGAATCACACCAGTGACAAGCGCCATCGCCGAAGCGTACCCCACCTCCACGGTTCTGCCGTCATATCCAAAGAAATATTTGAACACATACGTCATAACCACCTCGGTCTTGCCTGCCGGCTGGCCATTAGTAGATGCGAGGATCAGCTCACTCATCTTTAAGCTTCCCACAATTGCCATTAAGAGCACAGCCTGAAAGGTCGGTCCTATCATGGGAAGTGTGATGTAGAAAAACTTTTTAAACGGAGTGATTCCGTCTATGTCTGCACATTCATACAATTCTACCGGGACACTCTGGAGTGCCATCAGGAAGAAAATCATGTTGATTCCGAAATTATTCCAGACGGAGGCCATTCCCAGCACCAGCATGGCAGTACCTTTATTGCTAAACCAGCTGATCGGCTTTTGAATCCATCCAACACTCTGAAGCATGCCGTTAATGATACCATTAAAGGAGGCAAACATCAGTGAAAAGATGAGGCCGGTTATAGCCGTACTGATAATAGCCGGAAGGAATAGGGCAACACGGAACAGCCCTGTAGCCTTCAGCCCTTTGTTTAACAGTACTGCCAGCAGAAGAGCCAGCGGGATCTCAACAGCCAGTTTACCGAAGGACAGAATAAAGACATTCACGATGGACTGCCAAAACGCGGGATCTCTTGTAAATACCCTGACAAAATTATCGAGACCGATCCAGGTTTCCCGAAAACCATTTGACTGATAGAAGGAATAGCGCAGTATGTATACAATCGGCACATACGTAAATATTACAAATCCCAGCATCATCGGCGCCAGCATGGCAATTGCCTGAATAGAATCTCCCTTCAGCCTGCGTCTCTTTCCGGACACCTTCCCTTTTCTCTCTTTTCCCATTTTATCACCCCTGTCTTAAACCGGCAGCAGTCTGTTCTGCTGTTTTAATATGTTCTGCAGTTCCTTCACAGAGATCTCCGCCGGAGTCACCTGGTCTCTGACTGCAAGTGCTGCTGCCATTCCTGCTGCCTCTCCCGTCATCATACAGAGTGAAATCGCGCGCACGCCGCTCTCAGCCACATGATCTGCGCTGATACATCGCCCCGCTGTCAACAGATTGGCAACAGATACAGGCAGAAGGCTGCCATATGGAATCTCAAATGTTCTCTGTTCCACGACAGGTTCGTAGATATGGCCTTTATAGCCTTTTCCCTCCACCTTGCCGTCACCGTCCATATAGGCATCCGGTGCAAGCATGTCATAAAATCGTGGAAATACTGCTATCACATCGTCAAAATGGCGCTGGCTCTCCATATCCTCAATTGTAAGATAATACTTTCCCAAAATTCTTCTGCTGTCTCGGAAACCAATTTCCGGCGATATGGAGGCAACCTCGATTCCTCTCAATTCCTCAAAATGCTCTTTTAAATAGCGGTAGATATCCATAACATACTGTCTGCATTCCAGTTCTCCCTTTGTCAAATCTCTGGGGTCCGTAGGGTCCAGGCCATAACTGCAGGAATAATTGACATAAGAGATCACTCCGCCTCCGGTCAGTCTTCCAAACGGCAGATCCTGACGCTTACAGGGAAGCCCCGTCCTGCCAGCCCGGTAATCCTCCTTAAAAATCCTGCCAATTTCAGAGAGCCTGTCTCCGTCCTGCAGCAGCGCATTTGTGTCAGCTCCCGAAAGCCTTAAAGAAACTGTCCCTGGCTGGCAGAGCCCGTCTTCCTTTCGTCCCTGCTCGTATGGAATCCCCGCCGCAAAAGCCACATCACCGTCACCGGTGGTATCAATATAGACATCGGCGGTTACTGCCATCGGACCTTTCTTTGTCTGTATCAGAACTGCAGAAATCCGTTTGTTATCCATAATCACTTCATTCACAAAGGAATGAAACAGGATTTCCACCCCTGCTTCCTGCACGAATTCATCTAAAAACACCTTCAGGTACTCACTGCTGAAGCACGTCTTATTACGTTCCCTCAGATTATCGTTACCATATTTTTCATAACACTTGTTTTCGATTTCCGCGTAAATACCTTCCGATTCGAAACCCGTCCCCTTCAGAAAGTAGTTACAGTTCTCCACGTAACACGCTGTAATATTCCCTCCAAGGTATGCCCGTTTTTCGAGCAGAAGCACCGTTTTTCCCTGTCGGGCAGCTGACACGGCTGCCCCTACCCCTGCGGGACCGCCTCCAGCCACTACGATATCCACATGTTTCCAGACCTCCAGAGTCTGTTCTTTTCTGATTACCTGCATTTTAATCCCCCATCTCCTGTATTTACAAGAGCCGCATTCTTAAATTTTCTGCGGTTTTAAGAATACGGCTCCTGTTCTCACAATCATTATTTACTATTTACTTCTCTCCGGTGTTACCCCTTCCTTCAGTGCGTAAAGTGCCACAACCGACTGATCTGCCTTTTGCAGAGCATCATTATAACGCTGATCGATATCCGCCATGATTGAATCCACATCATCGAGTTCCGCGTTGGCCCAGATATTGGCAATGGCCTCTCTGTAGGTGGTACCCTCCACTGTAATTAAGGTATCCGGAACCGGCGGCATCGCAAAAATCTCATCAAAATCAGCAAAGGCCTCCCAGCCCTTTAAGTCTGGTTTCTTTGTCGCCATCTGGGTCGCCTGTGATCTTACCGGAATATATAAGCCATTCTCATACATCTCGGCTGCGTTCTTATCGGAATAGAAGAACTCCAGCACCTTCAGCACCTTTTCCGGATGCTCTTTGGCTTTTGTTCCTACGCATAAAAGGTTTGTAGGATTTCCAAAACGTTTGTACGTTACCTGATCTTCGCTGAACTTTGGTACATCGATGACCTCCCAGTCACATACAGCCGGGAACTGAGTCGTGTAAACTGCACAGTCAAAACTGGCCGCACCGATCATACCAATATTACCTGCTGCAAACTGTGCTCTGACACCATCGCCGTCCAATGTCTCAAATCCAGGGAATACGCTTCCATCCGCTACCATCTGATCAATCGCCTTAATCATTGGATTATACGCAGAATAATCGAACCTCTTTGCATTCCAGTCATACCCATAGTGGCCTACATTCTGTCCTGACGGCATGGTATAGAAGGAACTGATCGTCCAGAGCGTGCTGGAGAGTCCCAGGCCATACGCTTTGCCTTCCGAAGCCTCTGTAATTTTTGCAGCTACCTCCCTCACTTCATCCCAGGTTGTCGGGTAATCTGCTTCCGTGAGACCGGCCTTTGCAAATAAATCCTTGTTAATTACAAATCCATATGTAGTCAGGTTATAGGGCAGAGTATATGTCTTGCCGTTAAATACATGGGACTGGTTTGCCACCAGATCCTTATACTGGTCCAGAAGCGTTTCACTTCCCGGAAGCTCCTCGATCGGAACCAGAAAACCGTTGTCTACAAAATCCTGCATCCATTTTGAATCTGAGCGGAATAAGTCAGGAGCCTCTCCTGCCTGGGCAGCAATCTTGATCGTGTCGGAGTACTTGTCTCCATAAACCTTGTAATCGATCTGAATCCCCAGTTCTTTTCCTTCCCCGTTGTTAAAATCCGCAATCTGTTTTTCTCTCACTTCCTGCTCATGAGCATTATCAGACCATACGGTAATGGTATCCATCTCCACTGATTCTTTCTTTTCTTCAGTCTGAGCAACTGTAGTACTCTCTGCTTTCCCTGTCTCAGTGCTGTTATTCTGCACCTCTGTTTTTCCGGAATTCCCACATCCGGCAAGTATCCCCGTAACCATTACTGTTCCTGCTAAAAGAGCTAAAATCTTCTTTTTCATGTTCTCCTCCTTCATGTACCTGTCAATTTTTATTGCTTCCCCAGTGCAACGTAGTTTCTGTACCCTCCTTCCGGTTGTTTATTTTTAATAATTGAACCAGTCTTTTGTTAATCAAAATTATATATTATTTTCCAAAATAAGTCAAGATATTTTTATATTTTTGTGTTATTATTCAAAATTTAATTTCATTAATTGAAATTTTGTTCTAATACTTATTGACAACTCTATGGATCAGTCGATATGATATACTTATTATTTCATAAAGTATGGTATACTATGAGCACCAGGCAGGATCTTTTACGAATCCGATACAAATGGACACAGAAACAAGGAACGAGGTCTTCCACGATTTTCGTGTTTATGGTATACTAATCTTCAAGAACAGAAACGGAGGCGGATCATGGAAGAAACAGAACATTCAAACCGCTTTGCAAAGGACAATCAATCGACTGACAAGGTATTAGCCATTATAGAACTGCTTTCCTGCAGCAAAGAGCCCATGAGACTTATTGATATCTCAAACCAGTTAAATTACAACACCAGCACAACTCTGCGTTTTTTAAATTCATTGGAACGCAACGGCTACGTCTACAAGGACCGTGAAACATTAAAATACCAGATGACTTATAAGTTATGCGGTCTTGCCAGCCATATCAGCAACCGGACCGGCATTGTGGAAATCGCATCCGGTCCGATGAAACAGCTGTCTACTAATCTTGGTGAATGTGTCTGTCTGGCGGTGGAACAGGACTATACCGTAGTCTATGTTCACGTCGCAGACGGTCCCGGCCAGATGCTGCGGACCACCCAGCGTATCGGCAGTCAGGCCCCCATGCACTGCACCGGCGTCGGCAAGGTAATCCTCTCAGAATTCCCGGAATCCAAGATCGATGAGATGATACGGCTGAAAGGTCTTACCCGATACACCAGCAATACCCTGGTTACTAAGGAGATGCTCCTTAATGAACTACAGCTAATCCGGAAAAGGGGTTACGGCTATGACAATGAAGAGTGTGAACTCGGCGCCCGCTGCATTGCCTTCCCATTGCGGGACTACAGCGGAAAGATTATCGCCGCCCTAAGTGTCACAGGACCACTTGGCCGCATGACGGATGATTTCATCAATTCCTGTTTCCGGACGATCCTGGAGACTGTCCAGGATATTTCCTATCAGCTCGGATATCACGGTTAAGATAAAAAAAGAATCACCAGACTTAAAAAATCCGGTGATTCTTTATATGTGAAAAATACAATTATCTTCTCTACTTCCTCTCCCCCGCCAGCCTCTTCATCTCCCTGGCGTTCTCTCTCACTGCTTCGGTAATCTTCGCACCTCCCAGCAGCCTTGCCAGTTCTTCCACCATCTCCTCCTCCGCCAGCGGCCGGATCGTGGTGGTGGTCCGCCCATCCGAGGCTGTCTTCGCGATCTCGTAATGCGCATCGGCCATGGCCGCGATCTGCGGTAAGTGGGTGATGCAGATAACCTGATGGTTCTTTGCGATATAGGAGAGCTTCTCCGACACCATCTGCGCCGTTCTGCCGCTGATTCCCGTGTCAATCTCATCGAAGATCAGAGTGGGAATATCGTCTGTGTCCGCAAGCACGGTCTTGATAGCCAGCATGATTCTCGACAGCTCGCCGCCGGAGGCCACCATGCCCAGAGGCTTTACACACTCTCCCGGGTTCGTGGAGATCATGAACTCCGCTTCGTCAAATCCGCCGGCGGTGAAGTGGCTTAAACGGGTGAATTCCATGGAAAACTCCACATCGATGAAATTCAAGTCCGCGAGCCCGGCTTTGATCTTCGCCGTCAGTTCCTTCGCCGCAGCCTTTCTCATCTCGGACAGCTGCCCGCAGAGCATCTCCAGCCTGCTCTCCGTCTCTTCCAGCTCCTGCTCCGTCCTCTGCTTTAAGGCATCGTAATCCTCCAGTTCTTCCAGACGCTTCCTCTTATTCTCTAAATTCTCCTGAATCTGCTCCGCCGTCTTCCCGTACTTGGCCTCCAGATTGTGGATCACATCCAGCCGCTCCTCCAGCTCCCGGTACTCCTCCTCATCGAAGGACATGTCCTCCATATACGATGAAATCTCGTGGCTGATATCGCTTAAAATCGCGTCGGCGTCAAACAGCTGATCCCGGATCGCCCCCAGCTTCTCATCGAAGGAGGCCACATGCTCCACCTCTTTTAAGGCGTAATCCAGCGTATCGGTGTTCACTGCCTCATAGGCGGCCGACAGACTCTCTGCAATCCTTCTGGCGTTGGTAAACAGGCGGTAGCGGGCTGTCAGCTCCTCTTCCTCCCCGTCTTTTACGTTCGCCCCCTCGATCTCATCAATCTCGAACCGAAGAAAATCCATCTCCCGCAGGCGGGATTCCTCATCCATGTGAAACGAAGCCACCCGATCCTTAAGCCCGGTATAGGACCGGTACAGGCCGGCAATATTCTGTTTTAGTTCATGTGATTTTCGCTCGTGGTATTTATCCAGAATTTCCAGATGCTTGTGCTTGTACAGCAGAGACTGATGTTCATGCTGACCATGAATATCGATTAGAAGACCGGTAATCGTCTTAAGCTTTCCGACAGTCACCGTTTCATCGTTGATCTTGCAGAGGCTGCGCGCGGGCATGATTTTCCGGGAAATGATCACAGTTCCGCCCTCATCCGGGCAGACGTCCATCTCCTTCAACACGCGCACTTTGTCCGGCTCCGTTACGGTAAATAAGAGTTCCACATAGGCGTACTCCGTACCCCTGCGGATAATGTCCTTCGGCACCTTACCGCCCAGCGCCATGGTGACCGAGCCGATGATAATCGACTTTCCAGCCCCCGTCTCACCCGTTAAAATGTTAAGCCCCTCCCCGAATTCGATATCCGCCTTTTCGATCAGGGCCAGGTTCTTCACATGTAATTCTGAAAGCATGGCACGCCTCCTTTATCCTGCGATGAGTTTTTTCAGTTTGTCCATCACCAGAATGGTATCGTCCGCGCTGCGCACTGCGCACATGATCGTATCATCCCCGGCAATACAGCCTACAATTTCACTAAAATGAAGAGCGTCCAGGGCAGCCGCCACGGCCATGGCCATGCCCGAAACAGTCTTGATGACGAGAATGTTCTGCGCCATGTCCATGGACATGTACCCGTCACGCAGAATTCTGATGTACTTGTCAGAAAAGGAGGTCTGGTTCTGAAGCACCACGTACCGCTGCTTTCCGGACTCCGACTGAACCTTTGTCAGCTTCAGCTCCCTGATATCTCTCGATACCGTCGCCTGAGTCACGGCAAATCCGGCCTGGTTTAAGTATTCCGCCAGTTCCTCCTGGGTCTCAATCTCATATTTCCCGATGAGTTCCACAATTTTGCTGTGTCTTTCCAGTTTCATAATGTGCCCTCCTATATGCCAGCCATTTTATTGCGCAGGTTGTCAAGAAATGATACATCCTTTAATTTTATAAGAACGGTCTTCGTCTCCGACCGGTGTATCTCGATGTAATCCCCGGAATGCAGCTCCGCGGCCGTGTCCCCGTCGTAGACGGCAGCCTGGCTCGTTCCCGGGTCGCCAAGTATTTCAATCCGTATCCGCGCGTCAGCGGACATGACGATGCTCCTGGCATTTAATGCGTGGGAACAGATGGGCGTTAAGACCATCAGAGTGGAATCCGGAACTATGATCGGTCCCCCGGCAGACAGATTGTACGCGGTAGATCCCGTGGGGGTGGCTGCGATCAGCCCATCCGCTCGGTACTCATTTAAGAATTCATGGTTGACATAAACCCGAAAATGAAGCATCTTCAACCGTTCGTTTCTCGTGATAACGATCTCGTTCAGCGCGATATCCTCATACAGACGGCCTGTACTGCTGTAGGCCCGCCCGTTTAGCATCATTCGTTCTTCCAGATGATACTCGTCTGCCAGAAGGGCATCCAGAGCCGTATCGATCTCCTCAGTCCTGGAAATCTGCGTTAAGTAACCCAGGGTGCCGCGGTTGATTCCCAGCATGGGAATATTTCTGCCCGCTAAGTCCCTGGCCGCCTGAATCAGGGTTCCGTCCCCGCCGAGCGTGATGATGCATTCCGTCTCCGGCGGCACCATGGAAGCGTCCGTATAATGGTAATCCCCGCCCCGTCTGCCGTCCCCCTTCCCGATCAGACAGGAAGCGCCATGACTGGTCAGATAATCGCGGATCACCTGCGCCGTCTCCTTCGCTCCCTGTTTCTCGGGATTCATGATGATAAAGAACTCTTTCATAACCTCTCCTTATTTTCCCTCGCTCAGTTCCTGATGCGCGGCTTCCACAATTTCCTTCGGTGCCACCGGCACGTCGGGAAAATGCTCTCCTTCCGGATGGTTCTTCAAATAAAGGAGATATTCAATATTGCCCTCCGGCCCCTTGATCGGAGAGTATTCTAAATGAAGCACCTCAAAGCCAATGGAAACCGCATAGGCGATCACCATCTCAATCACTTCCAGATGTACGCTCTTCTCACGTACCACCCCTTTTTTCCCAACCTTCTCACGGCCTGCCTCAAACTGCGGCTTAATGAGGCAGACGATCTCGCCGTCTTCCTTCAAAAGCTTCTTCACAGGCTCCAGCACCTTCGTCAGGGAGATAAAGGACACGTCGATGGATGAGAAATCGATCTTTTCCGGGATCTCGTCCGACGTCACGTAGCGGATATTCGTCTTTTCCATGCAGACTACCCGCTCGTCGTTCCGAAGCTTCCAGGCCAGCTGGCCGTGTCCGACATCCACGGCATAGACCCTTACAGCCCCGTTCTGAAGCATGCAGTCGGTAAATCCACCGGTGGAAGAGCCTACGTCCATACAGGTCTTTCCCTCCAGCATGACGCCGAAATGGCTCATGGCCTTCTCCAGCTTCAGGCCTCCGCGGCTCACATATTTTAAAGTATGGCCCCGCACTTCAATATTCGCGGACTCATCGAAGGTGGTTCCGGCCTTATCTTCCTTCTGGCCTTCCACATAGACGATGCCGGACATGATCACAGCCTTCGCCTTCTCCCTGGATTCCGCTAAATTTCGTTTCACTAAAAGCACATCTAATCGTTCTTTCATGCCTTCTTTTCCTCTGTATTGATAGTCTTCCATTCCATATTCTGACGCTCGGTATCGAGATATTCCTTCTTCATCCTCCAGATCACGGAGTCACTGTCGATGCCCAGACCTTTTCTCAGAAGCGAAACATTGCCGTGCTCCACATAGCCGTCAGGAATGGCAATATTCATCACCTTCACGTGCGGATAGTGCTCGTGGATATACCGGGTGACCATGAGGCCGTAGCCACCCTGAAGGACATTCTCCTCCATGGTGACGATCAGCCAGTGGTTTTTCGCAAGGCGGTCCGCCAGCTCCTCATCAAACGGCTTGACAAATCGGCCGTTGGCCAGCGTACAGCTCCAGCCCTCTGACTTTAGCTTCTCCCGGACATGCTCTCCCGTACTCACCATGCTGCCCACGGCCAGAAGAGCAATGTCCTTTTCCTCGTACAGCATCTCGCCCCTGCCGTATTCGACAGGCGCGTTAAATTCCTTCAAGCCTCTGTAGGCCTCTCCCCTCGGATAGCGAATGGCAAACGGCCCACCGAAGGACACGGCAAATTCCAGTCCCGCCTTCAGCTCCCATAAATTCTTTGGGGCGAAGATGCTCATGTTCGGGATTGCCGATAAGAAGGATAAATCAAAGATTCCCTGATGGGTCTCGCCGTCGCTGCCGACCAGTCCGGCGCGGTCCACGGCAAATACCACCGGCAGATTCTGGATACAGACATCATGCAGAATCTGATCGAAGCCTCTCTGTAAAAAGGATGAGTAGACCGCCACCACCGGCTTCAAACCGCCGGCGGCCATCCCAGCCGCGGAAGTCACCGCGTGCTCCTCCGCGATTCCTACATCGAAGAACCTGTCCGGATAAAGACGGCTGAAGCGCTTGAGTCCGGTTCCGTCCGGCATCGCTGCCGTCACCGCTGTGATCTTTGGATCCTTTTCCGCCAGATGACAAATCGTCTTGGAAAATACGTCCGTATAGCTGGGATTCTTTTTCTCTTTTTTTGATTCCCCTGTGAGCACGTCAAATGGTTCCACACCATGGAATCTGGACGGATTCTTTTCCGCAGGCTCATAGCCTTTTCCCTTTTTTGTGATAACATGGACGAGAACCGCGTGGTCCAGCTTCTTCGCCTCTTTGAGCGCTCTGGCCAGAGCCTTGACATCATGGCCGTCCACCGGTCCCAGATACGTGATTCCCATGTTTTCAAACAGCATTCCCGGAATCAGGAGCTGCTTGATGCCGTTTTTCGTACGGCTGATCTTGTCAATCAGTTCATCTCCGATTACCGGGATTCTGGAAAGGACATTTGTCACATATTTCTTCAGATCCAGGTATCCGTCTCCAGTCCGGATTCCGTTTAAATACCGGGACATTCCCCCGACATTCTCGGAAATGGACATGTTGTTGTCATTTAATATAATGATGAAATTCTTCTTCATGCGGGCAGCGTTATTCAGCGCCTCGTAGGCCATACCGCCGGTTAATGCACCGTCGCCGATCACAGACACGACGAAATGGTCCTGTCCGGAAACATCCCTGGCCTGTGCAAGACCGAGTCCTGCCGAAATAGAAGTAGAACTGTGACCTGTATCAAAGGCGTCGCAGGGGCTCTCCTTCCGTTTCGGGAAGCCGCTCATCCCGCCGTACTGCCGCAAATCGTCAAACTCACCCTTTCTGCCGCTTAAGATCTTATGGGTGTACGACTGGTGTCCCACATCCCAGATGATCTTATCCTTCGGCAGATCAAACACGAGATAAATAGCCATGGTCAGCTCCACGACTCCCAGATTGGAAGCTAAGTGCCCTCCGGTCCTGCTGATCTTACCGATCAGAAAGTCCCGTATCTCCTGTCTCAGTATATCCAGTTCTTTCCCCGTCAGTTTCTTGATATCCTCCGGGCCATTGATTAATTCCAGTATCATAATTTAACCAGATCCTTTTACTTTTCCCGGCTCACCAGCATGTGGATCAATGCCTCCAGGAATTCGTTTTCCCCTGGCAGCTCATGAAGGATTCGGACAGCGTCGTCGGAAATCCGGGCCACGTCCTTTTTTGCCTTCTCGAGCCCCTCCAGGGTCACATAAGTGGTTTTATTGTTCTTTTCATCGCTGAGTACCGGCTTTCCCAGCACTTCCATACTGCTGGTCACATCCAGGATATCATCCTGAATCTGAAATGCAACGCCGATGGCCGCGGCCATCTGTTCCACCAGCCGGGTCTCCTCCTCGTCAGCGCCGCCAAGCAGCGCGCCGATCATCATGGATGCCTCTAAGAGAGCCCCTGTCTTCAAATGGTAGATGAAGTCCAGCTTTTCATGGGGAATGGGTTTATTGGTCAGCTCCACATCCACAGTCTGCCCACCTATCATTCCATAGATTCCTGTTTTCTGCGCCAAAATTCCGATGCAGCGGCCCACGACCGCCGGATCCTCCGTCATGGCAAATGCCTTTGCCGCGGTCTCCACCGCGTAAATGAGCAGGCTGTCGCCGGCAAGAACCGCCATGTCGTATCCGTACTTCACCCATGTGGTCGGAAGCCCTCTCCTGAGTTCGTCGTTATCCATACAGGGAAGGTCGTCATGAATCAGGGATGAGGTATGGATCATCTCAATGGCCGCCATAAATGGTTCGACCACCTCCTGGCTGCCGCCAAACAACCGGTATGTCTCCTCCATCAGCATGGGGCGCAGTCTCTTGCCGCCGGCGCGCACACTGTAATTCATGGCATCGAGAACGGTCTTCTGATATCCGTCCGCAGCCGGCAGATAACGCTCCACCACCGCTTCCACTTCCCTCGTTCTGGTCTCCAGCATCTCATTAAAGTTCATGACTTTCACCATCTTCCTCCAGGACAATAATCTGTTTCTCTACTTTGTCTATCTTTTCATTGCAGGATTTCACAAGCTTCATTCCTGCCTCATAATATTTAAAAGATTCCTCCAGAGAGCTTTCGCCGCTTTCCAGCTTACGAATAATCTCCTCCAGCTCCTGAAAGGTCTCCTCAACACTTTTCTCTTTCTTTGCAGCCATTCGCATCTGCCTCCTTACTGTCCGCTGTCTTCTGTCATCTGGTCCCAAGCTCCGCAGCCGCAGTGCCGGAAACCACAGCATCGATCCGTCCATCGCGGATTCTCATCTGAATAAGATCTCCTTTTTTCACCTGTTCCACCGACTCGATCCGTCGGTTCTTATCATTGGTCAAAAAGCCGTAGCCGCCGCCGATCTTCTTGAGAGGAGACAGTCCATCCAGCCTGCTGCTCATAAGCTCCAGGCGATGCCTGTCCCTTACCGCCTGCTTTTCGATGAGCTGCCTTAAACGGCTTTCCGCTTCCACGGCACGGTTCCTGTCTGTCACAATCTGGGAAGCCATCCTGTTTTTCAGCTTCTCTTCCAGATCGGCCGCCCGCTGCCTGTTTTCCCTCACCTGACGGCGTGGATCAAAAAGTTGAAAACGGAGCCTGAACTGCTCCGTCTGATAGCGGTAACGTTCTAATTTTCTGGCCACGGATTTCCCCAGGGCGTCCCGGTATAATTCCACCTGGCCTTCGAACTGGCTGTAATCGAACACCGCCAGTTCCGCCGCCGCGGACGGTGTCGGCGCTCTCATATCCGCCACATAATCTGCGATCGTCACATCGGTCTCATGTCCCACCGCCGAGATCACAGGCGTCTTACAGGCAAAGATGGCGCGCGCCACGATTTCCTCATTAAACGCCCACAAATCCTCGATGGAGCCGCCGCCTCTTCCCACGATGATCACATCCAGTCCCAGGCGGTCCAGCGTCTCGATTCCCTTTACAATGCTGAATTTTGCGTTCTCGCCCTGAACAAGGGCCGGATAGAGATAGAGCTGAACATACGGATTCCTTCGTGCGGAAATGTTCATAATGTCCCGGATCGCCGCGCCTGTCGGGGCTGTTATGATCCCGACCGTCCTGGCGTAGCGCGGGATGGGCTGCTTGTACTCCGGAGAAAACATCCCCATCTCCTCAAGCTCGTCCCTCAGCTTCTGGAACCGTTCGAATAAATCTCCGACGCCCTCCTTTGTAATCTCCTGAGCGTAAAGCTGGTAACGGCCATCCCGCTCATAGACCTCGACGCTGCCCTTTGCAATCACCTTCTGGCCTTCCTCCAGCTTAAACGTAAGCCCTTTCCGCTGACCGGCAAACATCACACACGCAATCGCCGCGCCCCTGTCCTTCAGGGTAAAATAAATATGGCCGGACGTATGATACTTACAGTTGGACACCTCGCCCTTAATGGATATGCGGTTCAATGCAAAATCCTGGGCAAACATATTCTTAATATAAGCATTGACCTGTGAAACGGAATATACACTCGCCATAGGCCATTACACCATTTTCGCCAGAACTCCGTTGATAAACGCCGGGGATTCATTCCCGCCGAACCGTTTCGCCAGTTCTACCGCCTCATTGATCGCTACCTTTTCCGGTACCTCTTCGTCGTATAAAATCTCATATAACGCAAGGCGCAGAATCGTCAGCTCCGCCTTGCCCATTCTCTTCGTCTTCCATCCTTCGGCCACAGCATCGATCTTCTCATCCAGCTCCGGAATCTTCCGCATAACGGCTTCCGTCTTGGCTTTTAAATAGCTTTCATCTTCCGGACTCATCTCTACATCATGAATAATCTCATCTACCCCTTCCGGAGTCGTCTCATCTTCCTTCGGCTCGTCAAAATACCGTTCTATCTGCTCCTCTTTTTCTTCTGCCGGATAAAAATCGGCACAGAAAAGCATCTTAAAGCAGTGCTCACGCAGTTTACTCCTGGTCATGGGTTATGGTCCTCCTGTATAATAATTCGTTCGTTATTTCTTACTATCTTACCGCGTTCAAAGTTCACAATCCCCGCCCAAAGCGGGAATTCATTCCTTAGCGTATTGGGTTCATTATACCTTAATGCGCATTTTTCTACAATACTTTTCGGGGATTTTATCCCCGGGGGAATCGACGCTCTAATCAGTTTTCCGGCAATTACTTCCATTCTCAGTTTTTATCAGAAAAATTATACATAAAAAGCGCATAAAAAAGACAGGCGGAATGCCTGCCTTTACTTTAACTCAAAATACCAAAACGGGGTTTAGAGGCAAATACCAAAGTATCCGCCCCTTTTAATAATGAAGTATTTGCAAAAACAGTCCTTCGTCCTGACGAAATGGAAGTCTATCCATCTCCGCTTTGTTTCTGTAATTATCATTATAGTTTAAATTCCCATAAATAACTATTTCATTTCCGCCCTTTTATATCACAATCCTGCCAATCAGCTACCGTTCACTGCCCGTCACTGCCACAGCTTACAGGTCTTGTTCCGTCCACCATATACTCTTTGATATTATCCAGCACCTTTTCACTCAGAAGGCCGAATGCCTGTTTCGTCCTGCCTGCGGAATAGTTGACGCAGAATACTCTCGGATGGTTTAAAAGCGCTCCCGTCGGATCGCCGATGGCTCCGGCCGTATCACAGGCAAAGTAGTTATCTCCACTATCCAGCCAGTTCTTTAAATCTTCCGCTTCAAAGGCAGGCCCGATGGATGTGTTGAACAGGATCTTTCCATCGCCCAGCGCTTTGAATTCCTCCTCGTGCATGAGAATCACGTTCTTATTTAAGCAGGCAAATACCACCTCGGACTGCTCCAGCAGCTCGGTAAGCGGACGGTATACCATGCCCTCTGCGTCGTAAGCCGGCTTTCTGCTCCTGCTGTAATAGGAAACCTCGGCGCCCATAAATTTCATGGCCTCGGCGATCATTCCACCGGACACGCCCATTCCCACCATGCCGACCTTGAGTCCCGTGATCTCCACCGGCATCTCCCTCCACATAGGGCGGTCATAGCCATGAAGAAAGCGCACCAGCTCGCAGATCACGTATTCCACGACTCCTCTGTCGCCATAGTCCCGGATTCCTTTCACGGTAACGCCGTGCTCCTCCGCCCAGGCGATGTCCACGTTGGCGCTCTCTTTGGAATATAGGCTGCAGCACATGCCCACATAACGGACAGCGGGACAATGTTCAAATACATAGCTGTTGATTTTTGATGTATAGCTGAGCAAGACGCCATCCGCATCTCCGATTCTCCTGATAATTTCATCATCATCCGCCGGCACGTCATCGTACATAATGACATTCTCCGCATACTGATGCAGTTCTTTTTCCGCCTCTCCCACCAGGCTTACCGGCTCGATGGCCACTAATTTCTTAAACATATCCTCATCCTCCTTATTTCGTTAAAATACGATCGGTGATACCAGATTGCGAAGAACGGCCACGACACTCCAGCCCGCGATCGCACTGGTGTCGGAGTAGATATCCACGACCGCTTTTACCCCTTTAATCTCCGCCGTAATCTTATGGTCATCACCCACAAATCCGGGGAGGCTGTGAATATTTACCTTCGTGTGTTCCGGACCTGTTGTAGCCAAAGAAGCCGCCACTGCCACATTGACCTTGGTCGGCAGAAGAGCGATCGCTTCCTTCGCATTGCCCGCGAATACCTCTGTGCCCTCTGTGTCTGTCATCAAATGGTCTTCAAACAGAGGCGTATTCTTCAGCGATTTCGGCCCCTTCCTCGTCTCAATACCGGAAACCGCATCCCCCATCAGAGAAACTGTCCGAAGCACATCAAAACCGCCCACCGCGCCGGACGCAATATGTACCTTTGTCCCATGCTCCAGGGCTGTACGCTTTACTTCCTCATAGAAATCCGCGTCCGCAAATGCACCGATCGACAGCACAATGATGCTGGTTCCTGCACAAAGAGCCTTGACGGCCATCCCTTTTACCGCGGCAACAGAGGCCGCCTCGGCTATGTAATCCGGTTTCAGCGCCAGAAGCTCGTCCACATCCGCGCACGGCCTGCATCCTGTTTTTTCCGCCAGAGACTTCGTCTTCTCCTCACTGCGGCCCGCGATTCCCACCAGCTCGTACTCGTCCAAATAACCGTTTTTCCACGCGTCTGCAATAATTCCGCCCAGATACCCACTACCCAGGATTCCAAGTTTTAATCTGCTCATGATAAACTCCCTTCGGCCGCCTGCTCGGGCGGCAGTCTTTACCAGCCCAGTATACCATGAAATTCCAGTTCAAGGAACCTCTCTTTTCCTGAGATGATCCAAATAAAGGAAGCTTACACGCCCTCTCCGTCCGTCTTCACAAGTCCCTCCGGCGTCAGCTGATAAACGGCAGTACAGACCTCTTCGATATATTTCCTGTCATGAGAAATGCTTAATATGGCTCCCTGATACTGGCGCAGTATCTTTCGAATTACCGGCCCCGACAGCGGGGAGAAATTGCGCGTCGGTTCATCCAGGATCAGGACATCGGCCCCTGACAGGCTCATTTTCAGAAGAAGTACCTTTGCCTTCTGGCCGCCGGACAGCTCCGACATCGGATGATTCATTTCATCGACGGTGTATTTCATCGAGCCCAGATACGTCCGGATGCGTGTCGTCTCTTCCTTGTCACCGGTCACGGACAGAAATTCCACAGGCGTACGGTCCAGCTCCAGAAGGTCCTCATAATTCTGCGGCATATAGCAGGCCCGGATATCGGTCCGGCTTAAAAGCTCCTCCATCATCTGTTTCAGCAGCGTCGTCTTGCCAGCGCCGTTTTTTCCGGTAATACAGACCCGCTCTCCGCCTTTTATCCGCAGAAATACATGTTCCGCCAGAAGACGAGGTTCCTCTTCTCCCGAGGATGGCGTAAGGAGCCGGTCCAGGGTATATTCCAGAACGGTTTTTCCGGCGGGCATTTTTACCTTTTCACCCAGCTTAAAGAAGATCGCATCCTCAGTCTCCGGTATCTCCGTTTTGTCTAGAGCCTCCCGTTCATACCTCTTTTCCAGAGATTTCACCGCTTTCATCTTCTTTTTCAGCAGGTATCCGCCGTGTGGGTTCTGACGGCTTATGCTGTTCAAATCGTGATCCACCGCCTGCTCGATTCTGCGGAATTTCTCCTGCCGTTTCTTCTCTTCCCTGCGCTCACTTAACGCCTGCTGTTCCTGACTGGCCAGCTGCGCCGCACGGTTTGCCGCATACTGGCGGTAGCTGGTTTTTGCTATGCTGTAGCGGCTTTCCGTTTTACGCTTCAGCTGTTCGATATGGATTACCACATTGGCGGTCCGCTCAATCAGCGTCTCATCGTGGGAGATAAATAACACGGGCTGTACCGCTTCGAGAATCAGCTTTTCCAGCCATTCCAGCGTCTCGATGTCAATGTCATTGGACGGCTCATCCAGAAGCAGGACGGTGGGCTGTGCCATGAGAAGCCGCGCCATCTGCGCTTTTACCTTTTCACCGCCGGAAAGCGTGCTCATCTTCTGGTCCCGGTAGAAGAAATCCGTGGGCAGCTTCAGCTGTCCGGCCAGATGGGTCAGCTCTCTGGGCGTCTGCATCCCAAAGCCATCCTCCCCGCAAAAATATTCATAGACTGTCTTTTCTTTCTCCTCCGCTGGCAGTTCCTGGGGCAGATAGCCCGGATGCTCTCCCGTACATATCCGTTCGCCCTGTGCCTCCGCATAGCCTTCGATCAGTTCGGGATCGTAAATCCATTTTAACAGGGTGCTCTTTCCATTTCCCTCTTCCCCGATCAAAACTACCTTATCCCCGGGGTTCAGCACAAAGCTGAAATCCTTTAATATGACTCTGAAATCCTTTTTATGCGTTATTGTCAATTGTTTTATCTGTAACATAAAAATCCCTCCCGGCCAATCGTCCGGAAGGGATTAAAGATTCTATACGTATGAGGAAACGCGCGCAGAACAAAGCCTGCACAAACTCATGTCTGTACGGAATTTTCCCTGATGACCGGACGAAATGGCATAGAATACATGGCACCGTCTCCGCACTTACGCGGGGGAGCATGCCTGTTACCTCAGTGTTTCTCAGCCTTTTCTTCGTCATTATTTTGTCATCATCTTCCGACAGAGCCTTCTTTCCTGTTTTTATTTTTTAATTGGTGCTATCCGCAGTATACGATAGGGTGGAGAATTTGTCAAGGGGGAGTGATGGAAAGTTACACTCCTGGGTCTGCGGAGAGGGTAAACGAGTGGAAACTGATATTTTTTGTTCCTCTGTACCGAAAGTATAACGCATGGACTCCATCCGGGATTCGGAGATCGGCTTTGTGGGTTTTCCATTCGTTGGAGCTGGTTACCGGGATTTCTCCGAGGGGATTTCCGTCCCAGAATGTTAAGAGTTCAATGGCTCCGTTTCCCATGCCGCGGGTGGTTACGGAAATTTGTTTTACGGCGTCGCAGGAAAAATATTTAAAGCCTGCGGCGGCGCCGTCCCGCAGGTTGGCTATGTAGCCCTGTGCTTCGGAACCGCCGCATCCGTCCTGGGTGATTTTGGGGAAGCGGCAGTCCATCCAGTCACCGGGGAGGGCGGTGAAGGCGGACTCAGCCCGGCAGTATAGGTTGCAGGCGATGTATGCCGGGTACGTACCGTTTCCCGGGAGAGGGCCCTGGTTGGGGCCGCAGGAGGTCATCTCAGCCTGCGGTATGGAGCCGTCGCCGCGGAATGTGATCGGTTCTATACAGCCCTGTCTGGAGAAATTGGTTCCGTTGGTGTGACGGTGGTAAAAGACGTACCACTGGTCCTGAATTTCTACGATGCTTCCGTGATTATTGCCGCCGTAGTACATGGGACGTTCTGCAGGCTTATAGGTACTGATATAGGAATCGTTGTTGCTCACGATTACACCGCCGTATGTGAAATCGCGGTTGGGGAATCGGCTGACAGCATAGCAGAGTTCGTGACCCAGGATCGAGGAATAGATCAGGTAATAAAGACCGTTCCGCTTTCTGATGGAGGAAGCCTCGAAGAACTCATGGCCTTCAAAGCCGGTCCCCTGGCTGTGGAAGGCGTCGGGGATCAGGAAGTCCGGCCCCTCTTTGACTGTGACCATGTCAGGCTCCAAGGCACATACCATGGAACCGATGCGTGACGGATCATTTTTCCTGCAGAATCCGGTGTAAAGCCAGGTGGTCTCTCCTTCTGTCAGGACTCCCGGATCAAACTGAGGCTGGTCACCGGGGCGTTTTCCCAGAAGTGTGCCGTCCGGGTAGTGAACGTATCCGTTAAACCGATAGGTTCCGGCAGGCGTGTCACAGACTGCCGCCGAGACTATGGGGAGACGGTCCAGTACGTAATAAAGATAGTACCTTCCGTCCGGGCCTTGTGTGACGTCCGGGGCGTAGAGACACATTTCACCGTCGCCGTTTTCCGGGTCGTCAGTCCGTTTGTAGATCACTCCCTCACAGGTCCAGTCCGTCAGGTCGCAGACAGGGGCCGACCAGCAGACGTAATCGCCGGGACAGTAGACGTATCCGTTAAAATGGTCATGGGAGCCGTAGACGTAAACGCGGTCGCCAAAGACGTGCGGCTCGCCATCCGGTACGTATTCCCATGATGGAAGATATGGGTTAAATCCTGGTTTCTTCATAGTATGTTTACTCTCCTTTTATTTAGACGGTTTTAACCCTTTAATCCGCTGGTGGCAATGCCTTCGACAAAGTATTTCTGTGCCATGAAGAACAGGAGGATCAGGGGCAGTACGACTACGAAGGAGGTGGCCATGATTTTGCCCCAGTTGATCACGGATTCGGAATCCAGGGATAAGCGGAGCGCCAGGGATACTGTATATTTCTTCCCTGAATTGATAAAAATCAGGGAATTGAAGTAGTCGTTGTACGTCCACATGAACTGGAATAATGCCGCAGAGAACAGGGACGGCTTCATGAGGGGCAGGATAATCTGCATCAGCGTGCGGAATGTGCCGCATCCGTCTATGTAGGCCGACTCATCCAGATCCCGCGGGATTCCGCGTAAAAACTGCACCAGCATGAAGATAAAAAACGGATAGCAGGCCAGAGCCGCCAGTGCGTAAAAGGGGATATACGTATCAATACAGCCAAATTTGGCAAACAGCGTGTAACGCGGAATAATAATGACCGCATTGGGAAGCATCAGCGTCGCAATCAGAAGGGAAAACAGCGCCTTCTTGAATGGAAAATTGAATCTGGCAAAGCCGTAGGCCACAAGGGTGCTGGACACCAGCGTCAGCAGAGTGACCGGAATCACCAGCCGGAATGTATTCCAGAAATAGACGGCGTATGTCATGGTGCCGCTTCCTCTCCAACCGTCTATAAAATTCTGAAAGCTGTAATGGGTGGCCAGCAGTTTCGTGGAGCCAAATATTTCATCGTTGGTCTTGAATGCCGCAAAAAACATCCAGAGAATCGGATACAGCAGCACCAGTCCGATCACCGCAATTACAAGATAGGACAATATGGTATTCACAGTCTTTTTCGTCGTTTTTCTATTCATATTCATCCCTCTTCCATCAGAAACTTCCCTCGTCGTCATAGTGAACCCAGACAGACGAGGATCGGAACAACAACATGGTAACTGCCACGATCATGACAAAGATCGCCCAGGAAATGGCGGAGGCATACCCCATTTTAAAATAGGAAAAGCCCTCCTTGTACAGCTTCATACCCAGCACATACGTGGATTTCACCGGGCCGCCCTTGGTGATGACAAAGGCGGAGGTGAAGTTCTGCAGCGCCTGAATCGTCTGCATAATCAGGTTAAAAAATATGATCGGAGTGATCTGGGGAAGCGTGATCCGGAAGAAACTCTGAAGCTTTCCCGCTCCATCGATGGAGGCGGCCTCGTAAAGCGACGTGGGAACCTGCTTTAAGGCAGCGAGAAACATCACCATGGAGGAACCGAACTGCCAGATTTCCAGGGCGCAGATGGTCTTTAGTGCATATCTCGGATCGCCCCAGAACTGGATGGCCGGCAGACTTAAGCCTGTAAGCAGGGCGTTGATCACGCCGTTGTCGATGAAAAGCGCCTTCCACAGGACAGAGACTGCCACGCTTCCGCCAAACAGCGACGGTATGTAGTAGAGCGTCCGGATCAGGTTAATCCCCTTGATATTGCGATTTAAAAATACAGCGACCGCCAGGGCCATCACCAGCTTGCCGGGTACGGTATACAGGGTATAGACCACAGTTACCTTCACCGAATTCCAGAACTCGGTGTCCCTGGTAAATAGATAGCTGTAATTATCCAGGCCGCTCCAGATTGGACTGGAGCTGACCTGATAATTGGTAAATGAATAATAGAAAGAACATAAAAACGGATAAATCTGAAGGATAAGCATTCCCAAAATCCAGGGCATCAGGTAGAGAAATGCCTGATAGTCCCGCTTCTTATATCGTTTGGTTTTTATTGCTGTCTGGTTTGCTGCCATAATAGTTTCCCCCGCCGCCGTTTACTGAATGCCGGAAATGTAATTATTCAGCAGGCTGATGGTCTCCTCGGAAGCGCTTTCCGGAGTTGCCACTCCGAATCCAACCGCCTCCACCTCATCGGTCAATATCTGCTTTGCCTCCGCAGCCGAAAAATACTTGTCGTCAACCATTCCGCTGTAGCTGCCGGCTACATCCGCTGCCTCCGCCAACAGCTTGCTCAAAGAACCGTCCGCCGTACAGATTTCTCTGGCCTTTGCAGTTGGAGGAACACTTCTGGTGCATCCCAGTGTCTCCATGGCCTTCTCATTGTTAAAGAAATAATCTAAAAATTCCACTGCCGCTTCCGGATTTTTGGATTTGGCGTTGATCGCTATGATCTGCGGGCAGTTTGCATTCCATGCATCCACATCGGAGCCCTGATAGAGAGGGAAGAGACCGGCTGTGTATTCTGCATCCGCATTGGCAGCTGCCAGAGTTTCCATGGTGGACATGTAGGTAAAGCTGCAGACGTATTTTCCGGCAATCCAGTTTGGATCGGACTGCATATTGTCTCCGGAGTATGCGGCCGAATAGGAAGCCGGAGCGATCACTTCCTCATCGTACAGGCGTTTCACAAAGGTGTAGACCTCCTGCCACTGCTCGGATGTTAAGTTAATCTCCTTCGTTTCTTCGTTGATAAACGTCTTGCCGCTTAACTGTTTTGCATAGTTGTTGGCCAGGATATTGGCCACATAATCCTTGTTGGAGCAGATTAAGTACATGGAATCGTCGTACTCTCTCACCTTTTTCGCCCAGTCAAAGATGTCGTCCCAGGTATACTGTGTGTGGAAATCGATACCGATCTGATCCGCCAGTCCCTGATTTACCAGAACCGCGCCGCCGGATATTCCGGTCGGGATTCCGAGCTGCTTTCCATCATAGAAGCCGTTGATTCTCAGCTTATAGTAGTTTTCGTCAAAATTGGAAAAATCGAAGCTGGAAGTATTTAAATCCAGAAAGTAATTGGTCTCATTAGAAACCAGCGCCGGCATGAGGCCCGGATCAATCTGGATGATGTCGGGAGCCGTTCCGCTTGCGAGCTGTGTTGCCAGTTTGTCCGCATAGCCGTCGGAGCTTCCGTATTCCGGTTCGATCTTAATATTGGGATTCACCTCTTCAAACTGCTTAATCACATCGAGCGTGGCCGCAAGGCGTTCCTCACCGCCCCACCAGGAAAACCGCAGTGTAATCTGTTCCGATCCGCCATCCGCTGTTTTGGCGGTTTCTTTTTCCGCCGCCGCGGTCTGGCCCTGTTCTGCCTTCGTATCCGCAGCGGTCGTCTCACCTTTTCCGCCCCCACAGGCTGTTAATAAACTTGCTGCCAGACAGAGCGCCGCTGGTATTGCTAAATATTTTTTCATGAAACCTTCCTCCATTTTCTTGTTTGGACGTCCGGACCGTCTCTCCTTTTGATACTCCTATTTTATAATGAAACCAGGAGAAATAAAAGGCGCCCGTCTTTCTAAAATTCTTCTTAAATTGCGATATCTGCAAAAAATGGTATCATTCCTTTTGATAACCGAAAGGAATGATACCATCTCTTACACTTTCATCTTTTCACAGGGAATATAGAAGCTGACCGCGGTTCCCATCCCCTTTTTCGACCAGACACGCAGGGCGCTATCCTCTCCATACCGGAGCACGAGTCTCCGGTACAGATTAGCCAGTCCGATTCCACCCGCGCCATCACTCGAAAAGCGGCTCTCCAGACCGGCCTTCTCTTCTCTGGTCATCCCCGCTCCGGTGTCCATCACACAGCAGCGCAGGCGTTCTCCCCGTTTCTGAATGGATACCTTGACGTAGCCCTTCTGCTTCGATCCGCGTATCCCATGGAGCAGGCTGTTCTCCACCAGCGGCTGTAAGAACAGCCGGAATACCGCGGCGTCCATCACCTCATCATCCACCTCATAGTAGATGATAAACTGGTCGCCGAACCGGAATTTCTGAATGGCCGCGTATTTTTTTAAGTACTGGATCTCCTCCTCCACCGTGACCGGCTCCCCGGGGTCGCTCAGCGCATATTTTAAGATATCCGAGACGCAGCGGATTACCGTGCTGATCTCCTCGGGACTGGCCTCCTGCTTCCGCACCTCCATGTCCACGGTCTGAAGCGTATTGAACAGGAAATGGGGATTGATCTGAAGCTGGAGCGCCATCATTTCCGCGTGTTCTCTCTTGTATTCATTTTCCTTTAGCTGGGCGTTTAAATGGTTTGTGTTCAGGAACAGATAGATGATATTATTCATGATCACATCGTATTCGTCCCGGTTGCTGTTTTCCGGCTTCGCCACCGGCAGCCCCTTTTCCGCCTCATTAAACACAGAAATCATATAGGAAATCTGGTCAAAGGACCGCTTCGTCGTCAAATACGCCAGGAACACCACCACACAGAGATCCAGGACCAGAAACGCCAGAAATGACTGCAGCATAGCGAAAATACTCTCGGTTCTGGCCTTTGAGGAGATCGCCGACACGTAATACACTTCCATCGCATCGTAGCTTCCCACACTCAGAAGGCAGGTGCCGTTCTGAGTCCTGACCCAGGTGCCAGCCATCCCCTTTAAATGCTCCTGCCATCCTTCCCCATACTGTTCCTTCAGCCGTGCAAAATACTCCCGGTCCCCGTTCTTACCGCTTCCTGCCGACTGTTCTGCCAGGACATCGCCGTCCCTGTTTACCAGATAGACCGTCTCCTCATGGCCGGAAATCTGCTTTGCCAGAATCTCCTCCAGCTTCGCCACATCAATGTTTACCACAATGCATCCCTTTTGTAAAAGAAGGCGTTTGTAAATACTCAAAACAGGAACCACCTGATCCGCTCCCAGGGATATCTCCCGCGGCGCAATGTAACTGCTGCTGTCCTTTGCAATCTCCCGGTAGACATCGAGCCAGGAGGAATCCGTACTCTCATCTATGGTATGAATCCCCTTGTCCGAGGAAAAATATCGGGCCGCGCCGTCGGTGTAGAGATAGATGGACTCCACATACTCATGGGAATCCTTGATACTCCGCAGAATGGCCAGAAGGCTGTCGATGTTGACCGCGTCGCCGTAAGCCATTTCGCTCTGGGACAGAATTCTCTTTAGCGACAGATTCATCCGGGTCGTGCTGGTCAGCAGATCGTTCTGGTAGAGGACATTGCTCAGGACCAGATCAAAGTTCACATCCACCGCATCCACGGTCTGTCTCCCCTGTCTCTTTAAGTCCCGGTCTATCGTCCGCAAATTCAGGACGCAGAACGCCGTAAACAGGAGCGTCATCGGCAGGAGCATCATGCCCAGATAAATCGCCACACGCTTGAAAAAGAACTTTTTCTTCACTGCCCTTCCTCCGTCTTTGATTTCCGGTATTCCATCGGAGTCATTCCATAGTATGACTTAAACGCCCTGGAGAAGTTCTTCGGATTGTCGTACCCGATATAGTAGGCAATGTCATAGCTCTTATACCGAATGTCCTCCAGCATCTCCTTCGCCTTCTCCATCCGAATGGAAAGAAGCGTATCCGAAAAGCTGGTCCCATTTTTCTCTTTGAAAATCTTAGATAAGTAAGCAGGGCTTAAATTCACCGTCTCGGCCGCCCCCTCCAGGGAGGCATCCTGATAATGCTTCCTCAGATACTCCCTGACGCCGGACACGATCTTGTCGTAATACCCTTTTGGAAGCTCCACCTTCTTCTGGCTTCTGGCATCCAGCTGCTCCTTCACCCGTCCCAGACATTCCAGAAGCATGGCGTAATCCACTGGCTTCAGCAAAAAGTCCTCCACACGGTTCTGAATCGCCGCCCGGAAATAGTCGTAATCCTGGTGACTGCTGAATAAAACCACCTTCACATCTTCCTTCTCTAACAATCTGCGGCTGAGCTCGATGCCATCCATATCCGGCATCTCAATATCGCTGAGCACCACGTCCACCTGATTGTTCTCCATAAATTCCAGCGCTTCCACCGCGCTGGTGAAGAGGCCCTCCACGGAAAATCCTATGGTCTTCCACGGAAAAAGCCTCCCCATCCCTTCTACGATTTTTTCCTCGTCATCGATAATAATCAATCGGTACATATCCCTTTACCCCCCGTTAAAATCAGCCTTACGGCTTCCCGCTTCACCAGCTGGAAGCGTTATTTCACACGCACCGCCACCTTCACAACGTAATCCGCGGTATCCCTGACCGTCAGTTCATCGAGGAGAAGGTCCTCATACCACATCTCATCCAGACGGATCCCCTGTTGTTCAGCGAAATCCCGAATAACCGGATACGCCTTCCCCATGTCTCCGTCATACCCCCGGTAATAAAGTTCCACGTAGGTTCCCGCCGGCTTCACATACGGTTTCAGTGCCGAAATGCGCTTATCCAGCCGCGTATAGACACTCCGGTAGCGGTCGTATTTCCCCGCCTCTAAGTCTCTGCCCAGACAGACTGCGCCCACGGCGTTCATGCTGATATGGTACTGCTCACAGACCCTGACATGGTGTGCAATCTCCTCTGCCAGCTTCCGTTCCCCCGTGATATTCACCTCGGAAGAAAATAAGTATTCCTGGCCTCTCTCCGCCAGCTTCGGCTTATCCACCTCGGCCTCCAGCGCCTCCTTAATCGTCGTTCTCTCCCACTCCATAAAACGCTTCATATTTTTCAGACGTTCAATCTCCTGGTCGATCTCCGCATCCTTCTGATCCACCAGCGCCAGAAAATGCTCCGGCGACCGGGTCTCCATATACTCCCTGATCTCACTGAGAGGCATACCCAGCTTCTGCAATGCCCGAATCACCTCAAACGTATCCATCTGCCACACAAAATAATACCGGTAATTATTCTCCTCATCCTTCACCGCCGGCGAAAACAGACCAATCTCATCATAGTGAAACAGCGTATGCTTCTTAACCCCTAAAATCTTCGCAAACTCACCTGTTGTAAAATATAACTCCGACTGTTTTTCCATATTTTGATTCCTCTGTTACAGTTCACAGGCCTGCAACATTCCTTTCTATATCCAAAGTTTTTCTGCTTGACTATCGGCCTACCCTATACCCTATGATAATCCATGCGGCTGAAATTTACAAGAAAATCAGGAGAAATAGTATGAATTATTCACTGGCAAAAAAATTTACATTTGGTTCCCTCATGATGTTTGCACTGCCGACGACCATCATGATGATTTTTACCTCCCTTTATACGATTATTGACGGAGTCTTTGTATCGCGTTTCGTCGGGACCAATGCGCTTTCATCCATCAATATCGTCTATCCCGCCATTAACATCGTGCTCGGCATCGCGGTCATGTTCTCAACCGGCAGCTGCGCCATCGTTGCAAAGAAGATGGGCGAAGGAAAAGCAGAGGAAGCACGGGCTGCCTTTACTTCTATTATATATTTGAATATCATCGTCGGAGCCGTAACGGCGGTTCTCGGCACTCTCTTTGCTGCACCGATCGTACGGCTCCTGGGAGCCAGCGACTTACTCGTGAGCGACTGTATTACTTATATGAGATGGCAGATGGCCTTCGCTCCGGCGCTGATGCTTCAAATTCTGTTTCAGATGTATTTTATCACGGAGGGACGGCCCGGACTGGGACTTTTTCTCACGATTCTGGCCGGCTTAAGCAACGCGGTTCTGGATTATATTCTCATCGTCCCGCTAAAGCTGGGCGTGGCTGGCGCGGCTATTGCAACCGTTACCGGCTACATGATCCCTGCGGTATTTGGTCTGATCTACTTTGCTGTTTCCCGCAAGGCACTGTGGCTCGTAAAGCCCCGTCTTTCTGCGGCAGAATTAAAGGAAACACTGATTAATGGTTCCTCGGAAATGGTAACCAATTTATCCTCCGGCATTATCACCTTCCTGTTCAACCTCCTGATGATGCACTACGCAGGAGAAGACGGCGTCGCGGCCATTACCATTATCCAGTACTCCCAGTTCCTGTTAAATGCATTGTACATGGGATTTTCACAGGGCGTCTCACCTGTCATCAGCTACAATTACGGCAGCCGCAATACGAAGCAGCTGAAGCAGGTATTTAAGACCTCCCTGATCTTTACAGGCATCACTTCGTTCCTCGTATTTGCCACAGCGCAGCTGGCTGGCGGAATTATCGTAACAATTTTCGCACACCCCGGCACAGCCGTATACGATCTGGCCCGCCACGGCTTCATGGTGTTCTCTTTCGGCTACTTATTTTCCGGAGTCAACATCTTTTCGTCGGCCCTGTTCACCGCTTTATCTAACGGCAGGGTATCGGCTGTGATTTCCTTCGTGCGCACGCTCTGCCTGATCGTCCTATGCTTACTGCTCCTTCCTCTTATTATGGGGCTTGACGGAGTCTGGCTTGCCGTTCCGGCAGCAGAAGCGGGAGGGTTCCTTCTCTGCCTTTTCTTCCTGAAGAGGCATTCAAAAACATACAGTTATATTTGATTTATGCATACTGCGCTCATACAAAACAGGCCAGCATTTTCGAAGTTGAAAAACAACTGAAAATGCTGGCCTGTTTACATTACGATCAGTCTCTTCCTATCCCTCCGTTCTTTCAATCCCGCGCTTGTCCTACGGTCAGTTTATACCACCCGATCAGAAGGACTCCCACAAGCACCACTGCGTCCGCAGTCAGAATCGTGGTCACATTTTGCATCATTCCATTCACGTAAAAGATTGTAAATGCTTCTACTGATAATATAACAAAACACAGGCAGTTGGTCACGTAATCGCAGATGGTATCACTGAAGCAGAACAGACGGAGTGTCAGCCATCTCCAAATAAACTGACGCAAAAAAAATCTTATGATGATACAGGCGGCAGGATATACAAAAATAAATGCTTTTCCAATCTGACGGCTTATTTCGCCGTTATTCCACTGTATCGGCACCTGGGACGGCAAATTCGGATATGCAAGCAGCGCAAGCAGGAAGCACACCGCTGTGATTCCGCCCCATGCCAGCAATCCCCCCCACAGATACAGGAAACCGACCGAATCCATCCGAAAGACCTTACTGTTATTTTTCCAGTAATCTTCCAGCTCTGTCACGTATGCTTCCACCTCTAAATCTTCATACGTCATTTCCTTTTCGGTCAGCATCTTTTTACATATATAATGGTATTTCTCCAGATCTGCGATTTGGCTCTCCAGCGCATCCGCTTGTCTTTCAAGGACCACCTGCAGGGATACCTCGTGATCGATTATGCGGTGAATATTTTCCAGTGAAATTCCCAAGGTCCGTAAGTATGCTATTTTTTTGATGTTCTGTACATCCTCTTCCGTATACTCACGGTATCCATTCCTGTTATTTCTGACAGGATGGATCAGTTTTTCTTTTTCGTAGAAACGGACACTGGAACGTACAATCCCTGTTTTTTCTTCCACTTCCTTAATTGTCATGTCGTCTTTTCTCCCTTTTTTGCTGTTTACTATAAGGTATAAACAGGGTTTACAGTCAATAGCTTATGCATAAATTGTTTGAAATACTTATATTTGACGAAAAAAGGAGCCTTCTACTCCTGCCCGGTATGGTCAGGCATGGAAAGCAGAAGACTTCCCGTTATGATGATCAGCGCAGCCGCGCTTGCCGAACAGAACACGGAGGCAGCAAACGCGCGTATCATCTCCACATCCCACCGGGTCTTTGGCAGCATGGCTATGTCAAAGAGATTCTCTTTTACCTGTGTGAATTTTTCCGCATAGAAGGAAAAATCCGACCACCGGGATGGAATAAACTCTCCCGGAAAACGGAAGCCATACCAGAGCAGAGCTGCCGCACCTCCGGCCATCACCGCAAAGAATAAAACTTTCCACAGCCAGTTTCGGTATTTTGCATGTTTTTCCGTTTTACCTCTCCGCCCAGCCTGCTGCATATCAAATTTTTTCAAACGCCGCGAACGCCGCATCAAAATCCAGAACCAGATAAGCAGGGCCCATCCGGGCAGCGTGCAGCAAAACCTTACCATGGCATAGTAAATACTCCCATTAATTCTGATTTCATGTCCCGGCAGTCCGAAGCGCATGATCATCTCTTCCGCCTGCCCCTCAAGCCCCTCCTGACCGGAGTAAGAAAAGGAGACGTTGGGAAAAAACTCCGTCTCCAGCCGTTTTGCCGGAAGCATTACCATGGGATAGGAGGCGGCCGTCACTCCCCGAATGACAAAGCGTTTCCCCTTTACGGAGATCCAGCTGCCGGTCACATCGGTGGAGCCGAACAGTTCCCATGCCGTTTTACTGCTGACGACACAGCCCTCCTCATCATCTCCAAAGCCATACGTGCCTGCCACCAGCCGGTCCTTCACGATCTGATCCATCTCTCCCCGAATCATGATGCAGGTGACATCCTGCTTAAAGTTCAGCACCGGATTCCTGGCCTCCACATAGTACTCCACATTCCATGCCGCGGTCTCCGGGAAGCTCTCATCTTCAGGCTTTAACCCGGCTTCTTTTATTTGCTCCAAAGCCTGCCGGGACACCCCCTGTCCGTGGTAACGGATCTGGATATCACCGGCGTATGGCTCTATCTTCTCTCCCTGCCACAGGGAAATTCCCCACAGAACCGCCGACAGAAGCACTGCCAGAAACACGGTTTTTACTCTGGCTGCTCTGCCCGTTCTGATCCATGTCTTAAACCTGTTCATCTTTCTCTCACTCTCCGGATATTCTGACACGGTCGCCTGCCTCGATGATCCTGCTGCTGGATACGATCAGCTGGTCCGTATTGCTGAATGCACCCTGTACGGCCGCCTGGGTGCTGCTCTTTTCCAGTAATTCCACGGGAATCTTTTCCGCGGTCAGTTCTTCGCCGAGTATCGTCTTCTGCGGTTTCACCACCAGGATGTAGTAACCATCCGATTCCTGCCTGAGCCCTGCGATGGGAATGACCTGAGTGTACTGCCGGGATGTCAGATTAAGCGAAAATGCGGCCGTTGCCCCCAGAACCCCCGTGTCCTCCTGGACCGATGCGGTAAAATGCGCCTGTTCTTCCTCCGATAAGAAGTCCACGCTGTCCACCACCGCCTCATACGTTCGCCTGGACTCTCCGTACTGCAGGTTTATCTTCGTTCCCGCCGTAATCAGTTCGCCCAGCTTTTTTTCTACCGTTCCCTCGAATTTCAGCCTTCCGTCACCTATGGCCACAAGCTCATCACCCGTCACGGTCTTTCCCGGGACGACGGCCAGCTCTGTCACCACACCGGATACCGGAGCCGTCACTTCACCGGATGCTGCCTCCAGGGCTTCCAGGGCTTTTAACTGCTCCTCCGCCTTTGTAATATCCAGCTGCTTCACCTGGCGGTCCAGGCCGGAGGCGGTCTGCTCCTTTTGATTTTCGGCGGCCGTCACCGCATCCCTGGCCCGCGCGTTGGATACCGCGAGTTCAGCCTGGCTGAGCGCTTCTTCCAAATTCCTCACGCTCTTCTCTCCGGCCTTGATCTGCGCCTCCACCGCTTCCACCGAGGACTCATAGCTGCTCTTTAGCGCTTCCGCCGCGGTTCTCCTACCGGCACTGACATCGCCGTAATCTTCCTCCGCGCTGTTTAAGGCCGCTTTCGCCTCCTCCACGTTAAGCGACTGCTCTTCCCGCACCTCTTCCAGATCCTCATTTGCCCGGTCCAGAGCTTTTCTGGCTTTCAGGATCTCCTCGTCTGAAGCCCCTTCTTCTTCCAGGCGGTCAAGCTTCTCCTCGCAGTCGGTCACCTCGCGCTCCGCTTTCTTGACCGCGCTCTCCTTCTTCGCCACAGCCGCATCGTAGGCCCGCTCGGCGGTCCGGTACTGCCGTCTCGTCTCCTCCTCCATCTCTTCCTCGGACTGGGTCATGTTCTGATTGTAGTCCCGTTTGAGCTTTGCAAGCTTTTCGTCGCTCTCCCGCCTCAATTCCTCCAAGTCCTGATATCCGAAATCCAGGGCCCGTTTTGCCGCCTCCAGCGACTGAATGGCCAGCGTCTCCTCCGATATGCCCGGTATCTGTTTCGAGCGGACCTCGGACTGGTTCAGCTCCAGCTTCATCTTTTCGATGGAAAGAGCCAGTTCCTCCTTTTTCTTCTGAATTCCCTCCAGCTGATAGGCGAAAAGCACCTCTCCCGCCTCCACCTTCTGCCCGGCCGTTTTTCCGACGGACTGGACCTTTAACCCTTCCTCGGGATTTAAGTATGTGATTCCGGAGGCGAGAAATTTCCCGTCCCCTTTGATTTCATAATTTACATTTCCCATCTTACCGTAAGAGGTGCCGACCTGCGGCACCGTCAGGGAATCCAGACTTCTGGAAAGAACGGTAAAGACCGCCATGGCTCCAAGAAACATAAGGAAACCATCTCTGCACCATTTTCGTATTTTTTTCCTCTCCATCTGTCTACTCCTTTATCCCCGATACCATAATTCCCTGCTCCAAAAAACTCTGTCCGGCCAGAAACAGAAAGAGCGGGGGCGCCATAGCCGCCACGGATGCCACCCACGCCACACTGACCTTATCCGCCGTAATATCCGGAAGATAGAGGGACAGCGGCCAGAGCGTCCGGTTCTTCAAAAATGCCATCGGCGCCTCGATGGCATTCCAGCTCTCTAAAAAGCCCAGGATTCCTGCCGACATGATTCCCGGGAACCCCATCGGTATACCGATCCGAAAGAACACCGCCCCTTCTCCTGCCCCATCCAGACGCGCCGCTTCCAGCAGAGACGGTGGGATCGAGGAAAAGAACTGTGTCATGATAAATACCGGAAATGTGGAAAATATCCCCGGAAGGATGACCGCCAGATGGGTATCTAAAATATGCATCTGGTTCAGCACAAAGTAATCCGGGGTCATCAGAACCTGAAACGGGAGTATCATCAGTATGATATATCCCATAAACAACACCTTTTTACCCGGAAATGAATACATGGCAAACGCCCACGCCGCCGGAACGGCCACCAGCATCTGGCCGAACAGCACAGCCCCGGTCTGGAGGCAGGAGTTCCAGAACATCACGAAAAATCCCGGGGAATCCAGAAGCAGCTCCACAAAGGGACTTAAGGTCGGAAAGTCCGGAAACAGGGTAACTTTCACCGCTCCGGTTCCGCCGTTTAACACAGGACCGAACCGGGACAGCATTTCCCCCCTGGACAGGAAGGAATTTCCCGCCATCATGAGCAGGGGAAGCCAGATAAACAGGCAGATTACCGACAGGATAAGCCTTCTGACGTGCGGGAGAATCTTTTTCTCCGGCATCCGTTCTCTCAACCATTTCATGTTTCACCTCTCCTCGAAGCCAGCCCTTTCGTGATAACCGGCAGTGCCACCACCAGCAAAAGAAGGACGGAGGCCGCACTCATCTTCTGGATATCCAGGGTCACAAACCAGTGGTTAAACAGGTGCTGCAGCATATAGATGCTCTCGTGGGGATACTCCCCTGCGATTAAGTACGCTTCCCGGAATACCTTAAAGGAATTGAACACGGAAAGGGATACCACCAGAAATGCCGTCTTGGAAAGGCCCGGCAGCGTCACGTATAAAAACCGTGCCACGATACCCGCTCCGTCCACTCTGGCTGCCTCGTAAAGTTCATCCGATATGGCCGCCAGACCCGCCACCCACAGAACCACATCGTATCCCAGATTCTTCCACACGTAGGTAAAGACCAGCACGCCAAAGGCCGTGTCTCCATTGATCCAGTCTATCCCCGCCATGCCGAAGAGCGCGGTGATCTGGTTGACCATCCCCTGTGGATAGAAAAACAGCTTCCACAGCAGGACGATCGAAGCCACAGGAATGGCAAGCGGAACGAGGAGACTCGTCTTAAAGACGGTCCCCTCCTCCTTTAATCCCGCGATCAGCATGGAGCAAAACAGTGACACCAGCACCAGAAGCGGTACGCAGATCACCAGAAAGCGGAGTGTGTTAAAAGATGCCAATCGAAACGCGCTGTTGCCGACTACCGTCACATAGTTCTGCATGGCGACGAAACGCCCTCCTGCCGCCTCGAAAAATGACCTGCGGACAACATCCACATACGGGAGCAGGACAAACACGGCTGTCCCCGCCAGACTCGGCAGAAGGAACAGATACGCCTTCCGTGCCAGACGGCCCGACTGTGTTTTATTCCGCATAATACAGCTTCGTCTTGTTTTCAAACTGCCCCGCCGCCTCGGCCGCAGTCTGTTTCCCTTCAAAATATCCCTTAGTTTCACTGACTATCATCTCCAGCAGTATATCGTCAACAGAAATGGGCGTATGGAGCTTATCCAGCATTCCCATAATCTCTTCCTTCTTCTTATCATCCGGGTACTCTGCGCTCATCATATCGCCGCCGTCAAAGCTGAAACCGATGCTCACCATGGAAGTCCGTTCTATCCAGGCACCGGAAGCGGTCTTACTCACAGTAAATCCGTCATTTAAATCCCCATTCTGAACCTTCGGTGACAGGGCAAACGCGACAAACTCTCTCGCAGTCTCCTTTTCCTTACCAAAGCTGGTGACTCCCAGGAGTCCCTTCGGATAATAGATATCATTAAACTGTTCCATCTGGTAACCATACTTATCAACGATTGCAACAGGTGTCATGACATCCATCATACCCGCCAGTTCCACCAGAGAGATCTCTGCATTTTTCGTCAGCAGTCCATAATCGCTTAAACCAGTAAATCCTCTCGTATCGGCGGCATTGTATACCCGTCCGCGGCCGCCGTCTTCCGATTCATCGAAGACTACCTTGCTTCCGCTGGCGTCTCCCGCCAGCTTCGCGGTCTCCAGAAGGATTCTGACTTTCTCCGTATCCAGCTGTCCGGCGTCTTTTCCTGCCAGCTCCGGATAGTAGAGATAGATCATCTGCCTCAGAATATTTTCATAGATGGTCTTTGGGAAGAGAGCCTTATCCGGATTCGCCTCCTGCCACGCCCGGAGAGAACCGATCGCAGCCATCTGGCTCACCGCCGTTCCGTCTCCGTACATAATCGGAATGGTGACACGGACCGGGTACTGATAGACACTTCCGTCGGAACCGGTGAAGCTCTCCGCTATGTTGGGGTATAGCTCTCCCGCTTTTACCATGGGAGTGATAATATCACTTAAATCCTCCAGAACCCCTTTTTCAATATAGGATTCGATCGGAAGCCCATCCAGCACCAGCACGTCAGCGCCGTTGCCGTTTAACAGTTCCGCGTTTAAGGAACGGATCGTATCGGATTTTAAGGTACTCCCCGACTCGCCGGCTCCGTCGATCAGTTCGACTCTGACATCGGGATGCTCCATCTGGAAGAGGGCGGCCGCCTGTTTCACGGTCTGGTTTTCCGAAAGGTTTAAGCCGTATACCGTAAGGGTTTTCGACGGTATGGTCGGCATTTCCGGATCATACGTATAGCGGGCCAGTTTCTGTTCCTCACTTTCCGAGTACCATAAGTAAAAATCATTGTCATTTCCGACGAGAAGACGTTTTACGTAAGCGCTGGGCATGCTCATGGAATTCAGGGAACCGTCCACGATGGTCTCCCACATCGTTCCCTGATCCGCCATGTGATGAATTCCTTTAGTATTAGCAAGGTAGAAATCATCTCCTTCTCCACGGGCCAGACTTCCGTATACGTCTGACTCGTCGGTCTGGAACGGAATCACTTCCTTCTCCGCCAGCGATTTTAAATCGTACCGGAGAAATCCCCTGTCTCCTGTAGTCATAAAACTATTAGCTGTCAGCGTGTGGCTGTCACAGAAATTGCTGTGGGAATTCCTCTGAGGGAGCTTCTTTTCCACCACGCCATCCGTACCGACGACGATGACCTGGTCACCGGAGGGAATGAACAGAGTGCCGTCTTCGCTTACGTACAGTCCGTTCAGCAGAACCATGGCATCCTCAATCCCGGCGGAAATCTCCTGCATGGGCTGCCCTTCTGCAAACTTCACCAGATGCGCCTTATAACTCTGATCCGCGTAGATCAGATAAAGCGTCCCATCCGCGCCGTAAGCGGAATACGTTAAATAGTCGCTGTCCTGAAGCTCCTGCACCGGAGAAGCCGTATCTTCGCTCCAGGAGGAACCGTCGTAGCGGTAGGCCTTCTTTTTCCCATCCACTTCCTGGCCGATTAAGGTGAACATCACCAGCTCCCCGTTCTGGTCCTGGATGATATCCACAACACGTTCCGTTCCAGCTTCAAACGGATATGCAACCGCCTGCTCCACATAACGCCCCTTTGCGACGTCCGCGGTTCCCGGGTCCGCAGTCCCTGCTTGTTTTGTACTGTCCTTTGCCCCCTCTGTGGCGCCCTCCTTCTGTTCCTTTGCGCCGCATCCGGCGGTCATCACCGCCATGACCGCGGCCAGGGCCAGAGCCGCGGCTCTCTGAATCAAGTGTCTGTTTTTCATCTTCATTTAGTCCTCTCTCTCAATTATCTCCTGCATAAATCAAACCACATCTTTATTCTGTCTCCGCCCGATAGAGCGTCACCTTGCTTATTATGGCCTTTACAGCGGCCGGGAGATCCTGTGTCCCACTGAAATAGCCCTCCGATTCTTCTGCCATAATGGACAGAACCGTGGGATCCGGTACGACCGGATTATCCAGGTCCGGGATCATATCCAGCAAAAGCTTCCGTTCTGATTCCGTTGGATAATCCCCGTAGATCATAAGGCCATCCCAGTTCCCCGTCCCATAGCTCATCACTATTTGCCGCTGCTTCCATCGTTCCACACCAGCACGGGTGACGGGGAAGCCATCCTCCACGTCCTCTCCCTGTATCTGTTCCGACAGCAGGAAGGTTACAAAGCGTTCCGCCGTCTCTTTCTGCCTGCTGTTCCGGTTAATGGCGACCCGCTCTTCCGGATAGAAGGTATGATTGACAGATTGAAGCGGATACCCTTTTTCCCTCATAACTGCAAACGAAAGGCTCATCTCCGCCATTTCCCGCGGAAGCTCCAGAGAGGCTTGATTGTCTCCCGCCATAATCCCCAGATGGTCCGGAGTGGTAAACCCGTTCTCAGCGACCAGATTATACCGTTTTCCGGCTCCGTTATCCTCGTCCTCCGGATACAGAACGCGGGCGCCGGAATGCTCTCCGGTCCGCATGGCCGCTTCCAGAAGGTCTGTAAGCTCCTCTTCCTTTAATTTTCCATCGTCATCCCAAAGCTCCTGGTCATACAGAAAAGCAAGGCGCCGGAGAATATTTTCATATACGGTCTTTCCACTTATGGAGCCGGCTCCCGGCGATTCCTGATACTCCAGATACGCCTGCAGGCTGGATAAACTCGCTGTGGCCCCGGCCTCCCCATATACAACCGGGAATAAGACCCTCACTGGCACCTCGTAGACAGATCCGTCGCTTCTCCGGAAATGGCCGGTCAGATTCCGGTATATTTCCCCACTCTCTGTAAACGGCGCAAGAAGTACGCTCATATCCTCCAGAATCCCTTTTTCTATATAGGACTTTCCCGGAAGGCCGTCCAGCACGAGAACATCCGCTCCCGCTCCGGTCAGCAGCTCCTCGTTTAAGCTTCGGATGATATCCGCATCCATCATCCCCTCCATCTGCTTTCTTCCGTCGATCACCTCGACACGAATATCGGGATTTTCCATCTGGAACCGTATGGCTCCCTGGCGGATCAGATACTTCTCCGACAGATCAAGACCGTATACGGTCAGCGTCGATGTCGGAACGGAAATGGTGTCCGGATCGTATACATAGTGTGCAAGAACGGGATTTTCGTCTTTCTCGTACCATACGAAAAAGTCGTTGTTCTTACCGACACACATCTTACTAATTCTAATCCCCGGAAGGCTTAAGGAATTCAGGCTCCCGTCCACAATGGTCTCCCACATCGTCCCGCCGAGCGCCATGTGGTGAATTCCCGCCGCGTTGCACAGGTAGATATCGTCCCCTTC
This sequence comes from Hungatella hominis, assembly GCF_014288005.1. Lineage (NCBI taxonomy): Bacteria > Bacillati > Bacillota > Clostridia > Lachnospirales > Lachnospiraceae > Hungatella > Hungatella hominis. The sequence goes on from NZ_JACOPB010000006.1 coordinate 81,677, forward strand.
TCCGGCTGCGAGGCTGCCCTCCGCGTCGGAGTCCCCCGTCTGGTAAGGAATCGTCTCCAGTTCCTTTCCTGTCTCCATGTCATAAGCCAGAAATCCCAGGTCACCCGCCGTTATGTACGTATCTCCCACCAGTGTGCTGCTGGTATTCAGCGTGCTGTTTCTGTTTTTCTGATACAACTGGAGGGACACCCCGTCTTCCGGCTTCCAGACCACGGTCTTTCCATCCATCAGGGAAAAGAGCACCGCCCCGCTGTCAGACGCCAGAAAATCGGAGATATTATAGATCCCATCCTTTTCAAACGCGGGATCTGCAAGCCGCTCCATCTTCTGACTGCCCCATGCCATCTTTCCGATGTATCTCTCTTCCCCCTGTGTAAGGTAGTAATACGCCGCATCCTTCGTACCGTTCATCTTTAAAAGCATGCTGCCCTCGGGAATACTGGCGGTGAGGGCTTCATCCATGTTCCATTCACCCGTATCTTCCATCCGGTAAATCCTGTTTTCCATCTCCAGGTTGTATGTGAGAACCAGGAGATCTCCTTCCGGAGAAAGCATCATGGCTTCCATCATCTCCGACGATGGATCGAACGGAAATGCCAGTTCCTGCTCCACATACCGTCCTCTGGGGACGTCGGAGTTATCACCGGTTCCCCCATTATCGGCCGTCGGCGCATCCGCGCCGCCCGCCTCCGCACCACCCGGCTTCGGGCCGCATCCTGCCGCCATCACAGTTACCGCGGCCAGTATCAAGAGCCATGCGGCGGCTTTCCGTGCGGTCATTCCTTTTTTTCTGTCCATCCCTTTTTGTCCTTTCTGCCTTTCCGGATTTGCCTTTAGAATAATCATACCAGAGAAATCTCTAAAAAAACTGGAAACGGCTGGTTTTTAGATTTTTTAGAGATTTCTCTGCTATAATAGAGGAAACAACTGATATAAATAAGAAAGAAAGCAGGGATCACAGACATGAGAATCTTACTGGTAGAAGATGATAAAATACTGTGCAGCACGGTAGCCATGCAGTTAGAGCAGGCGGGATATCAGGTCGATCAGTGTTACCGGGGCGACGACGCCCTCTACTACGCGACGGAGTATCCCTACGACGTGCTGATTCTGGACCGGATGCTTCCAAGCCTGGACGGTTTAAGCCTCTTACAGGCCATCCGGCAGAAATCCGTCATGACTCCTGTCATCATCACCACCGCGCTCGACGGTGTGGGCGACAGAATCGACGGGCTGGACGCAGGCGCGGACGACTACCTGGTCAAGCCTTTTGCAGTGGAGGAACTCCTGGCACGGATCCGGGCAGTCACCCGCAGACCCGGACGAACCGCGGACACCACGACTCTGACCTTCGGCAGCCTCAGCCTGGACGCGGTCAAGCATGAACTCACCAGAGAAGGCGCCGCCGCCGAGACGGTTACACTTTCCGGCCGGGAGTCGTCGCTTCTGGAGTATCTGATGAGAAATGCCGGCCGTACGCTTCCGCGAAATGCCATCCTCTCCTACGTGTGGGGACCGGATTCCGAGGTGGAGGCAGGCAATCTGGACAACTACATCTATTTTTTACGCCGGCGTTTAAAGGCGCTTCATGGAAATGCAAAAATCCAGACGGTCCATGGCGTCGGCTACCGGCTGGAGGAAATCCATGATTAAAGCGCTTCGCAAAAAACTGACCCTGTTGTACACCGTAACCACGGGAACCATTCTGACCCTGGTAGTCGCAGGACTCCTCTTCTACAACCTCCGTGTATCGGAAAAGGACGCGCTACAGACCTTCCAGAATCAGATCGTAGCCGTCGCGTCCCGCATGCAGTACGGCTCCACCATTTCCGGAAGCTGGCTGGCCCAGACCGAGGCTTCAGAAAAGCTGATCATACATATTGAGGAGAACCGGGAACCATTTCTCTATTCCGGGTCCTGGGTTCCGGCCACGGACCGGCAGACGCTCATCGACCGGGCGCGGGAAGAGGCCCTGAAGGAGAAAGTCAATCCGGCGGTGCGCCCTGTCTCCTCCTCGGTCATTCAGAGCTCGGTCTTCACGGTAAAGGGGGATCAGGGAGACTCCTATTACGGCACAATCCTTGTCTTTCCCACCGCCAAAGGATATCAGAGCCTGACGCTTCTGGGGTACCGGACGCCGGGTATCTCTCTGATCAGAAGTCAGGGGCCGCGCTTCCTGCTGTTCGATATTCTGGGGATTGCAGCCCTCTTTTTCGTCAGCTGGTATTTCGTCGGAAAATCCCTGGAACCGGTGGAAATGAGCAGGAAACGCCAGAACGAATTCATCGCTTCGGCCTCCCACGAGCTTCGCTCCCCTTTGGCAGTCATCGAATCCAGTGTCACCGCCATCGACGCAGTAGCGGCAAGTCACTCTCCCTTACAGTCGGCGGACGGTTCGGACAGTCCCTCTCCCCTGCAATCAGCGGAATGTTCGGAAAAGCAGGCCCAGTATCTGAAAAACATACGGAGTGAATGCAGGCGCATGGCGGCGCTTGTGGGGGATATGCTGCTTCTCGCCTCCACAGACGCCGGCAGCTGGTCCATCAAACAGGAGACAGTGGATATGGATACGCTTCTCATCGAAACCTACGAGCTCTTTGAACCGGTCTGTCAAAACAGCCAGGTCAGGCTTTTCCTGGACCTGCCGGAAGAGACGCTTCCCCATGTAACCGGCGACGCCTCCTGCTTAAAACAGCTGCTCACCATCCTTTTGGACAACGCCGTGTCCTATACACCGGCCAATAAAAAGATCACCATAAGCGCCGCGGTGAAAGGGAAAGAAATGACGATCTCCGTAGCAGACCAGGGATGCGGGATTCCCGCCGACGTCAGGGCGCATATCTTCGACCGCTTTTACCGGGGCGACACCTCCAGGACGGACAAACGCCATTTCGGCCTCGGCCTCTCCATCGCCAAAGAACTGACCACGCTCCACGGCGGCCGGATCTCGGTGGACGAAACGGAAGGCGGCGGCGCAGCCTTCCGGGTGAAGCTGCCTGTCATGGCGGAAAATGAAGGGCAGAGACTGTAAATGCACCCGGCTCATTGACTAGGGAAATAAAAAAGGCAACAGGCCTGATTTTTAACGGGCCTGTTGTCTTAGCTTACAAAGGAATCACAATTCTTATCCTATTACCTGTTCAGCGCCTCCCGGTATTCACTGGGAGTCATCCCGGTAAACTGCTTAAATACCTTGCTGAAATACCTTGGATTCTCATATCCGGCCATCATGCTGATATCGGACACCTTCTTTTCCGGGTCGGTCAGCATCTCCTTCACCTTCTCCATACGCACCTCTGTCATATACTCCACGAAATTCTTACCGGTTTTTTCCTTAAACAGGCGGCTCAGATAATTGGGATGCAGATAGAACTGGTCGGCCAGCATATTAAGCGTGATTGTCTCATTGTAATGGCGCCGGATAAACAGCTGGACCTCCTTGATCACTCCGCCGCCCAGCTGCACCTCATCGGTATCATTCAGCTTCTGCACCAGCATGGCGGCATAGCCGGTCATACAGTCAATGGTCATCCGGTAATTGTCGCAGAGCAGAATCTTCTCCAGCATCTTATTCAGCTGGCCGTGCAGATCTATGCCGTCCCCCTTCATGCCCTGCAGCAGTCCATTCAGCTCGATCAGACACCGGATACATACGGTCTGGAACTGCATCACGGTCATTTTCTGTGCGCAGATACTCTCCAGTGCGGATTCCAGCTGGGAAACCGCGCAGCCGCGCTCTTCGGGATTGGCCAGGACGCCAACCAGTTCCCGGAGGATCTCCTGAGTCTCCGGCAGGTCCTGGGAAAACAGGGTTTCTATATTTTTATACCAGATCATCCCCCGCTTCTCGCTGGCCCGATGGTAGCGCAGGGCCTTTCCAGACTCCTCATAGGCTTCTCTCAGCGCGCCGATGCCGTGCTTGAACTTGCTGATTCCACAGGACCACTCCAGCCCCACCTGACAGGTCTGTTCCAGGATATCCACAAAGTGGTCGGCCTCCGCCTCATTTTTGCAGGGAATGATCGCAAACAGCTCATAGACATTGCAGTCCAGCAGGTACGCATCCGGCACAATGGCTATGATCTTCGCCCGAAGAAGCTTCTTTTTCCCGAGAATCTCCTCCTCCGACAGTTCACGGCTTAAGAGTTCCATGGACAGTCCGTGCCACCATTCCAGGATGGGCAGCTGGTATTTCTCCTGCTCCAGCCTGGAATAGCCCTTTACGGCGGAAAGGAGCAGGCCCTCAATCCGGTTGTTCCGCACCTCCTGGGCACGCCTTTCCTCCATAAAGTCTTTCCCCAGGCGCTCCAGCAGTTCTTCCACCTCTTTTAGGTTTACCGGTTTGTTTAAATAGTCCACCGCACCATAACGTATGGCCTCCCTCGCATAGGAGAATTCGCTGAAACCGCTGAGAATGACGGATTTGACGCCCGGATACGACTTCTGGATGATCTGGAGCATATCCAGCCCCGTCTTCCCCGGCATCCGGATATCCATAAATACCACATCCATGGCGGTTCTCTCCATCAATGCCAGGGCTTCATCCACGCTGTAGGCAATCCCCTCCACCGAGAAACCGTACTCCTGCCATTTGACGAATTTTGCCAGCCCTCTGCATACAATTTCCTCATCATCTACAATTAAAACTTTGTATGCCATCTTCCTCTCCTTTGCTCTTTTCCATATTCTCCGAATACTTCCGCACAGGCAGGGTGATCCTGATCTCGGTCCCCTCCCCTAAACGGCTGGTGATGCCTATGCCGCACGCATCCCCGTAAAACAGCCGGATCCGCTGATAGACATTGACGAGACCTATGTTCTCATCAGCCAGATCCGTTCTTTCCATGTTGACAGTCAGCTGGTCCACTTCCTCCCTGGACATGCCTTTCCCGTTGTCCCTTACGGTTATCTGCAGCTCTGCGCCTGTGATACACGCCCGGATCACGATCCGGTATCCGCAGCTGCCGTCGTCGAAGGCGTGCACGACGGCATTTTCCATGATGGGCTGCAGCATAAACTGGGGAATATAGATGGCTTCCTCATCCGCCTGCATATCAATCTCCAGCTGGATTTTCTCTCTGTGCCGGAAATTAATGACGTCCAGATACGTTCTGGCGTGCTCGATTCCCTCTTTCAGTGTGATCGTATTGCCGCCTGTGCGCATCCCCATGCGGCACAGCCTGCTGAATTTCTCAATCATCCGGGTCACGGCGCTTTCCCCCTCCGCCTCGTACATGGCCTCCCACCGGATAATATCCAGGGTGTTGTACAGGAAATGGGGGTTGATCTGCATGAGCAGCGCGTCCAGGCGGGCATTGGCCCAGCTTATGGAAATCTTCTGCCGCTTGATTTCGGACAGGTACACCTGGTCGATCAGCTGGTCCGTCTTGTCCGCCATCTCATTGAACCGGTCTCCCAGTATGGTGATCTCATCGTGACCGGAGTTCTCATACCGGGCGTTCCATTTGCCGTCCCCGGTCTTTTTCATGACCCGGACTAACTGGCTGACCGGCTCCGAAATACTGCAGGTCACGTAATAGGAGATGATAAAGCAGGCGACAACGATCAGGAGAAGTACCAGAATGCACAGGTTTCTGATTCGATACGTCTCCTTATAAAGGACCGCCAGCTCCGCGATATAGGCTACAAACACGCCGGTATTGGGAATCTGCTCATAGGCCAGTATCACCTTTTTTCCGTCGATCTTCTTTTCCCGGATGCCCTGTCCATCCTGCTTCATCTCCTGGAACAGCAGATCGTCCTTGGGAAATGCGGGGGCGTTGAGGCTGGGATTGAACCACATCAAAACGCCGTCCTCCCCGATTAAAAAGGTATTTCCGTCCTTATAGGCCTCATAGCCTTCCATGGCACCGGAAAATGCGTTCAGGCTGACATTCATTAACAATACGCCTAAAAACTCCCGGTTTCCCGGCGCGTAGACGCCGATTCCCAGCGTGATGATATTGGGATAGCCGTAGATGCTCTGCTCATTCGGATAGAAGATGTTCGTCTGCTCCGCCATATCAAACCAGACGGGATACCCCTTCTTCTCCTGGGGAATGAGGTAGATATCCGTCTTATAAAACTCTTCAAGGTTGCGGATGCAGCCGCCTCTCCGGTATCCGTCCGGTTCCACCATGTAGTACTGTTCCCGGGGCGTCACAAACTGGACATTGACGATATACTTCTGGTTGTAGCGCATATTGTACAGCCTGCTCTCCACAAAGTAGCGGTTTTCCTCGTACTTATTTTTATCCGCCTCCGTTTTGAAGGGATACAGCTGCGCATTCTCTTTGAGCGCACGGATCACCTTGCTGTCATCATAAAATGTCAGGGCGGACTCTTCGTATTCCTGCATGGTATCCTGAATCTTTAATTCCACGTTCTGGACTAATAAGGAGCTGTACCGGTCGATGTTGGCTCTGATCTCGGCGGAATATTTGTAAAAGCTGAAGAAGGTCAGGAATATGGCAGCCGTCATAATCAACAGCATAAAGGAGAGATTCAGGCGGCGGAAAATACTGACCCGGCGCAGCACGGCCTTAATGCTGTGATCCCATCTTTGTTTCATTTCTTTCAGTTTCTGCATCATGGCCATACATCTCCCCGTCCCTTTCCTGTTACAGTTTTACATCGTAAGTAATTATTATATCATAAGAATGCCAAAAGGCCAAAAAGTGCAGGCTGTTGTCCTCGCACTTTTTGGCTGTTCTATGGATCTGTACTGTCGATCTGTTCTGTCTGTTATCTCTTATTTGCCTCATTGAAAGCCTGTAATGCCTCGCTGGCACAGAGATCCTGCGCTGCGCTGAATTCTTTTTCCGGATCGGCATTCGGATCTACTAAAATTTTCTGTACCGCACGGTCAACGTAGGAACCGAAATCAGATTTCCCGTAGAATTCAAGACGGCCTACGGATTTGGCGGCTTCCAGAACCTGATTGTACTCTTCCGGGAACTCGTAGAAATCCGTTACGCTGATGTCATCTCTGGGAATGATAACCGGATTTAACGCGCCCTTGGTAGCCAGGTTCTCAAAGAAGGAAGACAGATACGCCCTGCTCGTATAGAAACTGATATATTCCCAGGCGGCGTCCTTCTTCGCCTGATCGGTCTTGGCATTGATGGCATAGCAGGTACCTGCGATCGCGGTGGTGCGTTCTCCGGATGGTCCTGCCGGAGGAAGGCTTAATCCGATGTCGTCGGGATCGATTCCCTTTTCAGCGGCTTCCGCTACCCAGTCACCGGCAAACGGCATCATGCCGATCTTTCCGAGTCCAAAGTTTGTTACAAGATCGCCGAACTTCAGGGTTAAGTCACTTTGAAGCACGCCCTCGCTGCGCAGCTTCTGATAGTATTTTGCAGCCTCGATGACGGCCGGATCGGTAAAGGTAAGCTCTGCCGTTCCATCTGCATTCTCTTTCGTCAGATCTCCGCCGGCCTGCCATACATAATACTGGAAGAACCACTCGGTCCATTCAGCGGCCAGCGTCGCATATCCGGTAATCTGCTTATCCGGATTGTTGATCTTCTTCGCATCCTCGACTGCCTCATCCCAGGTTGCCGGCGGCTCTGCGATTCCCGCCTCTTTAAACAGCGCTTTGTTATATCCGAACAGCATGGGCGCTACCTGATACGGCAGACCGTAGTAGCTGCCGTCCTTTTTAAACATATCGATGTACTCGCTTGTGAAATTGCCCCATTCATCCCAGTTGTCCGTATACTTGTTCAAAGGCTCCAGGATTCCCGCCGCAATGTATGTATTCATCATGGTGAAGGAGGAATCTACCAGATCCGGTGCGTTGCCTGCGGCTACGGCCTGATAGAATTCGTTGCCGGGGTCCCCCTCTTTTACTACTTTATTTAATGTGATCCATGGATGCTCCTCCAAAAACTGATCTTCCATCTGTACGTACCAGTCGTCCTTGTTGCGGCTGGTAAGCCAGATTGTAAGCTCCACGGGTTCTTTCTCAGCAGTATTCTGCGCTTTGGTCGTCTCCGGAGCTTCGGTTTTCCCCGTCTCGGACGCCTGTGGGGCCGCCGTCGTAGCGTTGGTCTCTGCTGGCTTGCTCCCGCAGCCAGTCATCAAGCCTGCTGCCATGGACATGCTTAACGCTATTGCCAATGTTTTTTTCATGAATGATCCTCCTTCTTGCCTGTCACACCTCATCGCTGAAGTGATTATTTTTTAGATGAATTAATCATAACAGATGAACGGTTTCATGAAAAGAATAGAAAATTAACGGATACACAGAAATATGTCATTATTCTTAACCTGTTTTCCGCCCGGAAGCAAAATACTTTAAGAATAGTGACCTCAATGTTTATTGAATCCATTATAAATAAAAACGATTGCTTTTATAATTAAACCAGTATTTATATAGAAAGAAATCGGAGGTTTTTGTATGAAGAGACATCTATTTTCAGCAAGTTTCGGCAGCTACTCTTTCAGAAAAAAGATAACACCCTGGTGTATCCTGGCTCTGCCCATGATTTTTACGGTCTGGTTAAAATATTACCCGATCCTCAGCGCCTTTTATATTTCCCTGTTTCAATACGATCCTATCCAATCACCGGGTACTTTTGTGGGCTTGTCCAACTACGTCAGCATGTTTAAGATGCCTTATTATTGGGAAGCGTGGAAAAATACGTTTATCTTTCTGCTGCTGCAGCTGGCCATGTGCTTTTTTATCCCCCTGATCCAGGCGCTTTTCCTCAATGAGCTGACAAAGCTTCAGAAAAGCCTGACCACCCTGTACATACTTCCGGCGCTGATTCCCACATCGGTAAATGTCATTATCTGGAGATGGATCTGGCATCCCGATTACGGCGTCGCCAACCAGATTCTCAAATTCTTCGGCGGCCAGCCCCAGACATGGTTAAGCGATCCCAATCTCGTAAAGTTCTGTATCATTTTCCCCGGAATCTTAGGGGGCGGGCTGACGGTGCTCCTGTATCTCTCGGCCATTCAGGGGATTTCCACCGATATTATGGAATCGGCATCTCTCGATGGCTGTACCGGATTTGGCCGAATCATCCATATCATACTGCCGAACATCTCTTTTATGATCTTTATTCAGTTGATTATGAGCGTTATCACTACCATGCAGCTGCTGGACGCACCTTACATGTATGCTTCCGGAGGGCCCAGCGGCGCTTCCACCACACAGGGCATCTTCATCTATAATGCGTTTAACCAGGACTTGAACTACGGGCGCGGTTCGGCCGCATCGGTGATTCTTCTGCTCGTCATCGCGGCCCTGACCATCATGCAGATGCATTTTGAAAAATCAGAGAAGGAATAGGAGGAGCCAGACAGAATGAAAAAGAACACAACGACGAAAAAGACGAAAATCAAATACGGGGCCGCCGAACGCAGGCTGAAAATCTGCGCCGTCGCGGTATCCCTCCTCTTTGCCGCTTTGATGCTTTATCCGCTGATTTTCGCGGTATCCAGCGCCATGAAGGACAATGCAAAGATCTATGAAGTTCCCCCGAAGCTGCTTCCGGAGAAGGCCAACAGCCTCGCCCTCGTCATCGACTACTCCGGCATGGAGTTTGCAGACGAAGAACAGATGAAGGACACCATGATGCAGGACAATGTTCTGGCAATGTTCGGCATCAATTACAAGCTTTCCGATGATTCCATCATGGAGATCTCCGTATACGGGGTCAGAGACGGCAAGACGCTGTTTTACTCCAGGGCGCATCAGATGAAGCTGCAGCTGGAAAAAGACTATGGTATCTACGCCCATTCCGCGGTGAAAAAGGAAGTGCTGATCCATGGAGACCGCTATACCAGGGCCTGCGATTCCTTCGGCTATGAATTTGACGTAAACGGCTTATCCCGAACAGCGCCAGCCGGCTCCGGTATGGCCCACACATTTCAGACAAAAGTCACGGAAGTCCTGGCTGAGAAGTACCCCTTAAGCGGCAGTCTCACAACCGTGGGAAATAAAACGAAGCATCTGCTTAATCTGGAAAGTTTTAAATATTACTTACAAATGCCCGCATACATCTACCCGAAGAATGAGGTCATCGCCAGGTTCGGTTTTCTGACCTTTGTCATGAACAGCATCCTTGTCATCGGCTTCGCAATGGTGTCCCAGGTCATTCTATGTTCGGTATCAGCCTTCGTCATCAGCCGCATGCTTTCCAGGAAGGCCGGAAACCTGGTACTCCTGTTCTTCATGGGCGGCATGATGATTCCCTTTGCCAGCATCATGCTTCCGCAGTTAATTATGTATCAGAAAATGGGGGCCTACAACAATTATGCCGCGCTTCTGCTGCCATTTTTGTATCCCTTTGGTTTTTACGTCTATCTATACAAGGGCTTCTTTGACCAGATTCCAGGCAGCTACTTCGAGGCGGCTTCCTTAGACGGCGCCAGCCCATTTTACCTCTATAAGGCCATCTGCATGCCGCTGTCCAAGCCCATTATCTCCCTGATTGCCCTGCAGACCTTTATCGGCAACTGGAATGACTTCTTCTGGGCCTGGCTGGTCACGGAGGATCAGAAGCTGTGGACGCTGAACGTGGCCCTGTATAATATATCCAACAATTCCGGGACGAAGCAGAATGCCCTGATGGGGCTGGCGGTGGTCACGATCACCCCTGTCATCCTGCTGTCGATTCTCTTCTCCAAACAGTTAAAACAAAGTATTATGGCATCTGGTGTAAAAGGATAAACAATAATGACGATTTGAAAGGAACAAGGCATATGAATCAGACAGATATCTCTGTATTTAAACAATTGGAACAGGAACTGGCAGCTCTTCGGATTGAACTGCCGTCCGAAGGCCGCAGCGTCACGGTCACCGACTTTGGCGCGAGGGCGGACAGCAATTTCTGCAACACGGAGGCCTTTAACCAGGCGCTTATGTACTGCCGGAGGGAAAAGGCAGAAAAACTGATTATTCCAAAAGGCGTTTACCGCTTTAAAGAGTGCAGTCAGAACGCGCATCTCATCCTTGACGACATGGAAAACTTCACGCTGGATGGCCAGGGCAGCGAACTGATCTTCGAATCACTGAGTTCCTACTTATCCATTTGCCGCTCCAGCCGCATTCTGGTTCGCGATCTGATTCTGGACTGGAACTGGGAGAAGGCCCCGCTCTCCAGCGTGGGCGTCGTCTCTGAAGCGGCGGAGGACGGCAGTTATATCGAATGTGTCTTTCCGGCTTACGAGGAGATTGCAGAGGATATGACATTTTCCATCGTCGGCCCCTTCGATCCATGCCGCTATACGCCTGGCTGTCCGGGCGGCATGGAATTCCGGCCCTATCAGAATGAACATGTGAAGAAAAGCGGCGATGAAAAGACCGATGCGCAGATGCAGGAGCTGGTTCGTGAGCTGTCCAATGTCTTCCTTCCCAGGCAGGAAAAGACTGCCGCCAACAGGCTGCGTTTTTATACCTCAGACCCGGACTTTACGAGGAGGCATTTCCACGTTGGAAACTGCTTTAACTTCCGCCATTATGAGTATGACATCCTGACCATCCCCATCCAGGATACCCGGGACTGCACGCTGGACAACGTCGTGATCTACTCCTCGCCGGGAAGCGGCTTCGTAGGCAACGGCGATATCCACGGGCTCCATTTAAAGGGCTGCCGCGTCACGGTCCGTCCGGGTACCTCCCGTAGTGTATCGACGGCTACGGACTGCCTCCATGTCTGCAACTCACAGGGAAGCTTCATCATTGAAGACTGCGATTTCGGCTATGCCGGAGACGACTGCATCAACATTCACGATAATTCCTCCATGGGAATCCAGCTTCTCGATTCCCATACCCTGCTGGCCAGGAGGGTCACGAAGGAATCGGTCCTGTTTGAGACCGGCTACCCGGTAGAGCTTCGGAATCCGGATCTGTCCCCCACCGGCTTCTCCTCCCTGCTCACCGCCGTGCAGTACTCGCCCGAGACGAAAACCTGCCGCCTTACCTTTGCGGACGCCCTTCCCGAGGGGCTTTCCACGGATACCGTCCTATGGAACAAACGCTTCTCCACGCAGAACTATATCATACGCGGCTGCCGCTTCACCAACAACCGGGCGCGGGGCGTCCTGCTTCAGGGATCGAACGGCATGCTAATCAACAACGTCTTTGAAAATATTCAGGGCGCGGCCATCCAGATCGAAACCGGATGTGAATCCCGGTGGAGCGAGGGCCATGGCGTCAGAAACCTGATTATCCGCGGCAATGTCATCCGCCGCTGTGACTTAAACGCCTGGCAGATGGCCGTGCTTTATATGGGAGTCTATCTCCCGGGAGGCCGGACGGAGGAACCAGTCTTCCAGAATATCCTGATCGAACAGAATTCCTTTATCGACTGTCCGAGACAGGCCATGTTCCTGTCCTCCTGCCGGAATGTCATCGTCCGCGGCAATACAGTCATCAATGCGCTGAAGCTGGATTTAGAAGCACCGTGCTACGGCTCCAGCACAATGGAAAAACCGATTTATGGAGAACACTATGAAGGCGTGATCCAGTTTGAAAAGGCGTCGGACTGGATCGAGGAGAATAACCATATCTTTTCCACACGGATATAAGGAAGCAGTCATGCTTCCTTATCCGGTTTTCCTTAGCCGTATTCCTCAGCCGTTTTCCTTGGCAAACTGGCTGTTATACAGCTTTGCATAAAGCCCATCCCGGACCATCAGCTCCCTGTGGTTTCCCACCTCCCTGATATCTCCGCCCTCCATATACAGTATCATGTCCGCGTCCTTGATGGTGGAGAGTCTGTGGGCAATCACGAAGCTGGTGCGGCCCCTCATGAGAACCGCCATGGCCTCCTGAATCAGGACCTCTGTACGCGTATCGACGGAGCTGGTCGCCTCATCGAGAATCATGATCGGGCTGTCCGAGAGGATGGCCCTGGCAATGGTCAGAAGCTGCCGCTCCCCCTGGGCCAGATTCGTCGCCCCCTCCTGCAGCCTGAAATGATACCCGCCCGGCAAGGTGTGAATAAAGGAGTCTGCTCTGGCCGCCCTGGCCGCTTCCATCACCTCTTCATCTCCTGCCCCCAGTCTTCCGTAACGGATATTTTCCATGATGCTGCCGGTAAACAGCCACGTATCCTGAAGAACCAGGCCGAATACGGCCCGGAGGTCTTTCCGCGTCATCTCCCTGATATTTATGCCGCTTACGCGGATTTCACCGTCGTTCACATCATAGAAGCGCAGCAGCAGATTGATCAGGGTGGTTTTTCCTGCACCGGTGGGACCGACGATAGCCACCTTGCTTCCTGGCTTCACTTCCAGGCTCACATCGTGCATCAGGGTGTGGTACGGCAGATACCCAAATTTTACATGGTTGAATTCCACTGAACCATCCACAGGCTCCGGGACCACAGGATGTTCCGGATCCGGACTCTCCTCCTTCTCATCGATGAACTCGAATACCCTAGCCGCTGCCGCCGCAGTGGACTGAAGGATGTTGGCGATCTGCACCGTCTGGTTGATAGGCTGTGAAAACTGTCTTAAATACTGGATAAAGGACTGAATCATACCGATGGTCATCCGGTTGTCGATGACGAAGGAGCCGCCCACGATCACGACGAACACGTACCCCAGATTCGCCATCCCCTGGGTAACCGGCATCATGGTGCTGGACATAAACTGGGACTTCCATCCGCTGTCATACAGGGTTCTGTTGGTTTCTGAAAACTCGTCGATGGTCTCTTCCTCCGTACCGTAGGCGCTGACAATGGTATGGCCCGTATACATTTCCTCCACATATCCATTCATCTCCCCCAGCGTCTCCTGCTGGGTCTTAAAGTACTTCTGCGAGGCCCCTGCTATCTTCATGGAAAACACGAGCGCGAGGGGGACGGTCACGATACCGATCAGCGTCAGCATGGGGCTGATATAGAGCATCATGGCCAGAATGAAGATGACGGAGGTCACCGCCGTCACGATCTGCTCCAGACTCTGCTGGAGGCTGTTGGAGATGGTGTCCACATCGTTGGTGATGCGGCTGAGCACATCCCCGTAGGAGTTCGTATCAAAGTAGTTCAGGGGAAGCTTCTGAAACTTCCGGTCGATATCATTCCTCAAGTCACGGATTGTTTTCTGGGAGACCCGGACAAGGATAACCGTGCTGATATACTTGAAAAATGCATACAAAATATAAATAGAGGCCAACAGAATCAGAATGGTGATGAATCTGCGTATCTCGCTGTAAACCGGCTCCCCGCCTGTCACAAGCCCAGCCAGCGCATCCGTCGCCCGCCCCAGCACGAACGGCCCGAAGCTGTTGAAGAGGGATGAGAGGATGATGCAGATTACGGAGACCGTCAGGCCTTTGCGATAGGGGCCCATAAACCGGAGCAGACGCCGGAAAACGGTGCCGGAATCCGCTTTTTGATTGTGGGTACTAGACTTCATCTTTCTCTGCCTCCTCCTGGGTAAGCTGGGAATACACGATCTCCCGGTATACCTCACAGCTCTTCATCAGTTCCTCGTGCCTGCCCTGGCCAACACAGCGGCCATCTTCCAGCACCAGGATTCTGTCCGCATTTTTAATGGTGCTGACTCTCTGCGCCACCAGAATCACGGTGGCCTCCTTCGCTTCTGACAGCAGGGCCTTTCTCAGCGCCGCGTCTGTCTTATAATCCAGCGCGGAAAAGCTGTCGTCAAAAATATAGATTTCCGGTTTTCTGGCAATCGCCCTTGCGATGGCGAGACGCTGACGCTGGCCTCCCGATACATTGGCTCCGCCCTGGGATATGGGCGCGTCAAAGCCGCCCTCCTTGGCAGTCACAAAATCATAGGACTGCGCAGTCATCACGGCGTGCTCCACATTTGCCTGGTTCGGCTCTTCCTGACCATATCCCACATTTTCAGCAATGGTGCCCCGGAAGAGAAACGCCTTTTGGGGCACCAGTCCGATCTTTCCCCGGAGAGTTTCCAGGCTCATCTCCTTCACATTTACCCCATCTACCAGAATCTCTCCCTCCTGTACGTCGTAAAACCTGGGAATTAAGTTGACAAGGGTGGATTTGCCGCTTCCCGTGGAGCCGATGACGGCCGTAACTTCCCCCGGAGAAGAATCAAAGGATATGTGCTCAAGCGCCGGCGCCTCCGCGTTGGGAAAGGTAAATGTCACATCCCGGAAGGAAACGTATCCCTTTATCCCCGTCTCTGTCACCGCTCCGTCACAGTCTGCCACGACAGGGACCGTGTCCAGCACTTCATTGATTCTTCCTGCGGATACGGCCGCCCTGGGATACATGACAAATATCATGGACAGCATCATCACCGACATCATAATCTGCATCACGTACTGGATGACGGCAATGATATCGCCAATAGGGATCGCCGTATGAACATTTATGATCTGGTAGCCGCCAAAGGCAATTAAGGCAACCATGGTTGCATACAGAATCAGGCTCAGCCCGGGAATCATGATCCCCATGACGCTGTTCATGCGGACGGTATTGACCATGAACTCGTCATTAACCCGGCGAAACCGCTCTTCCTCAAACTGCTCTGTTCCAAAGGCTCTGGCCACACGGATTCCCGTCAGCTTCTCCCTGGTGACCAGATTGATCTCATCCAGCTTTTCCTGCATTTTCCGGGACAGCGGGGAGGCCAGCCGGGCAATGATCAGGACAAATGCGATCATGACCGGAAGGGACACGATCAGGATCATCGACATGGTTACGCTCTTGGCCAGGGCCAGCACCACTCCGCCGATACACATAATAGGCGCCATCAGACAGACCTTCAGAAGCATGTTCATAAAGGTCTGAACCTGGACGACATCATTATTCGTTCTGGTAATCAGGGATGAGGTGGAGAATCCGTCAAATTCCGTCTGGGAATAATACTGCACCTTTCGGAATATCCGGCTCCTCACATTTCTTCCAAATCCAACCGATGCCAGGGACGCAAAAAAGCCGGTTCCCACGCTGCACAGGACCCCAAGCAGTACAAACAGCAGCATGGTTCCCCCGATGGACACGATCCGGACTTTATCTCCCGCCGGGATTGCAGTGTTGATCACCTCGGAAAGATACATGGGCAGCGCTAGATTCGCGGCCACGGAACCAATCACGGTCAGGATCAGCAGCAAAAGCGCCCATTTAAACAAAAACAATTCCTTGTACATTTTTTTCATGCCAGACCTCCATTTTCTATCTGGTCACATTATGCGCGGTTTTATGGTGTTAAATACCTTTATTGGGGAAAGGCAGAGGAGAAGAGACAAAAAAACGGCTTTTACAGAAAAAAAAACGGTGAATAATCAGCCTGTGAGCATTGCTCCATCCGGTCACCAGATAGCCTTTCTTCATTGAAGTAATACCACTGTCCGGCGATATCACACCACCCGGCCGCCGCTCTTCTTCTGGAACCACCAGCGGCGGGCATCCTGCTTCCAGGTGCCCTGTAATCCATAAGCTACAGATTGGATCTGGAATCGGCGTAATCGTTTCTTTCAGGATTCCGCAATGGCAGCGCAGCACGCGGAACGCTTTCCCTTAGGTTCTCTTTAAGGTGATCTCCACCTGTAGGACGGTGTCGTATTTGTCCCCATCGACCACTGCTTCTTTTCAGGCGTTGAAATCCGATACTGAGTCCCGCGTCCAGGGGATCTTTTCTGGCAGGTCCGTTGATATCATGCACCATCAGTCCCGCGCCCTCCTGAAGGTTCGGCGCTTTGCCGTTTTCTGGTCCCATGTGCTCTGCCGTTACATCGACGGACAGCACAAAATTCTTGTCGGTCGGACTTCCGTATAATAGAAGGTCAGTCCGTCGTGGCCTGACTGAATCTTTCCGCCTCTACACGGAAGGTGTGATATTCTGGCACCTCCAGCCCCGCACGGTATAGTTGGTGTTCTTCATCGTATAAGCGCCGTTTACATGGTTAAAATAATCACTTTCAGACATCAAAAATACCGCTGCAAAAACAGAACAATGCTTTTGCAGCGGTATTCCCGGTGCCCCGGTCACTCATATCCGGTTTCCTTCATCCAGAGAGGAAGCAGGCGGCTGACTACCTCGAACAGCAGGCGGTCCTCCTCTCTCTGCAGGTCACAGCCCCACAAATTCTCCATCAGGCTGATCCGGTAACGGATGGTGTTGACGTGGGCGTACATGGCGTCCGCCGTCTTCTGGTAATTAAAATGGTTCTGCACAAAGCAGCACATGGTATCCGACAGCGCATCCCGCTTCTCTTTCGGGTATTCCATCAGCTTGTCCGTCATCTGTTCCAGGATCCGGTTTACCGGACTTCCCGGCTTCGGATACTCCAATATCCGAAAAATCCCCAGCTCACTGTGAAAGAACACGCGCCTGTCCGTATCGGTCAGGTTTCCTACTTCTGCGGCATGACGCGCTTCCCCGAGGGCCTGGTCCATCTCAGATGCACGGTACCTGCCGCTGATCCCCATTATCATATCGTCATCGCCAATCCCGATTATCCCTTCCAGCTGCTCCGTCACCTTCATGACATTGTCCGTGGAGACAAACAGCAGCAGATGGATCTCGTCCAGGAAACAGTAGCGCAGGCTCTTTCGAAAGCTGCGGTGAAGCCGGTATCCCAGATACCCCTGCTGCTTTAAAATACCCTTGTCTCCCTGTTCCAGCACCACGATTCCGTATCCGTCTTCCGGAAATATCCCGTCTGGGATTGTCACCGGCCGTTTGCCTTCATAGGACTGCCTCATAATAGCGCTGATGCCCTCAGATGCCGCTGGCAGATCCTGCGTATACCATAAAAGAAGGCAGGCGTAGTCAAGCAGTACATGGTCCTCCTCCGTAAACGCCTCTTCTCCCCGTATCTGAAGCAAATGGCGCACCTCTCCGCCCAGAGTCATGGAGCTGTGTATAAAATGAAAACTCCCTCCTTCCTCCCAACTGAATTCCTGAATCCCCGGAAAGGCCGCCTTCACCGGCCCGCGCTTCCACCACTCCGGATAGAAAAACGCTTCGCTCAGCTCAGGCGTGTCCGGATAGACCTCATAATCCTGACGAACGCTGTAGACCCACTGGCCGCCGCAGCGCTCATTCAGCGCCTTCAGAAGCTCCAATATGTCCCCATCACACGCCAGGTTACGCAGTCTGTACTGAAAACAGGTAATCGACTCCCTTTCCATAAGCAGTCCCCCTTCCGCTGTCACAGATATCCCATCACGCTCCATTGCGCAATCGTATTATCCTAAGCATAGCGCTCCGGGGACAAAGAGTCAACCTCCGCGCTTCCAAAACAAAAGGTTCTTTCTCCTCCGTTCTTTCTTCGTGGAAATGGGTCCTGTTTCGGAAAACGCTCTCCGGAACAGAACCCACAGACCACCCTTACAGGTTACCACCTCCTGCAATCAATTTTTATTTTCTCAGATGCGCACTGCCGTTTTATATGCAGTATGGAACGCGTCCAGAATCTTGCCAGCCTTCGTACAGTCTCCTATTTCATAGACCTCCAGATCGGGCTCTCCCGCAAGCGTATCGTAGAATGCGTGGCGCGGTTTTAAGCCTACTGCAATCACAATGCTGTCCGCCGGAAGCTCCGTTCTGCGCCCAGTCCTGTCATTCACTCCGCACACGCCCTGTTCTGTGATCTCCGTCACCCGCATCCCCGGAATGACCGCGATCCGGTTTCTTCCGATCTTTTCAAAATAGGCGATAATATCGGTCACGGCGCAGTCGGCCATGATCGCATCCTTCATCTCCACAATCGTCACTTCATGGCCCTTTTCAGCAAGATCCACAGCCGTCTCCGTACCGATCATTCCGCCGCCTACGACCACAACCTTTTTGCCGATTTCCGGATGACTGTCCAGAATAGTAAGTGCATTGATCACATTTCCCCCATCGATTCCGGGAACCGCCGGAATCACCGGTTCTGCGCCAACCGCCGAGATCACCACATCGTATCCCCCTGCCTTCGCCATCTCAGGCGTCAGTTCCTCACAGATAACCGGAATCTCCAGTTTCTCGATCTGGTGAATCTGATAGTCAATCAGATGCCGGATGTCTTCCTTAAATTCAGGTGCAGAAGCCTCATGGAGATAGCCTCCCAGTTTCCTCTTCTCATAGATGGTGACGTCATGACCTTTCAGTTTTAAGACGCGGGCCGCCTCCATTCCTGCGGGGCCGCCTCCTGCAATAACGACTTTTTTCTTTGTTTCCGCCAGTTTAATCGCCAAATCTTCTTCGAAGCCCAGAACCGGATTTACCGCACACATGACGGTACGGCCCAGGAAGGAACTTCTCTGCAGGCAGCCTTCATTACAGCGGATACATGGCCGTATATCCTCGGGATGGTCTTCCATCGCCTTCTTTACCCAGTCATTGTCCGCCCACAGCGGCCGTCCCAGTGTGATGAAATCTGCCTTCCCCTGCTCCAGAATATCCTCCGCGTACTGGGGAAGCGTAATGGAACCGGAGGCCATGACAGGAACATGCACTTCTTTTTTTACTGCCTCGGCCGCCCATACATTGTAGCAGACAGGCATTGCCATCGGGCTTACCTGATGGATCATGGTATGATGATCCCCTCCAGAAATATGGAAAGCGTCGATTCCCAGTCTCTCCAGCTCTTTCGCATAGTAAATGGTATCTTCGATGGTCATTCCATCCGGCTCATAATCCGTACCCGATAAGCGGACGGTCAAAGGAAAATCAGGTCCCACCTTCTTCCGGCAGTTCTCCACCACCTGCCCCAGGAAACGGAAACGGTTTTCTCTCGATCCGCCGTACCAGTCGCCTCTTTTATTCGTAAAAGGAGAAAGGAAATTGGTAATTAAATAACCGTGAGCTGCATGAATTTCCACCAGATCAAAACCGGCGTCCACAGCTCGTTTCGCCGCGTCTCCAAACGCCTCGATAAGAATCTGGATTTCATCGATGGTCAATTCTTCCGGAATCGCATGGAACTGGTCATAAAGCATGGGCCACGGAACCGGAGAAGCGGATTTCATAGGCGGTCCCAGGAACCTCTGGCGTCCGCAGTGTTCGATCTGGATTCCCGCTTTTGCACCGTGGTTCTTAATACTGTCCGCCAGCCATCCCAGACCGGCAATATGCTCATGGCTGCTGATTCCAACCTGACAATGGCATGACTTGCTGGCTATGTCATCAATATATGCATACTCCACGATTACCAGGCCGGCGCCGCCGTCGGCCAGATGGGTGTAATGATCGACCAGTCTCTGAGTTACCGTGCCATCCTTGTTGCTGAGTCCCGTCGTCTGAGGCGCTTTAACCAGACGGTTCTTCACTCTCAGGGTTCCGATCTGCCCCGGTTCAAACAGCTTTGGAAACATTTTTTTCATAGCAATTTACTCCTTTTCATTCTTTTTTATTGCATCTAACATCTTTTCTTCTGTTATGGGAATCTCATGGAACCGTATTCCCGTCGCATGGTAAACCGCATTGGCGAT
Organism: Hungatella hominis; assembly: GCF_014288005.1. Taxonomy (NCBI): domain Bacteria; kingdom Bacillati; phylum Bacillota; class Clostridia; order Lachnospirales; family Lachnospiraceae; genus Hungatella; species Hungatella hominis. The sequence continues at coordinate 102,058 of NZ_JACOPB010000006.1, forward strand.
GGCTGCGGCAGTGGGCACCAGGCCGCATTCCCCGACACCCTTCGCCCCAAACGGCCCGCTTGGTTCGTTGGTCTCCACAAGAATCACATCGATATCCGGTGTCTCCAGCATAGTTGGAAGATAATACTTATGAAAGCTGTCCTGAGCCTGCCTTCCCTTTTTGTCGTAAACAATCTGCTCGCTTAAGGCATAGCCGATTCCCTGCAGCACAGAACCGTGAATCTGACCTTCCACGATATCCGGATTAATGGCCCGGCCCACATCGTGAGCCGCCGACAGATGAAGAACTTCGATCTGTCCAGTCTCTAAATCCACCTCTACCTCGGCAAAATGGGCATGCCATGGAGGTGCGTTAAACGGCACGGTCTGGCCTATTCCAATAATCTGCCGGTTGGCCCGGTGAATCAGATGGGCCGCCTCCCCGATTGTCATGCAGGGTTCCCCCCTTACAGAAATCATCCCATTTTCCAATGTCAGAGTTTCCGGCTCCGCCTTCAGCTGCTCCGCAGCAAATTCCAAAATCTTCTGCTTTGCATCCCTCCCCGCGGCCTCCACAGCAGTTCCTGCCGAATAGAGCGTCCTGCTGGCATGACTGCCGATGTCGTAGGGAGTGCTGGCCGTATCGCCAAAAACGATACTCACCTGATCCATAGGAACCCCCAGTGATGAGGCTGCTACCTGCGACAGCGTGGTGGCAATTCCCTGTCCCATATCGGGAACGCCAACCGCTAAATTGGCGGAACCATCCTCCATCACCGCCAGGTATGCATTGTCAAACTCCACTGCAAAAGGCCAGGAATTGCTCAGATGAGTTCCCGCTGCCATTCCGATGCCCCGCACTTTTTTATTGTTCTTGTTCTTATTGCAACTGTCTCGATCAATCCATCCGATCTTTTCCGCCCCTTTTTCCATACACTCTGCCAAACCGCATGTGGCGCAGGGATACGGCGGAAGCCAGGGAGCGTAAGGGGTCATGACATTTTTAAGCCGGAGTTCCAGCGGATCCATACCCAGCCGCTCAGCCATTATATCGACCGTGGACTCTACCGCAAAGTTTCCCTGTGGATTGCCGAAGCCTCTCATGGCCCCTGCCGTGGTTGTATTGGTATAGACGCAGAGACCGTCGTAACAGACATTGGGAATCTGGTAAATGCTTATATTGGTCACGCCCAGAACCGCCGTCACGTCTGGACCTGCACTGGCATAGGCTCCTGTGTTTAAAACGGCTTTCAGATACAGTGCCTGGAAGCTTCCGTCTCTCTTCGCCCCCAGCTTTACCGTTATATATCCGGAATGCCTGGTGGTCGAAGCGATAAAATCCTCTTTTCTGTCATAGACAAAACGCACCGGCTTACCCGCAAGCATCGACAACGCAGCGGCAACGGGTTCCGCCTTGCCGCTCATTCCCACATGAGAACCGAACGCACCTCCGATATAGGGAGGATTCAGCACACGCACCCGGCTGGCCGGAATTCCAAACATCTTTGCCAGAAGATTCTTCAGCGGATGGGGACTCTGGGTCGTGGACCACACCGTTAGATGTCCCGATGCAGAGTAGTCTGCTACCGCGGCCTGAGTCTCCAGCTGACAGTGCTTTACAACAGGGAGTTTAAACTGTTCTTCCAGTATCACATCGCTCTCTTCAAAACCTTTGTCCAAATCTCCCATGGGGAGCTTGGCCATACCAGCAATATTGTTTCCAATAAAGCAGGGATGAATGGGAGGCGCCTCCGGGTTCATGGCCTGCAGCGGATCAAAGACCGCAGGCAGCTCCTCGTATTCCACCCGGATCAGTTCCAGGGCCTGCTTTGCCGTCTCCTCCGTGTCCGCGGCGACGGCCGCCACCTCGTCTCCCACATAGCGCAGCTCCCGATTAAAGATTTGCTCATCTTCCACCGGGACTGCAGGCGGGTTTGCTTCGCTGCAGGAGCTGTTAAAACGACACTCCGTTGTATTTTTATATGTAGCTACGGCACGTACTCCAGGCAGTTTTTCCGCTTCCGCCGTATCGATGGACACGATTCTGGCATGTGGATACGGGCTTCGAAGCACCTTAGCGTGCAGCATTCCGGGAAGCTTTAAATCTGTAGTAAATGCAGCAACTCCAGTCGCTTTTTCCAGGGCGTCAATTCTTGGCAACGGTTTTCCTACTTCACCTTCCGCCTTCATCCGCTTCACCTCCTTCTGTAAGGGCCAACGCGCAGGCCGCAAGCTCCACGGCCTGTTCTATCTTCACATATCCGGTACAGCGGCAAATATTACCGGCCAGAGCTGTCCTGATCTCTTCTTTCGTCGGATGCTGCTTCTCATCGAGCAGCGCCTTGGCCGACAAGATCATCCCAGGCGTGCAGAAACCGCACTGAATGGCTCCCGCGTCAATAAAGGCCTGCTGGATAGGATGGGGTTTTCCCGCTGTCTTCAAACCTTCTATAGTAACAACGCGGCTGCCTTCCACACGGGCAGCCGGAACCATACAGGAATTGACTGCTTTTCCATCCAATATCACGGTACATGCCCCGCATTCGCCCTGCCCGCATCCTTTCTTCGTTCCGGTAAGTCCCAGCCGGTCCCGCAGAACATCCGCCAGTAAGTCAGCCGGTTCAATTTCCACGGTAACCGGAACATCATTTAATATAAAGGACAGCTTCATCTCTGCTCCACCTCCTTGTCCCTGCCTTCGGCATCAATACATGCCTCCGATAAAGCCCGTTCCACCATCACCGGGAGTACTTCCTCCCTGTAGCGCTTCGAACCGCGGATCAGGCTGTCCCTGGGATTCGCGTTATTTAGCGCAAACCTTCCTGCCTCTGAAAATACTTCCTTTGCCGCCGCTTTTCCCATTAAAAAGCATTCCGCCTCCGTCGCCCGCACCGGCCCCACGCCGACCGGGGCCATGGCTATGCGGCACCGTTCCACCACGCCGTTCCTTATTCCGAGAAATGCCGCCACACAAACCATGGGGAGGGCCAGAGCCTTCCTCTGTTCCAGTCTGGCGTAGCCGCTTCCCTCGCCGGGCCCCGCTGCCGGAACGAGAATCTTCGTGACGAGACTCTTCGTGCTGTCAACCGTGCTCTTTCCAAATCCGGCATAAAGACGGTCCATGGTCAGCAGCTCGGCTCCGTCCCCATACATCACCTCTACCGATGCCCCCAGAGCCGCCAGAGCCACCGCACTGTCCGCCGCCGGCTGGCCGTTCACGATATTGCCGCCGATGGTGCTGCAGTTTCGAATCTGATTGGAGCCAACCGAATGAGACGCCTTTGCCAGCGCGTGCGCGTACCGTCTGATCAATGGACTCTCTGCCGCCTGATTATGGGTAACTGCCGCGCCGACTTCCAGAACCTGACCGCACAGCTTCGTCTCAGCCAGCCCTGGAATTCCCGTGATATCCACGAGGCAGTCCGCCTGATACTTTCCACTCTGTAAATCCAGTACCAGATCGGTTCCGCCCGCTATGATCCTTCCGCGCCCCTCATATCCGGCCAGCAGATTCAGCGCCTCTTTGGCCTCCTTTGCCATAACGTAATTCTGTACCATAAGGAAATCAATCCTCCCTTCGTATTACTGTTTTCCGTTCCATTCGCACAGTTATATTATAACAGCTTCCAATGGCTGCCATCTCCAAAAAGCAGTCGGGCATTTTTGTAGTTCCTATGGGAATCGTAACAGAATTTTCATAAATCCTTAAAGTCTTTTTTCCGCTTCGATGGTAGAATCATCCATTATAAGGAGGAGAGTCTATGAATAAGAAAGCAGTATGGACCGCATCTGTCCTGGGAGCCGCGGCATTACTGGCGTCATTCTGTCTGTTGGTGCCGCGCCGCTATCCGGTTCCCGCAGATACGACCATCGGAACCCGCAGCATCCGATACGAAGACCGGCCCAAAACCGCCGCCGAGATCACCGTAGCCCGTTACTTCCTTAACCAGATAACGGGAGATTTTAAAGAAATGAAGAAACTTCTTCCCAATACGGAACTTGACAGGATCACGCTGGAGAATGAGAAGGGAGCGTTCTTAAAGGGCGAATCCATAGAAACCTATATTATACGCTCCATCACAACCCTGGAACGTGAACAGTACACCGGGGACAACGAGGCATTTTCCTATCCAGACGCCGAAATTCGGGCGCGCCAGGAGAACCTGAAGGATTATGCAGTCATTCATGTGGAATTCTATCAGAAATGGAATGATAAGGCAGAGTCGCGTGCACCGCAGTGGAACTCTGGAGAATGCGGCAGGAATTTCCTGGTGGGTAAAAAAGCCCTGGATAAAAATTATAAAATATATGATTTTGGAATGATGATGTAAGGAGGAACTGCAGACTGCTTCCTTCCGTCCGCTTCTGGAGAAATACCAGGATTACGCTACCAGTCCCGGCGCGGAGACGAATGACCGCACACTTCAGCGGCTGAAGGATCCTTTTTCCGATTACTATTTTATCTGTTTAGACGGTAAGCATATCGGTGCCATCCGCATCTGCCATTTTGAAACATTATGTAAACTCAAGCAGCTGTTCATCCTTCCTGAGTTCCAGGGACACGGATATGCATAGATATGGGAAATCAGCGATTATAATATATAACGGCTGATTTCCCATACTGGTTTTTTATTCCAATACTGATTTTTATTGCGGTGAGTCCCCCGTCTCCCTTCCAGCCGGCACTGCCCATGGCTGGAGCACTGACAGAAGCTCTGCATCATAGTCCAGACCGATGCTGTAGCTGTATTTCTGGCTGGGGAGCGTTCCCTGTGGATAGGAAATCTCCAGGTGTTCAGGGAAAAGAAGGATATACTCTGGCCGCAGAGCTGCCTCCATCTCTTTACGCAGTGCCGGACTGCCCGTGCCAGAGGCATCTAATAGCCATTGCCGGACCGCCTCCTCCGACAGGCTGAATAAATCCCAGTTGCTGAATACGGCCCCTGTCTCCCGATTGAACACGGCCCCGAGCCGAAGCTCTTTAGCCTCCTGGCCGTTTACCGGGAGCGTGACCGTTGTGATAAAGCTTACGGCTGTATCATTGGACGCGGAGGGCATGATCTCCTGACGTACATGGCGTTCCTGATACTCAGTCCCGTTCTCCCGGCAGGTCTGGTAATCCCTGTAGGCCTTCTGAAGCTCTGCCTCAGTGTCGTAGAGCAGTCCCTGTTTCTCGTAGTAATCGTCTATTCCCCTCCGCGCAGATTCATTTAAATCATTGTAGCTAACCGTTCCGGCCACATAGCAGTTGGCCGGTCCAACGGTCTTATAAATGGTCAGAAGGCTGGTTCCATCTGGCAGTCTGTAGCTGTCGAAGGTATTGTGTTCATCCTGCCACAGGTCCGCGCGCTCATCTCCGGGAAGGGAGGCGGCATTTTCCTGGATCAGATGCAGCGTCTCTTCCTCCGGAACGGGAGTTTTCGAGCAGCCCGCCAGGAATACAAGGGACAGGATCAGTACTGATGCGTAAATTTTCCTCACTTTCATAGGTCATCCTCCTTTATAATTCTGAAGCACTCTCAGAAATGCCTTGTGCTCTTCTGATCGTCTGGAGTACTGGAGCGTGTCTGTAAGCAGCTTTTTCAGAAACACTCTAACACTATGTTATACTCAAAACGGGAAAATGTCCACTGTTGTTACTGCAGGGAGGCCGTTTAAGTTACTGATCAGCTCATTTCCGGATCCCTTATACCAGCGGCCGGATCTCGTAGTCCTCCATATTCACTTCTTTAAATTTCGATCTCTGGAACCTTTCCTTCAGGCCGTATGGTACAGTGCAGTCGAAGATGGTTTTACAGCTTATTCCCCGGTCCTTAAGCATTGGATTGTATTCCGGCCCCTCGGTGGGGTCCAGCGGATGGCAGCGGACTCCCGGAATCGTGATGGTATCCACGTCTCCCTGATAACGGGTGTTGAGCGCCCACAGAACATCGTCCGAATCAAAGATATCCACATCCTCATCCACCACGATCACATGCTTCAGCTCAGGAAATGCGGTGAGCGCGATGAGCGCCGCCTGACGCTGCCTTCCCTCGTCGCTGGGAACCTGTTTTGCGAACTGTATGACCGCCATGTACTTACCGCCGCCGGAGCGGTGGGCGTAAACATTTTTCACGCGACCGGCAAGCGCCTTCTCTTCCATGGTCAGGATACTGGCCTCCGTCGGGATTCCCGCCATGCTCACGTGTTCCTCGCTGGGTCCGATGCACGTCTGGATGATCGGATTTTTCCGATGGGTAACCGCTTTGATCTTTATTACCGGAAGCTCTCCCGACACGTGGCCGGTATATCCCGGGAACTCCGGCATGGCCTTTCCCGTATTGGTGTTGATATCTTCCCGCATCCGTTTTCCGGCCACCAGCTCGCCCTCGATGACAAACTCCGCGTTGGCAATAGCGTACTCGTCAATGGTCCGGCATTTTGCCATGCGGACCGGCTTTTTGCGGAGCGCGCCTGCGATGGACAGCTCATTGAACCCCAAAGGTGTTGTGGGCGGTTCGAAGCAGGAAGCGATCTCAATGGCCGGATCCACGCCGATGCTGATGCTGATCGGCAGATTCACGCCTTCCCGTTCCGCCTTTTCCCGAAATGCGTCCAGGTGGCGCACCCCGGGGGTGAAAAACATGGTCATCTCGTCCGCCGACTGCAGGCAAAGACGGTGAATGGTCACATCCCCTTCTCCCGTAACCGGATCGGAGGCGTAGCACATTCCCATGGTGATATAAGGTCCGGCATCCTCCTCCGTATTCTGAGGGGCCGGGAGAAGCTTCCGAATATCGAAGCCTTCCTCCGATGCATAATGGATTTCCTCCTGGCACGGCACGTCTCCGCCTGCCGTAAACTCTGGCATAATGGGATTCGCGGCCGCCTCCTTTAAGAGAAAGCCCAGCTTATCCGGAGGACAGTCCAGCAGGCAGCCCACCCGTTTTCTGGAAGCCAGAAGGCCGATCAGCACCTGTTTGTCCGGGAAGCCTTTGATATTACGGAAGAGGAGCGCCGGTCCCTCCTTTGTGGGACGCTTTACCGTACCACCCGCCCCGACATAGCGGTAAATCCCCGCGACTTCCGCGTAAGAATCTACCTCTGTATCTGTACATGCAATCTGATTCTCATACTTTTTCAGTTCCTCCACCGCACTCCGTAAATCTTCAACCATTCTGATTTCCTCCTTTTTCTTCCTTCTGCTCTTGCTGATTCTCTCTCAAACCGGCGGCGATCCGGTGAGCGCCTTCTTCGCACAGCGCTACGATGCCGGTGATCTGTTCCTTCGTTATTCCGTCCACATGGATGCCGGCCAGCACGGCCAGTCCCCCGGAAACCACGGATTTCAGTTCCCGGTAAATCAGCTCCGTCACCACGCCTTCCCTGTGGCCCTCTCTGGCATTTGACAGGCATCCGCCTCTGTCCCCGAAGGCAACGGCTCCGATATGTCCCGTATCACCGCCCGCTGCCAGCACCAGACAGTCGGTTCCCATCCGGAGCACCTTAAACTGCACGGAGACGCCGTGGCCTGTCATGGTAAAATCCATCAGTTCCTCAAACACGGTCCTGCACCTTCTCTCCCCATCGTTTCGCGCCTTCACAGGGAATCCTGAACTGGTCCAGAATCTTCATAATCTGGTGATTTACAATGTCCTCCACGGTCTCCGGATGGTTATAAAATGCCGGCATAGGCGGCGCTATGACAGCTCCCATCTGCGAAAGCTCATACATGTGTTTTAAATGAATGGTATTAAGCGGCGTCTCCCGGGGACAGATCACCAGCCTCCGCCGTTCCTTTAAGGCGACGTCACAGACGCGGGTGATTAAGTTGTCCGCGTATCCATTAGCGATTCCCGACAGCGTCTTCATGCTGCACGGCAGGATAATCACGCCATCCGCCGGATAGGAGCCGCTGGAGATGCAGGCCGCCAAGTCGCGGTTATCATAGCTGTGGTCCGCCAAAGATAGGACGTCTCCTTTCGTATATCCTGTTTCAATCTCCAGATTTACCCAGGCGTAATCGCTGAATATCACATGGGTCGTCACTGACTCTGTTTTTTTTAATGCCTCCAGCAGCTTTACCGCGTATATGGTTCCGCTGGCTCCTGTCACTCCGATAATCAGATCCATGAGAGTTCCTCCTTTCCCTTCACTGTACCGGATATCGCCTGTACAATCAATTCATTTTATGGTATCATTGTTTCCATAACGGAATGATTGAACGGAGGCAGAATATGACATTGGAACAACTGCAGTACTTTGTGGCGATCGTGGAAAGCGCCACATTCTTTGACGCGGCGGAAAGCCTTCATATCGCCCAGTCCACCCTGTCCAAACAGATACGGAATCTGGAACTGGAGCTGGATGTCCAGCTGTTTGACAGAAGCCGCCGCCACGCCTCCTTAACGGATGCCGGGCGCGTCCTCTATCCCGATGCGGTAAAGCTGTTAAAAGGCGTTCAGGGAATGAAGCAGCATCTTGCTCCATATCAGGACAGCCGGAGATCCGTCATACATTTGGGAGTCCTTCCCATCCTGCATCAGTACCGTTTGAATCCCGTTCTGAGGCAGTTTGCCGAGTCTCACCCGGAGATCACCCTCATGATCGACGAGGTGGAGGATGAACCGCTGCGGCAGGGCTTCCGCCAGGGCAGCTACGATCTGATCATCGGCCGCCCGGAACTGCTTACCGGCGTGCAGAGCACATGCCATCTGCTGGCTCACGACCGGCTGGTGCTTCTGACTCCCGCAGGCCATCCGCTGGCAGGCAGACCAGCCGTTCCCTTAGAAGAGCTGTCCGGAGAATCGTTTATTCTGATGCATCCCAGCAGCAGCATCTACCGCCTGTGCCTCACGGCCTGTCAAAAAAAAGGATTCCAGCCCGCTGTCACCCGGACAGCCAAGATAGAATCCATTGTCAGCGCAGTCGCCGCCGGAGAGGCGGTGAGCCTGCTTCCTTACAGTAATCTCGATGTATTTCGCCATGAAAATGTCGCAGTGATCCCGCTGCAGGAGCCAGTCGCCGCCGATGTCGTCCTGGCCTGCCAGTCCCCGAAGAAACTGTCGCTCTGCGGCAGGACACTCTGGAAATACTTTTCCGCCTGAACCATTTTAACGAAAAAGGAAGCTGTGCAGAATTCTCACTCTGCGCAGCTTCCTCTCTCTTTTTCACGTTCTTACCGGTTTTCTTCCATCGACACGCCGGCAATCTTGATATTCACATCCAGCACGGTAAGTCCTGTCATGTTCTCAATCGCGCTCTTTACCTTGTCCTGCACCTTTTCACATACTTCCGGAATGCTGAAGCCGTACTTGATGTTTAAGGATAAGTCAACGGATACGTGCTCTTCCGTTACTTCGACTTTAACGCCCTTGGATAAATTCTTCATGCCCAGCTTTCCAACCAGTTCATTGGTAATGTTGCCGGCCATGGAATCCACGCCGTCTACTTCCGTCGCCGCAAGGCCTGCGATGATGGCTACTACTTCATCCGCAATCTGTACTTCGCCGATTTTATCTTTTTCATATACTTTATGAGTATTTCTGTTCTCTGTCTCTGCCACAATGATTCCCTCCTGTTTTCAATTCGATGTATTACTTGGATTATAGACTATTATAACAAAGACAGCCACAGTTTGCAAAACATTTTTCTATTCCTGGCCCAGAATACCCGCTTCTAAGTCACTTAACATCACATCAGCAGCCGTAATGCCGCCTTCCGCCAGGTACCATACGGTTGGTGTCAGGTAGACAATGCGACCGTTTTTGTATGCTTCCGTCTTCTTCACCAGTTCATTATCCATCACTTCCGCCGCGAGCTTGGCACCTTCCGTGTTGATTGCGGAATCGCGGTCCAGGACAAAGATGTAATCCGGGTTTAAGGAAACGAGAAGCTCGAAGGAGGATTCATTACCATGCGTGGAATCCACGTCGTTTGCCAGATTGGTGAAGCCGACTTCATTGCCGATCAGGGAGCAGCGGCTTCCGTCACCCAATGTGTTGAAATTGCTGCTGGTCACCATTCCGATGACTGCTGTCTTTCCCTCGGCCGCCTGGCGGAGCGTCTCCACACGTGCATCGAATCCGGCCAGTTCTTCCGCCGCCCGCTCTTCCTCACCGAAAATGGAAGCGATCATGGCAGCATTATTTTTCACACTCTGAATCACGCCTTCCTCATAATCCACCGCGGTGTATACGACAGGAGCAATCTTCGACAGTTCGTCATACTGCGCGCTTAAACGTCCTCCGATGAAGATCACATCCGGCTCACTGGCCATGAGCGCCTCCATGTCCACTTCCTTCAAGGTGCCGAGGTTTACAATATCCTCGTTATTGTTATACTCCATCAGATAATCGATTTTGGAGGATTTCGGCATTCCCACGATCTGGCCGCCCAGATCCCAGTTATCCATCATGTCAAGCACCGCCATATCCAGAATAGCCACGCGCTCCGGATTATAGGGCACCTCCAGCTCCACCTTTTCGCCGTTTCCATTCAGCGTCGTCACGGTGACGGATTCCGGTGTCTCCGAGGCCTGTGCATCTTCATTTTCGCCTTCCCAGGAGCCGGACTGGGACTCTGTATCTGTGGACACGGCTTCGGAAGAAGTCGTCTCGCCGGCCTGTCCGCCTGTTGTTCCGGCCTGTCCGGCGCTCTGCCCGCAGGCTGTCAGGGAAAGGGCTGCTGCCATTGCAAGTGTCAGTAATGTCATTTTTTTCATAGATAGTATCTCCTTTTTTGGGGTTAGTAATAGATCGACAGTGGTTTTCCTTCTATTTCCAGTATCTCGAAGTCCACGCGGTAGATTTCGGAGAGGTTTTCTTTTGTCATCACTTCCTCCACCGTACCGAATTTTGATATTTTTCCATCCACGAATGCGCAGATGTAATCGGAATAAAATGCGGCGTAATTGATTTCATGCAGCACGAGAATCACGGTTTTTCCCAGTTCATCACACAGCCTCCGGACGATTTTCATCATGTTGGTGGCATGGTAAATATCCAGGTTATTGGTCGGCTCATCTAACAGGACGTATTCCGTATCCTGCGCAATGACCATGGCTATGTAGGCGCGCTGGCGCTGGCCGCCGGACAGTTCGTCGATGAACCTGTCCTCAAATTCCTCCAGTTCCATGTAGGCGATGGCCTTTTCGATGATTTCCTCATCCTCCGCCGTAATCCGATTGCCGCTGTAGGGAAAGCGGCCGAAGGCCACCAGCTCCCGGACTGTCAGTTTCATCTGGACGTGGTTGCTCTGAGTCAGAATGGCCAGCCGCCTGGCCAGATCCCGGCTCTTCCATTTGGACATGTCCTTTCCCTCGAAATCCACCGAACCGTCATCCTGTGCGATCAGCCTGGAGATCATTCCCATAACCGTTGATTTTCCGGCTCCGTTGGGGCCGATCAGCGAGATCACCTTTCCCTTCGGCAGTTCGAAGGAGACGCCGTCCACCACGGTTTTTCCATTGTATTTTTTTAAAAGTTCTTTGACAAACATCGTTATGGCCTCCTTGTATTATTTTTTCACATCCTATGTGGAACGGCTCCTTCGCAGCAGCAGATAGAGAAAATAGATTCCGCCTCCGACAGTAATAAATACGCTGACCGGGACGCTGTAGGCAAATACCTGCTCCACAAGCAATTGGCCGCCTGCCAGTATCACCATACCGATTAATGCCGAGCCGGCGATCAAATAGCTGTGGCGGAACGTCTTAAACAGCTGTCTCGATAAATTGGCAATAATCAGGCCCAGGAAGGATATCGGGCCTACCATGGCGGTCGCTATGGCGATAAACAGTGTCACCCCCAGAAGCAGTCTGCGCACGGTGCGGTCATAGTCCACCCCCAGATTAATCGCCTGCGCCTTTCCCAGTGTAATGACGTCCAGCAGCGCCAGTTCCCGGCGCAGGACAAAGAGCAGAGCTGCAATCAGGATCAGGGAAAAGAATATGATTTCCGTGTTTACATTCGTAAAGCTGGCGACCAGCGACGCCAGAAGGCTGTCGTACTCGTTGGGATCCATGATGCGCGTAAGTGTCGTCTGCATACTGGTGAAAAAGGTGGACAACACCGTTCCGGCCAGCAGGACGTACAGCACATTATGGCTTGTCTTCTTAAATAAGTAGCTGTAAATGATGGTGGCGATGATCGCCATAAGTACCAGATCCACCGCGAAGGAAAGGTTCGCATTGCGGGCCAGAAGGCTGGTGGAGCCGAAAAAGAACACAACCGCCGTATGGATCAGTGTATAGAGGGAGTTCATCCCCAGCAGACACGGCGTCACGATGGTATTGTTGATCACCGACTGGAAGATGACGGAAGCCCCGCCGATGCAGAACGCCGTGATCAGCATGACAGCCAGCTTTGGAATCCGCAGGCTCATGGCATAGCTGAAATATTTCATATTCACATTCAGAAAGAGATAGAGCACGGCGGCGGCCGCTGCCAGCAGCGATAGGATCACCAGCTTCTTTCCGTTGATATTTCCGGTCCTTCCGCTCATTTTTTCCTGCTTCATGCCTCCGTTCCTCCCGTCTGCGGCGATGGTACCGCCGCGGCTCTCCTTTTCCCAAAGGAAAGGGTGATGCTTTTCCGGCCGTGATTTAACCGGTAGATCAGCATACCTACGAAAATCACACTTCCTATGACACCGATAATCAATTCAATCGGCAGCTCATAGGGGGTGATCACAGTCCGGCCGATCATGTCGCAGACCAGAACGAACAGTGCTCCAAACAGGGCGGTATCCAGCAGAGTCCCCCGTATCCGGTCGCCTTTAAACATCGCCACCAGGTTGGGCACGATCAGTCCGATATAGGAAACGCTTCCGACGACTACCACAATACTGGCTGTAATCATGGCGGCGATGCTCAGACCCAGAAATAGCACGACATTGTAGTTGACACCCAGATTTTTCGAGAAATTCTTCCCCATTCCAACAATATTGAAATGATTGGCAAATAAAAAGGCCAGAAGCACCAGTGGAAGCGTTAAATACACCAGTTCATAGCGTCCTCTGATTACCAGGGAAAAATGTCCCACCAGCCAGGAGGAAAGGGCCTGTGTCATGTCGTATTTATAGGCCAGATAACTGGTCATACCTCCGATCACATTGCCGAACATGATTCCCACTAACGGAACCATGACCACGTCCTTAAACTGGATTCTCTGAATGAAGCAGACGAAGATCCACGTCCCCGCGATCGCCGCGATAAAAGCGAAGACGGCCCGTCCCCACAGCGAGGATGACGGCATAAACAAAAGCGCCAGCAGAATACCGAACTGTGCCGAGGAAATCGTCGCGCCTGTGGTCGGGGAGACGAATTTATTCATACAGAGCTGCTGCATGATCAAGCCGGAAATACTCATACCGACTCCGGTACAGAGTATCGCCAAAAGACGGGGCAGCCGGGATATCAACAGGATCTCCACCTGTTCAAAATCCCCGCGCAGCACGCCTCCGGGGCTTATATCCATGACCCCCAGAAACAGTGATACCACCGACAGAATGACCAGTGATGCTGCCAGAAGTAGGGTTAGAGTCTTTGGTTTCATTTTGGGTTTCTCCTCTCAAATCAAATGATGTACAATATTTAAGTTAGTTTCAGCTAACCAAAAGGCAAAAAAATACAACTCGCAAGATATCACATCACATGCATACTGGACTTACATGTATCTCACACCGCGCGCTGCCCTGGAGTGTGTTTAAAAATTCATTTCCGCCATCTGCACGCCCCACTTCGTGGCAGATGACGAAAAGTAATTTTCAAGCATACTCCAATATCATAACACAGGGAGTTAGTCATAGGCAACTCCATAAAATGCACAAACTTTTCTCAATAGGGGACAGAAAAAACAGCGAAATCCGGAGTCTGGGAATGGATGGAAAAAGAAACAAGGACGCGAAAAAGCCATATGCGGCTTTTTCGCATCCTTGTTCATTCTTTCAGATTTATTCGCGCCTGGGTGCTTCATTTCCTCTATTCTTCCAGCTTCATCAGTGTGATCACGATATTCTCTGCTCCCACTTCCGTTTTGCGCTTTACGATGTCCTCAATCTGGGCGCGCTGCGGATCGGTAATGCTGGAAGCGTTGATGACGACGTCAACCTTGCCGCTGGTAATGCTGACAACCGGATCGGAGAAGCCTTTTGCCATCAGAAGAGTCTCTGCGGCATTCTCTTTCTCGGATACTGCGGTCATGTCTATCATTTCCTGAATCGCTTCCTGTTTGGCGGCTTCTTCGATGTTCTCATTGTTGATTAAGTTCATCAGAGTCTCTTTGTTCTTGGCACGGACCTGCTCTCTGCTCAGCTGCACGTTCGCTATGTAGTCGGATACATTCATACCGCTGGTTAAGACCGCTTCACCCGGATTTTCCAGACCGGTTTCCAAATCGCCTGTCGTCTCATTGGCTGCCAGCTGTCCGCCTTCCGCCGCCGAATTGTCGGCTACATTGGTGGTGTCCGCTGCCGCGTCTCCTGCCACGCCTTCCTGATTGCTGGCCACTGCGCTGCCGGAGCCATCTGTCTCCTGAGCCGCCAGACTCTCGTCGTTAGGGTCATTGTCAAGGCTTGCAATCTCCTGGTAATTTCCCGGGTCGCCTGTCAGCGCCTGGTTTTCAGCCAGAATGTCCTCATCGGAAATATCCGTCACACCGGCCTCGTACACATCAGTTCCCGACGCCATTTCCTGCTTCCCGGCGTAGTTTAGGTATCCGGCAGCTGCGATCATGACCGCCAGCGTTGTGATGATAATCTGATTTCTTCTGAACAGTTTCTTCATATTCATTTTCTTTGGGGTTCTCGGGACTTTGGATTCTCTGATATCTTTTAAGCTTCTCATTCCTAACACTCCTTCTTTATTCCACCCTCTTTAATACTTTTATTTTATGTGGCGGCAAGTCAAATAATGCTTCCATAGCGCCTGAAATTTCAGCTTTTACAGTTGGACTTCCTCCGCCCTGGGCGCTGATGATGATTCCTTCGATTTCGGGACGGATTTCTTTCTCCACGATCGGCGCCGTATTTTCCCCGGTTCCGGTCAAAATTGTACTTTCCTGCTGTTCCGCGCTGCTGCTCTTCCTCGTTCCGCCTCCGCTGTCCTGTTCCTCAGTGCTGGAGCTGGAGGTATTTTTGTCCACACGCAGCACCTTCTCCTCGGAAGACTTGAGCACGATCATCACGTCAACAGTCCCGACTCCATCCACGGTCTTTAGAATCTGCTTCACCCGCTGCTCCAGCTGCTGTTCATAGGTGCGGTCCGCATTTGCGGCCACGGCGACCGGTTCCCCCGCATCTGTCACCAGCCCTTCCTGTAAGGAGGCTTCTGTCCCCGAAGCGGCGTCTTTTAACATCTTCTTTTCCGTCTCCGGACCGGAAGGAATCGTGAGGACCAGGAGCAGAAGTCCCACCGCCAGCAGAATCAGCCATTTATCCTTACTTATTTTCCAGTTGAATTTCAATGTCCTGTTCCTCCAAATCATAATATTCAGAAATGCGGCGTCTCAGACCAGCCAAAGCAGAATTTTCTTCCTGCCGCTTATCAGGCTGCCCCGCCGATGCACCGATCGTCTCAGACACCTCCTCGCTCCCGCCGTTCAGTTCCACGCGGATCCGTTCCACCGGTTCGATGGGTTCCACAGGTTCCACCGGCTGGATACCGGAACTGCTTCCGCCCTGATCCGCCTGCCCGGAGCTGTCAGGTGCCAGCCGGAGACTGACAGATACCACGTGGCCGAAGGTCTCCTTCTTCTCATCCCCGTCGATCCCGGCCTCGGCCTTCCTGCAGACGAATCCCGACGATTCCGCCATGGTGCGCAGGTCATTTTCCACCGCCTCCTCGTACTGGCTCACCATGCTCGCAAGCCTCACACCTTCCATGTCGGTGAGCTGGGCCGAGAGTTCCGACGCCTCCTTCTGAAAGCTGATGGACTCGAAGTAATAGGCCAGTTTGTCATCCAGCCGCAGTCCGCCTGTAAATGGTTTTAACACCAGCAGAATGAGCACCATGCCCGCAAACAGCCGGAAATATTTTTCATACTTCTTATCGGGAAGAAGATTGGTTACCACTGTCATAAAGATCAGATAATATGTGATATTTCTGATCCACTCATATAAACCTTCCATGTCAATCACCCTGCGTAATACGTTACATTAGTGGAGGCGCACACCACCGCGATGGTCACCACAAACAGCACGATAGCCGAAGCCGCGATGGACAGCAGGATTCTGTGTCCCTTGGCCATATCCGATATACAGGATACAATCCTTTTATCGCATACCGGCTGGAGGACGGCCGCCACACACTGATACAGGAGCATGAGAATCACCAGCTTCATCATGGGAATCAGGGTGATAATCACCAGGATCACCACTCCGGCGGCCCCCATGGTGTTCTTTACCAGGACCCCCGAACCGATGACCATCTGCGTCACGGCGCTGGCTCCCTGCCCCACTCCCGGTATGATTCCGATCAGCTTCTGGACTGCCCCCGTTTTCATGGAATCCACATAGGGGAGCACCAGCCCCTGGATCAGGTGAAATCCCAGCACGATCCCGACCATAGTCTTAAGACTCCAGGTAATCACGTCGCTTAAGAGCTCCGTCAGCTTCGACAGGATGTCCTCCTTTGCAATATGGCCGGCCATGACGAGAAGCGCATACACCTTCACCATGGGCAGAAGGACGGAGGCGGTAATCGTCTGAGCCACCGTGATGGCAAACAGCGTAAATTCATAGGATGCGATCGCTGAAACGCTCCCTCCCGCAAATGCCGCCGCCAGAAAATATGCCGGCATCAGCGCCTTCATAAATCCCAGAATCTGATTGACCACATTTCCTGCAATGGTAATGCTCGTAAAAAAGCTGGCTGCCAGATAGGTAAACAATAACAGATAGGTGACAAAGAATCCCGTTTCCGATATCTGGCTTCCCGTAAATACATTGGAGAAGTTGGCAAACACAGCACCGATAATTCCCAGAATAATGATCTGGCCCATCATATGGCCGTTATTTCTGATTTCCGAAAACAGAGCATCGCGGATGCCAGTACCAATCTGCCCCATCACATCTCCCAGCCTGCCTGCCATGATATCCTTCATCATTTGTTTAAAGGACAGGTTCCAGCCGCTCGTCCCCTGAGAATTAATATAATCCTGAATCTCCGTTAAATCATACTGTTCCAAATCCATGGAGACCTCTTTCGTCTCCGCTTCGTCCACCGTCTCCCCGGAATCGGCAGGAGACCCGCCACTGTGCTCCGCCGCACAGCTGATCATGACCGTGGACAGCCCTCCTGCCAAAAACAAGCCTCCCGTTCCCGACAGGACCACCGCCAGCACCAGTAATACGGCTGTTTTGTACAGATGCCCCTTCATGACAGAAATACCTGCAGGGTCTCGATAAGCGCTAAGAGAATCGGCATGCTGACGGCAAGCACCGACAGTTTGCCGAAGATTTCGATCTGCGTGCCCACGGCGCCGTATCCCGCATCCTTGCAGATTCCGGCGGCAAATTCCGCCACGTAGGTGATCCCGATCATTTTAATCAGGGTGGACAGATAGACGCTGTTGATCCTGATATAAGACTGAACCTGTTTTATGGTATCCAGAATTGTGGTCAGCTTTCCGACTCCGTAAAAAAAGATGAAAAATCCGGCTGCCATCACCAGATAGGTTCCGTACTCCCCTTTCATGCCCTTCAGCGCAACGGCCAGAAGGACTGCCGTGATACCGACTACGGCTATGGTCACTACCGTCATATTCTCATTACCCCTACAATGCAAACAGATTTTTAATGGTTTCAAACAGCTGATAAATGTAAGGCACCAGCCAGAACAGCACCAGGATTAAACCAGCGAGACTCGTCAAAAATGCCTGTTCTTCCCGCCCGCTGTGCTTAAGTACCTGGCAGATGACGGAAACCAGGATTCCAACCGCCGCTATTTTAAATATCAGATTGACCCCCATGCTATCCTCCTTATAGTCAAACATCGCCGTCCGGCGTGCTAATACATCATAATCGTTATGAAGATGCCGCCCATAATACCAAGGCTGGTATAGAGACGGCTCCGTTCCTGCTTATGTTCCCTGAGATAACCGATGGATAGATCCAGCTGCTCCAGATAGAGGAGAATCGTCCTCTCCTGCATCTCCAGGTCCAGATATCCAAGATGCTCGCCCAGTCCTTTCAAACTCTGCCTGTCCTCTTTCGAAAGACAGAAGGCTTTGGGGAGCTTATCGATCTCCTCCTGCCAGATATCGTAAAATGGCTCCCCCCGCTGTCCCTCCATCCGCTCGGCAACCCGGATAAACAGGTCGCCGATCTCTCCTCCGCCCTTCTTCCCCGTCCGATCGAAGCTTTCAGGGAGCGCGGAGCGGGCGTATACGATCTCTCCTTTCAGCAGGAAGATCATTTTTCTTAAGTGTTCCATGGTTTTCAGCCGTTCTCCCCACTGTCCCGCCATAAAAAATCCCATGCCAGAGCAGGAAATCACGACGAGAACGGCTCCCAGAATTCTGATTCCCGTGTTATCCATACGCCATGCACTCCTCGCTGTTCCATCTTTTCCCCATGCGGTGGACCTCCGCCTTATAAAGCTGCGTCCCGCGGGAATCGTAGATCTGATCGATATTGCCGATCTTTCCTTTATTATTCAGCACGATATACCGCTCAAAAATCCGCTCATCCACCAGTCTTCGCAGCACCGGCTTCTGCTTCAGATCGTCGATGGAGCTGCCGTGCACCGTGGCGATCAGCTTGCATCCGCAGTTCATAACGTACTCCATGGCCTCTAAGTCTTCCCTGCTTCCGATTTCATCCACGGCTATCACCCGCGGCGACATGGTGCGGATCAGCATCATCATGCCTCTGGCCTTCGGACAGCAGTCAAGGATATCGGTGCGGATTCCCAGCTCATTCTGGGGCATTCCCTGGTAGCAGGCGCCGATTTCCGACCGTTCGTCCACCACTCCCACCGTCATGCCTGCGTGATCCTTTGTCCCATTGGAAATCTGCCGGATCAGATCACGGAGCAGCGTCGTCTTCCCGCACCGCGGCGGCGAAATGATCAGGGTGTGCAGAATTTCTTCCTTGTCATAGAGATACGGAAGAACCGGGGAAGCACACCCCTTCACCTGATGCGACAGTCTTACATTGATAAAGGAAATAAACTTCATTGTCTTGATCCCCGACTCGTCCAAAATGGTTTTACCCGCAACGCCGATGCGGTGGCCCCCCTGGATGGTAAGAAATCCCTGCTTCATCTCTTCCTCAAATGCATACAGGGAATAATTGCTCATGTATTCCATGGTTTCCTTTAACTCGCCCCGGCTCACCAGATAGGCATCCCGGCAGTCCCGGCTCAGCTGTCCCAAACGGCTTATGTAGTACTCTTCATTCTTATAGACCATCAAAAGCGGCGCCGCCACCCGCAGGCGGATCTCCTGCACTTCATCATAGTCAACGGCGACCCGGTTTAGAATCTCTCTTATATTCTTCGAAAAGATTTTTATGAGCTCGTCTTTTTTCTCCACCTTCATCCCTCCTCTTACCTCAATATATGTGAAGGGGGACAAATTATGACGGGGAATTATTTTCATTTTCAGAGGTATATGGTATGATAGCGGTACAGAATATCAGGATAACGAATGGAACGTAAGCCGCCGGGCCGTACAGGCACGGTGCTTCACGATGGAAAGGAAGAACGCGAATGAAGAGAAAGCTGTTGCTGGGATGTGTCATTGTAATTAGTATCTTATCCTCTGCCTGCCATACGGACCGGGCTTTGAACCATACGGCAGATTTCACGCAGGTGCCCTACTCCAATCAGGAAGAAACGCAGGAAGGCGATCTGGCAGAAAACGCATCCCCGCCGGAGAAATCCTCCGGTGCAGAGGACCAGAGTCCGATTTCACCAGATGGTTCTTCCTCTGGGGCAGGCGCTCTAAAATTTGATATTAAAGCATTGAAAAACCTGGATGCCGACACTGAGCTGATATCCAGCAGGTATTTTAAAGCAGGCGACGTGCGGTCCGCCATATCTTTTTCGCTCACACAGGACTGGAAGGATTCCGGCCGTCTGACCTGCGATTTCCTGTCTCAGGATAACCAATATGAAAGCTTCTGGAATGGGATTGCTCAAGCGGCCGTTGATACGGAGAGCGGAAAAATGGATTACAGCATCATACCGGAATTCCACGACGCAGCCCAGGAAAAAGGAACGTGCAGCATAACCTTCTATTTAAATGACGCGGTTCCACATATTACAGTAGACGGCAACGCTCATCTGGAGGGGGATTACTATTCCTTCCAGCGTTCTTTCAGCAGGCCGGAGGTATTCACCCGTTATTTAAGCAAAGCGGATTTATACTTATATCCGACCGAAGACCTGTGGCTGCTCAGAAATGAAATTTACGCGGCGCATGGACGGAAATTTGATTCCGAGGTCTTAAGCCAGTATTTTTCCAATAAAGTCTGGTATCGGAGCCTACTGGATCCGGACAAATTTTCGGATTCCCTGCTTTCTGATATCGAGAAAAAGAATATTACGCTGATTCGGGGACTGGAAGAGGAACCTTTTGACAAAAGAAATATCATAGACGGAATCGATTATGCAGGCGAATGGGACCGCCTTCCGCTTGCGCCTTACCTCTCGTACCTGCAAACCGGCCGGGAAACCGGGCTGTCCGCAGATCTGACGAAGGCGAAAGATATGGGCGTATACTACAGCGTTCCCGGCACGATCTCTGTTCCCGCCTCCATGACGCAGGAACAGTTTTCTGCAGTGCAAAACGGCGGGGAAGCCGAAGTAGTTTTAAACGCGCTGACCGGCGAAAGCCAACTACTTTCCCTGGATCCCAATGCAGGAGACTCGAATTCATACGGCTATCTGATGTATGACAAGGGAACACTGCCTTCCTCACAAGGCAGTGAAACAGGAGTCATCGCAGATCTGGAAAATGGAACCTATACTTTGTGGCAGACCAGCGCAGACACTGTGATGAAGACGGTATATGAGGGGGACATTTACATTCTGAAAGGAGCCGTGACAGGCGCTTATACCAGCCTGGCAGAAGCATCGAAAACTCAGATGGAGATTTGTGCTGGTGCATCGGAGAGCGGCGGGGAGACGGAGGCGCTGGCTGACAGCAGCGTACTTGGGAATGCGCTTTATTATAATAGTAAGGGGTATTTTACGGCGGTTTATTATCTTGGGGATTAGAGTGGATGTTGTTATCAGAAAAAAAGAACCTTTAGAAGCATTTGCTTTCTGAAGGTTCTTTTTGTTGTGAAGAAAGGTTGGAAGGGGGGATATGGTTATTCCAATCCATATATTCCTCGAAATTTCAATCCACACCTTCCTCGCAGAAGGTGACGGGCTGACTATGGCCATGCAGCACTGGCATGGATATTTCAATCCACACCTTCCTCGCAGAAGGTGACGGGAAAACATAACTTTCCCCGCTGTATTTGTCCATTTCAATCCACACCTTCCTCGCAGAAGGTGACATGAGAGTGGTGTGGGAACCTTCTATATTCACATATTTCAATCCACACCTTCCTCGCAGAAGGTGACGGGTGAAATTTATCCCGTGCTCGTTGAGGGGGTATTTCAATCCACACCTTCCTCGCAGAAGGTGACCTTAAATTGACCCCCAGTAAGTCCTGTCCCAGATATTTCAATCCACACCTTCCTCGCAGAAGGTGACAGCAATTCTCCACAACATTCCCCCACTACCCACCCACATTTTTAACTATATTGTACAATATTTTTCAAAAAAATCAATAGCTATCTTCCTTCTGCTTCATACTCCCTCATTTTCCCAGTGCGAATCCCCCAGTATTTTCATGTTTACTTGAGATTCGCACCAGCATTTCACTTCCTTATCTCCCCATCTACTAAAAATCCCTTCACAATTATACAGCTTAACATTCTGCCACAAGCACTTTCACAATCTCCGATACATACATAGTATGATAGTCTTTATTCGGATAACATTTCTGATCAATTTCCCGATCCAGTAAATTTTCAGCCGGCATGGGATCGGAGTACAGTTTCCGCAAGACAAAAATCATATTTGCTTCCTCGAATGCTGTGGTACCGTCGATAAAATAGGGAGTCAGACCTGCCTCCTTTACCTTGTCGCAGTCACGTCCGGATTTTGTTCCGCAGATGTTCAATGCCTTTCTGTACTCCTTATCATAAAAAGATACGGTGAACAACTCATTGGCATCGACAAATTCTTTCGTATAGCGCTGAGGCCGGATATAAGCAGTAATCACATTCTTGTTCCACATAATTCCCATTCCGCCCCAGCTGGCCGTCATTGTATTAAAATTCTTCTCATCGCCCGCCGTGATCAGCATCCACTCAGTGCCAATCTTTGTAAATGGATTAAAATTCAGTTCTTCCACTGCTATCTCTTTAAATCCCATAACATTTTTCTCCTTTTCTCAATGCTGTTTTCATTCTACAATTGCTATGATTCATCTCTTCTCTCCAGAACTGCTGAATATATATATTTTATCATTTTCTTCACTAAAGTCAAATACTCCCTGTGGGGAATTGACCCTCGCAGCAGTCGCCAAATGTTCATGCAAGCATGGCACTTGGCCCGCCGTTCACGGGAATCAACCTCCAACTCTCCGGACTTCACAGCAAAAAGCCGCTGTATCCCTCGCATTTCCATGCTCCGAACACAGCGGCCCTGCCCGCATGCTATCCCGGTTCTCCTTCTCTTTCCCGCTCTGCTGGTCTGCTATTCCATATGGATTTCGACACCGGTCTCATAGATTTTGTCTTCCAGCAGCACGCGAACCTTCACGTTTTTGCCCAACCCGCATTTATTGACATACACATCTACATTTCTGGGATCATTCTTCAGAAACGTTCCCACACACATTGCCTCGAAGTTCTTCGCAGCCGACGTGTTGATATAATAGCGGTGCACTCCGCCGTCTTCCTCTTCCAGCAGGAGCATGGCCAGTTCCCCTTTCTCAAAGGTAGCATTAAACATGATTCGGTCCTCCTCCTCCGTAACGGAAGCCTCGTAATGCTCCGGAATCAGTTCCCCCGTACAGGCGGCCGGAATCTCTGTCTCAAATTCTCCAGTTCTGCTCATGGAACCAAGTGTTTTCCCTGCTCCCAGTTCCGCCGTCTCACCGGCATAATACATGGGCAGCTTCTCGGCGCGGAATACATTGGAAGGTACATGCAGCTCATAGACTACCTCATCATTTACCAGTTCGCAGGTAATTGCATTCAGCGTACAGCCCTCACCGGTTCCATCCATGCTCCCCAGCCCCTCTAACGGTTCCCCGTCCTTATAGGCAATTCCCCCGGAATGCACCATATAACGGCCTTCATCGTAATATTCCACATTACAGATATATGGCGAAAAGAAGTCTGCGCCTCTCTCCTTTCCATACTGCCATACCTGTTCGATTGTCCGTGCCTCTCTGTCGATATGGTAGCGCACGCCTCTGGAATAGCTGTCCTTCGCCTTGCTGTAATGAGCCTTTAACTTGGAACGATAGTGACCGTTATCGAACATCATAATATCTCCGTCCGGGCACACCACCACGCCGTGCTGCTCGTAAGACCATTCATACGGTTCACTGATCGGCCGGAAGAAATACTTCTCCACGTACTCTTCCGGCCAGCCCTCCGGATCTCCCAGAATCCAGTTAAGAGCTCCTGTTTTGAAGTCTATATTAATCACCGCATCCTGATGCCGGCCGGAAAGCGTGATGGAATCCGTCTTCTTATCGTACCATACCGCATTATTATGGAACCAGTCGTGTGCAGAAGCCGATCCGGACCAGGTCGTCTGGCAGTCGTAAGGCAGAATCTCCCTGTAATCCCAGGTTCTCACGATCGCTCCCGTCTGGCGGTCGACAAGGACCAGCACATCTTCTACGGTATCCCGGTCCGGAATCTGAGACAGCATCAGGATATTGCCGTCTTCCATCTCAAAGGTATCATGGTGATAACCGCCCGGAAGCCTGTATTCCCGGTATATTTTTCCGTGTACCCCCATCTCGTACACACCGCTCACGTAATACGGCAGCTTTATCAGCCGGTCCGTACCGACAAGCAGATGGCCGTTCGCAAGACGCTTCATATCAAAGCAGACGTTTACCGTCAGATACCACCTTACGTCCCCGCGGTAATCACATGCCAGCGCATCGGCCTTGGACGTCTGTGTCAGAAAAATCACATTGTCTCCCATATGCGCCCCGCTGCCCTTGCAGCATGTGGGAACCGGTACCTCTGGGGGAAGCGGCTCGGTTTTAATCATAACCGTCTCCCGTTCTCCTCCCGACAAAATGAGCTCCACCGTATTTTCGCAGTCCGCATACAGACCATAAACCGGAAGAATATGGACCGTATCGGCCGGAAATGTATGGCTGATATCGCCTTCCGGCTCCTTCCCCTTCACCGTCAGCGTGACCTCCTGCTTTACAGCGGTCTTAAAAAGAATCATCGCCGTCAGCGGAGAGATCAGATACGGATTTCTCACTACCAGCGGGCTGGATGCCGTGTATGCTCCCGCCTCGAATGTCTCCAGAAACTTCTGTTCCGCTTCCGCCTGCTGTGTAATCAGGCTGTTTTTCTTCTCATATCGAATCATCTGTTATCCCTTCCTTCCCCATTATCCCATACATTTCTTCTTATACGCCGCCGCTGACTGAGCGGCCACTGCGCCATCCGAGCAGGCGGTCACGATCTGCCGGAGGAGCTTGCTGTTACTATCACCGGCACCGAAGATTCCCGGCACCGCCGTCTCCATCCGCTCGTTCGCTTCAATATAACCGTGTGATTCCAGAATGCCGAGACCTGCAAATGGTTCCGTTACCGGCTGAAGTCCGATATATTCGAACGCGCCGTCTCCGTATACTACGATTTCCTCCCCTGTTTTGCTGGAAACCGCACGCAGGCCGGTAAATACAGCCCCAGGCAGAAATTCTTTGATATCAAACCACTCATGGACTTCCACATTGGGCATGGACTTCAGTTTATCGCAGGCCATCGGGTCTGCGGTGAGATCAAGCATGGTTACCACCGTCACCTTTTTTGCCATTTCCGCCAGGTAGATGGATTCCTCCACCGCGGAATTGCCTCCGCCAATCACGATGACCGATTTATCCCGGTATTTTGCGCCATCACAGATGGCGCACCAGCTAATGGATTTTCCTGCAAAATCCAGCTCATTAGGCACGTGGAGCATACGCGGCTTTGTTCCCGTAGCCAAAATGACTGCCAAAGAACGGTATGTTTTTCCTTCCGCACACGTCACTATTTTTATGGTACCGCAGCCGTCGTCTTCCCGTTCCTCTGTCTCGATTTTTTCCACAGTGCCGTAATCGAATTCGATTCCCAGAGCCTGGGTATGCTCAAATACCTGCATCGCCAGATCGGCTCCATTGACCGAACTGAAGCCCGGATAGTTCTGTATTTCATATGTATTGATGATCTGCCCGCCCGGCGCCAGTTTATCTAAAAGGAGAACGTCAAGATTCGCTCTCTTCGCATATATCGCGGCCGTCATCCCGGCAGGTCCGCTCCCCACAATGATTACGTCATATATTTTCATGTTTCCTCTCCTATCTTAAAAATCCAGTCATCATCCAGTACGGATAAATCAGAACCGCCAGGAAAATGATGCTGAGTATTGTGCGGACGGTACAGAATTTCATGGCTTTTTTCATATCAAAGACGTCATAGCTGAACAGAATCAGGAACAGCGCCCACTCATAGGGGAAGAACAGCTGCTCCACACCCCATACGAAACTGAAGGTGGTTCCCACCACGCTGAGTCCCAGCTTCGCCGCAATGTCGATAAAAAGCGGTGAAAATGCCGCCATACCGGCCAGAGGAGTCATCATCATATCGGTGATCACACCGGTCAGCCATGCAAACAGGATCAATCCAAAATTTCCGACATTCTGGAGAATCGGCATCATCAGCTCGCTCACCAGACCGGCTACGCCAACGGCATTTGACATGCTTCCAATCGCCATGGTTGCCGCCACGAAGAATACCATCGGGAAATTCACCTGCTTCATATCCTCGATATCCGCAACGTCCACGCCCGGAAGGAAACAGGCGATCACAGCCAGAATAAAGAGCCAGCCTGCGTCAATTCCCGAAAATACCATTGCAATAACGAGTAAAATCAGGATAACCAGAAACTTAATTTCCTTTTTCGACATTTTTCCGAGAGATTCCTGTTTTTCTTTAAAATACTCTTTTCCGTCAATGGAGGCATCCTGTTTGAACAGAATCCGCACCATGATCAGAAGGACGATCAGCCATAAAAGCATGACGGGAAAGTTACTGATAAAATACTGCATCCAGCTGACGCTGTTTCCGGTTTCCTTTAAATAGGAATTGACCAGCTGAAGGTTCTCGCTTGCGGATAAATACAGCCAGGATGGTGCGATTGCCGCCACGAAACCGGCAAACATGATTCCGGCTCCGGTATTGCTGTTTTTCGGTATCTTTAACGCGTTGTAGATTCCAAAACACAGGGCGCAGTAGAGGGCGACACGGCCGGTCATATTGGGGACCAGAAGCCCCACCACGATACCGGACAGTGTGATTCCCGTTACGATCCCCTTATAGGAACCGCCGGATTTTACAATAAAAAAGTACGCGATCCGCTGCATCAGCCCGCTTTTCTCAAAGATCACGGAAAGCGTCAGACCGCCCAGAGACAGCCATACGACCGATCCGGTCCACGGTGACAGGACGACATTGGCGGGGGCCACTCCCCAAAGAATCGCTCCTACCGTTAAGAGCAGGCCGGAAATGTAAACCGGAAGCAGATTCATCGCCCAGGTCAGAATCGCCCACGCGGTGCACACGAAGAATTTTCTCATTTCCAGTGAGACGGCCTCCGTCTGCGGAATTGCAAAGTAAAGGATGCAGGGAACTCCGATTGCGATCCCCCATTTTATAAAAAACTTCAAATCAAACACAGTCTTTTTATCTGCTGTAATCCCCTGTTTGTCCATATTTTCCCCTTCTCCATTTCTATTCAGCTTATGCCCTGCGGCAGTGCAGCCCCAGGGCATATTGGTTTTTATTTTTCAATGGCCTTAAATGCTTCTGTCTGTGCGGTCATTCCACGTTCTGATGCGAGGCGCTCGATGGAGGAAGCGCCGAAAAATCCGTCGATTTCAGGCACATGTTTGATTACGTAGGCTGCATCCTCAGGATCTGCAATCGGGCCGCCATGGCAGATAACCATGATATCCTGGCGCACTTCTCTTCCCGCCTTGATAATCTCCCTGATCTTTACGCAGCAGTCATCCAGCGTGAGCGCTGTCTCCGCGCCGATGCTTCCCTTGGTGGTCAGTCCCATATGGGCAACCAGTATATCCGCTCCGGCTTCCGCCATGGCTTTTGCCTGCTCCGGATCGAAGACGTATGGACAGGTGAGCATATCCAGCTTGTGTGCTTCACGGACCATGTCAACCTCCAGTCCGTATCCCATTCCTGTCTCCTCCAGGTTAGCTCTGAATTTGCCGTCAATTAATCCTACGGTCGGGAAATTCTGCACACCGTTGAAGCCCTGGTCCTTCAGCTGTTTCAAAAACAGGTCCATCACACGGAAAGGATCCGTACCGCAGACACCGGCGAGAACCGGAGTGTTTTTCACGACCGGAAGCACCTCGGAGCCCATTTCCTGTACGATCTTATTGGCATCTCCATACGCCAGCAGCCCTGACAGGGAACCGCGGCCAGCCATACGGAAACGACCGGAATTGTAGATAATCAGCATGTCAGCTCCGCCCTTTTCACTGCATTTCGCCGTAATTCCGGTTCCTGCGCCAACGCCTACCAGGATTCTTCCCTCTTCCACCTCTTTGTGGAATTTTTCCATGATCTCACTTCTTGTCATTCTGTTCATTTTTAAATCCTCCTTGTTCTTATGCTTCTCGTTCCATAAGTTCCATTAATTTTTCAGCCGCACATACGGCAAATTCCTTATCGTTGATGTTGTAATCCAGTTCCATGATCTCAACAGCGTCCCGGTTCACCCCGTCACGCAGTGTCTGAAACAGCACCTGATCTTCCTTTGGTCCGTAGAATGGCTGGCCCTCCGCGTCGATGGCCGATACGCCTTTTAACGGAAGCAGCAGCGCAGTCTTTCCGGAAGCCAGATTCAGCTTCTCAGTCAGCTTTTCTCCAACCTCTCTATTTTCAGCGGCCGTGGTCCTCATCAGGGTAACGGTCGGGTTATGTTTATAGAGATTTCTTCCCGCAAATTTCTGCGGAACCGTATCGAACGGCCCGAAATTCACCATATCCATGGCCCCTACGGAAACTACCTGGGGAACCCCGCCGCGGGCCGCCGCCTCACAGCGCGTCTGGCCTGCTGCCAGGACTCCGCCCACCACCTCGTCACACCACTCCGTCGTGGTCAGGTCCAACACGCCCTTAAAAAATCCGGCGTCCGTCAGCGCTTCCATCGTCCGCCCCCCGGTACCGGTCGCATGAAATACCAGGACTTCATACCCATGCGTCTCCAGACACTCCTTTGCAAATCCAACACACGGCGTCGTAACACCGAACATGGTCGCAGCAACCAGAGGCTTGTGATCCCCTGTCTCCGGCTTCAGCTCCTCTTTCAGCCTCACCATTCCGCAGACGGCAAGGACCGCATTTCTGAAAATCACCTTTGAGATGGAGTTCAGCCCGGCTACATCTACAATGGACGGCATCATCACAATGTCGCTGGTGCCCACATACTGCTCCACGTTGCCGGAAGCCATGGTTGACACCATAAGCTTGGGAACTCCGATGGGCAGCGCCCGCATGGCCGGAGTCACCATGGAAGTTCCCCCTGAACCTCCAAATGACAGAATCCCGTCAAACCTGCCTTCCCCGTACAGCTGCAAAACCAGTGTCTCCATTCCTTTCGACAGCGCCTCTGTCGCCATGGCCCGGTCCTTTCGTTCCACAATGGCGCGGATATCGTATCCGGCCGCGGCTGCCACCTCCGCGTTGGACACGTCCGGCGTAAACTCTGGTTCAAACACGCCGGTATGTATGGTTAATGCGTGCAGCCCCAGCTCCTCAACCAGTCCCTTTACATAGAGATATTCCTTTCCTTTCGTATCAAAGGTTCCTGCGATTGCTATTGTTTTCATGTAAACCTCTCCTTCTTTTCAGCGAAACCCGGCCGTGATTTTCGCTGTATTTCTATCCCCGTTTTTGCTTCCCTGCTACAAATATATTGTACACTTCCCTCATTTCTGAATAAATGTTGTTAATTTATCTTCTCTTGTGTTTATATTTCTAAATGTTGTTGTTTTTATTAACTATCCTTGTGTTTATATTAGATTTAGAATTTAAAGCGATTTGCAGCGCCTGGAGATGCGTTTTCCCGCTTTTTTACTTTTGGGTACAAAAATGAGAGGCAGCGGTACTTTTGCTGTACCGCTGCCTCTCTGTTCATGATTTGATCTTTTTTCAATTATATAAAGTGATCTTCTATTTCATATATGCATTGATTTCCTAAACGCGCAATCTTCCTTAGCGCTCCATATAGAAAGTAATAACCTCCACATTTCCATCCATCTCCTTATTCCCAGTATGAAATCCACATTTTTTCGTATAGAATGCGATGTTCTCCTCTTTATCCGCAGGCGTTTCCAGCGTAATCCGCTTCCAGTCAGGAAAAACAGACAGCATATGCCGAAATGCCCGGGAACCGATTCCCTTCCCCTGATATTCCGGGATAATACATAAACACCCCAGATGGTACTGTCCATCCCCTCTGTTCACGAGAGAAATCACACCAACAGGGACTTCCTTACTCAAAATAATGTATTTGGGAAATCCGGCAATGGATAATTCCATCGCTTCCTTCGTCTTCCCATACGCCGGGCATTCCCCGTAGCGAATGTAATCCGCATGGAAGGCCGCATTATACATTTCAATCAGAAGTTCCGCATCGTCCAGCACGGCTTTTCTATAATTCAGTTCCATTTTATCCTGCCTTCCATCATAGCCTCATTTGGCTAACGATATTTTCCACCTGCATATCCAGCATTTCCGCCACGTGTTTGGCGACAGCGCGATGCCCCGCCGGATTACCCGCATAGCCCAGAGGAGCCGCCTCCCTGATTACACTGCCGCCCTGGAGCCATTTTTCCATGCCTTCCTCATTCAGCGATGATGAGACCAACTGTTCCGCAGTCTTCAAATCAACCAGTTCCGGACAAAAATAATGAAGAACCGCAGTCTCAAACGCACCTGCATGAATATCCAGCAATCCGTGTTCTGAAGGTTCTTCCTCTTCAAACCACTCCACTGGATAGTCCGGATCCACAACCAACAGAAAATTCTCATCTCCCCGCCATCCATACAGTGGTAAATCCATTGCATCCACGACCAGTTTGACCGAAAGATCCAGCTTTTCGTTCACTTCTTTAATTGTTTCAATAATACTGTTTACATGGAAGGAATCTCCATGATAATTAAAGCAGTATACCTGGCGGAAGGAAAAATCCTTTATATTTTCAAATATTTCAAACAGCACCTGCCTCATAGTCTCCGGCTTCAGCGAAAATGTCCCCGGAAAGCTCCCGGTACAGTGATTCACTCCCCAATAGTACGGCGGAAGTATCACACTCTCTTTCCCCACATGCTTTAGTTTTTCCTTCACATTCCTGCACATCGCATAACTCCAGTAAATATCAGAGCCTAACGGAAGATGCGGTCCATGCTCTTCAATAACGCCCAGAGGAAAAAGTGCCGGTATATTCTCAGCCCCCTGTTTCTGGACTTCCTGCCAGTTCTCCTCAGCCATTGTCTTCTGAAAAATCGATTGAAACATATCATTCCCCTCCTAAAGCGTTGAAATTATCTGAAATTCCTATTCGGATTAACTCCTCGATGTATTTGGGCGTAAATACTGCATACCGGTTCGCCCCCGGCCCCCTCCTCTGCAAACCACCAGTACACGTTCCCGTCTATCATAATTTTCCGTTTTCCTTTTTTACTGACTCCCACAACTCCTCCTTTTTATGAAAATACTTCCGGCTTAACTCCCCGTTAAAACTCCAATAGCGGAATGACATTTATGACCGGTTCCTCATATGGGTGAATCTTTTTAACCGTATTGACCGCATTCTCTGCCAGTTCAACCGGACAGCGCATCTCCATTTTGACTTCAGTGCCGCAGCAAATTTCTCCAATTGCCCCGTTAAAGGGATTGCTGTTTTCCAATGGTCTCCATGTCCCCTTTATACTATGGTAAGAGACCACGTGATCGTAGTTACCGACCCGGCATGCACCGATCAGCGTCAGCGCCTCCCGTATTGGTTCAACATACGCTTCCGGCACGAACAGTTCCATTTTCACATTTTTCACGTCGACAGTCATAAGCTTCCTCCTGAACGTATTTGTGTTTCTCTCCCTTTCCTTGCATATTCCACCGGCGGAATGCCCGTAAACTTCTTAAACATTCTGGAAAACTGGGCGTAATCTTCATATCCTACCATGGCGGCAACCTCCTTGCAGGAGGAATTTTTCTGTTCGAACAATTCCTTCGCCTTGTTCATACGGAACCGCACCAGATACTCTGTGAAGCTGCATCCGACTTCCTTCTTAAATTTGACACTTAAATAAGAACCGGACACGTGGGCTACCACCGCCAAATCCCTCAGCTGAATTTCCTTCATATAGTGCTCTTCGATATATTTTTTCACAAATTCCACGTAATCGCCCGGATTCCAGTTTCCGTTCAGAAGCTTAGACATGGGGTCTTTTTCATCAAAGCTTCCGTAGCTTTTGAACGCCTTCGTCGTATTTAAAATCGCCCGTTCCGTAGGAATCCGGTCGAAGGTTGAACCGCCTATGTAGCCCTGACATTTTGTATTCTGGTACAGATACAGCATGTCGATCGGCGTATTGGCCGGTCCGGCATAGATCATCTTTATGACATCGCTTCGTATCTCGTCACTGGCATTGAATATCTCGTCCGATATCTTTCTCGCATCATTGATGGAGATGTACTTTTTCGCCCCCAGAAATCCGCCCTTGGTCAGCCCCAGATGAGCGCAGATCACATCGGCTCCGGCCAGCGTCATCTTCCTGGCCTGCTCCGCGTCCACGACAAAGGCAATGGTGAATAAATCAAGAAAGTGAGCCAGCTTAATGGCCTCCACTTCCTTCTCATAGGTATTCCCCTCTTCGCTCAGTGCTTCCCCGAACTTCCCGTCAATCAGTGACAGCGTCGGGTAATTTACAACGCCGGAAAAACCATTTTCACGGATCTTTTGCAGATAATCATAGAGATTGATCATCGGATCACTGGCAAACAGGCCAAAAAGCACCGGCGTATCCCTTATGATCGGCAGCAGTTCGTTGCAGCCCATATCCATCACGATCGTGTTGCTGTCGCCATAACACAGATAGCTGGAGAAGGAGCTTCTTCCCATAATCCTGAACTTCCCGGCGCTCAGCGCCAGAAGTAAATCCGCCCCTCCCATGGCCGAATATCTGGCAGTCATGCCCGAGCCTGCCACCGTACCTATAATGTGTCCATTTACGTTGATCTGCGCGCGAAGGCGCTTTAGAATTTCATTTCTGGGAATCATTTTGCCTCCTGGGAGTATGTCATGTTCCTTGTATATCATGTTCCTTGTATTTTACCGCGTTGTAGGGGAAATGTAAACGTGTTGGGAAAAGATTGCTTCCTCTGTCGTAACAGTTTAACCTCTGTCAGTACAAAAAAACCGGGGGCTTCCGCCCCCGGATCACTAACTATCTGAAAATATTCAACAAAGACTACACTCTTCTATATTCCAACGGCAGATCATATCCAAACGTCCGTTTTCCGTTCACCTCGAAGGTCTCTGAGACCTCCAGCACCTCACTGTCGAATCTCTCCTCCAGCTTAAATTTCAGCACCGGCGAAAACATGCTGACACCTTTTCCCACAAAGGCTCCGTTCTCCTCGTGATAAATGATCGGCGTGAACTTCTCTGAAATCTTCAGACTTTCCCATGCAGTCTCTTTTAAGTTCTCGCTGGTAAAGTTCTCCTTCGTGTATCCCTCCGGCATATCGTAGGAAGTCAGCTTGATGCCTCCCTCTTCCTCCGTAAACAGGAACAGATGCGGCATTGCATTCGTCTTGCCGTCCGTCGTATAATAGCTCTCCTCCAGAACGAATACTCCGGAAAAATCTGCCGGCAGCCCCGTTATCCGGTCATTGCACACGGTATTCCTGTGCTCCGCCCTGGGATAACCGGTGATCCCTTCTCTTTCGAACCGTTCCAGCTGCTGCGAATTATCAAAATGGCCTGTTAAGTAACCAATCAATCGTTCCATCATCGTCATATGGCATTCTCCTTTCGTATCACATCATTTTCCAGAAATCAGCCATATCATACCACGATAGTAGGAAACTGTAAATAATTCTCAGGGAAAGATCACAAAAGTTTCACACGCTGGCGGTCCTTCCTATTTATAATCGTCTACGTCAAACTCCCGGTCTTTGAAATAGTATTTCCGGTCTTCTTCCGTAATATAGCGGATCACACGGCAGGGATTGCCCACGGCTATCGCATTATCAGGAATATCCTTTGTCACAACGCTGCCGGAACCGATTACAACGTTATTGCCGATATGGACGCCCGGATTGATGACGGAATTTCCGCCGACCCAGACATTATCCCCGATTGTCACGCCGATTCCGTACTCATATCCACTGTTTCTCGAATCGGGATGAACCGGATGGCCAGCCGTATAGACCGCCACATTGGGGGCAAACATGACATTCTCGCCGATTACCACCTTTGCCACATCCAGGATAACACAGTTGAAATTCGCATAGAAATTATTTCCGGCTTCAATGTGGGTTCCATAATCACAGCGGAACGGCGCCTCCACAAAGATATTCTCACCCGTTTTTCCGAAGATCTCACGGATCAGCGCATCTTTCTCTTTTTCCGCCTCCGGAGGCAGATTGTTATAACGGTGAACCCGTTTTCTGCTCTCCTTCCGCTCCTCCTCGAGTCCATCCTCCCACGCCTTATATGGCAGTTCGCTTAACATTCTTTCTCTCTGATTCATCTTTACTTCCTCCTCATGTTCGATTCTGTCTCTGTTTCATCACTGTTTCATCACTTCTTCATCTTTATTCCATTTCTTCCCACAGCGCTTCCAGGGCCAGCCGCTTCATTCCTTCTTCGTAATCCCGTTCCAGATTTTCTGCGAAGATAAGATCCATATGGAATTTCCCTTCCAGAAGCCTCCCGCTGTATGCCCTCAGCTGCTCCTGCAGCTCCCCTGTAAAGAAATCACCATAAAATATGAGCGTTTCCGGAGCTACTGTAAACCCATACACCGCGGTCAGAAGCTTTAGGTTCTCCAGGACGTCGTTCTCTCGCCCATAATCCAGTGAATCCCATGAAACCGGCACGGGAAGACCGGCGAGCTCGCCAGCGCAGTGGGACGTTCCATAATAGATTTTCCCCTGAATTACGAGTCCTGCGCCCGGCGGATAAATTCTCGGGAGATAAATTCCCGCCACCGTGGCCTTTTCCACGTCCCCTTCCCGGCAGGCGCCGTATGTCATGGCATTGATATCGTTCTCGAAGACTACCGGAAGATGGTAGCGTTCCTTATAATGGGCCATAAATTCCGGCCCGACGAGCGCCTGGTAATCATGAATGGTCACCACATCATCCACCACCTCCCCCGGGAGTCCAAATGCCAGCAGACTGATTTCCGGAAATCGGCCGATCACATCGTCGAGAACCGCCTCAAAGCTCTCCACCAGGATCTCGTCGAAATACTCTTCTTTCCGCCATACACACTCGCCCATCAGATTGACGACAGCCAAATGCATCAGATTTCTTCCTTCACTCTGATGGCCGTACAGCAGCACCGCATACCGGTAATCGGGCCGGTACTGGTACCGCGTGCTGGGGCGTCCTCCCCCGGAAGGGGCCAGCCCCGACTGCACAACCTCCCCTGTCTTCAACAAGTCCTCCAGAAGGCTGTTGATCGTGACCACACTCAATCCGGTACGATCCGCCAGCTCAGGCTTGGTCGCCTCCTTACACTGCCGGAGGATCCGGCGAAGCTGCCGCTTATTCAATTCCTTCATCAGCTTTGCATCCGCTCCCATGCGCGCCTCCTTTCCTATGCAGAAGTTTTATCAGCCCTCATTACTAAAATACCTTTATAAAGTCTCTTTCATAAGTTATCACAGAAAAAGGAATCTGTCAATCGAATTTTCTTTAAGCCAGATTCCTTTTTGTAGGATACTCCGGATAAAAGGATCGCCGTTATTTAGGATCCGGAGGTCCGCCGTCATTCATGCAGCCGTTTAATAATCTTAAATATAATCGTTCCCTCCATCACCAGCGGCTGGGAATGTGCGAAAAACACGATTCCATCGGCTGGAAACGCGGTTTATAGAGTCCAGTGCGCAGGCCATGGCGTTCAACAGACCTGATGTTTCGAAAAAATGCATCTGCACCCGCCAGTGCCGGCAGCTGCCATCACGACCGCGACGCCCCCGACTGCAGCGAGAAGCGGAATGGTCAGACTCCCCGCCGTAAAGCCGCCCACGCTCATGACTCCCGAAACGCTGATGCTGTTCACAGGAAACAGCATCAGTATGCGCCTTGCCGTCTGGCTTCCCGGATTTAAAAACATGGGAGCCAGATAAGTGACGGCCGCCAGGATAATGGATACAAAGGAGGTCGGACAAAGGACTGAAAACAGCAGGGTAAGACCGGTCACTGTGATGGTGGACATCATCGCCAGAAACGCCGTCAGGAACGCCGCCTCATAGCATTTGAGCGGCTGCGCAATCCTCGAAAATACCATCAGCTCACTCAGCTGGATATCTGTATTCCATCCCTCCAGTCCGCGCCCGGCGGCAAACAGCAAAAATCCCACCAGCAGAATTACCGCTTCCATCGTGATGCTGAAGCAGAACGCAGATATCACCTTTGCCAGGACGCACCGTTTCTTCCCATACCGTGAGGTAAGAATCAAAGCGTCCATCCCGCTGGTATACTCGTCGGAAAAGACAGGGGAAACGATAATGACCACCAGAATTCCGGACATCAGAACGATATACATCATGCTGTATAAGAAGGATTCCCACCGGCTGGACATACCGATCACCGGAGGCTCATCGAATTCCGGAAATACCTCCTGCACCGTTTTGCCGTTCCACGTTCCATCCCGCTCCGCAAACAGATTCGCAACCGGATAATACGTATTGTTGGACACGTCTCCTGTCGTCATCCCATCCGTTCTCGGAAACGCGGCCAGAATCTCCTGCACCTTCTCATCGGTCAGGGGACCGGCAAAACGGTTTGCAATCTCCGTGTTGTACCGCTCCGCCTCAGTTCCGTAAATCTGCTCCCCCTCCTGCGTGACAGCCCATTCATTTCCAAAGATCCACGACCAGAGCATGGTAGCGTAAATAAGGGCAAACGCCCCCAGCGCGATGAAAACAAGCTTCTTTTTTAATAGTTTAGAAAATTCGAATTTTATTAATTGTTTCATTAACTATTCTCCTCCTCAAAATAGTACAAGTACAAATCCTCCAGAACTGGTTTCACCGGAACGGCATTTCCGGCAGGCTTACGCTCGGAAATCACCCGCAGTATGGAGTAATCGCCTTCATTTCTCAAATTTCCAATAGTATACTTTTCATTCCAGCGATCCGCTTCACTGGCCGGTACTCTGCATTCCCAGACGAATCCCGTGATCTCCTTCGTCACTTCTTCCGGTTTTCCCTGATGAACCAGTTTTCCCGCTTTCATGACGAGAATCTCATTGGCAATGTATTCAATATCGGAGACGATATGGGTGGACAAAAGCACAATCTTATCCTTGGAAAAAGAACTGATCAGATTTCGGAACCGCACCCGCTCCTTCGGATCCAGCCCTGCGGTCGGCTCATCGAGAACGAGGATCTCCGGATCATTGAGCATGGCCTGTGCGATTCCCAGCCTCTGTTTCATCCCGCCGGAAAATGTCTTAATCTTCTTGTTTTTCACCTCGGACAGCCCTACCAGCTCCAGAAGTTCCAGTGTCTTTGCCGCTGCGGTGCTCTTCCCCAGCCCCTTCAGCGCCGCCATATACATCATGAATTTATTCGCTGTAAATTCCGGATAATAGCCAAACTGCTGGGGCAGATAGCCGAGAACCATCCGGTAGGCATCCCCCTGTTCCGAGATAGGCCGCCCGTCGTAGAGCACCTCCCCCGAGGTCGGTCTCAAAATATCACAGATCATACGCATCAGCGTAGTCTTCCCCGCCCCATTGGCGCCCAAAAGTCCATATACCCCCGCTTTCAGGGTGAAATCCATGCGGTCCACCGCAATTTTCGCTCCATACTGTTTCGTCAGTCTGTCTATCCGAAGTTCCATATGACTGTCTCCTCTCTATCCATCTGTTTTACTACCCCGTATCCGCTCACAAGCAGGAGTACGAAGCCCGCTATTCCGATACCTGCCGCCATTCCAGCCGAAACCGTAACGGGCAGCTCCGGAAGATACTGCCTGAGCATCAGGATTCCTCCCGCCATAAAAATTCCCGCCGCGGTGAGTGCATACCCGCTGCAGTGGCGTTTCAGCACTTGAAACAGCCCCAGATATACCGCGTTCGATACCTGGAACGGCAGAAGCACGGCGAGGACGGCCTCCGTAAATCCGGTTCCCCGGCTTCCCACAGCCGCCATCAGAAAAATCAGGAACACGCCATCCACGGTTCCCAGGACCGCCATCTTGGCAGCCATCAGCTTTCTTAAATTGAAGCAGCAGCTCTGTTCCAGTTCCCACATTCCAAGGCTGAAGCTCTTTGTAAGCTCCGGCACACAGATCACGCCCAGAAACGGAATCATGGCCGACAAATTCCAGAGATACCATTCCTCCGTCTGCCTGCCAGAAACCCATATGGCCAAAAGCAGAAATACTGCCTGTAAAATCCAGACCGACGGCGATATAAACCGGGCCAGCCGCCACATATGCCGCCACATGCCCGGAGCCGGTGTCAGGCGCTTTTTATCCAGCTCCTCACTTAATAGAATCCGTAATTTCTGCTCCTGAAGGGCTGTCATATCCGGCGCCTCATGCTGCCTCAGTACATTTCTCATCGCTTTCTCCTCTTCGGAGACTCCAAACACCCATTTCATATCTGTAAATCACCGTCCTTTTCTAAGAACTGCCTCATCTTTTCCATTCCCTGTTTCAATCTGGATTTCACGGTGGGGATTCCCGCCCCCACGACCGCGGCGATTTCCTTCAGCTTCATATCATAATAGAATCTCAGAATAATCACATCCTTCTGCATCTCCGGAAGCCTGTTTAATGCCGCCTGTACGCTGTCCCGCATTTCCGCCCGGCGGTATCCCTCCTCTTCCTCCTGTACGCCTTCCAGCGCCTCCTCTTCCATGGTTACGAATTTCCTGCTGCGGAAGAAATCGCTGCACACGTTCCGCGCAATTCCAAAAATCCAGGCCCGGAAATGATTCCGCTCCGTATACCCATCCAGAAACCGGATCACATGGAGGAACGTCTCCTGGGTGCAGTCATAAGCGCTCTCCGCATCTCCCGTCTTATAGAAACAGAAATGGTAGATTTCCTGATAGTATTCTTTTACCACGGTCTCAAACAGCGCCTTTTCGCCCTGTTTAATCCTCCTGATTATCTCTTTCTCATTCACTCCCCATCACCGCCCTTTTTCTGATTTCTGCCCGGTTTTGTCTGGCTTCCTTTGTGTTACATATAATATAACGCGGAAAACTTAAGAAAGGATTTAAATAAAATGGAAAATTTAACAGAAGGAAAATTTCTCTGAAAAACACAAAGGGCGAAAGCATCTTCTGCTTTCGCCCTCCCTCAGAACAATCATCTGCATTTTTCAGCAGTGAGTATATAAGACAACGGAAATCCCTTTCCGTCATACACTTCAGTTAAGCCGATATCATAATCAAACTCCTTCAGCCTTACGATCCTCATCTGTGAATCGCTGACCGCGTTGATTATGGCCGACATGGTATGGGAGAAACTGGTGAATGTCTTTGACTCATACGGTTCAGACATATATCCCATCCCCTCGTTTTCGATCCATGGTTCATTTCTGAAATAAGAATAGACAACTCTGTTTAAATGCTCCCCATCAAATTCAGGCTCGCCCGGCATGGGCAGTATGTTCATGACTGGGTGAAAATCATGAATCAATAAGATACCGCCTGGCTTTAAGCAGTCCGATACCTTCTGAAACAGCGGCTTCAAATCCTCAAACCATGTAATCGCTCCGATTGTAAACAGAATAAAATCAAAGCTGTTGTGATACTTCTTATCAATATCCAGAATATTACACGGGACAAACCGACAGTTCGAAATTCCTGCCTTTTCAGCGGTTTCAGACGCCTGTGCGATGATATTTTCCGCAATATCAAATCCGGTTCCGCTCTCCGCGCCAAGCTGCATGAGAGACAGCAGCTCCCGCCCGTTATTACAGCAGAACTGTGCCGCGCTCTTTCCTTTAAAATCCATGGACCGCAGCTCCGCCGCCATGTCCTTACAAAAAAACGGGAGATTCTCGTTCAGTAAACGCTTATAGTTCTCTTCCCCCCAACCATCCTGTTTATGGTCAAATGCCTCTTCCCAGGCTGCTTTATTATTTCCTATATAATCCATCTTCTGCTCCTTTGGGAGAGCTACCCTAACAAAGCCCTCCGCTTAATTATATTTTTCAGTTCCATACCGTTACCTCCTTTCACATTTATTATTACAATACCAGCATGGTATTCTAACCTGGTTACTGCTAAAAAACAGCCGCGGTCATCAAGCGCCGCGGCTGTTTGCAGACAATTTTCATTTTATCATATTTTGGGGGGAATTTCTATATATTTACGAAACTTATTACACGCTCTCCGGCTCTGCCTTATTCACCTTTTTACTGCCGGCCGCACTGCTGACCGCATGATATACGAGACAGATGCCAATCGTAGCCGCCATATCCGGCAGTGTATTACCCACCGGAGTGTCCACATGCATCAGAATCCGGTAGAGGACAAACCCGCATGCCCAGATCACCAGGTTGGGGACGTGGAACCGTACAGTTCGAAAATCATTTTTCAGAGTCAAACACTCCGCCGCGAGCGACGGCGTATTTGACTTCCGCAGCAGTCGCCAGATGGACATGCCAGCATGTCCGCCTGGCTCGTTGCCCGCGAAAATAAACGTATCGGCGATCTGGATCGCAATCATCGGTGCGAACACGGAACCAATGAGATACAGGAAATTGGTAATATTGTCCATAGGGTACACGATGGCTGCGATCGTACCGATCACCGTAACCGCGATGGCCGCCCATTTCTCCTTAACCGCCCCGGATATTACCGTACTGGAGACACCGGCGGAAAAAGCGTCCAGAAACGTAGTGGTAACCGTGGAGAGAACAATTATGAACAGCCCGGCAGCACCCAGCCCCGCTTTGACCATGATCACTGCTATATCGTATGTACCGGTAAAGAGCGCCGCTCCCATTCCGATGATATACATGAAGCAGCTGACCACACCGTAGACCAGTGTGCTCGCAAGCGTTGCCTGAAACGGCTTTTTCGCCTCTCTCGTATAATCGCTGATTAACGGAAGCCAGGAAAGCGGCATAGCCACAGACAGTTCCACCGCCGCACCGAAGCTCATCCCCTCTTCCGATACGAGGACGCTTCCGCCGTGGCCGGAAAATATCACCTTTCCAAGAATCAGCGTCAAAATAAACAGAAGCCCCATGGCCACTGTATTGAGTTTTCCCAGATTTTTAAGTCCGATCAAGATCCAGACAATAATCAGGCCCCCGATCACGAGACACCAGATCCAGGCGCCGGTGCCGTAAATGCTGTTAGCCGCCAGCGCACCGTCATAGATCATGATCGCGGTCCAACCCACCAGCTGCAGAACATTTAACACGGCAAACAGGAGGCAGCCCTTACCGCCGAAGCTGAGCTTCACCGTCTCCATGGCGCTGAGCCGTTTCATGCCTCCGATAAGGCCGGCGAAAAACAGCATGGTGCAGCCGATTAAATGTCCCAGCAAAATGGCTGCCAGCCCTTTTTCAAATCCCAGAGGCGCCAGATACGTTCCGGTCAGAATCTCCGCTATGGAGACACCGGCTCCAAACCAGATCAGACCGTTGCTTAAAGTGCTTGTCCCTTTATTTTCCATCGCCATACTCTCCCACGATGGCAAATGCATGGTTCATGGGGCCGCTTCCCTTTCCCAAATCCAGCATATCTCCGAGTGCACCGGATAAATACGCCTTTGCCCTGCGCACAGATTCCGCAAGTCCGCGGCCCTTTGCCAGGTTAGAAGCGATGGCGCTGGACAGCGTGCAGCCGGTGCCGTGGGTATTGGAAGTGGCAATCCGTTTTCCGTAGAACCAGAGAATCTCCCCATCCGCATACAGGAGATCATTGGCATCGTTAAGCTGATGGCCGCCTTTGCAGAGAACGGCACAGTGGCAGATATCCCCTACCGACTTTGCAGCCCGTTCCATATCCTTATCTGACTGAATCGTCATACCGGACAACACTTCCATCTCCGGAATATTGGGTGTGATCACATCCGCCAGCGGAATCAGCACTTCCTTCAGCGTGGATATGGCCTCGTCGCTGATCAGCTTCGATCCCGCCGTCGCTACCATGACAGGGTCGAGGACGATATGCTTCGCGTGGTACTGCTTCAGTTTTTCTGCAATCACTTTGATCAGAGCGCTGGACGAAACCATACCGATCTTCACCGCATCCGGGAAAATATCCGTAAATACATCGTCAAGCTGCTCTGCCAAAAATTCCGGAGTTACCTCCATGATACCTGTTACGCCGGTAGTATTCTGGGCTACGACGGCCGTGATAGCGCTCATACCGTAAACCCTGTGGGCGGTCATTGTCTTCAAATCTGCCTGAATTCCGGCGCCTCCGCTGGGATCTGTCCCGGCGATTGTTAATGCTGTTCTCATTTTTCTTTCTCCTCTTCGCATTAATTTTGTGTAATGATTCAGCCGCACAGCTGAATCTTTACATTTTGTTAAGCGACAGAAGGTGGTGCCCCCAATCTGCCGCTGGTCTGCGGGGCGGTGCTGCCATGGTGGATTTACAGCAGTTCACCGCCTCAATCTATTTCATTTTCATTCACCTGCCCCGGAAGCAATCCGGTAAAAGGCGGGGAAATCTTTGAAATCCTTTAAATAGTAATCGGAAATCTTCTTTAACGCTTCCTGATCCATTCCGCTGGCCTCATCATATACTCCTGCAACCGCAAATCCTGCATGTTTCGCGGTTACTGCCGCATGGAGGGCGTCCTCAAACACCCATGTCCGCGTTTTTTCTGTTTCAAGACAGGAGAGAGCCTCGTAATAGATATCCGGCCGGTCCTTTCCAGCCCCGACCTCCGCGCAGGTAAATATCTGCCGGAAGAACGCCTTAAGACCGCATCGGGAAAGCGCCGCCTCCACTTCCTTCCGGCTGCTGGAGGTCGCCGCAGCCATCACAAAACCGTGTTTTCCAAGCTGGGTAAGAAACTCCGGAACCCCTGCTTTCGGAAGAACTTCCTCCCTGTAATACCGGCTTACGGTTTCTTCCACGCCGCTTACAATTTCCGCTTCGGTCTGTGTCAGGCAGTACTGCTCCCTCATATATCCGGCCGCCTGCTCCATGCTCATGGGAAGCAGACGTCTTCCAAGTCCCGGTTCGGCCTTGATGCCGAGGCGGGCTAAATACCACTCTCCGGCATGATCCCACATGGACATGGAATCCAGAAGTGTTCCGTCGATATCAAAAATGGCTCCCTTCATCGGTCGTTCCTTTCTCTGACTTTGTGATGCTGGTTTTTATTCCTTTTCTGTTACAGCCGCGGCCACGCATTTCAACCTCCTGGCGGCCTCCTCGATATCGTCCTCAGCGAAGATGGCGCTCACGACAGCTACGCCGCAGATACCGCTTCCTGCCAAATGCTTCATATTATCCGCTGTAATTCCGCCGATCGCCACGACCGGGATATGTACCGCCGCGCAGATGTCCCTTAACGTCTGACCGCTCACATCGCTGGCATCTTTTTTCGTACCCGTATGGAATACGGCTCCTACCCCCAGGTAATCGGCTCCGTGCTTCTCCGCCAGAAGCGCCTGTTCCACGGTCTGCGCCGATACGCCGATGATCTTTCCTTCACCAAGTCTCCGGCGGACATCTCCGGCCTCCATATCACTCTGCCCTACATGAACACCATCTGCGTCCACGGCTGCTGCGATCTCTACGCTGTCGTTGATTAAAAACGGCACTCCATAACGCCCGCACAGCTCCTTGATGGACCTGGCTTCAGCCAGAAATGCCTCTTCCGACAGATCCTTTTCTCTTAACTGAATCATTGTGGCGCCGCCCTCCAGCGCCTTTTCCACCTGACTGTACAGAGTCTCCTCTCCCAGCCAGCTTCTGTCTGTTACTGCATACAGCAGAAGGCTGCTGCTGTTAAGCAGGCTGTCACTGTCTAATTTCATACCTGGCTCCTTTCTCCAGTGTATCGCCATCCAGCCGGTAAATTGCGTCAATAATCCGGTTCCGGTATGTGGCATTTCCCTCATAGCTTTCCAGATGGCTCCATCCGATCTCACCCGCAAGTCCCATGGCGCAGACAGATGCTGCTGCCGCTTCCAGACGATTGTCCGGGTTTGCAGTCAGATATGCGGTCATAAGCCCGGAAAGCTGACATCCGGTTCCGGTAATCTGACCCATTTCCGGCCGGCCGTTGCGGATCACGTAAGTGCTGTTTCCGTCAGATACCAGATCGATCGCACCGGTAACCGCGATGATGCAGCCAAGGCCAGCCGCCATTTCCCTCACAAATGTGACAGCCCCGGAAAGATTGTCCTCCGTTACAGCGTCTGCCGCATCCGCATCGACGCCTTTCGTGCGTCCAAAGCCTCTGGCCAGTGTCTTGATCTCGGAAATATTTCCGCGGATCACATCGAAGCGCACTTCCCTCATCAGATTTAAAGCCGTCTCGGTCCGAAATGTACCCGCTCCCGCTCCAACCGGATCCAGCAGGACCTGATGCCCCAGCTCATTGGCTTTTTTTCCGGCCAGCAGCATGGACGGAACCGTATTTTGATTCAGCGTGCCGATATTAATGTTTAAACCGCCGCAGATTGCGGTGATGTCCTCCACATCGTTCCTGTCATCCGCCATAATCGGACTCGCTCCGCAGGCCAGCAGGATGTTGGCTACGTCGTTTACCGTGACGTAATTAGTGATGTTATGAACCAGCGGTGATTTCATTCTGACATTTTCCAGACATTCTTTTAACATGATATTCTCCTTTTCTTCTTTGGTAAGGACTAAAAAAAGCTGCAATAACACCCACAGGTATCATTGCAGCATAAAATACATGCTTTTTTATGTTCCCTACGTTGGCATTATCCAAATCAGGTTAATGGGTCAAGGCAAAACAGCCTACTCTCAGCCCGCTTTCAGCGAGCACCCCGTTTTTGATTACAGGTACATTATACTACGATTGAAGATTAAATCAAGTATAAAATATTTGACACATCATTCGAATATTA
Organism: Hungatella hominis; assembly: GCF_014288005.1. Classification (NCBI taxonomy): domain Bacteria; kingdom Bacillati; phylum Bacillota; class Clostridia; order Lachnospirales; family Lachnospiraceae; genus Hungatella; species Hungatella hominis. Next base: position 146,630 of record NZ_JACOPB010000006.1, read on the forward strand.
CTGATTGATTTTCATATTATGTTCTGGTACACTGGATACTAAATAGTAAATGAGATTTTATTCCGATCTTCTAATAATTCCAATTTTCTAAATCCTTTAAATACCGGAATTCCTATCATTCTTCTCCCTTTATGCTTACTTTTTTAATATTCATAAAATGCATAAAATATAAATTTAATGTTACGCTAACCGCCGCTTGACACACGTATTAATACGTGTTATATTAAAGAAGAAATAATGAAAACGAAAGATCTATTAAAATTACTAAAGAAACATGGATGTTACCTATACCGAAATGGAAAGAAGCATGATATCTGGTACAGCCCCGTCACCGACCGGCAGTTCCCGGTCCCCCGGCACAAATCAGAGATCCCAACAGGTACTTTGAACTCTATTCTGACAGATACAGGAGTATCCATGTCAGAATTTCATCATGAAAAAGGAGCATTTACATGAATAAATACGTTTATCCTGCCATCTTTACACCAGAATCAACCGGATGGTCTATCCATTTTCCGGATCTGGAAGGATGCTATACCTGCGGCGACGACTTAAAGGACGGCATCGAGATGGCACAGGATGCCCTGGCCCTGGTTCTATATGAATATGAAGCGAACAACCGCGTCATCCCTCCGCCAGGCAATTTGGAAGATATTATACTTAAAGAAGGCCAATTTGTTAATTACATTCTGTGCGACACCATGGTATATCGAAAAAAGTACCGCAGCAAAGCCGTTAAGAAGACGCTGACGATCCCCGAATGGCTGAATGAAGCAGCATCGAACGCCGGTCTTAATTTCTCACAGATTCTTCAGGAGGCGTTATTAAAAAGGCTTCAGGCAAAGTGAAACTCTGCCTGAAGCCCTAACTGCTCCACTCTATTTGTTTTTCTCTCTCAACTCCGCTTCATAAGCAATGTATTTCTTATCTCTCTCGATCCAGTCCTCCATCTTGAACGGCGTAAAGATATGGCCCATATCGTAGAACTCATCATTTTCTGTATAAACTGTATTTTTATTTTTAAAGTTCTCACTGAAGTATTCCATCATACCCTTTGTTGCACCCTTCATGGCAGCATGATTGGATACAAGCTGGAATCCCCATTCCTCCATCTGTTCCAGAGTCGCGTCCGGAACTCCGTCTGTAGCGTGCACATCCGGATAGAAATGGTAGCCCGGAACTTCTCTGGCAATTCTCCTGCACTCTTCTTCACAGCCAGCATGGCAGATATTCTGGATCATGGTAATTTCTGCGCCTGCTTCCACCCCCATCTTCGCACGCAGAATTGCTTCTTCCAGTCCCAGGCAGAATGGATTGTCAGCGATCGCTCCAGTCTGTGCGGCACCGCCGCCCTTGCAGTCCGTACGGGCAATAATCATGCAGTCGGTTCCCTTAACCGCATCTACCGCGGCGTGAACATTAGCGGCCCAAAGCTCTCTATCCATATATCCACGGCCATGTCCATAAAAATAGTCAACCGCTACCCCACCGGAAAGTGTATCCTCAATCGAGATTGCCATGGCACCGGCCTCCGCCAGGCGCTTGCAGTTGCGATAGACCGCCAGTGGTGTTCCACCGCCGTTTTCTCCATCCACGATGACTGGAAGTGTCGTGGAACCGGCAATACGCTCCGTAGCCCAGATATACTCTTCCCAATTGTACAGCCCGGCAGGAATACCATTCATGGCAAATTCCAGCTCACAGCTGCTGATCAGGCACGCATTGTAGCCGCACTTCTCCACCACACGGGCAGAAACGCAGTCATAAATACACGGTGCCCAGATAAATTCCTTTGCTTCCAACAGCTGTCTGATTGATTTTTTTGCTGACATAATCCTTCTCCTTTTTCTTCTGTTAATTTATAGTTTCCTAAATCAGTTTTTATCCACATGATAACATGCCACATAGTGACCGTTCCCCACATCCTTGAGATCAGGAGGTGCTGTCCTGCACTTTTCAGAGGCATAAGGGCATCTCGGATGGAACGGGCAGCCGGAAGGTGCGTGAATCGGACTCGGTACCTCCCCCTTCAGCAGAATACGTTCCCTCTTCTGTTCCTCATAGTAATCCACGATTGGAATCGCGGACAAAAGCGCCTGCGAATATGGATGCATTGGATTTTTATAGAGTTCAACAGCTTCCATCATTTCCATAATCCGCCCCAGATACATAACCGCTATCACGTCAGCGATATGGCGGACCACAGCCAGATCGTGGGCAACAAAAATATACGTCAATCCCATTTCCCGTTGCAATTCTTTAAACAGGTTGATAATCTGCGCCTGAATGGAGACGTCCAAAGCTGATACCGGCTCATCGCAGATAATAATTTTAGGATCACAGGCCAACGCCCTCGCAATACCCAGACGCTGTCTCTGCCCGCCGCTCATCTCGTGGGGATACCGCTCCCCCATCTCCTCTGACAGACCAACCTTTACCAGAAGTTCATTCACCTTATTTTTGACTTCATCGGCTCCGTGATAGCCGCCCTCTTCCACCAGCACCTCCCGGATAATGGAAAATGCCTTCTGCCGTGGATCCAGCGAGCCAAACGGATCCTGAAATATCATTTGAATATCTCTTCTGCAATCCTTTAGATGACTCCGGTCCATAGTGATTAAATCCTGTCCCTCATAGAGGATTTTCCCCTCTGTGGGCTTGTTAATCTGTAAAATACATTTGCCGGTAGTCGTCTTACCACACCCCGACTCTCCCACAATTCCCAGGGTTTTTCCCTTTTCCACAGAAAAGGAGATATCATCAACGGCTTTTACCACGCCGCCAGTTTTTTTCATAAAACCTTTCGTAAGCGGGAAATACATCTTCAAATGTTCTACTTTAAGGATCGGCTCTTTTTTCATCTCTCTACTCACTCCCCGCCCTCCTTTATATCCAGATGGCATGCTGCAAAATGTCCACGCTCCCCCACTTCCTTAAATTCCGGATAGTTTGAATTTTTGCATTTATCACATGCATAGGGGCATCGCGGCATAAAATAACAGCCTTCCGGCAGCTTTGCAAGGTTGGGCGGCGCACCGTGAATCGGTATCAGATCCTGCTCCTTGTCATCGTCCAGCCTTGGAACTGCCTTAAGAAGCCCCATGGTATACGGATGTCTCGGCCTGGTGAGCAAGTCCTCCGTTGTTCCGCATTCCACAACCCGTCCCGCATACATAACGTAAATTCGCTTCGCATAGCGGGATACCAGTCCCAGATTATGGGTAACAACAATCAGAGACGTCTTATACTGTTTTACAACATTAAGCAGCAGTTCCATTACCTGAGCCTGCGTCGTCACATCCAGAGCAGTCGTCGGTTCATCCGCAATAATCAGCTTGGACCTGCATGCCACTGCAATCGCAATCAGCACACGCTGGCGCATTCCTCCGCTCATTTCAAACGGATAGTTTTTCATTCGTTCTTCAGGGTCCGGGATTCCTACGGCTTCCAAAGACTGTATCCCGATCTTCCATGCTTCTTTTTTACTGACCTTCATATGAGTGCGGATTACCTCTGAAAGCTGGTTTCCGACTGTAAAAACAGGATTCAGCGCGGTCATTGGTTCCTGAAAGATCATGGATATCTGTGCCCCCCGGACCGATCTCATATCTTTTGATTTTGGTTTGTACTCCAGCAGATTCTTGCCTTCAAACCAAACCTCTCCTCCCAGGATTTTCCCCGGTGGATCAGGAATCATCTGCATTACGGACATCTGCGTGACGGATTTTCCGCATCCGGACTCTCCTACGATAGCAATGACCTCTTCTCTGTCCACATGGTACGATACACCCCCGACCGCTTTGACCTCACCGGAAGGAGTAAAAAAAGATACTTTTAAATCTTTTACATCCAATAATCTGTTCTCTTCCATCACAGTTTCCCCCTTAATCTAGGATCCAGCGCATCTCTTAAGCCGTCACCAATAATGTTAAAGGCCACCACGATCAGCGTGATACAGACACCGGGAAGCAGTGCCAGCGTAGGGTTGGTGAAGAGGTAAGAATATCCATCCGACACCATGTTTCCCCAGGAAGCCGTCGGCATCTGAATACCGATTCCCAGAAAGCTCAGCGTAGATTCCAGCATGATGGCAGAGCCTAAATTTGTGGCAAACATGACAATCATGGAAGGAAAACTGTTTGGCAGCAAATGCTTTAATATAATCTTGTAGCTCTTTATATCGGCCAGCCGAAGCGCTACGATGTAATCACTTTCCTTAATAGAAAGCACGATTCCATACATAAGCCTTGTAAATCCCGGAATCAGACCAAAACTGATAGCAAATATCAGCCCCCCCAATCCGTGGCCGGCGACCAGGCCGATGACAATAGTAAACAGAAGTGGTGGAATAGAAAGCTGAATATCCACATACCTCATAATAATAAGCGCTGCCGCCTTTTCATAATAACCTGCCAACAGCCCGAGCAACATTCCGATGATGGCCGCAGCAAGACAGGAAAACACGCTGGCCAGCAGGGAAATTCTGGCGCCATACAGAAGTCTTGTAAAAACATCTCGCCCGTAGGCGTCAGTACCAAAAATATGGCCGTTCCCTGATGCTTTAAGCGCATTGTTCAACTCGATAGCATTCGGATCGTAGCGGCCAATCACAGGAGCAAACACTGCGCCGGCAATGAATACAAATGCAATCACTACGGAAATCTTGATGATGATTCCCCGGCTGAAAAAGGTTCTTAAGAATGATTTTATTTTCGTATTCTTCAAGCGTTATCTCCCCTTTCCACCGGTTAACCGGATTCTCGGATCTACCAGGCCATAAGAAATATCCAATATCAGATTACAGACCACTACAAAAAGTGAAATCACAAAAACTGTTGCCTGTACGACGAGGTAATCCTTATTCATAACTGATACCATGATCAGACGTCCCATGCCCGCAATGGAAAATACCTGCTCTCCCAGAAGAGAACCTCCTACCAGTGACCGAACCTGAAGCGCAATCAACGTAATAACCGGAATCAGTGAATTCTTCAGGGCATGTTTATATTTGACTGAACTTTCAGACAGCCCGTTGGCCCGGGCCGTCCGGATGTAATCCTGGTTTATTACCTCCAGCATATTTGTCCGGACCTGCCTCGCAATGGAAGACAGCGGCCCAAAAGCCATGATGGTGACAGGCATGACCGCCTTTGCCACATATTGTCCAAAATCCTCAAAGGGGCTTGTATATCCCATTAACGGAAGCCATCCCAGTTTTACTCCGAAAAAGTACATCATCATGATACCAATCCAGAACACCGGAATTCCATTCATCGTGGTCATTAAAACCGTCATGATCTGGTCCAGGGCAGAGCCACGGTGCACCGCACACAACACACCGATCAGAATTCCCAGAACCAGTGAAATAATCAGTGCTGGAATCGTCAGTGACAATGTGACCGGGATGCGGGTTGCCAGAATCTCTCCAATATCCTGATTCAGCACAAGCGAAGTCCCAAAATCACCGCGAAGTGCATTTCTCAGCCAGAGTGTATACTGTACGACAAGAGGCTTGTCTAAATTGAGTTCCGTTCGTGTTGCCTCTACAATCGCTTCATCAGCCTCCGCGCCCAGCATGGCACGAACCGGATCGCCGGGCGTCATCTGCATGATTAGAAAAGCAAATATGGAAATGGCAAATACGGTAACAATCGACAACAAAACCTTCTTGACAATAAACGTAATGTAAGAGTTCATTGTCTGTCTCCTTTATTTAAAGTAAATACCCGTAAAATCCGGGAAGTTATCATTATTGGCGAAGCAGTGGGCATCTACCAGATCCTTGTTCATCATGGTCACATACGCCTCACTCATAACCACCGGATAGCCCAGACAGTAGTCGTCGATAATCATTTCCTGAGCCTGGAACTCATATTTTAACATCTCCGCCGTATCAGATGCCTGCAAAGCACTCATGATCGCATTGTCTAAATCATCCGGATGCAGCTTGCATTCCTTCAGCATCCCAACGCCTTCCCTTGCTCGTTTGGAGAAGTTGGAAACCTGCTGATTAACTAAGTTCGCGCCAAATCCATGGCCTGCGAGAATCATACCCTCGTCAATATCGTAAATTCCCTTGGAGGTCCAGATTGCCGTTTCCTGCTCTTCAATATTAAGCGTAATTCCGACTTCCTTTAAATATCCCTGGATTGCTACAAGATAGCTGGTCAGCGCCTGATCCACTCCCGCGTAAACCGTTGTTGTAAACCCATTTTCATAACCTGCTTCCTTAAGAAGTTCCTTTGCCTTCACTGCATCATATCCATATCCTTTGACTGCGTCATTATAGAAAGGAGTTCCCTCTACCGCATATTCCTTTGACACAAAGGTAATGCCAAAATCAACGTTTTCAGCAATACTCTGAGAATCAATAGCATAGCTGATTGCCTGTCTCACTTTTACGTCCGCTAACGGAGAACCTTCCACATCACTGGCAAAGATCAGGAAATAAATACGGTAATTCATCTTATTTGCCGCTCTTTCAAATCCGGCCTTCATCATGGTGTTCTGGAAAGAGGTGCTTCCACCGAAATATGCGTTGATATCCCCATTTAACAGCGCCGCCTGAGCACTCATCTCATCGGCAATAACCTTCGTTTCTACACTATCTAAATATACAGTCGCATCTTTATTCCAATAGTTCTCGTTTTTCTTAAAGGTCTTGGAATCGTCATTTACCCACTTGTCAAGTACATAAGGACCGGTTCCTACCGGATTCTGCATACACCATTCTTCACCGTTCTCGTCAAACGCTTTCTTTGAATACATAAGCCCTGGTACACTGTTTAAAGAATACGGTATCTGGCTGTTCCACTCATTCAAATGAATGACTACCGTATAATCACCTGTTTTTTCAAATGAATCGACGCTTCCAAAATGAGTGCTGGAAGTCTGGGATTTTTCCTTGAAATTCTCGAAGTTCCATAACAGAACATCTGCATCCAGGTGTGAGCCATCTGAAAAATACACATCATCACGAAGTGTTACAGTATAAGTAAGATTCTCCTTATCTCCTTCCAGAGATTTGGCTAAATAACCAACCGGATTTCCTGCATCATCCAGTTTAATCAGCGGTTCATAAACCAATCCCCAGGTCACAGTCTCCTGATTGCTTCTGATACGCCATGCGGCGGCCGTCATACACTCTACACTCATCCCCATTTTTAGTGTGCCGCCTTCTTTCGGCTGTCCGGCCGCCTCTGTCTGTGCCTCAGTCTGTACGGTCGTATCCGTCTCCGGCTTTGCCTGTTCTTCCTTTGTTGTCTGACCTTCGGGACCCGCGGTTGTCGTACTGCCGCTGTTTCCCCCGCATGCGGTCAAAGAAAATGCCATTGCTGCTGCCAGTAATACTGCTGTAAATTTTTTCATATGTGTGTACTTCCTTCCCCTTTTCCTTTATTGGAATATTTTGTTCACATTTTTTACTGGAACAGAATCAGTGCAATCACTTCCAGCGGTTCTTCCCCCACCGCTTCCAGACCGTGTCCTTCTCCTGATCCGGTAAATGTTACATCACCCGGCTTCACAATCTTAACTGTTCCATTGTCATTAAACCGGCCCGTTCCCTTTAGAATGTAATAGGTCTCAGATTCCTTCTCGTGGATGTGATAACCAATACCTGATCCCGGCATTACCGTGGTATGACCGAAGAAACGCCCCTTATCATACATTTCCTCCGGCACCTTCAACAACTCTTTGCAGGAAATTGTCCCTGGGCCATTAAATGGGCTGGGCTTTTGTTCTGTAACTAACTCCTCCGCTCTCTTAACCATCTCTCAGCTGCTTCCCCCTTTCTCTTCTCTGATCTTAACGGGTTACATTTCCATGGATTTATAACCCACGCATTAATGCATACTTGATATGTATCTGTAGTATACAACAAGATTATTTTGTTTTCAATGCTCAAATAGTAGATATACAAGCAATATTTTTGTGCACTTTTTACATATTATTATTTTTATTCCTTGCCGTATTATCATTTACAACAGTATCATACGTCCATTATAGAAGATAAACCACTATAAAGCTTCTGTAAAATAATGGTAATCTTTAAAAGCAATCCTCTTAAATAATGCTTGTTGTTTTCTCCGAACCGTTGTATAATATACTTATTGTATACTTTGTATCAAAAGAATAGGAGTGTAAAACCATGGCAGCAAACAATCGGGATTTAAAAAATAAAGCTTATGAAACGATAAAAGAGCGGTTACTGGATTGTACCTACGAGCCAGGGACTCTGCTCAACGAGGCTCGCCTTGCCGAGGATCTTGGATTCAGCCGCACTCCTGTCCGTGAAGCCATCAGCAGGCTGGAATCGGATGGTTTTGTGAAGATCATGCCCAAAAAGGGAATTTACGTATCAGATATTTTACTGAGCGATGTGCTTCAGATTTTTCAGACCAGAATCGAGATAGAGCCCGTGGCGCTTCGCATGGCCGCTCCCTATCTGCCGGAAAGCGAACTGATCCAGTTTCGCGGAAAATTTCTGGAAGATTTCGAGGATATCCCCAACAGCTTTCGTCTGGACACTGCCATGCATTTATTTATTATTGAATACTGCGGAAATCGTTACATTATCGATATGATGCACAGAGTCTTTGATGACAATACAAGGGTTATTATTGCCAGCAAGCAGAACCGAGTGCAGATTCATGATGCGAGGGAAGAGCACATGGGAATTCTCGATGCGCTGCTGGAAAAGGACGTCGATAAGGCGCAGTCTCTGATGAAAACACATGTGGAGTCCTGCCGGCGGGCCGCTCTCGATTACTTCTATTCGCTTCAGGCTTATAATACGACACCGCCCGAGACTTATAAGAAGCAGCTAAAAGACTGGAGCAGTTAAAAGATTGAAGCAGTTAAAAAGCTGAGACTGATAGGATTTGAAAAAGAGATATAAACTCGATATACAAAGAAACAGACAAAAAAGGAAGAACGGACTGCATATTGCCGCCCGTTCTTCCTTTCTATGACGAATTATATCAAATATGATATTTATTTCCCAATCCCCTATTTCTTTTCCAGTTTATTTCTCTCCCTGACATTACCCTGCCGCCTCCGTATCTGCCTTCACCGGCATCATATAATCAATCACCACTTTTTCTCCCCTCGCAAGCGGTTCCGAATAACGCTCATGGGTATAAATCTCACACCAGTAAAAGTTGTCGAAGTCAATGGTTCCCCCTGTTTTCTCAATCGCTTCTGTAATCAGCAGGTAAGCGGAATCAAGGATTTCCGCCACATTACTGCCCTCAATCTGAACATAGGCCGCCCGGCCTTTGGGTATGTGTTTTACGAACAGTCCCTCCGGTATTTCCGTCTGCATCCGGACAAAGTCACCTATCACTATCTTAAAATTCATTCTGTCGCTAAAGTCGTACATGAAACCGATTCCGTCATTTTCGTCGATGTCATCACAGTATTTTACGTCCGCCAGCCTGTCCAGTTTTTCAATGGTATCTCCCTGAAAGAATTCCTGCCATACAAAGCCGGCGTCAGAAAAGCTGGTCTCCCGGGGCAGCCCCACCATGAGTCGTTCGGGTGTTTCCTTATACATGATGCGTTTCATTTCAGCCATAATACGCTTTCCTCCTACAAATCTCATATCTGAGAAATTAATCGGAAGATAATCATTTAGCCGGGCATTTTTCATTCTGGCCTGTGAAGGCGTAATCCCATGGTGCTCCTTAAAGGCACGGGAAAAAGAAGAATGAGACTGAAAACCATATTTAACCGCCGCGTCAAGAACAGAAATATCCGTATTTTTAAGTTCGTAGCCGGCAAGTGTCAGTCTTCGTTTTCTTACATAATCAGAAATGCTGATCCCCGAGATAAAATTGAAAATACGCTGAAACAACGCAGCCGGACTCATGGCTATTCTGGATATTTCATGATAATCGATTTCACAGCCATCAGGAATTATTTTTTCCAAATATAGGATTACGTCATTGAATGTTTTGCTGCTGTTCATAATTACCTCCGTCACTCCATATATTATCAAATTTACCGGCCGCTTTCTTTTCATTTCACGTACATATTATGTCACTTTATGACTATCCCCAGCCGCTTCGCCAGTTCTGCCGCCTGGTATAAATCCATGACCGCCCCCCGCACCTCAGAACACTCATCGGAAAGCACCAGCCCCTTGATGTCGCAGGTGGTAAAGTCCATTCCCTTAAGCGGGGTCTTAAAAAAGCTGGCATTCTGAAGCCTGACCTGGCTGAACGTAACGCCTTTGCACTTGCACTGCGCGAAATTACCATTTTCTAAATCGGTATCTTCCACCCGGAAAGACTCCAGCTTCGAGTCGTCTAAATTCAAATACTGCATACTGCAGTCCGTGATCGTCACATCCTTTAAGCTGCTCTCTGTCATCCTGGCCCCAGTCCCCTTCGACCGCTGAAATGATACCCGTCTGAGAAAGCTGTCGCGGAACAGACAGTTGGAAAAGTTACAGGAGATAAACAACACATCGCTGAATTCCGCCTTTTCAAAATTACACCCCTCGAAACTGCAATTTTCAAACTTTACTCTGGAGAAACACAGGCCGGAAAAATCTTCCTCCTGTGCAGTCATATTCTTTAAATATGCATTCTGGATCCGCTCGTCCCCTTCCCTGCTCTGATGAAGAAGCTCTGTCTCCTCCGACACAAGTTCATATACTTCAGGCAGCCACGGCTCCGCCAGTTTCATTCCCGCCATACGCTTATTCCTTCCTTTCTGACACGTTCTGAATTGCACGATGCTCATAGTATATCATAAACACAGCATTCGTAAAAGACCTGACTGCTTGCGCATACTCACACTCCAGTAATTCCCGCAGGAAATATCAAGATTAAATTTCTTATTTACGTTAAGATTATCTCATCAATCAACCAACACAGGAGGTATTCACTTATGAAATCAATCACAACACGAACGCTGGAACTGAAAGGAAGCAGTTATGAGATTGGACAGGCGCTGGGACGCATGGCAGCTTCCATTCCTTCAATGAAGAATTACTATACATCCGGATATGAAAACTTCGGTGAAGCCGAAGCCCGGCAGGCGGAAACACTGTTTGCCCGGTGGTGCCCGGGACTGAATGAGGAGCTTTCCGGTTTTGCCGGCGAACTGAATGTCCCTCTGGAATCTGTCGTCTACTATGCCATGACCTATTTAAAGCCTAACTGCAGTCACTTAGCCCTCCTGCCCTCCAAATCCTCGAACGGACACCCGCTTATTGCGCGCAACTATGAATTCAACGACGAACTGGAGGATTTCCAGCTGATTAAAACCAGTGTGGAAGGGAAATATACGCATATGGGCACCAGTGTCTTATGCTTTGGACGGGAGGATGGCTTCAATGACCAGGGGCTGGCCGTCACCATGAGCTCCTGCGGATTTCCGGTCGGCGCCGACAAATGTATGCGCCGGCCTGCACTGGAGGGCCTGCAGTACTGGGCGGTTATCCGCTCGCTTCTGGAAAACTGCCGTGATACCAGGGAGGCGCTCCTCTTTTTAAAGGGCATGCCCATCGCCTACAATCTCAATCTGATCCTGCTGGACCGTTCCGGAAATGGCGCCCTGGTAGAAACACTGGATGGCAGAATGGCGGTCCGTCCTCTGGATAAAACCTCCCCGCTTCCCTACACCCACGCCACCAACCATGCCGTAATCCATGAACTGGCATCCTTAGAACCGGAGGCCATGATCCATTCCCTGAAGCGGTATGACTATATTAAGAGCATTGCAGACAGCACGGAAACGCTCACGGTCAGCCAGTTAAAATCCATGCTTCTGGCCCCCTATCCGAACGGGCTGTGCTGCCGTTTCTATCAGGATTTCTTTGGCACAACAAAAAGCATGATCCTTGATCCGATGGATGGTATAATAGAATTATGCTGGGGCGGACGGGCAGAAAACGGCTGGCATACGTACCGGCTGAGCGATCCGCTCCCCACTTCGGAAGAAGTGATCTCCATCTCCGGTGAACCCGCGGCTCCGGATATGTTCCGTTTCGCCCCGAATCCATTTGCATAACCTTAAGATTCAGCCAGATTGTACAAAAATACGCTGCCCACTCATGCCGCCTGACCTGGCAGAAAGGAGCCTGACCATGGACTATTTAAAAGCGCTGGAATGCGCCATCCTCTACATCGAAAATCATCTGGGCGAAGACATCAAAGTCGAAGACGCGGCTGCCGCGGCCGGATACTCCTACTACCACTTTACACGGCAGTTCAATGCCCTGCTGGGTGAAAGTGTGGGCAGCTACATCCGGAAGCGGCGGATCGCCAAAGCCGCCAAGGAGCTGCTCTATACGGACAGGCGGATCCTCGATATCGCTTTAGACTGCGGATTCGAATCTGCGGAAAGCTTCAGCCGCGCCTTCAAGTCGCTTTACCTCACCAGCCCGGTCTCCTACCGGAAGAACCGGCTCGATCTGTTCATCGGATCCAAGCCACAGCTGGAGGGGAAACGCCTCACCCATATCACGAAGAACCTGACGGTCCATCCCATCATAGTGGAACTGCCTGATATCATGGCCGCCGGTCTGCGCGGCAGCACCACGCTGAACGATAACGTGCTGCCCGGCCTCTGGGCCGCCTTTATGGAAATGTCTCATCAGATTCCCCACCAGATCCCCGGCGGGAGAGGCTTCGGCATCTGCGAGGCCTGCGGCCAGGGCAATACGCTCTACAGCATGAATGGGGATGTTCTCTTCTCAGAGGTTGCAGCGGTCGAGGTGAGCAGCTTTGACGGTCTCCCTGCGCCATTTGTTCCAAAGATCATAAAAGGAGGGCGCTACGCGGTGTTCACACACACCGGCAGCCTCTCCCTCCTTCAGGACAGCTATTCTTATATCTGGGGCACCTGGTTTCTCGGAACGAATGAGAAACTGGATGCGCGGGAAGATTTTGAAGTATACGATCAGCGATTTTCAGGATATGACAACCCGGAATCCCAGATTGATCTCTATATCCCAATTCTCTAGTACAGCATTGCGTAATTAATGGTGAATAGAGTGCCTGATATCTGCGTCAGGTGTGCGTCCGCGAAGCGACGGCGTAGTGGACCCTACGGTTAGCTTCGCGGCCGTGCACCTGGCGTAGATAGCGGGTGCTATATTCACTGTTAATTGCACAATGCTGTACTGGTACTGCATTATGCAACGCAGTACCAGTACCTCGCCGTGCTCATCTCCAGCGCAGCTCACACAGACCGCTCGCGGGCATGGACAGCCTTACGAGGCTCTCTCCCCCGTTCCACTCCATGGTCTCCGCCACTTCTCCGCGGCAGTTCTTCACGGTAACCGACACCGCCCTTTCCGGATCCAGAATAAGTATTTGCTCCTGAGCGTGCTGGGCGTTTACAAAGTAAGTGATTTCCTTCTGCGCAGCCGGACGGATCACTCTTCCCGCCGAATAATGAACCAGGATCTCCTCCGTTTCATTTTCCACGCTCACCTCCGGATAGAGGTTTTCCGGCTCCTTTGCATGGATCACAGTCGTCTGCAGCAGTGCTCTGTGCTGTCTCATGAAATCCAGCCAGAACCGGAGCATCTCCGCAATCCCCTCTTCCAGATCCGCCAGGCGGACCGAGATCTGCGGAACGCCGAAGAGACAGCTCAAGACCTGTATGGCCGCGGCCTCCGGGCTCTCCCCGCGGTTCCACATCAGCATATCCGAATGGACGGCGCTGTGTCCGCACAGGAGCCGCAGATCCGCACAGCCGACCCGGTTAGTTACCGGAGAACAGGGGCAGTCTGCGACGCGGAACATATTACCGTACCTGCGCATGTTGGGTCCGATATAGCGCTGCCGGAATTCAATCAGCAGATTCTCCTTTTCCTTCCGCAGAGTCTCCCGCACGCTGGTCATAAACACGTCCAGCGCCTCCTGGATATCCCTGAAATCCATTCCCTCCTTCCACGCAGGAGTACCCTCTCTTATATAAAACTCATCGATAAAATCCAGCTTCAGCCCATCTAAATCCCATTCCCGGACAGCTTTTAAATAGACTGCCAGCAAATACTCCCGTACCTCCGGATAACGCAGATCCAGAACTCCGGCTTGCTGCCGCTCATCGTAGCAGAGCAGTTTATCAGAGAAACGGTTCCAGCAGCCTGTGTTCTTTCCCACAAATGGTACGGAAAACCAAAGCATATACTTGATACCCATGGCGTGAACCCGCCGTATATGCTCCGGAAAATCCGGAAATTTTCCAGGCTCGGGTGCCCAGTCCCCGCAGAACGCGTATCCACGGTTATTATCCCCGGTCTGCCAGCCGTCGTCCACGATAATCGTATCAAAGCCCATTTTCGCAGCGCGCTCCGCCTCCTCCTCAACAATTGAGGCATTGATATCCTGGTGCCAGGAGTACCAGAAAGAGTACACCGGCTCTCTGGCCGCGTCCGGCACCTCCATGACAGGCGGCATTGCCTCCTCCCACCACTGCCTCACCTGATCTAACGTATCCCAATACGGAACATCTTCCTGTGACTCCCACAGCCGGAAGGAATATCCCGCGCTCAGCTTCTGCGGGCTCAGAACGAACCGGATCTTAACGGCCATCCTGCCGTCTTCCTCATGCACTCCGGCATTCATATCCACTTCCTGGCACAGCTCCGAAGCTGCGATCGTATGTCTGTTCCTGCTTTCGGAATTGAAGAAACAGACGACAGGAGCCGAGACAGCTGTCATGGACGCCACCGGCGCCTCCCAATCCGCCTTCAACGACCGGTCAGCACGGCAGTTCGGATGCCACCGTCCGCAGATATCGATAATGGGAAAGGAATAACGGATTTCAACTTCAGTTCCCATACACAAAATACGGTCTGACTGAAGCTGAAACTCCGTAACGGTCCTCCCCGCCCCTTTTTCTGTCACCAAAGCGGTACAGGATACAGCCGCCTCCGAAATCACCTCAAATTCACCAACCTTAAAAATACTTTCCATCTCTTTTCTCCTTTCAGTCTGCCTGCTGTGTGTCTGTATCAAACGCTTACAGCCCGGCGTCCCTGTCAAGGGGCCGCCGGGCATAATGCCTGATGTCTATGCGCGGGGAAACGCATTTTAATTTCTATCGCTGAACAGTATTTCCGCCAGCGCCCCCACCAGTACCGTATTTTCCTCTATGCTCTGTATAGTCAGAAGCGCATCGCCTCTCTGTTTCTTTACCGCCTCTAATATCGCTTCCTTCTTATCATAAGAAATCTGCGCCCTGTTTAAAATCTCGAATGCCTGATCTGCCCGGTCCATAGAGGCCATCTCCATACCGGTTCCAAATCGCACCTCCACGGTTTTTACGGAGGGGATTCCCGAAAGCTCCAGTGTCAGATTTTTTCTCACCTCATCGTAGGAGACAACCGCGTCCACACGCTCTCCTTCGACGGTCACTTCCGGAACCACATATTCCACATTCCGGAAATTCAGCTTCCATGACCGCATTTCCGGAACCGCACTTCGATTTCCTTCAACACCGCCAATTACGAAACGGGTAAGCGGGCTCCACTCCAGGGAAAGCCGCGTTACAGCCCACCTGTCATCATTTTCCCCATCTGCCTCTGTTCTCCCGTCGTCTTCCCATACGCTGAAACAGCCGTCCGCGCCAGGGAAAATATCGGCCGCCATGCAGTTCGGATTCCCCGTGCCTCCCATCCTGTCAAGGCTTCTGGGAATGATTGCTCCCGCCTTTGCAAGCACCGGCATCTGTTCTAAGGTGCGGTAAAGCATCATCTGTTTTCCGCCCTGATATATCCGCGAACTCTGATAATCAAACCAGATTCCATCCGGAATCCAGGCTTTCACGCCCGCCAGATCCGCCTCCGGTTCCATCCGCTCCGTAATAGGCGCGGCCAGCAGTTCCGAGCCGAAATAATATTCATTCGGGAACTCATAGGCCTCCTTCTGTTCCGGCTCCTCCCAGTACAGCGGCCGAACCAGAGGACAACCCTCGAAGCTGGCCCGGCGGTTCGCGGTATAGAGATAGGGGATCAGTTCATGACGGAGCCGCAAGAAGTCTCCCATAATCATCTCGGCCCGCTTATTGAAATTCCAGGGTTCCTTACCGCTGAACGGATTGGAGGTGCTGTGAAGCCGGTTGATCGGTGAAAATACGCCGAGCTGCCCCCAGCGCGCCGCCAGTTCATCATCCCTGGCCCCCATCATGTGTCCTCCGATGTCATGGCTCCACCATCCATATCCCACGTTGCTTGCCGAAGCCGTAAAATACGGCTGAAACTGAAGACTCTCCCAGCTTATGATGGTGTCCCCGGAAAATCCGACGGGATACCGATGGCTGCCAATTCCCGCATACCGGGAAAATGTAAGGCCCGCGCCTCCCGCCCGTGTGCTGTCCAAATAGTGGTAATGGTTCAGCATCCAGAGCGGATCCAAGCCGGGAATCCTGGTTTTCTTCCCCTGCTGCCAGTCCACCCACCAGAAATCGACGCCGTCCTCTTCCATCGGGTGGTGCAGCACATCGAAGTACGCCTCCAGAAACGCCCGGTCCGTCACGTCGAACTCTACCGCTGTCCCGCCTGCCGGATCGATTCCCAACGCCTCCGCCATTCGCGGATACGCCTCCTCATGGGCGCGCACCCCATCCGCCGGATGGACATTCAAGGTAACCTTCATCCCCTGTTCATGGAGCCACGCCAGAAACTCCGGCGGATCAGGGAACAGCTCCCGGTTCCAGGTATATCCGGTCCACCCGGTCCCATATTTCGGCGGAATATCGACCAGATGCCAGTCCATATCGATGACTGCCACGGAAAATGGGATCTGCTCTCTTTGAAAGCGCACCATCAGCCTCTTATACTCCTCTTCCGTATATCTATGGTACCGGCTCCACCAGTTTCCAAGCGCCCACCGCGGAAGCAGAGGCGTATTCCCGCACAGCCTGTAAAAATCGCGGATACATTCCTGATAGCGGCGGCCATATCCAAAGAAGTAGAAATCCAGTTCAACTCCTCCGCGCAGCGTAACCCAGCCGTCCTCTCCAATGACCATGGAACCGCTGTCATCAATCACAGACCAACCGTCTCTGGAAATCATCCCGTGCTCCAGAGGAATCGCACCATCTACCTCATCCAGCGTGCGCGCAGTTCCTCCCAGATCCTTACTCTCGTCTCCCCAGCGCCATATACGGCTTTCTCCCGTCTTCGGATCAACGATCGTTCGTATACTCAATCCGTCTTCAGCAAACGCCCCGCCCCGGTAACGCAGCTGCAAAAACTCCGTAGTAATCGTCAGAAAACCGCCGTTCCATGCGGCTTCATATTTCGGAACCGTAAATTCCCGGTTCATCACGATCTGCGTGGCCCGGTCCTCAAAGCTGCCGTTTTCGTTGTACTCCATACGAATCAGTGAGGACGTCAATACGGTGAAACGGCAGTTCGGTCCCTGTACAATGGCACGTCCCCTGCAGGCCGGATTTCCATATCTTTTTATATCTCTTACCATGTAATCTCCTCATTCCAGAAAAGCCGTACAGGTCTCTGTACGCCGCACGTATAGGACCATGTCTCGTTTTCTCTCAGCTTCACCAGCCGTTCCTCATTTTTCCATTTTACCAGCAGTGACCGCTCTCGATCAAGCAGATTTTTCACGAAAATGGTATTTCCCGCCACCTCATATTCAATGCCGTACTGCGGATTTTCCAGCCTTACTCTTCCGTCTCCGGCGAGCATCGGCTCTATCTCTAAATCAGCCTGAAGCGCAAACCGCACACCCGCGTACCCGGCGATCAGATTCCAGATAAATACGCAGGGATACTCGTAATAATGGGCCGCTCCGTGCCAGTTTTTCTCACTGTGATAGTAAACGTAATTCATGTCATACCGTTCCCCCATCCGGTATTCGTCCATCCTGGCCTGACGGCAGACCGCCAAAAGCTGTTGTTCCAGAATATCAGTTCTTCCCTTTTCTCTCCAGTAGGCAAAATCCCAGCACCAGTATCTGCCGGCCGCACAGAGGTCATACGGGCCTCCCGAACCGATCTCCGACTCCGTATAATCTGAAATTCTGGCGGAAACGAAGCTGGGGAAACGCTGGAACTCCTCAAAACACGCCTCCATCAGACGGTCCACGCCCTGCTCCTGATCCGGATTCGTATAATGAAACAGCGCCGGAAGCTCATTTGCCAGAAGGTGGATATGGTCATGGGACACCGAATTTCTGTCCACCCAGTCGATAAACCGCATCTTCGACGCATCCCAGAAGCCGGTGGGAAGCGCCTGCACCAGGACACCTTTCAGCAGACCCGATACGGCCCGGTAATGCGCCTCCTGTTTATCCCGTTTTAAGACTGCTTCCAGCCCGGCCATGATTTCAAATGCTCTGGCCGCAAGCGCCTGGGCCATACATTCCCGGCCATCCTTGATCACCTGATCCTCGTAATAAACGTCGGACCACAGCCGGCCCTGTCGGTCGATACAGCTCTCCACAAGAGACAGGGAGTTTTCCAGCCCCTCGATATGGCCCCGGAGCCAGTCATCGTCTTTAAGGGCTGCGTAATAAAAGCATGCAGATTCAATGATTTCGATATTTCCGGTCACGAGAAACATCTCCGCATTCTCCGAGTTATCCAGGCTGTTCCGCCTGACATGGTACTCTCTGGCTCCGCTCGGCTGAATGGCACACGGATCACGGAACGCCTGCTCCGGGTCTTCTGCCATCAGCTTAAGCTGCAGTTCCATCATGCGCCTTACCACAGCCAGATCCAGTTCATCCGCCACGGCCAGACGTCCTTTGATCTGGAATTCATGGTCTACATCCGGGTACGTTCCCGCATAGGCGCCCTTCTGAAGCGTACTCACCACGTAACCATCACTGTTGGAATACGATTTCGCCCTCGTCCGCTCCACCACAGAGGGCAGAAGCGTTTCCCAGTAAAAATGGTAATACGTATCCCGGAAGATATCCCCATTTTCGAAGTCCAGTTCTATGGAATTACCCATCACATCACTGTGCGGCGGGCCGTCAAATTCTTTCCATGCCAACTGGGATACAGTCTCCTCTTTATCTGCTGAAACGGTCACCTCCATTTCATCTGCACTTATGTAAATCTGGAATGGCTCTTTCGATTTCACCTCATAGGAGCGGTACTCCCCCTGCCCCTGGAAGGGCAGGATAAAGCACCGGGTAACGGGCGGGAACTCCACCGCGCCGTCGTAATTATGGATCAGATACGGATCTCCCTCTTCCCTGCTGATGCAGTAAATGAGTGGTCTGATTCCGCAGCAGGTAATCTTTTTCTCAGTCATAATCCCTCTTATTTTATCTTATTCTTATACTCTTCCGTCCAATAAGCTTCCACCTTATTCATCCCCAGCTCATCAATCTTCTGAATGAATTCCTGGTACACAGACTCAAAGTCCTCGGTAAAGATCATTTTTACGGAATACTGCTGCAGGAGGCTGAACGCTTTCTGTCTGATAATTCCCTCTTCAGATTCCGGTGACGGGTCCTGAATGTCCAGTTCCGGACGGAATTCCACATACTTTCCAAACTGTTCATTGAATTTGTTCATTCTCTCATCCTGGTCGTTCCACCACGGCAGGTTCCACAACAGCTCGTTGCAGGCAATCCAATACTCGCCCAGTCCGTTTCTGGAGGCAACGCCGCCCCAGTCCGCGTTCTTATCCTTCACATATTCTTCCAGCAGAACCGGTTTTCCATCTACCATATGCCACTGGGCGCCTGCTACCGCGTCCTGATACGTATCGCCTTCGATGCCCCATGATACGTCGCTGTGTCCCTCTACAGATGCCAGATATTCCAGGAAACGAATCGCTCTCTCAGGGTCCTTGCAGGTCTTCGGAATCACGGTCGCCAGCCAGCCGGCTCCCGTTCTGATCTGTCCGTATGTCTCAAACGGAGGCAGAATCTCGTAGGTAGTATCCGGGTTGTCTCCAGGCACCTTCTCGCCGTCGGAGATCGTCCAGCAGTAGGAAATCACATCGCCCTGCTCAATCTTGGCCTTTCCTACATCCTTGGTGTCAATGAACGGATCTTTTGTCAGAATTCCTTCCAGATACATCTCATTTAAATACTTCATTGGCTCTTTGAACTTGTCGTCGCGGACCACCCACTGGATTCCCCCGTCCTTCTCTGAAAAATCGGTGCTCAATCCCATCTGGATGCCATAGTGGGAAAGCTTCGCGCTCTTTCCAAACTCATCGGCGGACATGCTTCCATCAGCGGGATAAAAACCGATTTTATCCGGATGGTTTTCCTTCATCTGCTTAACAGCTGCGATGAATTCGGTCATATTCCTGATCTCCGGACGGCCAATCTCATCGTAGTAATCTTTTCTGACTGTCATGATTGGCTGGTTCGTTCCCACGATCTGATCGTACTCTCTCGCGGCCTTCTGCCATGCTTCTCCCTGAATCCATGTGGTAAACTGATACGTCTTTCCATCCGCCATCTGATAGTTGCTTAAGATTTCCTTCGGAAGGATTTCACGCATCTTCGGCGCATACTGGTCAATCAGATCGTCGAGTGACCACAGCATCCCCGCCTCGGCCATCTTCTTTAAGGCCGCGTCATTTTTGTCCAGAGTCAGAATATCAGGCAGCTGATTGCCGGCGATCATCATATTCAGCTTCTGACCGTCGTCAACTACCGGTTTCATAAAGTTTAAATCAACGCCTGTCTTCGCGGTCACACGCTCTGCCGTGGCATCGTTCCAGTCCAGTGAAAACCAGGAGAAGTTGGCGTAATACCCTAATTCTATGGGCGATGTATCTTCCTTCCATTCCAGATCTTCCGGATCCGCCTGCCATCCGATTTTCTCCCAATCCATTTCAGACTGGAAATTCGATGCAGCCGCCTCCGGCGCCTCTGTCTGCGTTTCTGCTTCCGTCGTATCCACTGCCGCAGTCCCCGCTGTGGTCTCCTTAACCGTACTCTGACCGCCCCCGCAGCCTCCCAGCATACCTGCTACCATAGCAGAGCACACCATGCATGATAATACACGTTTCAACTTTCTCATATTCCCTCTCTCCTTTATGTATGGTTATTTATTTACTTTTTTATTCGTAATTTTTTCAGCCGTGCATCTTCTTGTTTTCGTGCATTTTCTTGTTTTCGAAATGCACGAAAACAAGAAGCCCGGGCGTTCCGCCCTATGACAGTTTGTATTAAAAAGTGCCGCACTGCTGAATGGGTAGGCTCACTCTTTCACCGCACCCAGCATCATCCCTTTTAAGAAGAATTTCTGGACGAAGGGGTAAATAATCGTTACCGGCAGAATCGACACGATTAACATCGCATACCGGACCGACTCCATGGTGGTACTGCTCTGCGACGGCACGGCGATCATCTTCTGCAGCGTCTGCTGCGCCTCGGCCAGAGACATGGCCCGCATCAGGACGGCCGGCAGTGTCATCAGACTCTCGTTCTGGATAAAGAACGCCGGGTGGAACCAGTCATTCCAGTGCCAGACCCCTACAAACAGCGATACCGTGGCGATCACCGGCGTTGACAGCGGTATGATGATCTTAAACAGGATCGTAAAGTACCCCGCTCCATCCATCTGCGCCGATTCCTCCAGCGCCGCCGGCAGTTCTCTGAAAAATGATATAAACAGAATGATATAATAAAACTGAAAAATGTTAGGCAGGATATAGACCCAGAAGGAATCCAAAAGCCGCATCTCCCGGTAAAGGAGATAGGACTGCACCACTCCGGCTGAAAAATACAGCGTTATGACGCCCATAATCATATAAACCTTCCGCCCCTTTAAGTTATCCTTGGACAGCGCATACCCCGCCATGGCCATACACAAAACGGCCAGTACCGTTCCCACAATACTCCTGAGCATCGTCATCATGAAGGCCGGATAGATCGCTTTGTTCTGGAAAACGATCTTGTAATTCTCCAGGGAAAACTTTCTCGGCCAGAAGTAAATCGCCTGTTTCGCCGCATCCTTGCCGTCATTAAACGAATAGATCAGGCAGTAATAAACCGGATATACGGTCACGATCAGAACCAGAATACACAATACAGAAGTAACGATATTAATGATTCTGTCCTCTCCAGGTCTTCCTAATTTCATTCGAAGCATATCGTCACCCCCGTTAAAAGACACTCTTTCCAAATACTTTTTTTGATATTTTGTTGGCGGTCAGAAGAAGCGTCACCGAAAGTACGGACAGAATCAGATTCCCCGCCGCCGCAAAGGAAAACCTCAGCTGGTTTAAGCCTTCATCGACAATGAATTTCTGGATTACATAGGATTTCGAATAGTTAAAGGCATTTCCCAGCAAATATGACTGGTTGAAGTTGGAAGCCACCGGGCCGCCGCTCAGTAAGTTTCCGCAGTTCATAACGAAAAGGACTCCGGCCGTCCATGCGATAGACGGAAGCGTGATCTGTGTGATCCGTTTTAGACGCCCGGCGCCGTCCACGGCCGCCGCTTCGTAGATATCCTGGTTGATGCCCGCGATAGCCGCCAGATAAATAATCGCATTCCAGCCGCTCTCCTGCCAGCAGTCGATCCACACGCCGATCCACCAAAAATACTTGGAATCCGCCAGGAATTCGATGGGCATATCCGTGATATGCAGTCTCATCAGAATATCATTGATCAGTCCCTTGCTGTCCAGAAACACAATCCAGAGCGTCGCTACAATAACGTAGGACAGGAAATGCGGTAAGTAGCTTCCCGTCTGGGTTGCCTTCTTCAGCCACTTGAACGGTACCTCATTGATAATGAGCGCAAGCAGAAGCGGCGACGTAAACGTAAAGAAGAACTTCAAGGAACTCATTCCCAGTGTATTTTTCATGGCTAGATAGAAGCTCTCGCTGGAGAACAGCTCCTTAAAATACTTCATTCCTGCAAATGCGTGGCCGAAGAATCCGTCGGTCAGCGAGTAATCCAGAAAAGCATTTGCCAGTCCCATAACCGGGATATAGGAAAAAATAAAAAAGAACACCATGGCTGGAATCACCATTAGCTGCAGTTGAAACTGCCTCTTTCCTGACCTCTTTTTTTTGGGTAACTTTTTCATATACACATACCAAGCCTCCTCCATCTGACGTTTTTCCCGTTGCAAAACTAAAAAAACGCTTTATAATTGAATATTGGGAACATTCCCGTTTGCCATACAGCATACCTTACCAGGTGCTCATAGTATATCACACGGATTTTGTAAAAGAAGTACACGTTTTTTGGAAATAGTACAATAAATATAGTTGTTTTCACGTAACATCCATACTTCGGAGGTCCTGCAAATGGGAATTATCAAAAAAATGCATTATAAATCGAAGCTGATTCTCTGTTATCTTGTCCTTGTCTCATTCCCGCTCATGCTCTGCCTTGTCCTGCTATATCAGTCCATCGTAAAGCCGGTCCGGGAAAACGCAGTGAGCGCCATCGATCAGAGACTGGATCAGGAACTGAATACCATCCATTCCAAAATAGAGAAAATAAAAAATGTCTCCTATTTAGTCTCCACCAACACGGTCATCAATAAGTTCTTCGTCCCCAAATTTTACGGCGATCTCGAATTAATCGAGATTCTGAACAACGATATTTCGCCCCTGCTCTCATGGCTGGAAGCCTCCAGCCCGGAGATATCCTACTACCATTTTTTCACAAATAACCCCTCGATTCCGGAAACCCAGTACCTTCATCAGTACGATGACTACCGCTCAGAGCCGTGGATGCAGGAGATGGAGCATTCCATTTTTGACAAGGGCTTTTACCTGGAGCCATGCCACATAAACCGCAGCTACAGCTACGGCTACGGAGGGGAAGAGCAGATGGTCTATTCCCTGTTTTATCCTCTTCTGACCTCCAATAATTTCCTGGAGGTCTGCATAAAACCATCCGTATTTTTCGAGGGCATGAAAACCATACCGGCCATGGAATCCGGTTTTGTGGCGGCGGTAAACAGCGACGGAAAGATTATCTCCGACCTGCCGGCAAAGGTTACCGCAGATTTCCGCCATTCCCTGGAAGAGAGACTTATGGAAGGCGACTATCTCTCTGACAGCGATGGAGGCCCGTTCCTCATCTCCCTGGCGCAGACAGAGTATCTGATTTCCATCAAACAGATCGTTGCGCTGGACAGCTGGATCCTGTGCGCGGTTCCGGGCGCCGAGATCGTCGGCCCGGTTCTAAAGGCTCAGCAGTCGTTCGCCCTGGTGATTTTAGCAGCTGCCATTGGCATCGTGCTGCTCTCCTACCTCCTGTCCACACTGCTGATCCGAAAGATCAACACGATTATCGATGCCGTACATAAGATTCAGGAAGGCGATTTCCATGTCGCCATCCCGGTAAACGGGGAGGATGAGATCGATCAGCTGGCCACCGATATCAACTATATGTCATTCAAAATTAATGAGCTGATCAACCGGGTCTACAAAGCCAGGATGCTGCAGAAGGAGACGGAGCTTTCCGCTCTCCAGGCCCAGATCAATCCTCATTTTCTCTTTAATATCCTGGATACCTTTAAAATGATCGCCATCATCCACGACCTGGATGATTTCTCCGACAGCATCGCCGCCCTGGGGAATCTGATGCGCTACAACATCTCCCCGGCCAGCTACCACTGCACGTTGGAGCATGAGCTGCAGATCATCCGGGACTATATCAATATCCAGAATTTACTGCTAAACAACCGGGTCACCCTGCTCCTGTCGGTGCCGGACAATCTGCTCCGCTTTGAGATTCCCAATTTTATTCTTCAGCCCATTATTGAAAATTCCTTTGTCCACGGATTTGAGAATAAGCTGAGTGAACTGATCATAAAGGTGACCATTTACAGGGGAGATTCCAGCATTATCATTAAGATTGAGGACAACGGGACAGGAATCAGCGCCAAACAGCAGCAGACGCTTACAGCTGCCATGAAGAAGTCCACGGAAACACTGGAGGTCGAACCCATATCCCTTGAACCGCAGGAGATGGAATCCTCCCGATCCGGTAAAAGCATCGGCATTCTCAACGTAAACCTGCGGCTCTTCCTACTTTACGGAAGGCACTATTCCTTTACATTTTCCTCCTCTGACTTAGGCGGCGCCTGCAACACGATCTCCCTGCCCGTCTCCATACCGACAAAGGAGCAGGAAGAAAATTTCCTTAACGAACGGAGTAAGTTATGAAACTTTTGATTGTTGAAGATGAAGATATCATAAGAAAAGGACTGATCGTCACCCTGCGAAAGCTGGAGATGGACTTTGAACACATCTACGAGGCCGGTGACGGAGAAGAGGGGCTGCGTCTCTGCCGGGAGCATGCTCCCGACATCATCATGACCGATATCAAAATGCCGCTTATGGATGGCCTGACATTTATCCGGGAGAGCCAGAAACTGCTGCCGGAAGGCCAGTTTATCATCCTGAGCGGCTACAGCGATTTTGAGTATGCCCGCACGGCCCTTCAATACGGAGTCAAAGACTATCTGTTAAAGCCCAGCACCAAGAATGAGATAAAAGAAGTGCTCACCCGGGTGATTGGACAGCTGAAGGAACAGCAGTCACTTCGCCTGGAGCTGACGGAACGGATCCACACCTACGAAAAAAAGCTTGACCGTTTCCAGGAGCTGCTGCTGGGCAATATCCTGTCCGGCCGTTATCCGGCCGGGGAGATCGGACATTTCCTCTCCCACTACTCCATTGCATTTCCAGAGGAGTACATGGCGGTTGTCTGCATTAAGATCACGCCTGTTGTTTCTTCAGACGGGTCTTCGATCGACTATAAAAACCATTTTCTGTGGATCGTCTCCCTGTTTGAGCCCTATGCCGCCGTTTACCAGGCGGATATCCTGTCCGTCTATAAATGCCTGCTTTTCAACTTTTCACGCCTCGATTCTGCTTACAGCCACAAGATATGGCAGAATATAGAGGAAGATATCCGGGTATACTGCCAGAAACACGGGCTTCGGATCTGCCTCTCCATCAGCCGCGTGGAAAGTTCCAGGGAATCGCTTCCCTCCATGTATCAGGAAGCATGCATGCTGCTGCATCACCGGCTCTTCCATCCGGAGGCCGTGGCATTTTACCCGAAACGGCAGCGGAACACGGAGGCACGAACTCCCGTGATTCCCTTAACCATGATCGAAACGCTGTACCACTACTTCATTGGGAACAGCCAATTCGATCTGCGCCAGAACTTCTACAGCTTCATTCATCACATCCTCAGCGTAGAGAATTCTTCCCCCGGGTACGTCTGTGACTGTCTCGACAGGCTGGAAGAAACCTTTGCACTTCAGGCCGCCAAAGATGGTCTCGAACCGGAAAGCGCCTACCGAATTGAATTTTCCGTTTCCGAAGCCATGACGGCGTGCGATTCTCCTGATGCCCTGACGGATGCGCTCTATGCCCGGCTCATGGATTACTGGAAGCAGAAAAAGGACGGATCCGCCCCTGCCTCCCACATGGCTTCCTCACCGGTAGACCAGGCCATCGCCTACATGGAGCAAAACTATTACCTGGATCTGGATTTGAGTATGATCTCCGACCTCATCTCCATGAACAGCAGCTACTTCAGCTCCCTGTTCAAAAAGAAGACCGGCCTGAATCTGATCAACTACCTTCAGAATGTGCGGATTGAAAAATCGAAACAGCTGCTCTTGAACACCAATCAGAAGCTGTACGAAATATCAGAGGCTGTCGGGATCCCTAACGTCAAATATTTCTGCAAGCTTTTTAAAGATTACACGGGCGTCACCCCTTCTGAGTTCCGAAAGAAGGAGCATTCTTCCTAAAAAGAAAAAAGGAATCAGAACGCCTCCTGTCAATGAGGTGTGTCTGATTCCTTTTACCCGGCAGTTCTTCGCAAATACACGTATCTGATCTCACGTCTGCGGGAAACCGCCTGTCTTCTAACAAAAATCACACCAGGAAGGAAAACTCGCCAAAATTGATGGACAAATCTCCATAAATTCCCACTGGAACTGTATCATGCAGACCATATATCCCTATATCCGGATTATCGCCGTTAAAACAGTACGTCAGGACTCGTCCCTTTAACGGATCAACGATCCAGTATTCATGGACTCCTGCCGACCAATATTTATTCAGTTTCGTCGAATAGTCTTTCTTCCCTGTGCTCTCGGATATGATCTCCAGGACAAAATCAGGGGCACCGGTTACGCCTTTCGCTTCCACGCGCGTCTGATCGCAGATGATCATCAGGTCAGGCTGTACCACCGTTCTGTCATCCGAATCCAGAAACACATCAAATGGAGCAAGAAATACATCACAGGGTCCCCCCTTTCTCCTGATATATTCTTTGATCTGAAAGTACAGTTCTCCGACAAGCTTCTGGTGAATGAGGCCGGGAGATGACATATAGTAAAACTGGCCGTCAATTAACTCGGCCCTGAGATGATCCGGGAGCGCATAGTAATCCTTGAGGGTATACGATCCGTGAACCGTATAATGAAAAGCTTCTTCCCGCATGCTGCTGATATACGGTCCGTCTTCGTCGCGGTAAAATGTCATCCCCAGAACCGTCTCCAGTGCGAGTATCGTATCGTACTGCGGCGATTTCGTGGCTCCGCTGAATATCTTATTAACGGTTCCCAGCGGCACGCCGGACCGTTCAGACAGTTCCTGGTTCGTCATTCCCAACTCTTTCTTTCGTTTTTTCATCTTCTCCAGATTCATCATAGCCGATCTCCTTCCGCAGTTTTATTTACTTCATTATACCATTTTTACCTTGTACGGTCAAGCATTCCGATACAATATGGTAATATTCATATGACAGTTCAGATCCTCTTTCAGGCTTTTAATTTCACAGGCGTCGAACCGGGAGTCTGCGGCATCGTTCCTGCCTCAGAAACCGACAGGACAGGCCGGATTCCGATCACCAGACCGTTCCTAACCTTTTCCCGGCAGAGCTTCTCCTCCGATTTCCACACATTCTCCTCTCTGTCCAGCTTCACCACGACTCCCTGGCCGCACCAGCGCTTCACCATGCTTCTCGATACTCCCAGCCGGTCGGCCAGCAGGCTGTCCAGTCTCAATACCATGGGAAACGGAACCTCCAGTTCAATACGCCGGAAGCCGCTCTCAGCCGGGAGGACGTTTTCCTCTGCTCCTGCCTCAGCGCCCGTTTCAGATTCCGCCTCTGCCTCTATCTGGTATCCGCCTTCCGGCGTCACTGCTTCCGCTCTGTTTTTTACAAATAAATCCATTCGTCTTCCGTAGGACTCTGCCAGCAGGCGGTCGTTTGCCTGGAAGCCGGCGTACTCCTCTTCCGGTATCGCACTCACCGGGCTCCGCTCAAAAATGCTCATATTCCAGGTGGTACTGCATTTCTCGCAGCGGTAGATCAGCCATACATCCACATTTTTTCCATTAGCATTTACACGAAATTTCATGCTATTTATAAATTCACGTTTTTCTTTACATTTCGAGCAATTCCGTCTCACTGTGGGTACGGCCTCCGGCACAAGCTTCCAGCGTTCTCTTCTTATTTTTTGAATATTGTTCTTCATAACAGTCCCTCCGGAAACCACTCTAACACGGCTCCGGACGAAGGCATACCTCGTTGTCGGTTCTGTCTGAAAGATGCGGTACATCACACAGCGGGAGATCGGAAGGAATACACAAAAAAACGATGTGCCGGGGTTCTTTCCCGGCACATCGTTTTTCCATACTATTGTTTTTCTTTATTTTTTTCTGATAAAATGATTCTCTGAATGCTCTTTTCCGAAAGGAAGTATTCCTCCGCCAGCGTCTTCACACCGAATCCATCCAGATATCTACG
This sequence comes from Hungatella hominis, assembly GCF_014288005.1. NCBI lineage: Bacteria > Bacillati > Bacillota > Clostridia > Lachnospirales > Lachnospiraceae > Hungatella > Hungatella hominis. The sequence continues at coordinate 175,343 of NZ_JACOPB010000006.1, forward strand.
ATAAATCTCTTCGTTGCGGGTCTTAAGCTCTCCCCGAAAGGAGGTTTCTTCTCCCCACTTTTTCTTGTTCTCTTCTTTTCTGGGGATGTAGACGTATCCCCCATCCATATATTTCTGGATTGCTTCCACCAGTTCTTCCGGCAGAACCTCCGTTGCTTTCCGATAGCGCATCGCTGCCTCCTAAACATATTTTACTGTCAGGAATAGCAAAGGCTATACAATTACTCATATTATCTTTCACTGCATAGGCCTGTTGCTATGCAGTCTTAACCTCTTTCATCATAAAGAAACGCCCCCCTCTCTATCTATTTGCATACAGGATCGTTGTATTCTCCTGTCTCCATACCACTTCCACCTCAGTAAAACCAGCCTGTCTTAACAAATGCTTCTGATTATCCATGGTACACGGCATGTCAAAATGGTAATATTCCCCCTTAACAAGCTTCAGTTCTTCCTCCAGACGCTTTTTCTCCGCAAAGAAATAGTCCTCCTGCTCCTGCGTTTCCGCCATGTAGTCACACTCGATATAGCAGCCGCCGGCCTTTAAGGCACGCCATAATTTCTCATACAGCCCCAGCTTCTCCTCATGGGTAAAATGATGCAGTGTCTGAAAGGAAACCGCGGCATCATACCGCTCCGTTCCCAGCTCGCAGGCCATGTAATCCGCCTCAATCAGAGTAACGTCCCGGTCAGAATACTTTTTCTTCAGCCGTTCCAGCATCGCGGGCGTCAGATCGATTCCTGTGACGGCAATCTCCGGGTTCCTGGTCCATATTGCCTCCAGCTCCAGTCCGGTTCCGCAGCCCAGATCCAGAAGTGTCTTCGTCTTTTCCGGCACGAGTTCCGCCATCTTTAAATAGCCTTCCCGGCACCCTTCAACCTCATGAATCATATGATCATCATAGATATCAACCCTGGCTGTAAAGAAATCCGTCATTTTTTCCATGTTGTCCGCCTCCCGGCCGCAATTCTAAAACCAGTGCGGTGAATGTTCCGGCACGCCCCAGCTTCTTTTCCAGTATACTCTGAAGACTTCAGGAAAAAAACCTCAAGTTTCCGGCAGAAACAACTTTAAGCCGGTTTTCGCACACAGACGCTGTGTCGAGTATACAGAAGTTTGCTCCGCCTGTCAACACGTGGTCTCTCTCCAAAATTTTCCTATTTCCTCTGCCGACAGTTCTTCCACAAATTTCTTCTTTATTTCCAGGAACTGTTCCAGCTCCAGAAGAATCTGAAACAGCACCGCACGATTTTCAAATTCTTCCCGAAGCTCCGGAAGGGGCTGCTCCCGCATATCCTCCTTTACTGCGTCCAGGGCCTCAAGCAGGCCTACGGCGTTGTTATACTCATGAAAGCCCCCGCTGATCCGCTCCATCAGCTCTGCAATCGGCTGCGCCTGGGAAGGCAGTTCCCCCAGATGCTTTAACTCCCCCTCGATCCGTCCCAGAACAAATGCCTGTGTCCGCCTCATGTTCATATAACGGAGGTAGTATCTCGTCTCAGTGAGAAGCTTATTCTCCATGTCCTCATACGCACTCTTCTCCCCCTGTTTCAGTTCTGCGTCAAGCTCTTCCAGAAGGGAACGAAGCGGCGGTTCACCGTCTGCCTGCCCGGCATCTCCGCCCTTTCCAGTGGTCAGCTGTCCCGCCATCTTTCGCAGAATCTCCTTCATATGGCTCTCGATCCGGCGCTGGCTCATTCGGATTAAATGTACCTTTCCGGGAATATAGAGATTGAGAATCACACCGATTCCCGCGCCTACGGCCAGAAGCCCCAGTTCATTAGCGATGTTGGCTCCCGTCATGGAACGCTCTGCCAGGAAATGAGTCATCAGCACCGTATTCACAGAGATCCCCTCCTGCATTCCAAACGCCATACAGGCAGCAGAAAAGAACAGCAGAAAGACGCAGACCGCCAGGGGGCCGTACCCAAAGGCAGAAAAACCGGCCGCGGAGATGGCCAGTGCCATGACAAATGACAGCAGCCGGCGTGCCACCACCCGGATCGTCTCCTTCTTTGTATCCTGAATGCTTAAAAGTGTGATCACCCCGGCGGATGCGCTGTAACGCAACCCCATACGCTCCGCCAGGACGATAGCCAGGCCCGCGCCCACGGCGATTTTGATGACTTTTACATAATCCGGCTTCTTCACGATTTCACTTCCTCCTGACGCTTCTTATAAATCCAGCTCTTTTTCATTCCAGTTCTTTTCAATTCCTTTTCTTTTCATTATTACCTATCAACCATTAAAATACAAGTTCTGTCTGAAATTCAGTCTGTTTTACGTATTGACCGTAGTTTTTTTCTGTGATACGATTTTACGGGCAGTACAATACAGTCAGAAAGGAAACACCTATCCATGAACTTTGCAGCACTCATGCAGTTAAAAGAAGAATGGACCTCATTTAAGGTACGCCATCCTAAATTTCCCTCCTTCATGAAAGCGGTCCGCGGACGCGCTCTGGCTGAAGGAACGGTCATCGATATCCGGGTGACGGCTCCGGATGGAACCGTACTGAATTCCAATTTGAAACTGAAAAAAGAGGACCTGGATCTGATCTGCCGGATTCATGAGCTGATCTGATGCATAATGGTCCTCACGGTCTTATACTTCTATGGTCTTCGCCGTCTTATTCAGGAAACGGTCGTAGACGACGATCTGCACCTCATGTGTTCCGGCAGACAGTCCGGGGATATTCAGCTGAATTTCCCCATCAGCGGCCGTCCCGCCGGAATACTGAAATATCCCATCCACGAAAATCTCTGTCTTGCAGGCATTTTCTCCAGTCTTATACTGTATCTCCAACTGCTCCCCATTCCTTCCTGCCTCCGCCTCCAGTGACGGCCCAGTTCCTGCTTCCAGCTGTATACCGCCCAGCTCCGGTTTCCTGATTGTAAATTTCTTTCTCAGTTCATCGACGTACGCTCCCTTTACCCGGATCGACTCCAGTTCCCCCGCTTCCGTATTTTTCCGCAGCAGATTTAAATAACCGATGCTCTCAGGGTCCCATCCGGTTACCAGGGAACAGATGGTATCGACCGCCACGGCATCCGTTCCTCCCATGATGACGCCCATATTCATTTTATCGGTCTCTTTCCGCTCGTGCGACATGGGAACCGGTCCGCTCTGAAAGCCCTGAAGGCCATCCACGATCACGTAATTCACCGGTTTGGCCATGTAATAGTCGTAAATCCACCGGTCCAGCTCCCCGTCCGTGATCTTGTGGGATACCATGGCCGTCTTGCTGGGGTTATCGGGCGCCACTCCGTATAGATTCCCCGGCGGCGTGCCGATGCTCACATTTTTGATTCCGCCCGTGACCACCACACCGGAAGAGGTCTTTAAGGTGGGAATGCTGATTACCACGTCGGCCTCATAGAGAATCCGGCTGAAATAATACGTTTTATGGAGCAGACCGTCCGGCAGCACCACCTTTACCACCTCCGGCGCGTCAAAATCCTGCCACGCCCCGCAGTCTTCCTCCAGACAGAGGAACCCATCCACTCCCTCCATATAATCCGGAGTGTAATGGAAATATTTCATCACCTCTCGGGTCGGCCCCGTCGCAGATCCCTCCATGATATAGACCTTTCCATCCGGATTTAACTCCCTTACCATTTTTAACACGGCCTTTGTGACACGCCAGTCCACCGTTATCCCGTTGACCTCCTGATCCAGCAGCTCCCCCGTGGAATCCACAATCATCTGGACCAGATTGGGCTTCAGTACCACAGTCTGCCCATTTTTCACGACAGTTTTCAAATCGGAGGCCGCCATCCTGACCATCGCTTCGATTTCCTCCTCCGTGATATCGGCGGCCCTTGTTTTCTGCGATTTGGCAATCATAACGGTTGAGCCGTGAAATGCGGCTTCTTTTATGGTTTCCGCGGCCATTCCCTGCTGATTTTGCGGCACTTTCTGCTCCACTGGTATCGTTTGCTCCTGGCCGGTCTCCCTTTCCGCCACGGTATTCACCGTGGGCGCAGCCTGTGCCGGGCGGATCTGGCATCCATTTAAAAGCGTCATGGGCACCGCCATATAGATCCATAATTTCTTCATTTCCGTCCCCCTTTTCTTCTATGCTGTACATCCTTTTTTGTCGAATTGTGTCAATATTGATTCTACAGGGGGCATGCATCAAAGTTGCATCATCCAATCTGTTTTTTCAAACTGATGCATTTATGGAATGACTTCTGAAACTGATTCGTGTATAATGTAGGAAACAGCAGCTACAGCAACTTTATTCCATTGCAGCCTCCGGCCTGAGGAGTTACCATGAGTTTTCGTAAAATAATATCCCGGTTTCAAAATTCGATCTTTGCACGGTCCATACGCCATGGATTGACACTCGCTATCCCATTTCTGATCATGGGATCTTTTTCTCTGCTTCTCAATAATTTTCCCATTGACAGCTATCAGATTTTTCTCGCCTCCTGGCTTGACGGAGCTGCTGCAGAGCTTTTAAACACCATTTACATGATCAGTCTGGGTTCCCTGGCCCTGGTTCTTACCATCACCATCAGTATCTCCTACGGACAGCTGGCTGAGACAGACCAGTTGCTGCTCTATCCCGTGGTCTCTGTCTGCTCCTATCTGGCCTTCTGCGGAGGAATTGAGGATCAGACGGACTATATCTTCAGCGCGGAATGGGTCTTTACTGCCATGTGCATTACCCTGCTGTCCTGTATCCTGTTCCAGCGGCTCTTGAAGCTTGGACGCCGGTTCGAGAGACTGCACACCACAGGAGCCGACTATCTGTTTAACATTTCGATCCAGAGTCTGATTCCTGTCATTGCCATCACCCTGCTTTTCACAATTACGGGATATTCCGTCCGCATCACGTGGAGTGACAGCAATATCACGAATTTCGGTTCCTACCTGTTTCTGAAACTCTTTGACGGAATCAGCGGCAATTTGTTTGGAATCCTTCTATATGTGATTATCACACACGTCCTCTGGCTCATGGGAATCCACGGCACCAATACGCTGGAGGCCGTCTCCAGACAGCTGTTTGAGCAGAACGTAGAGATCAATCAGGCCCTGATGACGGCTGGAAATCTCCCTACGGAAATCTATTCCAAGACGTTTCTCGACACCTTCGTATTCCTGGGCGGCTGCGGAACCGCCTTAAGCTTCGTCCTTGCCCTCTGCATCGCCTCGAAGCAGAGCCATAACAGGAAGATCGCCCATGTGGCGCTTCCCTCCGTACTGTTTAATATCAGTGAAATCGCTGTTTTCGGTTTCCCGATCATCTTTAACCTGACGATGGCGGCTCCATTCATCATCACCCCGGTCGTCCTGACAATCACCAGCGCACTGGCCATCCTTCTTGGCCTGGTACCCGCTGTGACCCAATCCGTGGAATGGACCGTTCCTGTTTTGCTCAGCGGATTTAAAGCCACCGGGTCCATCGCAGGCAGTTTGATGCAGTTGTTCAATCTTGTGATTGGAACGCTGATCTATATCCCGTTTATCAAACGCAGTGAAAAGCTGGAAACCGGTAAATTTACACAGGCTATTCACCAGATGGAGGCAGACATGGCCGCTGGCGAGAAGCACGGGAATCCGCCCAGCTTCTTAAGCCACGATTACCCCTGTTATTATTACGCCAAAAATCTCGCCATGGATTTACAGAACGCCATCAAACGGGGGCAGGTTCAGTTATACTATCAGGCGCAGATATCCCGCGACGGGACTCTTCATGGTATGGAGGCTCTTCTGCGCTGGAAGCATCCGGTCACCGGCTTTATCGCTCCGCCCGTACTGGTGGGGCTGGCCTATGAAAATGGATTTTTAGATGAACTCGGCTACTATCTGATTAAACGCGCCTGTCTGGATGCCCAGACCATGGAGGAACTTTTAAAGAAAGACGTCTGTCTGTCCGTCAATATTTCCTCCAAGCAGATCAAGAGCAATGGATTTTTTGACACAGTTCTCACTCTGATCCGGCAGTATCCCGCCGATCACATCCGCCCCGTTTTCGAGATCACGGAACGGGCGGCAATGGAAATATCGGATAACTTGAAAAACGAGATGGAGCACTTGCGGAGCCAGGGCGTGGAATTCAGTCTGGACGACTTCGGAATGGGCCATAATTCCCTTATTCAGCTGCAGGAAGGCTCCTTCGATGAGGTGAAATTAGACGGCAATCTGGTATCCCAGCTTATGACCAATAAGCGCTCCCGTGAAATTGTCTCCGGAATCATCAAAATGGCCCGGAATTTAAACTGCCGTACCGTCGCCGAATATGTGGAAACCGCGGAACTGCGCGATGTCTTATCGGAGCTTGGCTGCTCCATCTACCAGGGTTACTATTACAGCCGCCCTCTGCCGCTGGAGGACTTCATGGATTATATCACCCGGCTGCCCAAAGAGGGAAACGCTTCTGATCCTCAATAATTCACAGAAGAAAAGGAATGGCCGGCATGCGAATCATCATGCCGGCCATTCCTTATTTTAATTCAACCACCAGATACTGATCGGAAACGTCAAATTCTCCCTTCTCCATCTGCCTGAGACAGTACTGAGCCACGTATTTCACGACTGCGTACATGACCGGCTCGAACAGATAGATTTTCTTCTTTCCTTCCGGAGTTTCCACGGTCACACTCTTTACGACATCCTGCAGATAAAACAGCAGTTCGTCCTTCTTTGCATACAGAATCCGGTCATTTTTCAAAAAGCACATCACATATGCAGCTTCCGCCAGAAATTCCTCTTCCCCTGGAGTGAAGGATATTGAACTGCCGCCATTCTCACTGCCGGTTACATCAGCAAAGCCATCGGTCAGCATTACCATTCCATGGGCCATCTCCACGCCCTTTTCAGAGAGCTTCGGGCTGTATTTTCTGCACTCCAGATCCAGTCTGCGGCATTCCTCGCTGCAAAACAGGGGAATTTCCTCCTGGTCTATGATACCTGAGGAGATCAGTCTCCAGAGATTCTCATCTAACTTCTCATAACCGGTGATACGGATTCCATTTCTCCTGCATTCCTTTATAAAGGAGACGCCATGATTTCTGTAACCCGCGGTTTTGGCCCTCTCTGTAATTCTGCAAATCAGGATACCCTCCCGTCCCAAGATGGTAATTACCAGCGTCCCCGAGCGGGAAGTCATATCCAGACGCACTTCTCCTATTTCCTGCACGGAATACTCCTGCCGTTTTTTCACGATTCCCCTGATCTGTATCCTGCGATTCTCCAGAATCACTCTTCCCTGCCATCTGCAGGCCGCCGCCAGAAAGCTCAGGGCAGAAATACAGCCCAACGCGGTTATGAGGCTCCGGCTCTCCAGCCATTCCACGGTAAGCATCAGCAGAAGTCCAAAGACCATACCGACTGCATTCAGTACGGAAACACGCTTCTCATAGATTCGCAGCACGATCCGCCTTTCTGTACTGTCAGGTATCCGGTATACACCGATGGACGGAATCACCTCCACGCCTCTCTGGATCAGCCGCCACAAGAGCCTCTCACACTCTGCCGGCATCTCGTATACAGTAAACAATTTCCCCTCTGCGCCGAAAAAGACACAGCCGGATATTCTCCACTTCACTCTCGTCACATCCTTAAGTGATACGATTCGATCCGTTCCAAACAGCCGCCGGATCACCACCGTCTCGGGATGGACGGCAAGAGACCAGGAGCCATAGGCGATCAGGTAGATTCCGGGCACAGAAAACAGGATCAGAAAGAGAAACATAATCTCTATGGAGGCCGTCGGATTCCCGCGCATTCTCGAATACAGGCAGAAAGCGGCCATCGCGATTCCAAAAACGATACTTGCCGCACCTATGTATATACAGCCTCGCGGACCGTGTATGGTGTATTGCTCTTCCTGCTTTATTTGCCTGTTCCTGTCTTTCATCTGCACCCGTCCCATAATTTTCTCCCCCCATCTCTCTGCGAATCCCAGACAGGCAGCTGAAGCACAAACGTACTTCCGCCCCCATCCGTATCCTTCACCGTCAGTTTTCCGTGATGCAGCTTAACCAGCTCTAACGCGATGCTCAGCCCCAGCCCATAATGCGATTTGTCATTTCTGGACTTATCCGCGCGGTAGAACCGGTCAAAGACTCTTTTTTTATCTTCCTCCGAAATGCCGCAGCCATGATCCTCCACCTCGATGAACACGTGCTTTGCGTCCGACCGGACAATAACGGCGATCGTACTGCCCTCCGGTGAGTAGCTGGAGGCGTTATCCGTAAGAATCGTCATAAGCTGCATCAAACGCTGGCGGTCCCCGCAGACCTTCGGCAGTTCTTCCTCCTGCAGCCTTAATTCAAACGGCTGATTCTTTTTCCTGCACAGCTCTGCCAGGGCATCGTAGTTTGATATCAGAAATGTATCCGTCATCAGAGGTTCCGCGCGCATGGTCCAGGTCCCCGCGTCCGCCGAAGCAAGCTGCAGCAAATCATCGATCAGGACCGTCATCCGTTCCCCTTCCTTCTCGATTCCGGGCAGAAACTGCTTCGCCTTCCCCTCATCCATTGAAACCGCATGTATCCCCGCACGTATTACGGTAAGCGGCGCCCGCAGTTCGTGGGAGGCCGCCGCGATAAATTCACTCTGCCTTTTCAGGCCAGTCTCCAATGGCTTCAGACTGTGGTTCACAAAGGTACGGCAGATAAAAAACAGAATCACCAGCCCCATCAGATTTATTGAAAAATACAGCAGTACAGAATTCCCGTAAACCTCCTTTTCATCTGTCAGTTCTTTCAGGATTAGTATCTTCTGTTCCGTTCCATACTCTTTTTTCAGATAGATACTGCCGTAATAGTGTTCCCTCTGGTCCCCATATATGGAATAAACCGGACTCCTCACTTCTCCCGGCTTACTTCCCGGTATTTCTTCGAAAAATCCGTCCTGCTCTGCAAAATGGTTCAGCTTTTCAAACAGCCTGTCTCTATCGGTCAGAGGCTTCCAGGCACCTTTAAATGACAGCGGAACAGAATTACTGGACACAGAGATCATCATATTCTCGCTGATTTCACTTTGAGCCAGCCACATATGGGAGATTTTATTACTGTCCCTGATCGTATCCACCACATTGCCAAATACAGTCTGATACCGGCTGATATTATTCGCCTCGTACTGATTTAAAGACAAGAGAAGCAGACCGGTCACAATAAGACTCAGTAAAAGACCGGTAGCCAGCACATAAGCGCCGACCAGTTTTCTCCTTAACTGCTTTACCATGGCCGCTCCCCTCTTCCTACTGTTCCGGCTGCTCTTCAAGAGAATAGCCCACAGACCTGACTGTTTTAATAGTCACACTGCTGCCCACCTGTTTCAGCCTTCTTCTGAGAAAATAAATATAATTATCCAGATTTCCCTCTTCCACCGCGCTGTCAAGTCCCCATACCCGATTCAGCAGCAATTCTCTCGTAAGGATCTGTCCCTTGTTCCTGATTAAAAACTCCAGCAGATCCATCTCCTTTTTCGAGAGCTCCACCTTTTTATCCTCTTTCCATAATACCCGGCTGGACAGATTCATGGTCACATCCCCACATACCACCTGCCGTTCAAACTCCATCCGTACCGGCCGCCGTTCCAGTGCCCGGATTCTGGCAAACAGCTCTTCCGGTGCGAACGGCTTAACCAGATAATCATCTGCCCCCGCATCCAGACCGCCGATTCTGTCTTCTATGGTGCCGAGAGCCGTCACCATAATAACCGGTGTCGCAATCCCCTTCTGTCTCATACGCTGCAAAATCTGTATTCCATCCATTCCAGGCAGCATCCGGTCCAAAATTACCACATTGTATGCCTGCATACCCAGATAATAAAATGCTTCCTGGCTGTCCTGGCAGATGTCCGCCAGATATCCCTTCTCCTCCAGCCAGAACCCCATCAGCCGGCATAATTCCATATCATCTTCCACCAGCAGTATCCTCACAGCGCGTTCTCCTTTCTGCGTTTTATTCCTGAAGGTATAAGGTTAACTTCGTCATCAGTTTCTTTACTGCGTCCTCCAGGGATGCGGTTCCGCCAAAGTAGTCTTTTGAATATTCCAACAGGATCTGTTTCACTTTCCAGTTCCTGCCTGCGGAATGCTTCACGGTTTTGCAGAACTCTGTCATCCTGCGGCGAAGCGGCTCGGAGGGCCAGCCAATTTTCATATCGTATGTTCTTCCATCTGCACCGGGGATAGTTCCTCCGTATGCATCCGCTGACGTTCTCTCCACCGTACATAAAAACTCCAGCGCATTCTGATTTACCGCAAATCCATCGTAAAAGTCGGAGCGCTGTACGTCTTCCGACAGAACTGTCTGCAGAAATCCAATTGCCAGATCCTGATTCTTACTGGCTTTCGTGATTCCTATGGTGCCATACGGCACATACGTCTCATTGATCAGGATAACGTCCGCTTCCAGTTCTCCCTGGGCCTGCTCGATAATGGAAGCTCCCTGCCCGAATTCATAAAAGCCATTGATTTCACTTGAATACAGATATGTACCCTTTTCCAGGAGCCCCCATATGCTGGACGGCCGTTTTTCCCTCGTTCCGTCTGAGACTTCGCTTCCATCTATAATCCGCTTCATATTGGTGAGAAATTCCGTTAATTCCGTTTCCTCGACCACATCACCTTCCTTTACGATATCATTTAAAAATGCATCTGCGTAAAAAGAAAGAAACGCATCCCTGTCAACCGTCCCGAATACCTGCCCGGTCTCATGAGCATGAACAAAATCAGCCAGCGAAGATAACTGCCCCGCTTCCTTAAGCGCCTCTTTCCTGCCAAATGTCATAGGAAGCCCGATTCTAACCGGCACAGAGTAAATCCGTCCATCCACCCGGCACTCCTTTGCAATGTTGGCCAGAAAATCACCGGAAGCAGTCAAACGCTCAATTTCATCTGTAATATCAGCCAAAACGCCTTTTTCGATATAAGATTCCTCTGACAATCCATCTAAGATCAGAATATCCGGTCCTTCTCCAGCGAGCAGTTCGGCATTTAAGGTTCGGATATAATCGTCTGCAACTGCCGCTGACCCTTCCTCCAGGAGAGGCTGAAAATCAATTTTCACGTTGGGATTCTCAATCTGATATTCGCTGACCGCCTGACGTATGGTATTGTTGTCGCTCAGGGAGAATATGGTAAGCTCTTTTTCCGGCTCTACCGGCATATCCGGGTAATAAACGTAATGGGAGAGCTTATTGGTTTCATCCATGGAATTGTAATAGATAAAGTAATCCTCCTGGCTGCCCGCCGTGAATCCTGTGGCATAATATTTCGGGGAACCCATGGTATTGCTCTTTCCCTCTACAATCTGCTCCCAGATTCCGGAACCACTTTTCAAGACCTGAATTCCAGCCACTGACAACAGGCTTATATCACCATTCTCTCTGACAAGGGCCCGGGTTCCAAAGTATTGATTTAAGTCCAGCGGATATCTGGTCCTTTCTTTGCCGTCTTCTCCGTCATATAATATCAGATTTTTGGAAGCCTCGTCAATGACATAAAACTGGCTGCCGCTGGCGAAGTAAGAGCTGCCGTCGCCTGGCAGCTCTGCCAGCCTCTGCTGTCCGGCCGCGTCATAAAGGTAAATGTTATTTCCGGATGAGAATATCAGGTTCCCATTTTCCAATGCGGTAATAGATCGCGGGTAATACTTATACCCATACTCGCTGGTCTCAAGCAGAACAGGGAGATCGAGTTCCTGTCCATATTCCCAATCCCCGGCTGCGACAACATGGTGTCTGCTGATAACCTCCTGGTCTTCCCCTTCCGAATAGACCGCATACATGTTGTGGTCTTCTCCAAAGGTAATACCAATGCTGCTGTTCTCATATTTAAGACCAAGCTGATTTAACCAGCCACACTCCTTTTCCTCCCAGGTCAGATCCTCAGACAGCAGGTATGCGGTAAATTCTGCCGTTCCATTCTTTTCTTTCCTGGCAAACAGGACCGGTCTCCCATCCGGTCCTTCTAAAAAACCGAGTCCGGAATCGTATGTGACTCCCTCCGGCAAAGGGACATCGCTCTCAGCATACCTTCCCAAAGCCTGATTCTTCTGCGTTCCTGCCGCGGCTCCTTCCGGATCAGATATGACCTTCCCATCTCTGCCGCACCCATACAGACTGGCTGCTGCCGCTAAAATAAGGGTCATCTGCAGCAGCACCCTTTTTATTCTGTTCTTTCTCATTAAATACCCCTTTCCGCCGGACACAGGGAAGAAATGTCCTCCCTGCCGGTACTCATCGATGCATTTCTCACGAAAGTCATTGTATCATTCCTTTCTCTAAATCATCTCAAATATGGAAAAGTACGGCAGAGTTAGAAAAATGGCATAAAAACGTAAGAAAACTTTATTTGAATGAAATCATTATTTGTAGTAGATTAGAAACATATGAAATATAAACCGGATACACTGCATAGATGTACAGGAAGAGGGGAGACGAACGAATATGAAGCGAATAGTTTGTGCCGTATTAAGCGGTATACTGGTTATGGGAAGTGTCGGATATGGGGGAATGGTCAGCTACGGAGCGCCCTCCTATTCAGAAGCCAATGCGGTAGGCCCTGGTATCAAGGCAGCCGTAGGCCTCAATGATTTTCTGGATCAGGAGGTATCAAATCCCATTGTAAAGCCGGCCGATAAGTACTCTTACGATCAGATGGAAGCCGATATCCAGTCCCTTAAAAACAGGTACGGAGATAAAATCACCGTAAATATCATCGGTACTTCACTGGATGGAAGGAATATCTATGATATTATCCTGGGCAATCCCGAGGCAAAGTCCCAGATTCTTATGCAGGGAGCGATTCATGCCAGGGAGTATATGACGCCTCTGGTGATGATGAGCCAGTTGGAATATGCCCTGGCCTTTTACGATACGGGACACTATAATTATAAATCGATTGCCGATATGCTTAAGAAAGTGGCTATTCATTTTGTACCCATGACGAATCCCGACGGTGTATCCTTAAGCCAGTTTGGAATCGATGCCATACGCTCCGATGCGCTGAAACAGGTCATAAGAGACTGCTATACACGGGATGTGAATCTGAAAAGAACCGCGGATTCGTTCGAAACGTACTTAACGAAGTGGAAAGCAAACGCCGGCGGCGTGGACTTAAATTACAATTTTCCATATGGATGGGATGAACTGGCTACAAAGCTGACGGAGCCTTCCTCTGCGAGCTACAAGGGTCCGGCTCCTTTCTCCGAACCTGAGAGCCAGGCACTGGCGAAACTGGCTGACCAGTATCCGTGGGCTATTACAGTCAGCTACCACTCCCAGGGCCAGGTCATCTACTGGACTACAAGCAGTAATGGGGCGGAGATGGCCTCCAATACGCTGGCCGAGGCCGTCTCGGTCATGACCGGCTACCGCATGGACTCCAGTGACGGCAAAGGAGGCTTCAAAGACTGGATGCAGTCGAGAAGCGGCGCAGTCCCCGGCGTAACACTGGAAGTTGGAAAAACACCGTGCCCCGTTCCGTTTTCAGAGTTTCCTCAGGTATGGAAACAGAATAAGGGAGTCTGGGTGCAGGTTCTCGATTACGTTGTCCGGCGTATTTAATCCGCCATACAGAATCCCAGGCCATTTCAACAAAGAGGCCTGGGATTCCTCATAAACTACCGTCCGCCTGCTTCTTCCATATACCCCTTTTCATATGTATCATAGTGCTGTCGTTCTTCCAAAATAACGGTTCCCTCCCGCTCTGTAAGTATAGAATAATAGTACAAAGTGCCCTTATTGCCGGTTCTGATGTAATTAACATATATGATACCACAGTCACATTTGATGTAGCTATATTCAAAATGGCTTTCGCTCTTCAAATCTGCTGCATCTGATTCCTGTATATCTTTTTCTATAGCGATTTCCACCTGATCTCTGACCTCCTGGGCATTCTCATATGAAAGGAATTCTTCTTCTGTTATTCTTTTGCTGCCATACCTCTGATAACTTTGTTTTTCAGAATCCCAATACAGATAATACCTCCGCCAGCTCCTACCGCCTTCTTTAATAGCAGCAGACGTTTGAACGAATGCCAACAAACCATTATCCATAAAACACGAACCTAAAGTTTCCAGAACCAACTGCGGCTTACGTTCCTTCACGGTCCAAATATACGATTCAGCAGATCCCGGTAAGCTGGAACTGGTCTGATACAGCAGGTGATGGTTCGTCTCTAATATTACAGGTTCAAAGCTGTCTGTTTCTATTTCATCCGTTAATAAAATACAATCCTGTCCATTTACATACCATAACTCTCCTTGAAACGATTTATTCGCGTATTCTTCCATCATTTTACCTGTAAATACAAATGCATAAGAATCTTCTTCCCGTGAACCATCGATATAAAGAAACGCGCAGACAGGATCCTGTGTTTTCTCCAAAACCATCCGTTTTAACTTATCCTTGAACTCTTCCTCGGCAGAAGTTTCTGCCTGCGTCATTTCCACATCACGAAGTGTTCCTTTCCTATAAGATAAATTGCAAGAGGTCAATATAAAAATGACCAACACCAACGGCAGATATTTACACTCCTTCATAGAACCTCCCTGCAGATTGAACTAAGTGCGGTTTCTGAATCATTCTTACATCCAATCATTATATGCTATCTTCACTGATATTTAAATGCAGAATTCAATATCTGTAATTTATGGAATTAAAAAAGAAGACATCCCCCATTGGGAACATCTTCTTATAAGCAATCATCCCTCTCTCCGTCACTTGTGATACGGTTCTCCGTTCATAATCCGGTAACCTCTGTATATCTGTTCCAGGAGAATCACCCGCATCAGCTGGTGCGGAAATGTCATCCGGGAAAAACTCAGCAGATAATCGGCCCGGTCGAGAACCCGCTTCGAGAGTCCCAGGGAGCCGCCGATGACGAACACGATCTGGCTGGTTCCTGACACGCCCAGCGAGGCGATTTTCTCTGACAGTTCCACGGAATCCAGCATCTTTCCCTCGATCGCCAGGGCGATCACGCAGGCGCCATCCCTGATACTGGCCAGAATCCGGTCCCCCTCTTTCTCCTTGATCTGGGTTTCCAGCGCTTCCCCCGCATTGTCCGGGGTCTTTTCATCCGCCACCTGGATAATCTCCAGTTTACAGTACCGGCTCAGCCGCTTGCTGTACTCCTCGATCGCGGCGGTGTAATATTTTTCTTTTATCTTTCCAACTGTGACCAGCGTTATCTTCATGTATCTTCCTCTTACTGTTTGACTGCCCGGCTATCCGGCAGGTTCTTCTTCATCGCCTCAAGAACTCTGCCCGCCACCTGCGCCGCGGATTTCTTCCGCTGGGTTTTCACCCTTTTTACCACTTTACCGTCCGGCTTCCGGCTGATTCCGTAGGTGATCCTTAAGAATTCCTCCACCTCGTTCCAGGCCTCCCTGCTCTCCGGAATTAAGTCCAGCCCCATCTGGAATACATGGAACATTCCCTCATAGACGGATAAACGGCGGCGTACGCCCGCCTGCTTCAGCTTATCCGCAACTCCCAGCGTATCGCTTAAAAGGACCTCATAGCTTCCCACCTGCATGAGCACCGGCGGAAATCCCTGAAAATCTCCGAACAACGGTGACAGATACGGATTCTTCGGATCGGCATCTCCGATATAAGAAGAATGAAACAGCATATTGTCGGTGGAATTACCAAAGAGCGGATCCGTCTCGTAATTATCCGTGTAGCTGGCGCCGCTGTTGGTCATATCGGCCCAGGGGGACATGGTGATAATTCCTCCCGGCAGAGGAAGCCTGTTATCCCTCAGATACATAACCAGGGCCAAAGCGAGTCCGCCGCCCGCGGAATCTCCCGCTACGATAATATGATCCGGTTCGTACTCCTTTTCCTGGATCAGCCATTTGTAGGCGTAAACCGCATCCTCTAAGGCAGCCGGGTATGGGTACTCCGGAGCCACCCTGTAATCGATCGTGAGCACATCGCCGCCGAAGCTCAGTTTGGAGTACCGTACCGCAAATTTACGGTATATATTCTTCATGGGACCGATATAGCCGCCGCCGTGCAGCTGCAGAATCACACGCCCCGTAAAGATCCCTTCCGGCCGTAAATACTCCATCGGAAACTGTTCCGTCTCCACGATTTCATACTCATAACCGGCAGGACATATCCATGCCGGCTCCACCGGATTCTTTCTCAGCTCTCCGCTCTGAATCGGCTGCTTTAAGGATGTCTCCATCACGTTCTGCATCATGTCGCGTACAAGATTTCCCCGAACACTCACTCGTTTATCTCTCATCTGTTTTATCCTTTCTTTTCAGCCGTCTATCCGCTATGGCTCCGCCATTTACTACAGCCCCGGTTTTCTCTGTTTTTCCTCAATTCCAGACTCTGTTCCACCTTGATTCCAGACTCTGCTTCCCCTTGAATCCTTCCTCTGTCCGCTCCGTCCTACAGATGAAATCTCCTTTTCAACTCCGTCTTCACGCTTCTGTCCCCCCACTTGATGGTGACAAACAGAATCGCGACGGTGACCACCACGGTTATGAGCGCCATCAGAGGGCGTGTCACCAGTCCGGCCGCCCATAAAATAACGGGAATAAAGCTGAAAATGGTGATCGCAATCTGGTACATAAAGTAACTCTGCCAGTTCAACCGGTTTACTATAATCAAAAATACTACCGCAAGGTCCGCAAACAGCAGTGTGCTCGGAATGCCATAGTTCACCGACCAGCCCGCGTATCCCGTAGAATGGTCGATCATCACCAGAAGCACCTCCGCCGCAATGGTCTGCAGTACAATTTTAGAAGCCAGATTCGCGTGGCGCATAATCGAATACCTCAGAGTCAGCGCCACATAGACGATGCAGCCGATGGCGATCACTGACCACATGGACCCTGAGTACGTGGCGTAATTGACGATCCCCAGTATGGCCGCCACCGCGAACAGAATGATGTAAAAAGAGTTGACCACTTCCTTCCACTTCTTCGGATCATACTGAATCCGCGGATACATCGCCTTATCATCCCGGGAATCCGGCACACCGTTGCTCTCCGTCTCCACAGAGACACCCAGCTCCCTCAGAAAGCCGAAAAAGCGGTCCTGAAGCCTCGTATCCTGAAAGACCGAGGTAAATGTCACCACTACATGTTCGCCATACGCACACACGGCGCACTTCATGGGCTGACGCTTCGAGACACCGATCATTAGATGAAAATGCTCGATCTCCTCCTCATACCCTTTTTCCACTTTGATCGGGCCTATATTGGAGAGTGTCATGGTATAAGCCCTGTCGTTTCTGCGGAAAATCACATTCAGCGCCCCCCATTTCATGAAGAGCGGGGCGATTCTCAAATACCATTTTTTTTCATTGGAAACATTGTAGGAAATCGTCTCTTCCAGCTTCTCCTTCGTAATATTTTCATCCATCTGGCGGCTTACCGCCTCCACCACCTCGGAAAACTCATGTTTTTTCCCGTCTGCCAGAAACTCCAGCAGCGTGACCGCGAAGAAATTGGCCATGGTCTCGGAATCGAAAAACGCACGCAAATTGATGGGCAGGCTGATTCCGATGGACCGGTCTCCTATTCCCGCATCCTCATACTCCAGATAAATCGCCCAGATCAGGGCAGCGGCAAGAAATTTCGTGATGCTTACGCCGTAAGACTTGCCGGCCTTTTTCAGTTCCGCAAGATTTACATAACCATGCAGTACACTCTCCTCATCGAGAGGAAGCGGATCTCCACTTATATGGAATGCCTTCCGTGTACTGTATTTTCTGCGGGCAACCTCTTTGTAGTTGCGCACATAGCTGTCCTCCACGTTCATGGAGACATCGGACGATATCTTCTGCGGAGCCGGATGGCCGGTCCTGCCGTCACGGGTCAGATCCAGATACCGGTAAACCAGCGCCTTCAGGAAATTGACTGCTCCCAACCCATCCGTTACCGCGTGAAACACCTCCAGATTGATCCGTTTCTCATAGTAGCTGACCCGGAACAGATAGTAAGGGCTGGTGCGCGGATCAATATACTTGCACGGATACGTGGTTTCCCGTTCTATCACCGGCATCCGTTTATTCGATTCAAAATAGTACCAGAAAAAACCGCGTCTCAGCCTCACCGCAAAGCCTTCGAACTGAGGCAGTATCTCCTCAAGCGCACGCTGAAGCGTTCCCGGAACTACCTCATCCTTTAGTGTTGCCGAAATCCTGTATACATTACTCAGATGTTCATTGGCAATGACCGGAAATATCTTCGCCGTATTATCAAGACGTCTCCATCTCTCCCCCTGTGGACTCTTCTTCATCGTTGAACCCCTATCCTTTCCAACTGTCAAACTTTCCTGAAATATCAAAGGTAAATGGCCGTTTCAGTTCACAGCCCTGTCGATCTTTGCTTCCCGGTCTGCCCCGGCTGGCTTATGCGTGGTTTCCAGTTCAAGTTTCGGGGATAAGCACTTCTAAACGTGCAGAATTTTTCTAAAAACCAGGGAAAATTCCCAAACTCGCTGCGCTCAGACAGGTGGGAATTTCCCCTGAACGAAAAATCCTGCGCGTTAAGAATTGCTAATCCCCTGCAAAGTCACTGGAAACCACGCATAAGCCAGCCGGGGCAGACCGGGAAGCAAAGATCGACAGGGCTGTGAACTGTAACATATGGCTCTGTTTTTAAAACTCCAGAAGCATATCGTACCAGACGGCTCCGCCGTGTACCGATCCGGATATCCCCAGACTGCGGTAGCCGAATTTTTCATAGTAGTGGATCAGACGGTCCTTGCAGGTCAGGATCATGCCCTTTTTTCCCCGCGCCTTCGCCGTTTGAATCAAGTGATTCATCAGATCGGCCGCGACGCCCTGCCTCCGGTATTCCGGAATCACGTCCAGCCCGAAAATGCTCTGATACATCCCGTCCGCCCGGTGGAGTCCGCTGTCCTCAAACATCTCATCCCGTATGGTTCTCTCATCCGTTACACAGCCGTTAATAAAGCCAATGATTTTCCCGCTCTCATTCTCTGCCACAAGAAAGCTTTCCGGAAATGTTTCGATACGCTTTCGAAAAGACTCTCCCGTCGCGGCCTCTGCCGCCGGAAAGCATAAAGCTTCCACCTCTGTGACCTGATCCAGATCCTCTGCTTTCACGTTTCTGATTGTATATACCATTTCTCCGACCTCTTCTCATCCTTCACATTTCGCCGCCGCACACTTCCGGCGGATGAAAGAAAAGGCGGAATCTGCGGCGTCAGACCTGCAGATATCCTCCTCTTCCATCGTTTCTTCCATCATCTCTTCTTAATTAGTACTGCATTGCGTAATTAATGGTGAATAGAGTGTCTGATATCTGCGTCAGGTGTGCGTCCACGAAGCGATGGCGCAGTGGGCCCTGCGGTTAGCTTTGTGGGCGTGCTCCTGGCGCAGATAGCGGACGCTATATTCACTGTTAATTATACAATGCAGTGCTAAGCGCGGAAATAGTATCCGACGCCCCATTTCGTATGAACATATTTGGGATCGCTTGGGCTTGGCTCGATCTTCTCGCGGAGACGTCTTACATGGACGTCCACGGTTCTGACATCGCCGGAATCCATGGCCTTGTTGCCCCACACGTACGTAAGCAGCTGTTCCCGGCTGTAGACCTTGTTCGGATTACAGGCCAGAAGCTCCAGCAGATCGAACTCCTTGGCTGTTAAATTAATCTCTTTTTCACCAATAAAGACGCGGCGGCTGTCGCGGTCCAGCTTTAAATCACCGGAAGTCACTACATTGGACTCGGCCCGGCTTTCCCGTCTGCTCTTCTTCGTATTTCTCCGCATAATTGCCTTGATTCTGGCCTTTACCTCCAGAATATTAAACGGTTTCGTTATATAGTCATCGGCGCCGTACTCCAGCCCCAGAATCTTATCCATATCGTTGCCCTTTGCCGTCAGCATGATGATCGGCATCTCGGAGAACTCCCGGATGGCCTGGCAAACCTCATAACCGTCAAACTTCGGCAGCATCACATCGAGGAGCACCACATCATATTCCTTTTGCTTTGCTAAATTAATGGCTTCCTCTCCGTCATAGGCGCAGTCCACTTCCATGTTGTCCTGCTCCAGACTGAACCGGATTCCCTTCACAATCAGTTTCTCATCATCCACTACTAAAATACGTGCCATGTCACACCTCTATCTTCCACTCACACTGTTATGTCATCTTTGATCTTTTCAAATGCTGCATCCTTGATACCGGATATCTTCTTGATATCCTCAATCTTCTGAAACCCGCCATGGCTCTCCCGGTAAGCGATGATATCGTCGGCCTTTGCTTCTCCGATCCCCTTTAAGGTCATCAGCTCTTCCCTGGTGGCCGTGTTCAAATTCACTTTCACTTTTTCTTTTGCCGTACTGCCGCCCGCGGTCTTTCCCTCCGGCATGATCACACCGGCGCCTGCGCTGCCCGCGCCATGATTTCCGCCTTCGGAATCAAGCCCGTAGCGTTCCGCCCCATCGAGCGATTCGCCATCCGGAACCACGATCTTCATGCCGTCGCTGACAACCTGAGCCATATTCAGATACTGCGCCGCCGCACGCTCCGTGAATCCACCAGCGCGCTCCACAACCTGAAAAATCCTGCTCCCCTCTTCCATCTCATAAACACCCGGAAGCACAACTTCCCCGCAGATATGTACGTAACAGACAGAAACCGCCGTCTCTTCAGAAACCGGGATCTCCATCTCATCTGATTCCTTCGCGTTCCCATAAGGATCAGACTCCCCCGTCTCCCCATTTCCTTCCGGTGCCTCTTCCGCCTGACTCGTCCCCGCATCACCCGGGGCATTCATAACCGGCAGTTCCCCGGACTCCCATCCGTCCTGCCTTCCATCACAGCTGTAGCATACGCCTGCAGCCAACACGCATATGAGTATTACAGCCATTTTTACTGCCTGATATCTATATTTCATGATATCCCTCCTTTTTTCTCAGGGAAAGGATACCATCTTCAGCCTATGTTACTATTCTACAAAAAGATACCAGTAAATACAAGCACTATTTCCACTTTATCTGCGGCAAAGCCAGTCCCCAGTCGAAAAAACGTCGGACCTCCGGATGCACAGGCTGTAACGGGATCTCCATGTTCCCCGCTCCTTCCCTGCTTTCGGATACCCAACGTTTTTTACATATTTCATCTAGTACAGCATTGCGTAAGTTTCGGTGAATTCTGTACTTGATATTGGCGTCAGGGGCGCGTCCGCGAAGCGACGGCGTAGTGGACCCTACGTCTAGCTTCGCGGGCGTGGTCCTGGCGTGAATAGCGAGTGCAGAATTCACTGGAACTTGCGCAACGCTGCACTAGTTAAATATGATAATACCAATCACCGCCACAACAGCGCCAAGCAGTTTCTTCCATTCAAATCCGACCTTTTCCACTCCGAACAGACCGAACAGTTCGATTCCGTATGCCACGATAATCTGGGAAATGACGATGATAAGAGCCGCCTTTGCAGGTCCCAGCGAGCCCATACTGCGCACTACGGTATATGTGATAAAGGCGCCGATAATTCCGCCCAGAAGCATGTACTTCGGTTCCACCTGCAGGATTCCCGAAATATTTTCTCTCCCTGAAAAATACCAGATGACAATACAGGTGATAAACGCCGTCAGCTGCACCCACCCGGCTGACACCCAGATGCTGGTCTGCTTCGTGACCCCTGTATTCAAAACTCCCTGGATGCTCATCAGCGCTCCTGAAATCAATGCTATGATAAAGCCTGTCATAGAATAACCTCCAAATCTGTCATGCATTTCTAATCTTTCCTTTATCATGCGCAGAATTGGAACTTCTATTCATACTTATACTGGTATAACCCACACAAAATACCTTACGGTTTCGCTGGTCTGCTTTTCCGACAGCACAGACGCAAAAGCCTCAGCGTAGCCCCACTACGCCTGCGTTTTTGCGTCTGCACTCTCGAAAAATCATCCTTACCAGACCAGCAAGCCATTTCGTATGGGTCATACCAGTGTATCATCCTTTAAAAGATCCATTAAATTTCCCTTACAGATTTTCATAGCTCCAACCGTATAGGCCAGCCCGACAAAAAACATAACGAACGCAGTAAACATTAAGACAGGAACAACCGGAGCTTTCTTAAGGTAGTCCGTCAGAGAGATTCCGCTGGCATTCACAGCCATCAGTACCAGTGGAATATTGGCAAGAAGACTGAACAGCAGAGGATTAAATGTAATAATAAGCGATTCTGTCAGCAGTATTTTTTTCACGCCGCGATAGGAGAGACCGACTGACATATACCTTGCAAACTCCTTTTTTCTCTGGTATATCTGCCCCAGCGCAACAGAAAATACATTAGACAAACCAATGCTGGAAAACAAAACCGCCAGAAATCCCATAAAAAGCCGCAGGCCATCCCGTTTGATACGTTCCGTGCGTTCTTCCTCCAGACGACTGTCCAGCGTATAATGCTTTTTTCCGGTAAGCAGTGTCCGGATATCAGAAAGCACTTCGTCATTCTTCTGCTCTGATACGGTTTTTATGTTGAAATACACAGACCCTGCAGGAAATTGGTTTTTCAGCTTTTCATAATCGTGTTCCGATATCACCAGCGTCAATGCATACTGCTGCAGCTGCTCTTTCCAGTCCGGAAGTGTCTCTGTAAACAGAGCAATGGTTACCGGAATCCCACCGTTTTTCCCTGAACTGTCCTTCAGTTTCAGTGTGACTGGGTGGTCCTCCTTCAGAAATGGTATATATGTCTTATTCCTCCAGTCGCTGTTTACGCTGTCCCAGATTAAATTGACCGCCACAGCCTGCTGCTGTGCCAAAGCCGGGTCCGCCGTATTGCCGTAATATTCTGCAAAACTTTCATGATCCAGTACATAGACTGGTATATCCACCAGATAATTGCCGTCGTCACTCTTTTTAATCTGGTCATTGAGATTCCCGATTCCGGTCTCCTTTAGTTGGCTGCTGAATAATTCCTCCGGAAGAGTCGCCTGCGCCTTAAGTCTTCGGTAGGTCAGACAGCTTTTTACTCCTTCTATTTTTGTAATTTCATCGGTAAGACCGCTGTCAGGCACCTCACTCTCGTCGATGCTTAACAGAAAATCCCATTTGTCGCGGTACTGATTAAAATACGTATCCTCTGTAAATATTCCGGATATCGTCTCAAGATTTAAGAAACTGATAAAGGCCAGAAAAGAAAGACCAAGAGACAGCGTAGTCGTGCGAAATGCCTTCCTTCTCGCATAAATGGATTTTCTCGCCAGTTCGCCGCAGCAGCCAAATAATACCGAGAAAATACGGAACTGACGCATTCGCTCCACTGGTGCTTCTGTACCGTATTGTATTGCCTCCAGCGGTGATATCAGGCTCAGCTTCCTGGCGGGGATCCACGCAGAAAGCCTTACAGTAAGATAAGAAAATACAATGGCCCCTGCCGAAAGAGCGGGCCGGTACCGAAACCATAAGTCATATTCTCTAAAACTGTCTCCTATTACATAAAAAAAACTCCATACCCCATAGCTGAGTCCGACACCGGCCAGGATTCCCACCGCCAAAGGAATCAGTGACAGTACCACGGCTTCGCTAACCAGCACCGATTTAATCTGTGCCGGCGTCGCGCCTACACTCTGCAGGATGCCCAGCTGATGCATCCTGGCATTCATCGTCACTTCAAAAGCATTATGAAGCATTAGAATCAAAGAGGTGCTCGCTATAATCAGAATAAATAAATACGCAAGAATCAGCGGAGTAACCGCCTCATCTGCCGATCCTGTCTGCAGAAAAAGCTGGTATTTCTGATCCAGCCACAGGTTATAAAAGAATACACTGAGAAATGAGAGCAGCATGGAAGCGAGGAGTGCGGACGCCATGATAAAAATACTGGCTGCCTTATTATGCTTCATATAATGGACCGAATATATTCTCCACATACCATACCTCCTTACCGGATTTTCTCATCCGAAGCAATTTTCCCGTCTTCCAGGCGGATCAGCCTGTCCGCCTGCAAAGCGATATTCTCATCGTGGGTAATGAGAATCAGCGTCTGTCCATACTTCCGGTTGGAATACTTCAGCAGTTCCGTAATCTCCTGGCTGTTTTTGCTGTCCAGATTCCCCGTGGGCTCGTCTGCCAGTACCAGCGCGGGAGCATTAATTAAGGCGCGTCCAATGGACACCCGCTGCTGCTGGCCGCCGGAAAGCTGCCTGGGCAGATGGTTTCTTCTGTCCTCCAGTCCCAGAACCTCAAGCAACTCCTCAAGCCTCTCCTCATTCACCTTCTGCCCGTCCAGTTTCAGCGGGAGCACAATATTTTCCACTACATTAAGGACAGGGATCAAGTTGTAAAACTGGTAAATCAGCCCTACCTGTCTGCGTCTGAATATAGCCAGCTCTTCCTGGTTCTTTGTATAAACCGATTTTCCGTCAACGTAAATTTCTCCGGATGAGGGCCGGTCTACACCGCCAATTAAATGGAGCAGCGTAGATTTTCCTGAACCTGATTGTCCAACTATAGCGACAAATTCCCCTTTCTGCACAGACAAGGACAGGTTCTGCAAAGCATCTACCCGGCTCTCGTCTTTCCCATAAACCTTGCATAGCTTCTCTATTCTTAAAATCTCCATGGCGTTCCTCCTTACTTTTTCCGATAGTATACCATGAACCCGGTGACGTGTCCGTGACTGTTTCATTACGTTTTTGTCACTGAATGATTCTCCCGGCAATCGAAAAGGGAGCTGTTCAGACAGCCCCCTTATAGAAACGAATTGTAAATTTGGCCCCGCCCTCCCTGCGGTTTTCCACCTGAATCGTGCCGTTCTGCCGATGAACAATCATACGTGAAAGTGCAAGCCCGATTCCGACATGATCCGTTCCGGAATCTTTTCCCCTGTAGAAACGCTCAAAAAGATGGGGAATATCCTCCGAAGCAATGCCTGGTCCTGAATCCGCAATCAAAAGTTCTGTATAGACCGGATTTTCGTCTCCATAGATTTCCAGCTTTCCCCTTTCAGGCATGTGCTCCACACAGTTCTTAATCACGTTTCCCACCGCCTCTGCGGACCAGTGTAAGTCCCCTATAAATCCTGTGCTCTCCTTTATGGACACTTCACACGTGATCTCTTTTAAATCTATCAGGATATCCACCGGACTTAATGCTTTTTCCACCACCTCTGCGGCGAAAATCCGTTCACACTGAACAACAGCCGTTCCTGACTCCAGCCTGGCCATTTTTAACAGAGAAGCGATCAGCCACTCCGTCCGTGACAGCAGCCCAATGACTTCCCCGACGTATTTCCGTCTCTCCTCCGAAGTCAGTTCTTCCCGCTGCAGCCTTGGTACAATCATGCGTATCGAAGTCAGAGGAGTCCTGATCTGATGCGAAATATCCGCCAGGGAATCGCTCAAATATCTCGTCTCCTGCTCCAGAGCATCCGCCTGCTCCTTCAACCGCAGGGTTACCTTATAGATTTCACTTGTCAGGAGGGCCAGTTCTCCCTCCTTATCCGGAATCAGATCCATATGGTAATCACCATGCAGAATCCGGTCCATCTGGTAATTTAACTCCGAAACAGTATCGTATCTCTTTTTCGTAAATGCCAGGTACCTTACAGCGCAGACCATGCTTACGAAAAGAACATAAACTGCAAAGACTGGGTGAAACAGTGCAGCACCAGCCGCAGCAGCCAGCGTAAAAAAGAACTGGAAACGAAAAACTTCTTTTACCTCCGGATTTCTCAGCAGTCCCATATCAGCCCCCCAACCTGTAGCCCAGCCCGCGAACCGTCTTTATAATGGCCGGATTTGATGCGTCCGTCTCTATCTTATCACGAAGCCGTTTGATATTAACGGTCAGTGTATTATCATTCACATAATCCCCGGCAATATCCCATAGTTCCTCAAGCAGCCGCCCCCGCGACAGCACCTGGCCGGGATGGTTTAAAAAGACCAGCAGCAGCCGATATTCCAAAGCAGAAAGCAGAATGTCCTTTCCACTTTTACTGACGGAAGCTTTTACCGAATCCACTCTCAAGTCAGATATTTGAAATATCGCCGGGCTCTTCCCATACCTTCTAAGAGCATTCTTAATTCTCGAGACCAGCTCCAGCGGCTTAAACGGCTTGGATACATAGTCATCCGCCCCTAAATCAAACCCAGTCACTATACTCGCTTCATCACCCATAGCTGTCAGAAAAATCACGGGAATATCCCCTTTTCGTTTTATCACATTGCAGAGAGAATATCCATTTCCATCCGGCAGTGCAACATCCAACAATACCAGATCAAAATTTTCCCTCTCGATCGCCTCCAGTGCGGCCTTCCGTCCAGACGCAGAAAAAGATACAAATCCCTCTTCTCTCAACAGGATGATCAGATTTTTCACAATCTCAGTATCATCTTCCACAATTAGAATTCTGCTCATTCCCTCCACTCCCTCTGTCAGATTTTTTATGCTCCTGTCTATTGTATCATGGAGGGGAGGATTTGTCCCCTTTGGGATAAACTTGTAAACTTACAGAATTATGAAAAGCTGCTTTCGTCAATAACTTTAGCCGGGATTTCGGGGTTTTTGTTCCGCCAGGGAGCCGGGGCCGGAGCGCTTTCCCCAGTTTCGGCGATTTTTGCAGGACGTCGGCAGCTCTTAGGTCGGAAGGGTGCAAAAACAAGGGGAAAAATCTGACCTCAAAGTCAGATTTTTAGAGGACCTGAATCGGGAAGTCCTTCAGGAGTTCCCGATGAATGTCATCGGTACCCTTGTTTTTGTATCCTTCCGGCCTTAGAGATGCCCCGGCCGAAACCATGAGCCGAAACTGGGGAAAGCGCTCCGGCCCCGGCTCCCTGGCGGAACAAAAACCCCGAAATCCCTCTCAGCCTCATGAGAAACCACAATTCTTCATAATTCTGTAAGTTTACAAGTTTATTCCGCCCCCTTTCATTCTGCTTGACACTTTACGTATTTTGCGATATACTCACACACGTAAAATAAAACAGAAAAAGACACGCTAGGGGAGCCAATTGGCTGAGAATGGAATTTTTTACATGACCCTCACTACTTGAACCGGATAATGCCGGCGTAAGGAAGCAGTATGATTCATACTTCATCAAAAGTAGTCCCCTCCTGTGTGTAAACAAAGGAGGATTTTTTTATGTCATTTTTCTTGACCTACGCGGCAGACAGCGAAGAGTATCTGCTGAAGCCCGCCGGCTATGGCCTGCTCATCATTTTACTGGCCGCACTGTTATTTGTCATCTATAAGCTGGGGAAAGTATCCCTTAAGACGCAGAAGATGCAGACGAAACAGCTTGTTACCTGTTCCGCAGCCATGGCTCTCGCAGTCGTGACTTCCTACATTAAGGTGGCATCCCTGCCCTTCGGCGGCTCCATCACCTTATTTTCCATGATGTTTATCTGCCTGATCGGTTACATCTACGGGGCCAAAACCGGCCTGATCACCGGAATGGCCTACGGAATCCTGCAGTTCCTCATTGAACCGTATATCTTTGCTCCGCTTCAGGTGCTTCTCGACTACCCGATGGCCTTCGCCGGACTGGGACTGGCCGGGCTTTTCAGTTCGAAAAAGCATGGTCTGATCACTGGCTATCTCTTCGGTATCTTCAGCCGTTATATCTGCCATGTGCTCTCCGGCTACATATTTTTTGCCGCTTATGCACCGGAAGGTATGAACCCATTTTTATACACGCTGGGATATAATGCCACCTACATCGTGCCGGAAGCAATCGCAACCGTTGTCATTCTCAGCCTGCCGCCAGTGGCAAAGGCAATCGCGCAGGTGAAAAAGCAGGCGATCAGTTCTTAAACCGGTTCTATTTATATTATTAAAAAAAGAAGGTAAGAGGGCTGCGTCGTGCGGCGCAGCCCTCTTACCTTCTTTTATCTCATCTTTTCTTACTATGCTAATTGCTGCAGCTTCTCACTATGTTTCGAAATCACCTTCTTCATGATTTCTACATCAGCCTCCAGAGCTGATATTTTTGCTGATTCGCTTTCATAACGTATAGCAGCAGGAACATAGTTTTCTGCTAACAGCCTTAGCTGTGGTTTGATATCATTCTCTATGTCCAGTTTAATATTTCGAATGTCATTTTGTATTGGCTCAAGTTTCGCATCAAGCTTTGCATCAAGTAACCCCGATATCGCAAGCAGTAATTCATTATCTACCATAAAATCACCCTATCCTTTTTTGGCTGCCCGATATGCTATGGAGAAATTATACATTTCAGCAAGCTCACTGCAAGGTCATTTTTATATTTTCCATTCACCCTTTTCTCGGTACTTTTCCCGCTGCCGCCATCACCAGATGCTTCGCAAGCACGGCCGTCGTTACCGCGCCGATGCCTCCCGGAACCGGCGTCGCCATGGAAGCGGTTCCCTCCAGCGTCTCGAAATCCACATCTCCGCAGAGTTTTCCGTTCTCATCCACATTGATGCCCACATCAATCACCACCGCGTCTTTTCCCACGCTCTCTTTATCAAGCATCTTCGCCCGGCCTGCTGCCGCCACCAGAATTTCGGCGTTCCGGCAGGTCTCTTTTAGATTCACGGTCCTCGTGTGGCAGATGGTAACCGTGGCGTTTTCTTTCAACAGAAGCATGGACAGCGGTTTCCCGACGACCATGCTGCGGCCCACGATCACCGCCCGCTTTCCGCTGATCGGGATTTCAAAGGCTTTTAATGTCTCCACCACCGCCTCCGCGGTACATGGCGCATAACCCGAGCTGTCCCCGGCAAACACCTTTGCGATATTTTCCGGTGATATTCCGTCTAAATCCTTTTCCGGATCGATCATGCGCTCAATCTCTCTCTCGTGGATCTGCTTCGGCAGCGGACGGAGCAGGAGAATCCCATCGACCTCCGGATCCCCGTTGATCTTCTGAAACTCCGCCTTAAACGCCTCATCATCAATGTCCGCGGGATAGGCATAGACTTCAGCGGAAAGGCCAAATGCCGCCATCTTCTTCACCGCCCCCCGCTCATACGACAAGTCGTCCGGATTCTCACCCACACGGACGATGGCAAGCTTCGGTATCCTGCCGCCGCACTGTTTCAGCATCTCTGCTGTCTGTTCCTTTATCTTTGCAGAAACCTCTGCACCCTTTAATGTAATCATCCGTTCAATCCTCTCATTTCACACTCTGTCAGTCTGTATCTTCCTCTTCTGGCGGCACGTCTCAGCGCAGCGCGTTTTCCACCTTCTGATAGACCGCATCCGCCGCCGCTGTCCCGGAACGCATCATCTCGTCTGCCTGCCGGTTCAGTTCCTCTGCCTTCTCCCTGTCTTTCATGGATTTCGTATTGATCCATACGTTCATGACCGCGCCGGTTAAGGCCGTTCGGATAAACTGTACGCCCACGCCCACGTCGCTGACCGCCATCCGGCTCCCCTTTTCCGCCAAAATGTCCATGATAACCAGAGCCTTCTGCGCATCTTCCATCACGTGGAGCGGAACCAGACTTGCCGTCAGGAGATGGCCCTCCAGCACCTCGGCCTTTCGCTTTTTTTCCTCATCCGTAGTACCTGGCAGACCGTAGGCTGCCGCCAGAGGTGCGAACACCCGCGCATCCTCGTCGGCCAGATGAAGAAACTCTGCTTTCAGAGTTTCCAGCTGCTCTAAAAGCTCCTTCATCTCCTCTTCCACGTCCGCATATTTTTTCTTGCCAAGAGTCAGATTAATCACCATCTGCCCCAAAGATACCCCTGCTGCACCGCCCAGTGCAGCCGCACCGCCGCCGCCGGGAGTCGGTTTCTTCGATGATAATTCCGCCAGAAATTCTTCTGTCACCATTTCCTTTATCATAATTCCTTCCCTCCGTATATTCGCACTAAGTCTGTAAAATACCTCATTAAGTTCTTATAGTATACCATAATCATAAAGCCCGTGAAAGACTATTTTTCTATGCCTTCTTTTAAAGAATTAATCCATGCTTCGATCGCCTCCGCCAGGATATACTGCTGCTGCAAAACGGCCATGCCCGTCTCCGGTATCCCCGGCGCATTTCCCTTTCGGTCAATATTCTCTTCCAGATACGCCTTCAGAATCTTCACATTGCCCTCGATCCGGTTTAAGCACTCCTGCTGTTTTTCCTGAGACAGGCTGGTTAAATTTACGATTACCGCATTGAAATCCAGAAATATATGGATCGGGCCGGACGCGATCTCCAGCATGAGCTTTTCAAATTCCTGCTCTCCGGCTTCGGTCAGGGTATAGACCGCCTTTTCCGCCATTTTCCCCTCTTTCACCATGCTGCTCTGGATATAGCCCTTCTCTTCCAGCTGAATTACTTTTTTATAGATGGAAGGCGTACTGATTTTTACCCACCGCGAGATGTTGCGGTATTCCACCAGCTTCTGAATATCATAGGCACTTAGGGATTCCTTCTTCAGAATTCCCAATACGATCAAATCTATTGTCGCCATCATGTCCTCCTTATTTCCGCTTGACACATACTATAAATTATAGTACTATGGCTTCACGGCCGTATTTACTATACTTTATAGTACTATATTTTACATTTTGTGTCAACAGAAGGGAGAATGAATCATGAATAAACGTAACAGTAAAATGGAACTGCTTGGCAGCGCCCCAATACCGAAAGCGCTTTTAGCAATAGGTCTTCCCACCATGATCGGCATGATGATCAATGCGCTTTACAATCTGGTGGACGCCTACTTTGTCGGAGGGCTGGGAACCAGCCAGATGGGGGCGATCTCTGTCGCATTTCCTCTGGGACAGGTTGTCGTGGGACTGGGCCTGCTATTTGGAAATGGCGCCGCCTCCTATATATCCCGATTGCTTGGTCACGGGGAAATGGAGACTGCGGACCGGGTTGCCAGCACGGCGCTTTACATCAGCATCTCCGTCGGCGCAGTGATCATTATCTGCACCATCCTCTTTCTAAGACCGATCCTGCGGCTCCTGGGCGCCACGGAAAGCATTCTTCCCTATGCGGAAATCTACGCGGGTATTTACGTCGTCTCGTCCATCTTTAATATTTTCAATGTCACCATGAACAATATCGTAACCAGCGAAGGGGCCGCAAAGACCACGATGTGTGCGCTTCTGACAGGCGCTGTGTTAAATATGGTTCTGGATCCGGTTTTCATCTACATCTTACACCTGGGAGTCGCCGGCGCCGCAATTGCCACAGCCATCTCCCAGATCGTTTCCACGGCAGTTTATCTCTTCTATGTGTTCAGAAAAAAGAGTGTCTTCAGCTTCAGCATAAAAAAATGCTGCTTCTCATCAGAAATTATGTCCGAAATCCTTAAAATTGGAATTCCCACACTGGTTTTCCAGCTGCTGACCAGCCTCTCTGTCGCCCTGATCAACTTAAAGGCAAGACCATACGGCGATTCCGTGATTGCCGGTATGGGAGCTGTAACTAGAATTATTTCCATGGGCAGTCTGATAGTATTCGGCTTTCTGAAAGGCTTTCAGCCGATCGCCGGATACAGCTATGGGGCAAAAAAATATGACCGCCTCCATGAGGCGATCAGAACTTCTATATTATGGTCAACCATCTTCTGCGCGGTCTTCGGGTTGGGAATGGCACTCTGTTCCACGGGCGTCATCTCCCAGTTCACAAAAGGCGATGTACAGATGATCGAGATCGGCCGGCGTTCGCTGACGGCAAACGGTATTTCTTTTCTGCTCTTCGGTTTCTATACCGTCTATTCTTCCCTGTTCCTCTCTCTGGGAAAAGCGAAAGAAGGTTTTATACTCGGTGCCTGCAGACAGGGAATCTGCTTTGTGCCTGTCGTACTGCTTCTCCCATCCCTCTGGGGAATAAACGGCATTCTCTACGCCCAGCCGGCTGCAGATGTTATCTCTGCCATGATCACCGTGTTTATGGCGGTGCGGCTCCACAGGGAACTGAACGGAGCAAGGTCTTAGCTTTTGTATCTTTACACAGAACAGAATGCCGGGAAGCCACAGAATTATTCGATTCCAGTGCCGCCGGCATTCTGCCCGTTCAAAATTCCCAGTACAGCGTTGCATGTGCATCAGAACGCTATTCCTTCAAATATCTTTCTGCCAGATCATCAAACTCCATCCGGCATTTTACCTTTCCGCACTCCGCAGCCATGGGGCCGAATACTTCCAGAGTCATTTTCGCCCGCTCCTTCCATGTGGCCGGATCGACGAAATCGATGGTCCTCATATTGTGAAGCCGGTCGGCCAGCGCGATTAAGACCACCCGCTCATCACAGCTTACGTATTTTTCAAATGCCCTGTATTCCCTCAGAATCTCATTCATGGCCGGTGTGACAGCCGGGTCAGACAGATACATTTCCGGCTCATCCGCCATTTCCCAGATATCATGAAGCAGACCGGCACAGACCGTGTCCTCATCGGCCCCCATATCTGCCAGAATCAGCGCAGTGTTAAGGGGATGCGTCACATAGTCGTCCCCCGAACGGCGTTTTTTCCCTTTATAGACGTGTTCGGCCAGCTCGTAAACGGCCTCCAGATGTTTTTTCTCATACTCCGTTCCGGCTTCGTCAAGCACATCAAAAAGCAGTGCATAAATTTCGTTTGGCAGTGCGTGAACCGGCGTTTCTCTCAGATAAAGTCCCATATTCTCCCAGTCTCCTTTCTCAAAAGCCTCTCCGACATGAAATGCACGGAGGAGTGCGGGAGAATACCCAAATTGTGCACGAAAGGCTCTGGTGAAGCCGCTGTGCGTCTCATAACCGTAATCCAGCGCGGTATCCAGTATTTTTCGTCCTTCCCGTATTTCCCTGGCCGCTCCGAACAGGCGCTGCTGTTTTACGTAGTCCATCAGGGTGACCCCCATCTCCGCCCGGAACATCCGGGAAAAATGGCAGGCCGAATACCCGAACTGTTCTGCCAGCCCCTGTATCGACAGCGGCTCCTTCGCATGCGACCGGATATATAATGCGCACTCCATAAGGATATCTTTTTGTCCCAACACTCTCACTTCCTTTTCTAATTTCCCACGTGGTAGCTTTATTATACCCGATCGATTCGGCCGGCGCTGTTCCGCGATTGCTGTATTTTTTTCAGTCCCTGTTCCTATTCCATTGATTTCCTGTTCTTCTTCTGATATACTCATCTCGGTTTCAGGAAGTTCTGCCTGGAAACAAAAAAACAAAGAGAATGGGACACGATTACAATGATTAAGAATTACGTATCACAACTAAAATCTGAATTTCAAAACTACACTGGCGCCGACTGCATGAAAGATCTGATGGCCGGGCTGACGGTTGCAGCGGTTGCACTGCCTCTGGCGCTTGCGTTCGGCGTGAGCAGCGGATCCACAGCCGCGGCCGGCCTCGTTACCGCCATTATTGCAGGTCTCGTCATCGGCGCACTTTCCGGCGGCTATTACCAGATATCCGGTCCTACGGGCGCCATGGCCGCCATTTTAATTTCCATAATTGCCCGATACGGAATGCAGGGCGTTTTCACTGCGACACTGATCGCCGGGATTCTGCTGGTTCTGTGCGGGATCTTTCATATCGGCAGGCTGACAAGCTTCATTCCTGCACCTGTTATCACCGGCTTTACCTCCGGTATTGCCGTCATCATCGCACTGGGACAGGTCGACAACTTCTTTGGAGTTACCTCCGAGGGCTCCAGCGCCGTCATGAAACTCTTAAGCTATGGACATCTGGGCTTCCCTGTCAATATACAGGCGGCAGGCCTGGGACTCTTCGTTGTCCTGTTTATGGTTTTCTTTCCTAAAAAATGGAACGCGGTGGTTCCCGCATCTTTTTTGAGCATTATTCTTGCGACTATTCTGTCCGTAAGCCTGAAGCTTGACATCCAGACTGTCGGCGCCATCCCGAAAACACTTTTTCTGGACACCCGGTTAGATTTAGCCGCCATTACGCCTTCAAATCTCAGCGGATTGATCGGACCAGCCGTCAGTATCGCCATGCTGGGAATGATCGAAAGTCTGCTGTGCGGAGCCAGCGCCGGCAAAATGGCAAATGTCAGGCTGAACAGCGACCAGGAGCTGGTAGCTCAGGGGATCGGCAATATCATCCTTCCGTTTTTCGGTGGAATCCCCGCCACAGCGGCCATCGCTCGTACCAGCGTCGCATTGAAATCCGGCGCCCGCACAAGGCTTACCGGTACCTTCCATGCGCTGGGGCTCCTAGCCTTCATGTTTATTCTCGGACCCGTGATGGCAAAAATCCCGCTGTCCGCCCTCGCCGGCGTACTGATGGTCACCGCTTTCCGCATGAACGACTGGCAGGAAATCAAATATATTTTCTCCCATCATTTCAAGGGAGCCGCCGCCAAATACATCATTACCATGGCTGCCACAATCGTATTTGACTTGACAACCGCAATCCTGATCGGCGTCGTCACCGCATTGGTTCTCCTCGTCAGCCGGCTGGCAAACATCGAGATAAATTATGAAAAGGTAGATATGGACCGGATCCGCAGCACGGATGCGGCTCTTGCAAAGGAATATGCCAACGCAGTCGTCGCCTATCTGACCGGCGCTGTCATCTTTGCCAATACTCAGGCAATCGAAGAAATAGAGGCCTGTACGAAGGACTTTGACACAGTGCTGCTGTCCATGCGCGGCGTTTCCTATATGGATATCTCAGGAGCGATTGCATTTATGCGCGTCCTGTCAGATTTACAGGCAAAGGGAAAACGCATTCTTTTATGCGGCGTTCCATGCAGCACAATGGATATGCTGAAACGCTCCGATATCTATGATATGATTGGTGAAGAGAACTTTTACTGGAGCGTGGAAAAAGCGATTTTACATAGGGAAGGCTTACATTGAGCCTTCCTTTTCTTCTATTCCAACACAGCCGTCAGCCGCCTGACCATCTCATCCACATGCTCTCTCTCTATAATAAGCGGCGGTACAAATCGAATAATATTGCTTCCCGCGCTGATTAACACCAGTTTTTCTTCGAGAAGCGCCTTCTGTACGATGGGACCGACAGGCATTTGGAACTCCAGCCCCTGCATCAGCCCCCTGCCTCGGTGGCCGGTAATGCAGTCAAACTGTGCGGCCATTTCTTCCAGCTTCTCCCACAGATAACCGCCCACTAAATTCACGTGATCCACAATCCCGCGTTCTTCGAAAATACTTAACACCGCGCTGGCCGCCGCTGTTACCAGCGGATTTCCGCCGTAGGTGGTGCCGTGATCTCCCGGTACCATGGCCGAAGCCGCTTTTCCGGAAGCCAGGAACGCGCCCACCGGAACGCCGTTTCCCAGCGCCTTGGCCACCGTCATGACATCTGGCTTCACACCGTACTGCTGCCATGCGAACATGGAACCGGTACGTCCCATCCCGCACTGGATCTCGTCGAGGATCAGCAGCATGTCGTGTTCATCACACAGCGCACGGACTCCCTTTAAGAATCCCTCTTCCGCGGGATAAATGCCTCCCTCGCCCTGAACAGTCTCCATAATAACCGCGCACGTATTCTCATGAATCAGTGCCTTCACGCTGTCCAGATCATTGAAATCAGCGAATCTGATTCCCGGGATCAGCGGCTTAAACGGCTCCTGGTAATGGTCATTACCTGTGACAGACAACGCACCCATGCTTCTTCCGTGGAAGGAATGGCGCATGGCAATGATCTCGTGGACACCTCCTTCTCCCCGCTTCTCTTCGGCCGCCTTATTGTAGGCATACCTTCTGGCGATTTTCAGAGCGCCCTCAATGGCTTCGGTCCCGCTGTTGGTAAAGAACACCTTATCCATGCCGGAAGCCGCCAGGAGCTTTTCTCCCGCTTCGATGGAAGGTACATTGTAAAATAAATTAGAGGTATGCAGAAGCTTATCTACCTGGGCCTTCACTGCCTCATTGTACTGTTTATCGTTATATCCCAATCCCATAACCGCGATGCCCGCTCCGAAATCGAGATATTCTTCCCCTTCCGTATCGTAAAGAAACACACCGTCCCCATGGTCAAAAATGACCGGATACCGGTTATACGTCTTATAAAATTCCTGTTCCGCTTTTTGAATGTATTCCTGTTTATTCGGCATGGTAATACCTCTCATCTCCCGAATTGATAATCGCAGTTCCAATTCCTTTATTTGTAAAGATCTCCAGCAGAAGACAGTGCGGAATCCGTCCATCCATAATATGTACTCTGGAAACGCCCTGCTTCATGGCATCGATACAGTTCTGAAGCTTTGGAAGCATTCCACCTCCAAGTGTTCCGCCGCTCACAAAATTCAGCGCCTCATCAATAGTCATTTCCGAAATTAAAGATTCCTTGTCCTCAAAATCTCTGTAAACGCCTTCTACATCCGTTAAAAATGCCAGCTTCTCCGCCTTCATGGCCGTCGCAATGGCGCAGGCCGCGTCGTCCGCATTGATATTGTACGTCTTAAATTCTTCGTCAAATCCCACCGGACAGATGATCGGCAGGAAATCCTTTTCCAGAAGGTCATAGATAATCTGCGGGTCCACTCCGGTGATATCGCCCACATAACCGATATCCTCGCCGTCCGCGTATCTCTTTTTACACTGCAGCATCATGCCGTCCTTGCCGCTGATGCCCACCGCCTTCACGCCCAGCTCACTCACCAGCTGCACCAGGCTCTTGTTCACCCGGTTAAGCACCATCTCAGCGATTTCCATGGTCGGTTCGTCCGTCACACGCAGACCGTTAATAAACTGCGGCTCCATCCCCACTTTTCCGACCCATTTGCTGATTTCCTTGCCGCCGCCATGGACGATAATTGGTTTAAAACCTACCAGCTTTAACAGGACAACGTCCTGAATCACATGCTTCTTCAGTTCTTCATCCACCATGGCGCTGCCGCCGTATTTTACGACGATAATTTTTCTGTTAAACCGCTGAATATATGGAAGCGCCTCTATCAGGACTTCCGCCTTCTGCATGATGCTTTGATCTAGATCCATTTTTCTGCTCCTCCCAAATCGACTCCAAATTCTTTACCCAGATTTCCCATTCCTTCATTGATCTCTTCTCTTGAATACTGGTGTGCATCCAGAAATCCATCGCTGTATTCATTCAAATGAAGATAAAATGATGCCGCCATCTCAAAATACTCCGAGCTCTTGTCTTCCAGTTCATTGAGCAGGATATTCTCTGCCTCGTTGATCTGTCCTGCGTCCGCCATGGTGATCAGCTTCTTGTACAGATTATCAATTACTGTAAATTCCTCATCTTCCGGCAGAACGTAGTTGATATCGTCTTTTCCGAGAATAAGGCGGGCCAGAACTCTCGCCATATCCTTTATCATCCGCATTACGTAATCATCTTTTACAGCCATCGTTCGCTCTCTTTTCTATATTTTATCGATGCCTTTCTCTGGCGTCCCTTTTCCCACATTTTTTTCGTAACCGCTGTCACCGGCAGATTACCGCTGGTCAGGAACGGTAATCCGCGTTTATTTTCACATAGTCAAAGGTCAGGTCACAGCCCCACGCCGTAGCCGAACACGGTCCCATCTTGATATCGGCCGTAGCCGTCACTTCCGGTTCGGAGAGGATCTTTGTGGCCTCCTCCTCACTGTAGGGAAGTGCGACTCCATTTTCAATGATCTGGAGTTTTCCCGCTGCGCTCTCGAAATATAGATCTACCTGCTCCGGGTCGAACTGGGCTCCGGAGTAGCCCATAGCGCAGAGGATCCGGCCCCAGTTTGCATCATGGCCGAAGACAGCGGCCTTTGTCAGGCTGGAGGTGATAACCGATTTAGCCAGCGTCACCGCCTGTTCCTTCGTCTGCGCCCCCACAATTTTCACTTCGAACAGGGCCGTACATCCTTCTCCGTCGCCAGCCATCTTTTTGGCGAGCGTCTCATTGATGATGTTTAATGCCTTTACAAATGCCTCATAGTCTTCATTTTTCTCTGTAATCTCCGGATTCTCCGCCATTCCGTTGGCCAGCAGAAGCACGGTATCGTTGGTGGAGGTATCTCCGTCCACTGAGATCATGTTGTACGTGTCCTTGATATCCTCGCGGAGCGCCTCCGTCAGAAGCTCCTTCGATATGGCCAGATCCGTGGTCACAAAGCTCAGCATGGTGCACATATTCGGGTGGATCATACCGGAGCCCTTACACATACCGCCGATGGTCACCGTCTTTCCTCCCACCGAAAACTCCACAGCCACCTCTTTATTCACCGTATCAGTGGTCATAATCGCCTTCGATGCGGCGGTTCCGCCCTCCAGGGTATCAGAAAGATTCGGAGCCATGGCTCTGATTCCAGCCGTAATCCGATCCATGGGAAGCTGCATGCCGATCACACCGGTAGAAGCCACGAGAACTGCATTTTCCGGTATTTGTAAAGTCTCCGCGGCCGCCTTCGCCGTCTCCAGACAATATCCGTACCCTTCCGCTCCGGTACACGCATTGGCGATTCCCGCATTTACCACGATGGCCTGTGCATACGGGGAACCGGCTACGACCTCCTGATCCCATTTTACGGGAGCCGCCTTTACGATGTTCGTCGTAAAGGTTCCCGCCGCCTTACACGGCTTCTCACTGTATATCATTGCCATATCCATGCGGTCTTTATACTTGATTCCCGCAGCCGTCGATGCGGCCGAAAATCCCTTTGCAGCAGTTACGCCGCCGTCTATCTTCTTCATCCCTTAAATTCTCCTCTCCTTCGTCTTATGGTTACTCAATAAATCTGGTAATATTTTCTTCATTCAATGTAAAATCATAGTAATTCAAGTCTTCCCGGAACGTCCAGCCGACTTTTCTCCAGAATTTATTTCCGATTGTATTGGATTTAAATGCAATCAGGCTCACCTTGTTGATTCCTTCCGCCTTCAGCGCCTCCATGGCCGCCAGCGCCATCTGATGTCCGATTCCGTGTTTTCTGTATTTTTCAGCTACACAGACATGGTACATACAGCCTCTCCGCCCGTCATGGCCGCAGAGGATCGCTCCGATCACTATTCCATCCTCTTCCGCCACCACGCTGGTAGACGGATTTCTCTTTAAAAACTTCTCCACGCCTTCTCTGGAGTCATCCAATGTCCTGATTCCAAAGCCTCTGATTTCAGACCATAAATGCCAGACCTGGTCGTAGTCGTCTATCGTCATTGTCCTGATTGTCATACGCTCTTCCCTTACTCTTTCCTCCCATATTCGTTACGGAAACATGGGAACCAGCTTAAGCCCCTGATTTTCCGGAAGGCCGAACATGATGTTCATGTTCTGAATCGCCTGTCCTGCGGCGCCCTTCACCAGATTATCCATGGCTCCCATCATGACCACGCGGTTCGTTCTCGGATCAATCTTGAAGTTCACATCCACAAAGTTGCTTCCTTCCACCCATTTCGTCTGAGGCGCCTCGTCGCGGCCAAGCACTCTCACGAAATACTCGTTCTCATAATATTTATCGTAAATGGTCTTTACCTCTTCATATGTAACGCTCTTAAGCAGAGTCCCGTAAGCCGTCACGAGGATGCCCCGGTTCATGGGAACGAGATGCGGTGTAAAGCTGATGGTCACAGGCTTTCCTGCCGCCAGCGAAAGCTGTTCTTCGATCTCCGGCGTGTGGCGGTGAACGCCGACACCGTAGGCCTTGATGCTCTCATTGACCTCGCAGTACAGGTTATCGACCTTGGCCCCGCGCCCCGCACCGGAGGTTCCAGACTTTGCGTCGATAATCACCGTATTCGGATCGATCAGTCCCTCTTTTACCAGAGGATAGACCGAGAGGAAGGAGCAGGTGGGATAACAGCCCGGATTAGCAATCAGGCGGGCGCCCTTGATCTTTTCCCTGTTGATCTCTGGAAGTCCGTATACCGCTTCCTGAATATATTCCGGTGTCTTATGTTCTATTTTATACCATTTCTCATACACCGCCACATCCTTGATCCGGTAGTCGGCGCTTAAATCAATCACCTTAGCCTTTGATAATACCGCTTCATTCATGAGAGAAGCACAGAATCCCTGAGGCGTGGCCGTGAAAATAACATCGGCCTGTTCTGCCAGCGCTTCCATATTATCATCCATACACGCGTCATCTACAAACTGCACCATATTTTTAAATACCGACGCGTATCTCTGGTCCACATAGCTTTTGGATCCGTACCATGTAATTTCCACATCGTCTCTCTGCAAAAGCAGCCTTGCAAGCTCACCGCCTGCGTATCCGGTTGCCCCCATGATTCCTGCTTTAATCATAATTATTCTCCTCTTTTTTTATTGGTATTACCGCATTCATTTGACGGCTTTCCATATTACCCTGCCCTGATTTGTCCTGCCTTGATTATAGTAACTTTCCCCTCGAAATAAAAGTACCTTTTTCTGTTTTCTTCATTCTTTTTTATACAGCTTCACCGGAATATCCACTTTCTTCTGTGATGATAGTTCATAATTATACATTGTCATTGCATATTATGCAAGTTTTTTTTGATATTTTTTATTTTATACTTGCATTTTTCATAATAATGGTGTATATTTATGAAAGTTCAGGAAGCCAGGAAACAGATCCGTAAGGCTTTCAGGAAATGTTCACGATCTATATTCAGGAGGAATCTTAATATGAAAGAGAAAGTTATTTTAGCCTATTCAGGCGGACTCGACACAACTGCTATTATTCCGTGGTTAAAAGAAAATTTTGATTATGAAGTTGTCTGCTGCTGCATCGACTGCGGTCAGGGCAACGAGCTGGATGGCCTTGAGGAGAGAGCCAAATTATCCGGCGCTTCCAAATTATACATAGAAGATTTAGTTGATGATTTCTGCGACAACTACATCGTTCCATGCGTTCAAGCCAATTCCGTATACGAGAATAAATATTTACTGGGCACCTCCATGGCTCGTCCGGCCATCGCCAAGAGGCTGGTTGAAATTGCCCGCAAGGAAGGTGCTACCGCCATCTGCCACGGCGCTACAGGAAAAGGAAACGACCAGATCCGTTTCGAGCTGGGCATCAAGGCTCTGGCTCCTGATTTAAAGATTATCGCTCCATGGCGTATGACCGATGTATGGACCATGCAGTCCCGTGAAGACGAGATTGAATACTGCAAACAGCATGGCATCAACCTTCCGTTCTCCGCAGACAACAGCTACAGCCGTGACAGGAACTTATGGCACATCAGCCATGAAGGCCTGGAACTGGAAGACCCGGGGAGCGAACCGGATTACGATCATTTACTGGTTCTCGGCGTTTCTCCCGAAAAGGCTCCGAATGAAGGCGAATACGTTACCATGACCTTTGAAAAAGGGGTACCGGTCAGCGTAAACGGCGAAGCGATGAAGGTTTCTGATATCATCCGGAAATTAAATGAACTGGGCGGCAAGCACGGTATCGGCATCGTTGATATCGTAGAAAACCGTGTAGTAGGTATGAAGTCCCGCGGCGTCTATGAGACTCCTGGCGGAACAATCCTGATGGAAGCTCATCAGCAGTTAGAAGAGCTGGTGTTAGACCGCGCCACCATGGAAGTAAAGAAAGACATGGGCAACAAATTTGCACAGATCGTATATGAAGGAAAATGGTTCACTCCTCTCCGTGAGGCGATCCAGGCTTTCATGGAATCCACACAGCAGTACGTAACCGGCGAAGTTAAATTCAAGCTTTACAAGGGCAACATCATCAAAGCCGGCACCACAAGCCCATACTCCTTATACAGCGAGTCCCTCGCTTCCTTCACCACCGGCGACTTATATGATCATCACGACGCCGACGGCTTCATCACCTTATTCGGCCTCCCGTTAAAGGTCCGCGCCATGAAGATGCAGGAGCTGGAGAAAAAGAACGGAAAATAAAACTGAATGGAAATACCATTTTATTTCTCCAAAACTGTAGAATATAAATATAGTCAAACGGAGCAGACATCAATGTCTGCTCCATTTTTATCCATTTATTTCCCGTACGGCAATCAAACTGCTTAAGGATTATAAAGAATCATATGCAAAACCGCTTTCTCAGTCCCCGTATTTCTGTATGAATGCGTATTGTCTGCCTGAAACCGTATACTTTCTCCTTTTTCGACCGAAAAAGTCTGCCCCTCCACGTGAATGGCAATCCTTCCTTCAAATACAGTAATAAACTCTGTTGTCCCCTTCAGATGCGGATCTGATTCCCAATAGCTGTCTTCAGCCAGTTCCAGATAATACACTGCAAATCTGCGATTCTCATCATCCGGAAAAATGGAATAGTTTTTAACCTTTCCGCTGTCTTCCAAAAGAGGCTGTACTTCTGACGTCCTGACAATCTCATATGCACGTTCGGGGCGCACGGTAAGGGCGTCAAACGGAACCTTCATGCCATTTGAAATCTTCCATAATGTAGACAGCGTCGGATTACCCTCCCCCCGTTCAATCTGGGCAAGCATACTCTTGCTCACGCTGCTAAGTTTAGAAAGTTCTTCCATACTCAGCTTATTCTCTTCACGAAGCCGTTTAATATTTTTAGCAACAATCGTGTTCATTGGGTCCATAAAAACTCCTCCTCCCCATTGACATTATAATGCACTTATTGTATCATTATA
Organism: Hungatella hominis; assembly: GCF_014288005.1. Taxonomy (NCBI): domain Bacteria; kingdom Bacillati; phylum Bacillota; class Clostridia; order Lachnospirales; family Lachnospiraceae; genus Hungatella; species Hungatella hominis. The sequence goes on from NZ_JACOPB010000006.1 coordinate 217,726, forward strand.
TCGTATATGTACGATATAATCTTCAACTTATATCATTATATAGTTCTTTTTAGGGTTTGTAAAGAGAAAATAATTGTTCAAAGAACAAGGAGGTTTAATATGTTTCATTTATATGATTTTCTGATTTACTGTTTCATCACCGCTTATACGCCTGGGGCTAATAATCTATTGTCTATGAGCAACGCCATACGTCTCGGCTTTTACAGGAGCCTCCGCTTTAATTTCGGCATCCTTGCAGGCTTCTCGGTTGTCATGGCTGTCTGTACCATTTTCAGTGCTGCGCTTTACTCTCTGCTGCCCAAAGTAAAGCTTGTCATGCAGATTGCAGGGGGGGCCTATATGCTGTATCTTGCATGGAAGGTCTTTCGAAGTACTGCCGATTTAGATCCCGACAGAAAAGACGAAACCGGTTTCTTCTCGGGCATGATCCTGCAGTTTGTCAATCCTAAAATATATATTTATGCAATTACCACGATGTCGCTCTATATTCTTCCTGTCTTTCACTCCATAGGAGCACTGGCAGGATTCGCCGTACTGTTGTCGCTTATCGGCGCCTCCGGTTCCTTCATATGGGCATTGTTCGGGGCTGTCTTCTGTAATTTTTTCTCCAGACATACAAAGGCTGTCAATCTGGTAATGGCGCTCTTACTCGTTTACTGTGCAGCCGCACTGTTCTTATAACTGGTTCCTTACCGGCTTCTCCAGGGCTCTTTTAATCAGCTTCATCCACCTTTTTGTATAGTGGTATCCTTCCTCCATACAGCTTTCCATATATTCAAAGGTCAGAAGCCCAGCCCCCGTTTTTAACTCTGGCTTCAGCAGAAAGATTTCTCCGCTGGACCTGCATTCCTTTAACTCCCGGCTCATAATGGAAAAAGAATGGGAGGCAATATCCAGAATGGACGTATCATGGGGAGTCTTATAGTCTGCACCAATGTCCACTGCGATCACCCGCTTCACACCGGCTGCGATCAGCAGATCAACCGGAAGATTATTAGTAACTCCCCCGTCTACCATACAGTAACCGCTTATTCTCCGGGGCTGAAATACGGCAGGTACGGAAGCACTGGCCATCATTATCTCGCAGAGCGGCCCTTTTTTCTCCCATCTCACATTCTCCTGACGCCGGGCAGCATCGGTAATTCCGCCTTCCATCAGATTCGTAAATGCAATGGTATCTCCGCTTTTCAAGTCCACGGCCGGGATCAGCACCTTTCTGGGTAACTCCTGGATAACGGCCCCCTCCGTCAGCTGGCACAGAAAATGCATCAGCCGGTTTCCCTTCAGCAGTCCCGTAAGCGATACCTCCTGTCTGGAAAAAAGCTGTGGTAAAAATTTAATCATTCCGATGATGTCCGGGTCAAGAAACCTTTTCCCATGCCGTGACATCCACTGCACCACTTCCTTCATCATTCCCAGATCCACCCCTGCCCCGTAGATTCCCGCAACAATCCCTCCTGCGCTGGTTCCGGCTACGATGTCCGGCAGCAGTCCTTCCTCTTCCAGTGCCAGCAGAACCCCCACATGAGCTGCTCCTCTGGTTCCCCCTCCGGCAAACGCAATCCCATAATCCGGCATATCTTTTCCTCTTTGTTAATTGTCCAGATTTTTATGATAATGTATGCTGTCATGGACCGTTTCATGATTCCACGTTATGGTTCCTCATAACAGTTGTAACAGTTTGCAGAAATATAAGAATATCCTTGCATTTATTCCGGTCCTCTGGTATTCTAATTCTATCAGCCATATTCTGGCACATCTATGAATCTTCCGTTTTCTTAAACGGTCTAATATCATATCTGAAGGAGAATCCCTATGAACGAAGCTATGTTGAAAACATGTATGGAGCATTGCAATTCTACGTCTGAAAATGTAGGCATTTTTGTCGACTTTGACAACATCTATTACAGTCTGAAGGAATACGGTGTCAATCCCGAAGCTCCTGAATACTGCGTCTTTTCGCTGATGGAGCGAATCTATTCTATTAACAAGATTCGAACCCTGCGGGCTTATGCTGATTATGATCAGGTAGGCGTATCCTTAAAACATCTCCAGGAAATGCGGGTACAGATTAAGAACGTCTATGGCAATGGTCTGGAAGAAGAGTACCGGAAGAACGCCTCCGACATTGAACTTTCCGTGGATGCCCTTGAAATCTACTACCGTTCTCCCGAAATCGATACCTTCGTCTTCCTCACCTCCGACAGCGATATGATTCCCATTATGAGCCGCCTCACTTATAAAGGAAAGCACATCCACCTATTCTGCATCGATGATCACACCTCCCATTATCAGGATATTTCCCGATTCTGCCATTTCAAATGCGATCTGCTTACCCTCTTTGAAATCGATCCCCAGCGAAAGAACCCGGAATTCTGGACAGACCGCGCTCTGACCGAGATTTCTGCCTGGTATTCCGTCAGAAAGAACAGCGACATGATGCTGGGCGGTAAATGGCTGAACCGGCTCTTGTGTGAGAAACTTCAGATTTCATCCCGTGCCGCCAGCCGCATCATCACCTATTTAAAGGACAATAATCTAATCCGTGAAACCTCCAATTCCGCAGGCCACACCGGCTTTTTTCCCATTTCCTCCCTTTAAGCGAACTTGCAAGTCAAAAACTCCGCAGCAAGCAGCGGCTTTTTTGACCCTTGCGGCAGCCGCCAAGTGGACACGCCAGCGCGTCCGTTTGGCTTGTTGCTCGCGGAAATAAATTGCCGTATGAGTCGATTTACGAATCGAAATACAAAAAGGGGCAGCGAACAGACTGATATTTTAGTCTTTCATGACTTCTGTGTTTATGATAAAATAAAAGGAGACGTACAAATGGAAAAACGAATTGAGGACCTGAATCTGGAGGACTGCTTCTGGGAGATGAGGCAACAAAACTGTTTCTTAATACAAAAGGAACCGTTGACGACATAGACGAAGAGATGAAAGAATTTCTGACCTACATAGAAAACACCACCGACACCTTCGCCCAGCAGGCTAAAAGTTCACTGGTTAAAAAGATACACCAGAGAGTTATTGATGTTAAGCAGAGTAAAGAAATGGAGGCGGAATATATGACATTGCTGCAGAGAGACAGGGAGAATATTGAACAGGGCATTGAGCAGGGTATCGAACAGGGCGAACGTAAAATGGCCGCTCTCACCGAACTTCTCTTAGATCAAAAACGTACTGACGATTTAAAACGCGCCATCAGGGATACTGCCTATCGGGAGCAGCTATATAAACAATTTAATATCCTCTAACAGGATCATCACCAGTCAAAAACCTCGCGGCAGTCGCCAAATGGACGCGCCAGCGTGTCCGTTTGGCTCGTTGCTCGCGGGAATAAAAAGAGGGGAAACAATGGCATCCTGCTGCCGTTCCCCCTCTTCCAGTATCAAAATTTATAAAAATCCATACAGCATATCATTTGCACATCACATCATCGGCATATCGGAGCCATTTTCACGCTTCGATGCTTCAGCCGCGCAGCTGCCCCTACCAGTAAGGCTTCCAGTCTTTCATTCTCCTGGTCAGCGCCTCCATATAAAAGTAGTCGCCCCAGGTGCTGCATTCGTCCACTCCCCTGTTTATACACGTATTGTACGCGGAATCGCGCGCGTACGTTCCGTGGAGTAAAAGGCCGTTGGAACGGGTCTTATCCGTGTTGGCACAGTGATCCATCAGGGCACAGAGCATCTTGTCTGCGGCTGTTAAATACTTCTCCGCTTTCGCTTTATCCAGATAGCTGCTCATCTCCAGAATTCCGCAGATGGCGATGGCGGAAGCCGAGGAATCACGTGGTTCCGTGCTTCCCGTATCGAAATCAAAATCCCAGTATGGAACCAGATCTTCCGGCAGATGGGCGATAAAATAATCGGTGACCTGGCAGAACAGATCCAGGTATTCGGGTATTTTTAAGTACCGATAGCTCAAGGCAATGCCGTATACTCCCCAAGCCTGGCCCCTGGCCCAGGCGGAGCCGTCACGGTTTCCCTGATGGGTAACGCCGTGGTCCGGTTTTCCGGTCACGGTATTGATAAAATACGTGTGGTAGGTGGAGCAGTCCGGTCTCATCACACATTTCATCGCCGTCCGGATATGGTTTTCAGCTTTATTGGCGTAATCGGGATTTCCGGTAACCTCGCTGGCCCAGTAAAGCAGCGGCAGGTTCAGCAGACAGTCAATGATCAGACGGTATTCCGACGGTTCGTTGACATTGCCCCAGGCCTGGATAAAGCGGCCATTCTCCCGGTAGCGGCCGGCCAGATGATCCGCAGCTAAAAGTGCTGCTTCTTTGGCATGGCTGCTGCCGGTCAGCTTATAAGCTGCCACACAGGAAAGGCTGTAGAGAAATCCCATATCATGGTGATTTACATCGATTTTCTCCCGGATTCGTTTCAGGAAGCTTTCGACCTGAGATTCCGCCGCCTCCTTAAAGCAGGCCTCCCCTGTATATTCATAAGCCAGCCAGATCACGCCGGTCCAGAATCCGGTTGTCCATTCTACGTTTTCTGTCGGCAGATAAAAGCCGCCCTCGCTGTTGGAACTCTCAAAAAATTCCGTGAATTCCGGCAGGTTGGACCGGACGATCTCCGTGGCTGCGTCCATGTACTTCTTTCTTTTCTCCGCATCCGTTCCCGGATACTGACGGATTCGTTTCATTGTCTGCGCCATATTCTGTCTCCTCTCTCACCGCTCCTCTTTTACAGAAGAAACGGGTCTCTCGTTTTCCTTAAATAGGATCTTATTACCGCGTCATAAGTTTCCGCTATGGCGTCCTGCTGATCCAGTTCGACAGGATTTAACTGCAGGGGATCTTTCTTATTATCGTAAAACATCCGTCTCTGCGTTTCGGACGGAGACGTCCCGTTGTCAACGACATAGGTGATATCCTTCGTTCTGATTCCGCGCCAGCCGAACGCCTTGTTGTTTAATCCCAGCTTCCGGTACTCTTCCACCAGTTCAGGCATGCCCGGTATCATACAGAGAAAAGCGTGTTCCGGTTCCTCTTTCATGGAGTCCCCACGGGCCAGGGACGCAAAGCTTTTTCCCTGAACCGTATCTGGAACGGCCACCTCCAGCAGTTCCAGAAGTGTTGGCATGTGGTCCTGGCTGGCGATCAGGGCGTCGCTGTGCCCCTTTACAACCTGTGGCCCCCTGATATAGAGAGGAATCCTGATGGACTCGTCGTACCAGATGTTCTTTCCCATCAGGCCATGAGAACCCATACAGTCCCCGTGATCGGCCGACAGCACTACGATCGTGTCCTCTGTCAGGCCTTCCCGGTCCAGATACTCCATGATCCGGCCAAAATTATCATCCAGTCCTTCTATGGCTCCGTAGTACTCTCCGAACTTCTTCCGGAACGCCTCGTCGGTTCTCAGTTCTTCCGGGACGTTTCCACGGAATACGAGTTCTTTTCCCCGGTAACGGTCCGCATATTTTTCCGGAAGCAGATCATAGGGAGGATGGGGCGGATTCCAGGAAAGGAACAGGCAGAATGGCTTTTCCTTATTCCGGCCGTCCAGATAATCCAGCGCAATATCCGTCTCATGCTCCGGAGACCATTTGGCGCCCTCTTCCTTTTTCGGTTCATCCTTCCAGTAATGGGGCGACAGATGTTTATCCATCGCTCCGTAGGAATACCAATAATCAAAGTGATGACGCCGTTCTCCCGGAGGAGTGAAGGCATCCCAGTTCACCGCACCGGATTCCGGATTCTCGTGAAAGTTCATCTCGCTCGCGTCGAGATGGTATTTGCCCACATAGGCAGTCTCGTAACCATTTTCATGAAGGACATCGGAAATGGTTACCTCCTGCGGCTTTAACATGACGGTCTCATCCAGGCCAATCTTACAGTTGGTCCACATTCCGCAGCAGTACGGATATTTTCCCGTCAGCAGAGACGCGCGGTGGGGCGAGCACAGCGGGTACGTGCTGACTGCGTGGTCAAACGCTATGCTCTCCCCGGCAAAACGGTCCATATGAGGCGTACTCACATGGTCCTCTCCCGCCGCCCCAATGGCCTGGGCGCGCCATTGGTCGGCGAAGATGTATAACAGGTTTTTCTTTTTCATCTAACGGTCTTCTCCCAGGAAAGTATCATATGCTTTCTGATTGATTTCCAGCGCGCGGTCGATGCCTCTGGCCTTCAATTCTTTGATAAAGGTATCATACTCAGAATCGAAATCATTGACACCGAGAATCCAAGACTGGAACTTTTCATCGACATAAGGCTTGATGCTTGCCATAATGTTCTTATACTCGGTCTCATCATCAGAGGTATACTTTAACGCCATTTTTCCATCCAGGTAAGGCGGAAGAGAATCGTCAAACCACTCATCATGGCCATTGTACAGCTTATTCGCCTCGATTCCGTCTTCCTTCATGGTCGCATACTCGTAGTCTCCATCCTGGCACATGCCGATCCGGTACTGGGCGCCGATGGAACGAAGATATCCAATTGGTGTCAGTTCGGACTGAAGTACCGTGTCGGTAAAGTGTTTGCTGCCATCCGCATCTCTTGTAAAGGTATCTCCCTCGATTCCCCAGTTCATTAAGTCGCTTCCTTCTTCTGTGAAGAAGTAATCCATAAATTTAATCACGGTTACAGGATCCTTGCACTGGGAGGAAATTCCCCAGCCCACACCCGGATATCTGGATACACGTTCCTTTACAACACCGTTCTGATCCGCAGGCGGTGCGATGGCTACCATCTGGAAGCCTGGAATGGTCTCCTGAAGCGTGGAGTTATAGTTTGCCGTACTCACCCAGTCATGGGTACAGCCGCCGAGATCGCCGCCCAGCAGGGTATCTCTGGAGGAAGCGCCTCTTGTGAAGATTTCAGGATCAATCAGTCCTTCCTGGTACCATTTGATCATGTTGGAAACGCCTGTCTTGAAGTTCTCTTCCAGCGGTTCGTATTTCATCTTTCCGTCTCTCGGATAGAATTCAAGGCTGGTATCCCAAAGATACAGATACTCATCCGGCTGCTTCCAGCCGGCGCGGTCGAACAGCGGAATCTCGTCCTTTAATCCGTTTCCGTTGGGATCCTCGTTGCGGAACGCATACAGCACATCGTGGAGTTCATCGACGGTGGTCGGCGCCTTTAAGTTTAATTTATCCAGCCAGTCCTGTCTGATCCACCAGAACTCGGCAGCCTTGAGCTCCTGATTTTTCGGAATCTGGTAGATATTGCCGTCCAGAGAGTATGCCGTCTGGCGGAATCTGGCGTCCTCGTCCAGCACCTTCTGGATATTCGGCGCATGTTCCTTGATCAGATCGTTTAACGGAATCATTCCGCCGTCGCGTCCCAGCTTCTCCAGGGAGGAAGCGTCTACGTAGCCGATGATATCGGCCAGATTGCCGGAGCTCATCATCAGGTTAAACGCCTCTTCTTCGTTGGAATTGGAAAGGGAAATGGTTCCCTTCAGACTGATATTCGTTCTCTTCGCAGCTTCCTGCCATACCTGCCAGTTCGAGTCGAACGGCATGTTATTGAAATTTAAAAATACGGTAAATTCTTTTGGTTCCTTGCTCACGAGGCTGCCTTCCAGCGTTTCCTCTGTCTGGGCCTGGCTGGCGCCAGACTCCCCTTTTGCCGCCTCTGTGCCGCTTGTCTCGCTCTTTGCAGAACAGCCCGCCAGTGTGCCGGTAAGCATTACTGCCGCCATTGCCGCCGCCATAAGTCTTCTTTTTCTCATTTTTGAAATACCTCCTTTTTGTTGTAACTGCTATGATAAGTTAACCCTTCACTCCTCCAACGGTGACGCCGGTCTTAAAGTATTTCTGTACAAACGGAAATACGATCAGCATCGGTACAATGGCTATGATTATCATAGCATAAATTACCGTGGTTGGAGAACTTAATGAATTCTGTGTTACGATTGCCGCCTCCGAAGCGTTGGCCACCCGGTCTACGATCATCTTCTTTAACAATACCTGAAGGGGCGCCTTCCTGTCGTCATTTAACAGCTGCATGGCCCAGAAGTAACTGTTCCAGCGGTTGATCGCGTAAAACAGTCCCACCGTAGCCAGCGCGGGCTTGGAGAGCGGTAAATAAATCTTGAAAAATGTAATAATATGGTTGGCTCCATCGATAAACGCCGCTTCCTCCAGTGCCTCGGGAAGCTGTTCGAAGAAACTCTTCATAATAATCAAGTTGTATGTGTTGATCGCAAACCCAAGGATAATGGCCGTTCTGGTATTTAACAGGCTGAAATCCTTGAAGGTTAAGTACATGGGGATAATTCCCGCGTTAAACCACATGGTGAATATGGTAAATAAGGTGAAGAACTTGCGGAAGACCAGCTTCTTTTTACTGAGGGCGTAGGCCATGGTCGTCGTAAAGAGCATATTTACCACAACGCCGGCAACCGTGTAAAAAATAGTGTTTCCGTAGGCCAGCCAGATGCCGCTCTTCTTGATGGCTTCCTTATAGCTTGCCAATGTAAAATGCCTGATGGCAAACATGACATCGCCGTTCTCCACGTAATACGGCTGACTGAGCGATGCGATCAGCACGTAATAGATCGGATAGAGCACAACCAGGCTGATTACAATTCCAAGGATCGCCATGCCTGCATTAAATACCTTTTCGCCTGTTCCAATTACCTGTCCCTGATGGATTTTTTTATTTTTCATCTCGCGCCTCCTTACCAAAGTGCCGTATCGGAAAGCTTACGGCTTAACCGGTTGGCCAACGTGACAAGTACCAGGGCGACAATTGCCTCAAACATACCGACCGCCGTAGCGAGACCGTAGTTCCCATTTTCAAATCCCAGGCGGTAGGAATAGGTAGCAATAATATCCGCTTTGGCAAATGTAGATGGCTGATACAGAAGGAGGATGGCCTCATATCCTACTTTTACCATCTTTCCGATATTTAACACCAACATGGTGACAATCGTCGGAAGAATCGCCGGAACGGTAATATTCTTAATCTTCTGCCATTTTCCGGCTCCGTCCACAGTGGCCGCTTCATATAACTGCGGATCGATTCCCATGATGGCCGCAATAAAGACGAGCGCATTGAAGCCTGCGTTCTGCCACAGGGTCATGATCGTGTAGATTCCTCTGAAATACTGAGGCTGTACCATAAAGTAGACCGGCTCCATTCCCAGCTTTTCCAGAATCATGTTGACGATACCGGTACTGGGAGAAAGAAAGTTGACCACGATACCACAGACAACGACGACCGATACGAAGTGCGGAAGGAGTGTTGTCATCTGCGTCATCTTGCTGACAAACTTGTTCTTCATCTCCGTAACCGCGACCGCCAGGATAATCGGTATCGGGAAACAGACGACCAGCTGCCAGAAAGAAATCATCAGTGTATTTTTCAAAACCCTCAGAAAATCTCTTCCTGTTAAAAAGGTAATGAAATTGTCCAGTCCCACAAAGGTGCTTCCCGAGATTCCTTTAAAGATGTTGTAATCGTAAAAGGCAATCGCCAGACCGGCCATAGGCTTGTAGGCAAACGCCAGGAACCACAGCACCCCCGGAAGCAGAAGAAGATATAAATCCCAGTTCTTTCTGACTGAGTGCAGGCAGGATTCTTTATTTTTGTTGCCGCCCTGTTGCTTAAACATTTGTAACTCCCCTCTCATATTCAATTAATTTTACAAAGCTCATTCCCGCTTCTGATATCCACTTTAAACCCGTTCATCCGGAAAAGTAAATCACTGTTTTTCAGGTCATCTGCAATAGGATTGCTTTTTTATATTCATTTTTCAACTCATCACCAATTCACCCGATTCGCGCCATATGATTGATTTTTACAGCTCATTCCCTTATACTCGGATTACATGTTTTTAAATAAGTAAACAAATGGGGGTATACACAATGCAGCAAAAAAATATTTTAATCATCATCTGCGATCAACTTTCCGCCACGGCATTAAGTGCCTACGGCAATACATATTCTTCCACGCCGAATCTCGATGGTCTGGCGGCCCGGAGCGCCGTCATGGAGTATGCCTATACTTCCTGTCCGCTCTGTCAGCCGGCCCGGGCCTCATTCTGGACCTCGCGCTATCCGCACCAGACCGGCGTACTCTCCAACCTGCCCGATCAAGGCTTTCCAGCGGTCTCCAACGATATTCCGACGCTGGGAGAACTGTTTTCCCATGCCGGTTATGATTGTGTGCATTTTGGCAAGACTCATGATTATGGGGCACTTAGAGGCTTTAAGGTCATCGAATCCGAGGAAATCCATATCCCGCGGACGAATCCGGCCATCAAATTCGATTATGAGACGTATCTTGATATCGACACAACGGAAAAGTCCGTCCAGTACCTGTCTTCCCGGCCGGAAGGGCCGTTTCTCATGGTCTCTGACCTGCAGAATCCGCACAACATCTGCGCCTACATTGGCGAACACAGCGAAGGATACGGCGATTTCCCGCTGGAGCGGGAGCTTCCTCCTCTGCCGGAAAACTTTGATTTCGACGATATTGCCAACCGGCCGGAATTCATCCAGTATCTCTGCTGCGCACACAGAAGGCAGCGCCAGGCCAGCGGCTGGAAGGAAGATGATTTCCGCCACTACCTTTACGCCTATTATTACTACCTGTCCATGGTGGACAAACAGATTGGCCAGATTCTCGAAGCGCTTTTAAAAAGCGGTGCCGCGGATCAGACTATGGTCGTTTTTCTGGCCGATCACGGTGAAGGGATGGCGTCTCACCACCTTGTGACAAAGTACGGCACTTTTTACGAGGAGACGAACCGGGTACCTCTCTTTTTCGCGCTTCCGGGTGGGAATCAAGCGTCCCGCATCGGCGGCGTAACCTCTCTTCTGGATCTGGTTCCCACGCTTTTGGATTATACAGAACTCCCCTGTCCTGACGGACTGGAAGGGATATCCCTTATGCCTCAGATCACGGGAGTAAAAACGCATTCCGACCGGACCGCCGCAGTGGCGGAATGGTACGATGAATTCCGCGATTATACCGTTCCCGGGCGCATGATCTGCGACGAGGATTATAAGTATATCTGTTATCTGGAGCCGGACAGCGAGGAGCTTTATGACATGAGAAATGACAGATATGAAAAAACCAACCTGGCAGGTAAACCGGAGTACTCCCCGATTCTGGAAAAGTACCGTTCCCTGCTTAAACATCATCTGGAAAAGAGCGATGATCCTTTCTTCACCCTAAAGACGGCAGGCACCGGGAGCTACCGCCGCCATCCGCTGGGATTTGAGCATCATCAGGGTCTCAGCGCCGTGGAGAAATACGCCCTGGAGATTAAACGAAAGTAGATGGTCTGACGTTATGTTTTCATCTGGTATCTATAAAAACCGTTTGTATAAAATCCTGATTTCTACCGGTACCATAGTGATAGTCCTGCTTGCAGTGCTGTCAGGCAGCTACCTTCACCTGCAGCAGAAAAGCAGCTATATCCACAACTTATCAAATTCCACGGCCGCGCTGGAGGCCAATTCCAACATCGCCATGAATCTGATCTCGCGGGCAGTCAATGACGTCAGCCGTGATAAGAGCATTACGAAATGGGTAAATTCATCCTCCGCCAACGATTTCTATTTCAATTCCATAACCGCCTTAAAGCAGCTGCGAATCATCACCACGGACTCTTCCATGCTCAATTATGAGCTGGCTGTGACGACGGTAGGTCCGCTGGAATTTGACGGAGAATCGTACGGTATGGTCCTGGACCAGTCGGGGACCGTGGACAGGGATAAATTTTTAAGACACGTAAAGGGGCTGTCAAAAGAAGAAATGGAGTCCATGGATCAGCATTTTTCCGCTTCCAACCGACCCTTTTGCCTGCCTCATTATGAGAATGACCGCCTAAAATCCGTTTACTATATCGTAAAGGATTACCGGCATTCTTCCAGCCTTCTGTGTTTTGTCACGATTCCGATCGAGACGCTTACAGGCTCTGCCAGGCCAGGCCAGTTTCTGCTTTACAGTGACGACCGGCTGCTGGCGGTCAGCCATCGGGAAGCCGATATGGATGAAGTTTTTTCAAATATGATGAGTATGGGTATGGAGGCAGCCGATTCCGGAATCGGACAGCAGGAATTCTTCAAGCTTGGAAAGGAGTACGTATTTCCTACAAGCCTGCCTGCCATTGGATGGGAAATTGCCTATGTCTATGACAGCTACATGCTGGGTTCCGGCCAGATTGTATTCTTTCTTTTGATTCTGGTCACGGCAGCCTGCATTTTCACCTTTTTAATCGCGCTGCTGGTGGAGGCGCTCTATAAGCCAATCCGGGAAGTCGTGGAAGATTCCATGGATTCCCCTGAGGCTGGTAAACCCATCGATGAATTTAAGATTTTACGGCAGAATTCGGAAAAAATAAAATCCTTAAGCAAGACACTGATGGAGGCCATGGACGAAAATGAACGCCTCGCCTCCCAGCAGCAATACCGCCGTCTGCTCTTCGCACCCCAGCCGGGAGGCCTGGCAGAATGCGGAGAAGAGCCGGAAGAGGATTACAGCGTGGTAGTAGTGGAGTTCCAGCCTGTAAATGAGGGTTCCTCCCCCAGCTGTATCGTTATTTTAAAGCAGTATGTCCATGAGTTTACCATGAACGTACCTGACATGATATTCGTGGACCTGGATTCCACACGGTGCGCCATGATCGTGAAAAGCGGTAACACAGACGAGATTCTCCTGCAGCTCTACGAGCTCCTCCGCTATCTGACACAGAAGCCCGAGGATGAGACGATCAACCAGTGGATTGCCTTAAGCAATCCCAGAAACGGCTTAAACCGGATCTGGCTGGCCTATCAGGAGACGCTGCGCATCCTGGAATACAAGCACGTATACGGCCATACCAATATCCTGACCTTCGAACAGATCCGTTCCGTGGACGCGGTCACGTATTCCTACCCGCTCTCCATGGAGAACCGGATGGTCCACTGTATCGTGGAAGGCAAAGAGGAGGCGCTCCAAATCTTCGATCAGCTGATCCGTACGAACCTGGTAGAGAAAACGCTGTCGATCGAGTCGATTCAGAGCTTCGTCTATGTCCTGATCGGTACACTGGGCCGTGTCTTCCAGGAACTGAAGACATCGCCGGAAGCACTTTTAAAAGAAGATATTAATTTTATGTATCTGTATGAACACTGGAGTGATTCGGTCACCATTACCACCTTAAGACACGCAATTCAGGACATTCTGACCGCGGTGAGCTGCCGGGGCGAAAACAACGATGAGAAGCTTCTGAATGAGATGATCCGTTATATCCACACGAATTACACCGACGATATCATGTTAAACGACATGGCGGACCAGTTCAACATCTCCCCCAAGTACTGCGGAATCCTGTTCAAACAGCTGAGCGGCCAAAACTTCAAAGACTACTTAAACCGCTATCGAATCGAAAAAGCCAAAGAACTCCTCCAGAAGGAACATGGTATTAAAATCGCAGAATTAAGCCTGATGGTCGGTTTCAACAGCGCAAACAGTTTCATCCGCGTATTTGGAAAATACACCGGAGTTACCCCTAAGGCCTACATGGAATCCTTAAAAAGTTCCAGTATTAGCTGATAAAACATGCAAAATCCATTACCTGAAAGCGAAGGCGGCTATGGAAATGGCGCCGGTCTGCGTATCGTATACCAACTTATCCGTTGCAGCGATCATATGCTGGTTGCTGTAATCGGTGTCCGTGAAGATGACGAAGTCTATGAGCTAGAGCGTATACTGAAACATGATTTACAAACAAAAAGAAACGGCAGGCACCTGCCGTTTCTTTTTGTTTGTATAACTGTCTGCATCTTATAGAAAATTTCCCAAAATCTTTAATTTCCAGCCGCATAATAAGCATCAATCCCATCCGCGATTCCCTTTGCGATCTTCGCGCGATACTCATCGGTGGCCATCTTTTTATCTTCCTCTGCATTGCTCATAAATCCCATCTCCACAATGGTAACCGGGATTTTGCACCAGTTGATTCCGCTCATGGTATCGGTCTCCTGGACTCCGCGGTTTTTAAAGCCTGTGGTGTCACAGATGCCCTTTACCACTGCCTTGGACAGTGCAGAGCTCTTGCTGTATAAGCTTCCATTATAAGGGTTCTTCGATGTCTGGCACATGGTCAGGGCGCCATGAACACTGGTATCGTTTAAAGAGTTGGCATGAACGCGCACAAAAATATCCGCACCGCTCTTGTTGGCCATCTCGGCCCGCTCTGCGTTGCTGATATTCACGTCATCAGTTTCCCGGATCATATAAACCTGATAGCCCCGGCTAAGCAGTTCTTCCTTAAGCTTCAAGGAGACCGCAAGCGTCAGCTTGTATTCGGGTATCCCCGTCGCATTTCCCTGCGTTCCGGAGGCAACCTTGGCCTTCTTATCCGATGCCCCCGGCCCTATCGGTTCTTTTTCTGAATTGCCCTTCGCCTGGTGTCCCGGATCGATGGCAATGATCTTGCCGGAACCGGAGCCTGTGACTGCAGGAGCCGTTGTCTCCGGTTCCGGAGCCGGCTGTTCCTTTGACACAAAGCTGGAGGATATGTAACACTCCTGATCCTGATAGATGACACGGCTCCAGCTGTCGCTGTATCCGGTCCGTTTCAAAGCAGTTCCCCTGGAAACCGTAGTGATCACCGCACCGCCCGTTCCCGCGCTCTTTCTGATATTAACCTGACTGCCGGTTACGTATACGGTTTCATCCACCACCGTAAAGGCGGGAGCCGTCTCCGTAGTCACAGCGGCCTCGTGGGCGCTTGTCCCCGCCTGGCCCCCCGGCTTCTCTGTCCCGTTTTTTCCATTCCCGGTCTCATTCTCAATAGAAACCGCTGCCGTCTCTTCTCCATTTTCCAGTGTGATATCACCGGAAGCCTCTTCCAGCGTCGGCACCTCGACCGGTTCATACTTCCTGCCGCATCCGGCCAGTGTCAGGAGGCACACAAGCGCGGTTACGATATAAATTCCGGTTCTTCTCTTCTTATTCACAGTATCGTACCTCCTCCGGCAACGTAAGTATCTGTATAAAACACGACGGCCTGCCCCGGTGTAATCGCCCTCTGAGGCTCATCAAACCGGCATTCTACCAGATCCTCGCCCACTTCCCGGATGGTGCAGGGGGCGCCTTTGTGGCTGTAGCGGATCTTTGCGTTTACGCGCATCTCACCGCCGTGAAGTCCGTCGACCGCCATCCAGTTCAGGCGGTTACAGCGGAGCGTATCGGAAAAGACATCATTCGAATTTCCAATGACGACTTCGTTCGTCTCCGGCCTTATTTCCGTGACAAAGACGGGATGGCCCATGGACAGGTTTAATCCCTTCCGCTGGCCAACCGTGTAGTGGGTGATTCCTTCATGCTGTCCCAGAACATTGCCATCCAGGTCCACAAAGTTGCCTCTCGGCAGCTCTTTTCCCGTGTTTTCTTCAATAAATTTGGCATAATCGTGATCGGGGATAAAACAGATTTCCTGGCTGTCCGGCTTATGGGCGACCTTTAAATTGATCCGGTCCGCGATTTCACGAATCTGATCCTTAGAATAGGCGCCAACCGGCATCAGCGTATGAGCCAGCTGGTACTGCGTCAGATTATAGAGTGCGTACGTCTGGTCTTTCGCCGCCGTAACGGACATTCTCAGTGCGTACCGCCCGTTTTCCAGCTGCTCAATTCTGGCATAGTGACCTGTGGCGATATAGTCCGCTCCGATATCCAGGCTCCGTTTTAACAGCGATTCCCATTTGACATACCGGTTGCAGGCGATACATGGATTCGGGGTGCGGCCGTTCCTGTATTCATCCACAAAATAGTCTATTACATTTTCTCTGAATTCCTCTTTGAAATTCATCACATAATATGGAATCCCCAAATCCCAGGCCACGCGGCGGGCGTCGTCCACCGCGCTTAAGCCGCAGCAACCTCCGCTCTCCTCCACGGCCTCTTTCTCTTCGTCCTGCCAGATCTGCATCGTGACGCCGATGACATCATAGCCCTGCTCCTTCAGCAGCCATGCTGCCACGGAGGAATCCACGCCGCCTGACATTCCTACTACTACTTTTGGTTTATTCATCGCTTCACATTCCGTTTCTTCTGCCGGCATCCGGTTCACCGCCGGCTTTAATATTCTTCTTCCACTTCTTCCTCACCGATATCTGACTTCGGTTTTTTCAGGCCCTGAATCTCGATTCCGTTCTTCTGGGCGTAATCCCATAAGGCAGCGTGAATGGCTTCTTCTGCCAGTAAGGAACAGTGTACCTTAACTGGCGGCAGTCCGTCAAGCGCCTCACACACCGCCTTGTTAGTTACTTCCATCGCTTCCTGGATCGATTTGCCTTTCACCATCTCGGTTGCCATGCTGCTGGTAGCCACCGCTGCGCCGCAGCCAAATGTCTTAAACTTTACATCGTTGATGATTCCGTTTTCATCAATATCGAGATAAATTCTCATGATATCGCCGCATTTCGCATTTCCTACCGTACCCATGCCGCTGGCATTCTCTATTTCTCCTACATTTCTTGGATGCTCGAAATGATCCATAACTTTTTCTGTATACATTTTTATTTTTCTCCTATATTTAGTAATATATCGACAATTTACGTAAGCCTATTACCGATTCTGACGCTTTACGAAGTCCTCATATAAAGGTGACATGCTACGCAGCTTCTCTACGATCTTTTTGATGGATTCGACCACATAATCCATCTCTTCCATGGTATTATCGGAATTCAGCGTCAGTCTTAAGGATCCGTGAGCAATCTCATGAGGCAGGCCGATGGCCAGCAGCACATGGGATGGGTCCAAAGATCCCGACGTACAGGCAGAACCGCTGGAACCGCAGATTCCATCCATATCCAGCATGATGAGTAAGGATTCTCCCTCGATAAACTGGAAGGCAAAGTTCACATTGTTGGACAGCCGGTTGGTTCTGTGACCGTTGATTCTCACATAGGGAACCTCCGCCATCACGCGTTTCATCAAATAATCGCGCAGCTCAGACTCTTTCTTCGTGCGCTCTTCCAATGTGTTCATGGCGATCTCTACGGCCTTTCCAAAGCCAACGATCCCCGGAACGTTCTCGGTGCCGCCGCGGCGCTTCCGCTCCTGGGCGCCTCCATGCATAAAGGAACGCGTCTTGATTCCGGTACGGATATATAAAAATCCGATTCCCTTGGGGCCGTTTAACTTGTGGCCGCTGGCGCTCATCATATCAATATGATACTCATCTACATTGATCGGAACGTGGCCGAAGGCCTGAACCGCGTCTGTGTGGAAGATAATTCCGTGCTCTTTCGCGATCTCACCGATCTCCTTCACCGGTTCTATCGTTCCGATTTCGTTGTTGGCAAACATAATGGAAATCAGGATGGTGGTGGGGCGGATTGCCTTCTTCAGTTCATCGATTTTGATGACACCATTCTCATCTACGTCTAAATATGTCACCTCAAAACCGCGCTTCTCCAGATATTCGCATGTGTGAAGAACTGCATGGTGTTCAATTTTACTGGTAATAATGTGATTTCCCTTCGCCTGGTAAGCCTCAGCCGTCGCGGCCAGTGCCCAGTTATCGGACTCAGTGCCTCCCGCTGTAAAGTAAATCTCATTGGTTTTTGCTCCAATGGCATCTGCAATCGTCTCTCTGGAACGGTTGATCGCCTTCTTGGATTCGTTGGAAAACTCGTACACGGAAGATGGATTGCCATAAAATTCCGTAAAATACGGCATCATCGCATCCACAACCTCCGGCCGTGTCTTTGTCGTCGCTGCATTGTCAAGATAAATAAATCGTTTCATAATTGTTAGTTCCGCCTTTCTGTAGTCCTAAAGTTAAAAGCTTCATCTACATTTTCTATTATACACAGATTTCCTATAATTTCAATAGGAATAGTTATCGTTTTTGTTACAGTTGGGTCTTCCTTCGTTACCATTCATGGCCCGGTCTGGCCTGCGCTGTCCGGTCTGGTCCTGCCGGTTGACGCGGCCTTTCCGGTGACTTTGCAGGGTATTAGCAATTCTTAACGCGCAGAGTTTTTCGTTCAGGGGAAATCCCCACCTGTTTGAGCGCCAGCGAGTTTGGGGATTTCCCCTGGTTTTTAGAAAAATTCTGCACGTTTAGAAGTGCTTATCCCCGAAACCGGAACCGGAAAGGCCGCGTCAACCGGCAGGGCCAGACCGGACAGCGCAGGCCAGACCGGGCCGTGAATGGTAACCTTCTTTCTGAAAGCTAAGTGAAAAATGTCATGAAGGGGGCTCATTAGAAATATATTATAATAATTCCCATATCATGGAGTTTTCATGAAGGATTCTTTAAAGATTTCCCAAAAACTTTCGCCAAGAAAATATGCCCTGTTTACGGGCACTCTCCTCCTTACTTCTACAGGGCTCATTACCCGCGTGCTGGGGTTCTTTTACCGAATCTTTCTTTCCAGAACCATCGGTGCGGAGGGACTGGGGCTCTACAACATGGTCCATCCGGTATTCGGCATCTGCTTTGCCCTGTGCGCAGGGTCCATCCAGACGGCCATCTCCCAGTCCGTTGCCGCCAATGTAAGGAAAGGCCGTTCCATCTTCCGGACCGGCCTCGTCATTTCCATGTCAACTTCTTTTGTCCTGGCCTGGCTCATCATCCGGTTCCAGGATTTTCTGGCCGGCAGCATCCTGATGGAACCGCGCTGTGCACCGCTTCTCACCTACATAGCCGTCTCCGTACCCTGCGCCGCCATCCATGCCTGCATCAACGGTTACTATTATGGTATGCAGCGTACCCGGGTTCCGGCATTCGCTCAGGTAATTGAACAGTCTGTCCGCATCGGTGCCGTGTTTCTGATTGCGGATATTATGCTGGAAGCCGGGATCGAGATCACCGTCCAGCTGGCTGTGGCCGGCCATCTGATCGGGGAGATCGCCTCCACCCTCTATACCGTCGCGGCCTGTCAGTTTTTCCCGCCGAAACTGCCGGATGGCACCTACGCGAAAGATACGGATTCCGACGGCCGTCGTTTTTCGGCCGCGGCCGATTCCTTCCGCCGAACCGCACCCGCACTCATGACCCTGGCGCTGCCGCTTATGGGCAACCGCCTCCTCCTGAATATTCTTTCAAGTGCGGAGGCGATCTGGATTCCCGGTTCCTTAAACCGGTTCGGCTTATCAAGCTCCGAGGCCTTCAGTATTTACGGCGTCCTTACGGGAATGGCGCTGCCATTTATCCTGTTCCCCTCCACGATCTTCAATTCGCTGGCCGTCCTGCTGCTTCCCACGGTAGCCGAGGCCCAGTCGGAAGGAAACGAACGGCGGATCGCAGGTACTATCTCCATGTCCCTGCGCTACTGCCTGTACGTGGGAATCCTGTGCATCGGAATCTTCACCCTGTTTGGCAACGATCTGGGCGTCAGTGTCTTTAAGGATGAAAATGCCGGATCCTTCATCATGACCCTGGCATGGCTCTGTCCCTTCCTTTATCTGGTCACCACCATGGGAAGTATCTTAAACGGCCTTGGAAAAACCTCCACCACGTTTATTCAGAACGTGACGGCTCTTTTCGTCCGACTGGCCTTCGTGCTGTTTGGCATCCCGAAATTCGGAATCATGGCGTACCTGATCGGTATGCTGGCCAGCGAGCTGCTTCTGGCCCTGATGCACATCTTCTCCCTGAAAAAGCAGGTCTCCTTCTCCTGGAATGCATGGGATATGATTGTGAAACCAGCCCTTCTCATGGTGATGGCGATCGGAATCTACTATGCGGCAAGCTCCGTCTGCGATCCGTTCGCGGCGCTTCCGCTGTTTATCAAAACCGGCTTCCACATCCTGATTTTGTCCCTCTGCTATCTTCTGCTTCTGGCCGGAGCCCATTTCTTTAAGAGGGAAATTCAGGCGGAGTAAACAGAGTATAACTAAAGAGTCCGGCCCGCCGGACTCTCGCGCCGGAGCGCGGTCGCTTCAGCGGCCATATTTCCTAAGCGCGGAGTGCGCATCCCTCGGAGGTTTTTTGTTTCATAGGATGAACTTTCCTGTGAAACAAAAAAGGCGGTTACTTCCACGAGCATTCCATCTCCTGGAGTAACCGCCTCTTTTCATCTACTCATCTACTCATCTTTTAACCTTCCCACGCTCTCACATTCCCGGGCCAATCGACGTAATCATCCCGGTTCCGGCGCCACTGCTGCTTCCCGGTGCAGTCGAAGAGCCAGGCCCTGCCGTGGAATTCGTGTTCTGCGTTCCCGCGGAGGGCGTCAGCGGCGACGGCTCCACGATCGGAATATTATCATTTCCGCCTGGCACCGAAGGGCCGGAGGGCGCTGAGGTGTTCTGAGTATTCGAGGAATTCGAGCCGTTCTGTCCCGTGGGCGTGTTTTCAGGTGACGGCACCGATGCCGCTGCCTTAGTCTCGCTCTCCGTCTTTGAGCTGCTTAAATACTTCTTATATATATAAGCGTCCCCGCCCTTATAGGAGATCCGCATCCAGCCGTTGGCCGACTGGCCCGTAACACTGACCTTCTGGCCGGTCCCAAAGCTGGTAAGAACGTCGGACTTCGTCGTATAGCTGGCCCGCACATGGACAGGCTGAGTCACATACATGGTCTTCTGAACCGCGGTTACGGTGTAGACCGGCATAGCCTCTGTCTCTCCGGGCTTCGACTCCTGAGACGGAGCAGATGTTTCCGCCTCGGGCGATGTCTCCGTTTCGGAGGACGGTTCGGGATCCGTCTCATTCTCTATCTTTATCGCATCGGTCTGCGCTTCCGTCGTCACACTCTCACTGGCCGCGCCTTCCTGTGTACTCTTTGTGTCTCCTCCGTTCAAGACAGACGAGCAGGATGTGATCATCACAGCCGTTGTCATTGCCAGGATAATTCCCGGATACTTTTTCATGTCGGTCACCTCCGCCTGATTTTCATCCTGGTTCAATACCAGATGCTCTCAGTATATCATCCCGGCCGACGGTGTGCAACATCCGGCGGGCCATCTTATTCTGCATCTTGTTCTGCATCTTGTTCTGCATCTTATTCTGCATATTATCTTACATCTTGTTTTTCACCTTATTTTGCAGTACGGTGCCAAATTATGAAAAATACAGCGCCAAGCGCGCACATTCCTGCCCCGCAGAACATAGCGGCCGGAAGGGCGGCCTGGGCCGCCGCGCCGAACAGCAGATTGGTGGCGATTCCCGTTCCCTCCGCCAAGACTGCGTAGATACTTAAAACGGTGGCACGGTCTGCCGCCTTAATATGACGGTTCTGTATCTCCGTCTGAAGCGGCACGAAAAGGCTGGCCGACAGGCGAAGCAGCACGACGCCTCCCACCGCAAGCACACCGCTTCCGGTCAGGGCCAGTATCACACAGGCGACGGAGGCTGCACAAAATAAAAGAAGGGCAAACCGTTTCATACCGATTTTCCCCGTAAATCCGGCCGAGCAGACTCCGGCCATTCCGCTTACGGTTACAAGGATATAGATATATCCCATATTAGCCGGTGCTATCCCGCACGCCTCGTATTTCAGCTGGTTTAAAAACACCGTGATGGTCTGGTTCGTCTCCGCCAGAAATGCCATGCCCACCAGAAGGAGCAGGAAGCGTTTATCACTCACCACTTCCTTCAAACACGTCAGGAACCGGCCTTTCACCGGCTTTCTGTCCTCTTTTTCCTTTACTTCCTTTAGCCCGAAGGCCAGCGCCGCCGCAGCTGCATACGTCAGTACGGTCAAAAATCCGGCCAGCCGGTAATCATCGCCGATAGCGACAGAAAAGATCAGAGCCGCAGCCAGCAGGCCTGCGGTATTTAAAAGGTTATACACGCCGAACACCTGGTGGCTCTCCCCCTCGCGGCATGACAGGTACAGCAGGCTCACGTCACAGCCCGACATTCCCGCCATCACAACGCTCAGCATCACCCGTTCCAGAAGAAATCCGCCGAAACCGTCAGCCTTCCAGAACACCACCTTAGATACCACATAGATCAGGGAACTGATCACCAGAGTGTTCTTATATCCGATCCTGTCGGCCACTACGCCCCACGGCATCTCCAGGGCGATGCACAGGGCAAGCGATATGCTCTCAATTAAAGTTATTTCAAACACGGTAACTCCCGCCGCCTGCCGATAGAGCGTGGCGATCGGTCCGTAAAATACCATTCCCTGCAGGAGGGAAATCCCATACATCAGATAGATATTTCTTTTTATCTTCATACTTTCTGCTCCATTTTCATCGATTTCACAAATTTCATAACCCGGCGCCCGTTTTACGATACGCAAAATAAGCCCTGTGATCTACAGTGCCAAAACGCATGGTAATTCTGAAATTGTTGTTTTCTACGTGGGATTGTATGGATTAAAAAAAGAATGGGTTTTCATAAAGGACCTCCGTGGCAGGCCGTTCCTTCTGAATGATGATAAAACGGCTGCTGCAGGATAATTATTATCAGCCTGCGCTTTTTTAGTATACCATATTTTTTAGATGCTGTAAAGGAACAGACCTCAGA
Source organism: Hungatella hominis (assembly GCF_014288005.1). Taxonomy (NCBI): domain Bacteria; kingdom Bacillati; phylum Bacillota; class Clostridia; order Lachnospirales; family Lachnospiraceae; genus Hungatella; species Hungatella hominis. Next base: position 240,129 of record NZ_JACOPB010000006.1, read on the forward strand.
CAAAAAAGAGGATACGGAAAACCATAACGCTTTCCATACTATCTCTTTTGTCTGATCCGTTTCGAGTAACAGCTCCTCACGACAGCTCTTCAAAATATGCTTCAATATATTTCATGGCTCCGCCCACTGCCGCGGCTTCCATGCCGTAGCGGCTGTTCTTTAAATAAACCGTGTCCTGCTCGAACATATTATAGCCGGCCATTTTCTGGCTTAAGTCAATCATATACGGTTTTAAATACTGGCCGATATATCCTCCCAGTATGATGTCGCAGTCAAAGGCCATCCGTAGATTCGTCACCGATATTGCCAGATAGCTTAAATAGGAATCCCATATATCCCGTATGGCATCGTCGCCGTCTTCCAGCTTCTGGAAAAACAGCTCCAGGCTGTCATCCGTGTGATCCGACAGCACTCTGGCCGAGCAGTACGCATCCATACAGCCCTTTTTTCCGCAGTAACACGTTTTTCCTTCCGGTTCTATGACCATATGGCCGAATTCCGCACTCTTAAAATTGTCCCCCGCATAGATTTCCCTGTTCACGTAAATTGCACCGCCTACGGAGTTGCTCAAGGACAGATAAACCGCGTCACGGTCCCGGTGGACAAATTCCGCCAGCGCCGCGCTGTTGGCGTCATTTTCAAAGGATACCGGATACCGGATAAACTGGCTGACCACCTGAAATTTCACGTTGTCCAGGTGCAGTACGTGGGATCGGACAATCAGTTCCCGGCTCTGGTCGATTACTCCCGGTATGGAGATGCCGACTCCCAGGATCTTATCCGGCGCGGCGCCCATGTCTTCCAGGAAACAATCCAGCTCCTCCGCCAATGCCTTATAGTAATCGAACGAATTTTCAAAATTCTTCTTGATGCGTCTCTTCCCCGTTATGGCTCCCTTTAAATCCAGCGCGACCATGCTGATGTGGTTTAACGTAATATCCAGCCCCACCGCCATTTTCCATGTGGCTGTGATAGAAAGGGTCTTTGCCTTTCGGCCTCCAGTAGACTCATACTCTCCGATCTCCCCGACAATTCCGGCTTCCGTCAGTTCTTTCACATTCTGTAAGACCGTAGGCATACTGATCCCCAGCTCCGCAGCGATCTCCGGTTTGGACGTGCTGCCTTTATAACGAATAAATTTTGCAATCTTGATTTTATTCAGCTTCTTCTTTTCTATCATGGAATCGTCTCCGATAATCTTCTTTTATGAATCGTTTTATATAAGTATTATACAAGAGGGGGCAGGGAAAGGCAAGGCAAAATACCGCGGCCGGACTTTCCGCAAAAAGTCCGGCCGCGGTATTACATACATACTTTTTTTGATCTGTCTTACTCTAATGCAAACATCGCCATTGCATTCAAAACATCTACTTCCATCGCATCGATCGCCGCATTGGCTAACTCATGGAAATACTTCACGTTTTTCTCCTCCAGAAGCTTCTGCACGCCTTTTACGCCGGCGTTGGACATGTAGGAGAAGTAGTTGATTTTCCGGATTCCGCAGCGGATGGCTTTCTGGGTATCTTCCACGCTGATTCCGGAACCGCCGTGCATGACGAGCGGAACACCGGTCAGCTCTCTGATTTTCACAATGCGGTCAAAATCCAGTTTTGGCTGGGCGGCATAGAAGCCGTGTACAGTTCCCACTGATGCGGCCAGCGCATCAATGCCCGTTTCTTTCACATATTTTGCGGCCAGTTCCGGATCCGTATAGGCGCCGCCCACGAATTCCTTTCCCTCATGGCCGGTCACGATCCCGATCTCCGCTTCCACGTTGGCGCCGTATTCCTGAGCCATGGCAACGGTCTCTCTTGTCATGCGGACATTTTCCTCGTATGGCCTGGAGGAGCCGTCATACATGACCGCTGAGAAGCCCAGATCCAGGGCTTTTTTTACATAGTCCAGGTCCTCGCCGTGATCCAGCATCACACAGACCGGCACGGTCGATTCCTTCGCCATGCGGATCATGATCGGCCCGATCACGCGAAGCGCCATCTCCGGCTCATGAAGCTGGGCGTGCTGGATGATGACCGGCTCCTTCCGTTTTTCCGCGGCCCGGATAACGGCCATTAAAATCTCCAGATTGGGCGTATCGAACGCGCCCACACAGCAGCCTCGCGTCTGGACAGCTGCAAGTACCTCATTCATATTTACTAACATTCAGCCAGCTCCTTACTTTTCTTCATACAGTTCAATGATCGCGTCATCCCAGATGACAAAGGCCAGCCGTACTCCCGGACCCGCGTCGACCGGTCCGAAGATGACCCGGTCCGCCTGCTTCGCATAGCCGTCCAAATCATCTACCCGGTAAGCCACATGCGGCTGCTTGGAAAGGATCTCCGGAAACGGCGTCCCCTCCTCAAACTTTAAGTATTCGATCTTAAAATCATAGTCGTCCACATTGCTTACCCAGAACTTCATGGCCTCATTGTAAACCATTCCCTCTTTCCTGTTCAGCACAGGGATTCCAATATGCATATATTCTGCCGCCATAGGGACCTCCTCCTATTTTTTCAGGTATGGGGTATTGCACGGTGCGTTCCAGTAGCGAAGCAGCTCGTCATCCATTCTTGCCATAAACATCTGGAATCCGCCCTGCTCCTGCACGGTCAGCAGCTCGCCTACGTAGTTTGCCACGATCTCGATGTTCTTCTCTTTTAAATAGGAAACACATTTCCGGTAAATGATAAACAGCTCCATCAGCGTGGTGGCGCCAGTGCCATTTAAAATCAGCATGATTTTCTCGCCCGACTTGATATCCAGATCGGAAATCAGGCCATCCAGCATAATTTTAGCCGTCTCATCGGCACATTTTAAAGGCTGGCGTCCACCGCCTCCCTCTCCGTGCTGTCCCATGCCGATCTCCATCTCATCCTCTCCTAAATCGGCCAGAAGACTTCCCGTTGCCGGGTGAGTCGCTCCTGTCACGGCCACAGCGAGAGTCGCCATATTATCTGCAAAACGCTGTGCGATCTTTGCAACCTCTTCCAGGCTCTTTCCTTCCGCGGCCGCGGCGCCTGCTATCTTATAGGTAGGAATACATCCCACCAGGCCCCGTCTGTCGTCTGCGTTGGATCTCGGTGCGTTGGCAATATCCTCCTGAGTCACCACCTTAACCACATGCAGGCCTTCCTTAGCGCACCGCTTCATGGTCAGGTTGCCGGTCAGCATGTCGCCGGCGTGGTTGAGAACGATATAGAGAACGCCCTTTCCCTTATCCGCCATCCGGATCGCATCCACACATGCCTGCGGTCCCGGTGCAGCGAAGACATCTCCCACCACAGAGATATCCACCATTCCTTCTCCGACAAATCCGCTGATCGCCGGCTCATGTCCCGATCCGCCCTGTGTCACGATCGTTACACGGTCCGCATCCGGAAGCTTCCTGTTTATGACCATGCGCTGGTCTCCCAGCTCCACCAGCTCCTTATGGGCTTCTGCAAATCCTTCCAGCAATTCAGGTGTCAAATTTTCCGGATCATTGATAAATTTTTTCATTCTCATCATTCATTTCTCCTGTTCTAAGAATTATCGTTCCGCTTCCATCAGACCGTCATACAATCCCCTGAAAAACAGCGACGTGCTGACTGCCCCCGCATCCGGAGTTCCTATGGTCTGCTCCTTGTAGCTCCTGGCCCTTCCATACTTTGATAAGTACTGCTCGCTGTCTTTGGCGCCCTGCTCCGCCGCATCTGCCGCCGCTTTTAAGATATCCGGGATTCCTCCCTCCACGTCTCTAGCCGCCAAAACCGCCGGAATCAGGGCATCCATCATCGTCTTGTCCCCGGTCCGTGCCGTCGTAATGTCCTCCATAGCGGCCAGGCATCCTTCCAGCATGGCCTTCAGCCCCTCGCTGTCGATGGCGTCGCTGCCTGACAGCGGATCTGACAGCCCTCCGATCATCGTTCCGTAGAGGGGTCCGGCGCTTCCGCCCCCAATCTCCATCGTATCGTCTCCCAGGGACTGGAGAAATTCCTCAATATCGTCGTCCTCCCATGTGTCCAGGTTTTTGGTGATGAGTCCGGCGATCTTGCCGATGGTGACTCCGTGATCCCCATCTCCGAAGCGTGAATCAATCTCGCTTAAGCGGTCCTTATTCGCGCACCAGAGCCGGGCTACACCACGAAGCATGCTGGTTATCTCAGGCTTTGAAAGTAACATATGTAACCTCCTTTCTCTTGTTTTTATCGTTTGTCATAAATAAAGACTATCATTTTCACATATTATTGTCAATAAACGGATTTTATTTTGTTATTTTTTAACAGTTTTGCACAAAAATATGGTGCGTAAATGGCTTTAAAGGCCTTAACACACCATATCTCAGTTACATATGTAACTCATTATTCAGTTCTGCCGCCGCACTCACCACATTTTTCGGTGCGACTACATTGTTGACATATCCGGTCCTTAAGACACCCGCTAAGGCTTTCGGCTTCGTATTGGCCGAACAGATTCCCACCACATAGCGGACCCGGCGCAGAAGTTCCAGGGGAATCTGGATAGCATAGTCCGTGTCCGAGCGGATCACCCGCCCTTCCTCCGTCACAAAATAATTCAGTATCCGCCCCACCGCCTTCTGCTTCACCAGCAGGCTGCCATACCTCGCTTCCGACGCGAAGTCGGGCACCGATGGAAAATTCCCGATATTGACCAGGGCTACGTCAAGGCGCTCCCATGCCTGATAGATTTTATGATAATTCTCCAGGGCCATGGTCAGCTTCAGTTCCTGTTCGGAAAGCGCACAGGCCGGCGTATAGATAAATTCCGGCTCGGCTTCGCTGTGCTCGGCAATCACCCGCACCAGCTCGTTGGAATGGTAGTTTTTCAGCCCTACGCCGCCGTTTCCGATCAACGGGCAGATGTGGCCTCCAATTCTGACCGGTCCCTGATTCCGCTCAATCCTGGCCGTCAGATCGCCGATGATATGGCCCCAGCCGATTCCCAGCCTGTCCTGTTTCAGCCCGGCAAGCAGCTTTAAAGCCGCGTTCGCCACCGCGTTGTTGGTCGCTAAATCATTGGGACCGTTTTCCACCACGGCCCCGCCCTGGATTCCAAAGCAATCCTGGAGACGGTCCAGCCACGGATCTCCCTGCCCCGGCCCTTCCGCCTCCCCCGGCGCTGCAATTGTGATTTTTACAATCCCCTCCTCCTTCGCCTCCTTTAAAAGCTTGCTGACCATGGGACGGGAAATTCCGTAAATCCCCGCGATCTCATTCTGAGTCCGGTCCTTCTCATAATACAGCCTGGCCACATCCACCAGGCGCTCTGTCCTGCTGTCTCGATCCCTCATATCCGTGCTTCTTAAGAACGCCTGCCGTCAGGCCGACCGCAGACCGCTCTTCGCGCTCCTTCCATATCATTTCGGCCGCAGGCAGGCGGCCTTTACTCTGCTTCTATTATAACCGTCCGTGGAGTATCTGTCCATGAAGAGTCGGGAAGGTTTTATTCCTGCTGCATGTTCCGGTTACGGTTCCGCTATCCATCGGCACGGATCTGTGCTAAAATGTACGGATAATAAAAAACAGGCGTGAATCGGCGCAATCATTTTACAGGAGGGAATCACTATGATAAGACTGGTATTACCAACGGAAGACTACGAGGAACAGGTTCTGGATTACAAAGCATCATTTGAAAGAGACGGTGACAGCCTGGATGGAACCGCAGGATTACTGAATTTCCGCACCTTTAAAGAGTGGTACGAGGCACTCCTGGACAATTCCTGTGAGGCAACGGTGAGAGAAGGCCTTGTTCCCGCCACGACATTTCTGGCTGTCGATGAAAACGACAGGCTGGTCGGAATGTTGGACCTCCGCCACCGCCTGAATGACGCCCTGGAAAAATGCGGCGGCCATATCGGGTACAGCGTAAGGAAAGACGAGCGGAGAAAGGGGTATGCCACCCAGATGCTGTCCCTGGCCTTAGAGGAATGCAGGAAAATGCATATCATGCGTGTTTTAATCACCTGTAATAAGCTAAACTTCGCCTCGGCCAGAACGATAATGAACAACGGCGGGGTTCTGGAAGATGAGATCAGGACGGCTGAAAGGATTACACAGAGGTACTGGATTACCCTTTCTTAAAGGCAAAAAACAGACATCACGGCAAAACAGCGGAGAAAATTACACGATTGTAATTTTCTCCGCTGTTTCATTTGACTTCCTCCGAAAAGAGGCGTAAGATAATCCCGGAATTATACATAATTATTCACTACTTTTACACAGGGGGACATCATGGAAAGCTATCAATTTTTACTGAATCTCGCAATTATTTTACTAAGCACAAAAGTACTCGGACTCGTAACCAGGAAATTTCACATGCCACAGGTGGTCGGCGCGCTGCTGGCCGGCGTCATTCTGGGCCCGGCCGTGCTGGATATGCTGCACGAAACTGAATTTTTGGACAAACTGGCCGAAATCGGCGTCATCGTCCTGATGTTCTGTGCCGGTCTGGAAACGGATACAAGGGAGCTGAAAAAAAGCGGAAAATCAGCATTTATCATCGCTCTGATCGGTGTAATCGTTCCGCTGGCCGGCGGATACGCGGTGGCAGCCTACTTTAACAGGCCGTCAGTCATCGCCTCCGACGCATCGGGAACCGCATTTCTTCAGAATATGTTCATCGGAGTCATTTTAACGGCAACCTCCGTGAGCATTACCGTCGAGACCTTAAAGGAGCTGGGAAAACTGAAAACCCACTCCGGCAACGCCATCCTGGGCGCGGCCATTATCGACGACGTGCTGGGCATCATCGCTCTGACGATCATCACCAGCATGGCCGACTCCAATGTGAATCTGGTTACGGTCCTGTTAAAGATCGCGGCGTTCTTCCTGTTATCGGGAGTGGGCGGCGTCATCGTCTACCGTCTCTTTGCCAGATGGAGCAACAACGCCGAGCACGGACTGCAGCGTCATACCATCGCCGCCTTTGCCCTCTGCCTGCTCCTCTCCTTCGCCGCAGAAAAATTCTTCGGCGTAGCCGATATCACGGGCGCTTACATCGCGGGCGTTATTATTTCCAATACACAGAAGTCCCAGTATCTGACGTCCAAGTTTGATACACTGTCGTATTTACTCCTGTCGCCCGTATTCTTTGCAAGCATCGGACTTAAGGTGGAACTGCCCGCCATGACGACACAGATCATCCTGTTTGCCGTATTCCTGACGCTTGTGGCAATCTTTACAAAGGTCATCGGATGCGGCCTGGGCGCGAAGCTGTGCGGCTATAAGAATTACCAGAGCATCCGAATCGGTGTCGGCATGATCTCCCGTGGCGAGGTCGCCCTGATCGTCGCCAGCAAGGGCCAGCAGTTAGGTCTTCTCGGCTCTAACTTCTTAGGTCCGGTGGTCATCGTGGTCGTCATTACCACAATCATCACGCCGATCCTGTTAAAGCCGGTATTCCGTCTCGGGCCGACACAGCCGTTCAACGAAGCTAGACTGGCCGAAAACTACGAGGAAGTCTCCAAATACCGTTAATTCGCCAGCTTACCGGCTTCCGGATTTAAGAATACTTCCTTTTTCACTGCTTTTTCCTGACAGGCCACGATCGTCGTGCACACGGCATCACCAGTGACGTTGACGGCGGTCCGGCACATGTCCAGGATACGGTCAATTCCCATGATGAGCGCGATGGCTTCCACCGGAAGTCCCACAGATGTGAACACCATGGAAAGGGTGATCAGCCCTACGCCCGGCACGCCCGCCGTTCCGATGGAGGCCAGGGTAGCCGTCAGAATGACCTTCATATAATCGGCGGCAGACAGGCTGATCCCAAACGCCTGCGCGGCAAATACCACGGCAACACCCTGCATGATGGCCGTTCCATCCATATTAATGGTAGCTCCAAGAGGAATGGTAAAAGAAGAAATCCTCTTGGAGACCCCCATCTTTTGATGGAGCGTGTCGATGGACAGCGGGATTGTGGCATTGGAGGTCGCCGTGGAAAAGGCGAAGCCCATAACCGGCAGAAACTTCCTGATAAACAGAAACGGACTCAGTCCCGTAAAGCCTTTCAGCATCACCATGTAGACCACCAGGCATTGAACCGCCAGCGCCAGCAGCACGCCTGCCATATACTTGAGAAGAGGCAGAAATGCATCGAATCCAATTCCCGAAAATGTCTTCGCGATCAGGCAGAACACGCCGTAAGGCGCTAATTTCATGACCATGGTCGTCATTTCCATCATCACATCGTTAAACTGGCTGAAGAAATTGCCGACAGTTTCCACACTCTCGCCCAATTTTGCAAGAATTATCCCCACAATCAGCGCAAATAAGATGATTGGCAGCATATCTCCGCTTGCCAGCGCCCCCAGCGGGTTGGTCGGTATGATATTCAGCAGCGTATCCGGCAGACTCACCTTGCCTGCGATGGCTACCTCGCTTCGCTCGATGGAGGACATATCCAGCCCCACGCCCGGATTTATCACATTGGCCACCAGTATGGCGGCCGTAATGGCGAGAGCCGTCGTAAAAAGATAGAAGAACAGCGTCTTGACGCCGATGGTTCCCAGCTTCTTCGTATCTCCCATGGCCATGCTTCCGCAGACCAGCGAGCAGAACACCAGCGGAACCACAAGCATCTGCATCAGCCGCAAAAATCCGTTTCCGATGACATAGAATATGCCTCCGATCAGGAACTCATCCCGTATCACGCTCTCCGGTACGGCGTAATGAAGCAGGATTCCTGTCGCGGCGCCTGCCAGCAGCCCAATAAATATCTTTGTTGTCAATCCTGTCTTTTTTCTGTTTTTCATATACTGGTATAATCCTTCCTGTCTGCTATAAAACGTTCCAGCATGATTTTCCATTCCGGAAGCAGGGAGATTCCGGACATGCGCAGCATCATGTTGTCCAAAACGGAGTACGACGGGCGCATGGCGGTAAGCCTGTCATCCACAGCCGCTACCGGCACTACCTCCGTCTGTGATCCGGAGAGGCGCACGATCTCCTGCGCAAATTCATACCGGCTGCAGCTTCCCTGGCCAGTCACATGGTATAACCCATCCGGCGCAGACTCCATCAGTTCGATGATCTTTTCCGCCAGCTCCGAGGCTCCGGTCGGCACAGCGGTCTGATCGGCTGCCGCATAAATCGTCTTCCCCTCTCCCGCCAGCTTCATAATTTTCGAAAAATAACTGCTGCCCTCTCCAAATATCCAGGAACTCCTGACGATAATGTGGCGGTTGCAGAATTCCTTCACGAAATTCTCCCCGGCAAGCTTCGATTTTCCGTAGATAGTCTGTGGATTCGGCGTATCAAACTCCGTATACGGCGTCTGTCCGCTTCCGTCAAACACGTCATCCGTAGAGAGCTGTATCATCCTGGCTTTTCCCATCCGGGCCGCCACACTTAAATTTCTGGCTCCCAGCGCGTTGACCTTAAACGCTTCCTCTTTATTCTCCTCGCACGCGGCCACATCCGTAAGCCCCGCGCAGTTTACAATGAAATGCGGCCGGTTCATGCCTGCATAATCCCTGACTGCTTTCGAATCGGTGATATCGACAGCGTCGATGTCCGTAAGCAGCAGCTCCACCGGCGTATTTTCCAAAAGTTCCGTCATTTTGCGGCCGACTCTGCCGTTTGCTCCGCAAATCCAAACCTTTTGCATATGATTCATTTGGTATCCTCCATTCTGAAATCGTGACAAAGTATTGTACCATAGATCGCAGGGGCTGCCAAGGTGGGAAAGGGAAATTCAGTATAAACTTACAGAATTATAACCCCAATGTTGGAGATATTTTTTATAAATTTCTGCTTGGAATTCCTCTGCTTTCTCCCTTTTATTCTTTTTATATTTGATATAAATATTGCCGCTGCCCCTTGTAACTGTATCGAAAATAAACCCCTGCCTATTGCACGGGTACAGTCATATTCATTCTTTATTTCACTGTTTTTTGCTTCTATTCGATATCGTTCTTTATTATAGATGAAAAGGACTGGAAGAGCTGCCGGCGCCCTGCAAAAATCGCCGAAACTGGGGGAAAGCGCTCTGGCCCCGGCTGCCTGGCGGAACAAAAACCACGAAATCCAGCTAAAGTTATTGTCGAAAGCAGCTTTTCATAATTCTGTAAATTTATAAGTTTATTCTGGAGAAATTCTTGAAATTGTTGGATTCACAGAAGAAGAATAAGAAGGTATAATAAGGAAAGATCTTGATTCTATAGGAAGGAGTCTTTTGTATGTTAAAGGATTTAGTAGCCCGGTGCAGATCTTACCGGCGTTTTTATGAGGATGAGAAAATCCCGGCAGAAGCGCTTCGGGAATTGGTGGATTTGGCCAGGATGACCGCTTCCACCGCAAATTCCCAGGCGCTCAAGTTCCGGATCTGCAGAACGGACGAAGAAAATGAGCGGGTGTTTGGAACACTGAAATGGGCGGGCGCGCTGCCGGATTGGGACGGGCCCGTAAAGGGAGAACGGCCATCGGCCTATCTTATCATCCTCTGTGACCTTGCCCTTGGGAAGAATAAGCTTCAGGACGACGGGATCACCGCCCAGACCATCATGCTGGGGGCGGTGGAAATGGGGTACGGCGGCTGTATGCTCGGCAATGTGGAGAGGAAACGGCTGGCGGAGCTTCTGGATATCGATACCGCAAAGTACTCTATTGATCTCGTGCTGGCGCTTGGAAAGCCAAAGGAAAAGGTCGTGGTGGTGCCGGTTGGGGCGGACGGAGACGTGCGCTATTACCGTGACGCGGAGCAGGTCCATTATGTGCCGAAAAGAAGTCTTGATGAGATTATACTATGAGACGTTTCAGCTTTCCCACTGCTTAACCCGCATAAGCCCCCGCTTTTGTAAACAGCTTATGATGTTTCATTGCCTCATTGGCCTCCGACAAAACCTTTTCCTCATCAATAGTCAGAAGCTTCCGGTCTTTCATGACCAGTTTCCCGTTGATGATGGAATGCTTTACGTCGGCTCCCGAGGCGCTCTCGATCACGGTATTGACGAGACTTCCGGTCGGCGTCAGATGGGGTTGGTCTAAGTTGACAGCGATCATATCGGCGAAGTTTCCGTGGCGGATGGCTCCCAGACTGCTGTTCATCAGGGCCTGTGCTCCACCCTCCATGGCCATGGAAAGAAGGGTTCCAGCCGGCATAATCTCAGGATTTCCGGTGGTGATTCCGTAGGCCACGTTCATGATGCACCGGAATGCCCGCATCTCACGGAATAAATCCAGTCCGCCGTGGCCCGCGCCGTCGGAACCGAAGGCCACGGGAATCCCGGCCGCAAGGAGGCGCGGCGTCTGGGGAATGCCCTTGCCGCAGTTGCTGAACGGACAGTGCACCACCTTAATCCCCCGTTCCTGCACCGTCTGAATCTCGGATTCAGACAGCATGATGCAGTGGGCTGCTACAAAACGGTCCGACAACGCGCCGATCCGGTCTAAGTAGCTGAAAGGCCGTTCTCCGTAACGTTCGATGAAATCAAGTACTTCGCTGGCGTATTCGTTCATATGGCATTCTGCCGTCACCTTCTGCTCTTTGGCCGCGAGAAATATGGTGCGGAACAGGTCTTCCGTGCAGGCCATCAAAGAGGTTACGGAATAGTACACCTGGAGCAGGCCACCTTTCCCGTGGTATTCCCTGTGAAATTTCTCCAGGCGCGGCAGCGCCTCCCTGGTGCCGATGCGCAGACCGTCCGGCACCTTCGCGCCGTCGGTTGTCTGCCAGGTCAGAGCTCCCCGCATCCCCATTTTTAAATACTCTTCGGCCGCGGCTTCGATATGAGGCCCGCCGGCATCCACAAAGGATGTGGTACCGCTCTTTATCATCTCCGCGCCGGCAAGCCTGGCGGACAGCGCCATGGTTTCCTCCGTCAGAGAGGCCTCAAACGGCACGTTGATCCGTTTCCAGATCACCGGCTTCTCATCCAGCAGACTTCCCCTTAAGAACTGCTGGCTGGTGTGAAGATGGCCGTCTGTGAGGCCCGGCATCCACAACAGATGCGGATCATCGATCACCGTATCGGCCTGGAAGCCACTGGTCTGATCGGTAAGTTTTGTGTCTGCGATCTCCAGTATCCGGTTTTCGGAAATGGCGATGGTCTGATTTTTGGCAATGCTCTTATCGGGCATCAGAACTGCCGCATTTTTAATTAAAATATCACATGGTAACATAAAATAACGCCCCCTTCTCTTCTCCTGTAATGAATTCATATGCCGCCGCTGCCGGCGCATATCATCTGTATTCATTATAGAAAAAAAGAAGGGGGCGAAAAAGGACAGATGGGATAAACCAGGGAATTATTCTGGCCATGTGGGTTCGAAAAGCATCTTTTCGCAGTTCTCCAGACACGGTTCTATAATAAGGCTTTCCTGGGTTATCTCGTTTTCAATCGAATAATCCTGCACCATTTTTTCCATCTTTCCCGGCAGGAAATCCATCTTGCCCCCGAAGAACTTCCGGTTTGGCGTATCCATGATCCCGCAGCATTTCTTCCCACCGCTTTTTCTGCTCCGGCGCGGCCGAATCTAACTGTTCCAGCCGATATGGAATTCCCAGCGTCTCCCATTTCTTTCTCCCTGTGGAGTGATACGCCATGATTTCCACCTGCCTGATGTTGGTATACGTATCTCTGATCCGTCTGATCTCTGCAAAATGGTTTTCGCTGTCATTCACGCCCTGAATCATGGGACATCTCAGAATCACAGGCCTTTCCATTTTCTCCAGGTATGCAAGCGTTTTTAAGACTTCTTCCGTTCCCATGCCAGTCAGCTCTTTGTGGAGAGCCGAGGGAGTGGCCTTATAGTCAATCAGGAACAAATCCACCGTCTCTGCAAGCCGCCGTCTCTTCTCATCATTTAAAATGCCGTTGGTTTCCACACAGACGTGAAGCCCTTCCCCCCGGCACGCCCCGATCAGTTCCATGAGAAAATCAAACTGTATCGTCGGCTCTCCGCCGGTAAATGTCACACCGCCTCCCGACCGCTCGTAATAGATCCGGTCGCTTACGATTTCGACCATTACCTGGGTAACTGACATTTCTTTCCCATAGATTTTCAAAGCTTCCGCCAGACAGCCATTTACACAGTTTCCGCACGCGGCACAGCGGGTAAAATCGATCCTGTGGGCGCCATCCGTGAAATCATGGGCCTGGTTTTCACACCGCGCTTCACATTCCCGGCATCCGATGCACAGGCTGCTCTCAAAGGCCAGCTGCGGCTTACTCTTTATGGATTCCGGATTGTGGCACCAGATACAGGACAGATTGCAGCCTTTCAAAAAGACAGATGTCCTGATCCCCGGCCCGTCATGTACGCTGAACTTCTGTATATCAAATACAATTCCCATCGTTCTTTTCCCCATCCGTCAGTTTTCAAACGTAGTTCTCTTGATGATCTCGTTCTGTATCACCGGATTCAGCGTCACAAACCGGGCCGAAAAGCCGCCGATTCTGACGATCAGATTCTGATATTCTTCCGGATGTTTAACGGCATTTTCCAGGTCATCTCTGCCGATCACCATCAGATTCAGCTGCGTTCCGTTATTTTCCAGAAAGGTACAGACAAGAGCCTTCACCTTTTCATAGGAATTCTGAAACAGCTCTTTGCTGATTCTTACATTGTTGATCACGCCGGAATGGAGGCTGTGATCATACTTGCTCATGGAGTGGAGAAGCGCTGTAATTCCGGACTTATCGGCTCCGATTGAGGCTCCGTTGGCGTTAGCCAGGGGATCTCCGTCTTTCCTGCCGCAGGCGGAGGCCATCGTATACTCTCCCCAGTCCGCACTGGCGCTGTTGTTCACGCTCACAATTGTGTAGTGGTCAAGTCCTACCGTCTCCGTACATTCGATAGCCGCCCTCGCCACATGTTCATACACCTTTAACACCATGGCATCGGCTTCCGGATCATTGTTGCCGTATTTGGGGGCGTTTAAGAACAGCCTGCGTTCCTTTTCAAAGCCCTCAAAGTTGCAGTCCAGCATATCTTTCACCTGCCGGAGTGTAAAGCGTTTCTCATCGTACACATACTTTTTGATCGCCGTCATGCTGTCCGCCGCAGTCACCATTCCCACAATCTCGGGAGCGCCGTTCATATAGCAGACTCCACCTGAAAGCATCGCCCTGCCGCGTTCCAGGCAGTCGTTCATCAGAAGGCTGAGCTGTAAATAACCAGCGTTTTCTGCCGCTGTATAATAGCACTCCGCCTCTCCCCAGGCTTCCCGGAGCATCTCCGGTTCCACCTGTTTCCGGTATGCCTCCCAGAATTGATCAAAGGTACCCAGTTCTTCCGGTTCCCCGGTCCTCGGCCCCGCCTGACACTTCATATAGGCGTCGTCTCCGTTGTGAAGGACCAGTTCCACAGCCTTCTGAAGGTTGAAACCACAGTTTGGCGTCCCGGTGCTGGTTGCTTCGATGACATACTCCCCGCACCCGGCCGGAATATACTGTTCGGCCTCCTCCTCGGAAATACCGTACAGCTTCATGACAGCCGGAATGTTGGTGTCATCCCCATAAAGCAGCGGGAAGGAACAGCCTTCTCCCACCACCAGAAGCGCCTTGTTTAAGACTTCCTCATTCATCCCCCTGTAATATCGGAGAGTGAGCTGGGGAACCACATCCTTCACACGTCTGGAGGTCTCCAGGACTGCAAGCGCCAGGCGGTCGGCATTCGCCTCGTTTCTTCTGCCTTTTCCGCCGATAATGACTCTCGTATCGTGCACCTTATTAATGAACAGATACTGCTGATAGAGACTGGTCAGCAGGGCGATGGCTCCCTCTTCATCGAGAATGCCTGTCTCCAGATCGTTCACGTATAAATCGCCCAGAAATACATCCATGCGCCCGGTATTCATCTGATCCGAAATAACCGAGTAAAGCCAGTACAGCTGAAGGCCTTCCTGAAAGTTCTCCGGTGCCTGGATCTGAATATGTTTCAGCGTATGAGCCGTCTTTAAAAGCGCTTCCCTGTATTCCGGTTCTGCATCTGCCAGCCGTTCTGCCTGCTGCCTGTAGGTGTCTGCGGCAAGGCAGACAGTATCCAGCATCATAAGCAGCGCCGTGTAGAAACTGCTCTCGCCGTTCTCCTTTTGTTTACGCTTCACCTCGTCCCGCAGTCCGGGAATCCCCATGCGCACCAGCTTATCATCATCCGGAATCGTCAGTGCGATTCTGGCTGTCGGATAAGAGCCGACGCCCAGGCTTTTTATGACCTCCGTCTTTTCCCCCGGCAGGGCGCGCACATCATCCATACCGATATTGGGGCCATACGGCTTATAATCAACTTCCAGTTCCCCGTGTTTTTCGGTAAAACGCCGCTGCAGCTTCTGAACCGTCTTTTCCTCCTGCCAGAAGCGGTAACACTCCCATACCGCTTCCCGCTCCTCTCCGGTTAAGCAGCTCCCCGCCTTCTCCATCATTTTTTCCACCTGGACGTTGTGAAAGAAGTATGTATAAAGACCGCCGTACTGGGGGCTGAAGCCCACTACCATATGCCTCACCCGTCCGACGATTTTCTCCTCTTTTGTCATCGGGACGAGTATTTTCCGGATCTGGCAGTCGAGACACTTCGCCTCCCTGATATATTTATCCGTTTCCGAACGGTATATTTTCGTAAACTCAATCAGATACTTCAGTTCCTCTCTCATCTGTCTCTTTTCCATAAGATTCACCTCAAAATCCATAATTTTCCGTAACCTGTTTAAACCACCGGCCTGATTTTTTGATTGAAAGAGCGCCGCCATTTTTAATATCCACCCGGATCATGCCATACCTGTTTTTATACGCGTTTCTCCAGGACCAGCAGTCAAATGGCGCCCACAAATGGTATCCAAAACAGTTGCAGCCCTCTCCGATTGCCTTGTTCAGCCAGATTAAATGGTCACGGATAAACTCGATTCTGTAATCGTCTTCCACGATACCGTCCTGATCCAGAAATTGTTCCTCGTCCTGCACACCCATCCCGTTTTCCGAGATATACCAGGGTATATTTCCATAATGATCGCGGAGATTGACGGCGATCTCATAGATGGCAGGCTCATAGATCTCCCAGCCGCGGGAAAAGTTCATTTTCTGCCCCTCAAAGGTATACTCTTCAAAGTATTTTTCCGGCATCAGCGGTCCTTCGTATGGTGTGCTTCTTCTGGTGACCCGCCTCGGATGGTAGTAGTTTACCCCCAGGAAATCAACCGTATTGCTGCCAATGATCTCTAAGTCTTCTTCTGCTGCCTCCGGGCAGATTCCCTCTTCCTTTAAGAGTTCCACAAGCTTTTCCGGATACTCGCCCCTGATCGATGGTTCCAGAAACGATTTATTAAAGAGCAGATCTGCGATTTCTGCGCTCCTCCTGTCTTCTTCGTTGTCCGGCTCTTTGCAGTAGGTTGGCGTCAGATTCAGTACGATCCCAATGCTGCCTTCTCTGCCGCTCTTTCGAAATTCTCTTACCGCCATGCTGCTGGCAAGCTGAATATGGTAGCCGACCAGCGCCGCCTTCTTTGCGTCGCAGACAGCGGGATAATGGCGTTTATAGATGTATCCGCCCTCAGCAATCACGATAGGTTCATTAAAGGTAATCCAGCGTTTTACCTTTCCGCCAAACAATTCAAAACATTTAGCCGCAAAGGCCGCAAAGCCTTCGGCTGTCTCCCGGTTTTCAAATCCGCCCTTCTCCATCCAGTACATCGGCATATCGAAATGATGAAGGCAGAGAACAGGTTCAATTCCCTGACTTAAAAGCTCATCGATAACCGCCTGGTAGAACGTTACGCCTTCTTCATTGACCGTTCCCTCACGATCTTTAAAAATGCGGCTCCACTGAATTGATGTGCGGTAGGAATTCATTCCGATTTCCTTCATCAGCTTTACGTATTCCTTATATTTGTGGTAAAAATCCGAGGTCACGGAAGGTCCTACTCCATCGAAAAACTGCTCCGGCACCTGCTTAAACCAGTAATCCCATTCCGTCTCCGCCTTTCCGTCTCCCGGAAACGTCCCCTCTGACTGCGGCCCGGAGCTGGCGGCCCCCCATAAAAAATTGTCGTTGAATTGATATTTCATGATATCCTCCATTCATTTTCCAAATTTGATTGATAAATATAATAACCTCACTTCTTTTATTGCTTCATTTCCTGTAAATGGTGAAACAGCGCCCCATATAAGTTTGCTTTATTGCCAAAGCGGCAGGGAACGATCTTCGGTGTCAGAAAGCCAAACCGGTCCTCTTTTGCCATTTTCTCCATTCTCTTATAGATTTCCGGTATAACAAAAGGCGCTTCGCTGATCCCGCCCCCCAGCACGATCAATTCCGTGTCCAGGGTAAACTGAATGGAAAACAGTCCAACCGCCATGGCCTCATAAAACTCCTCCGTAAGCTGTAAAGCCAGCGGATCTCCGCCCTCTGCCAGTACAAACAGACCTTTTCCATCCGTTCTTTTTCCTGTCGCCGCAGTATATTTTGCCGCCTGTTTTACCATGGTATAGGAACTCCACGTCTTATAGTGACCATCCGCACGGTTCACCAGACAGTTTCCGAATTCTCCGCAGTTATTGGTCCGCCCTCTGCAGACAGTGCCATTTATGACGATCGAACCGCCAATTCCGGAGCCACACACCACGGACACGATGTTGCGTTTTCCGGCCGCGGCTCCCTTCCACAATTCGCCCAGAGCCGAGCAGTTACCATCGTTCTCAATGGTGACGGGAAGTCCGTCTAACCGCCGGCTAATCCGCTCAGCAAGGGGAATCTCATGGATATACGGAATTGCGCTGATTCCACCGACAATCCCTTTCACAGGATCGACGGCCCCCGGAGAGCTTAAGGCAATACCGGCGATTTTCTCTTTAGCCGTCTTAAAGACCCGCCTCATCTCATCAAGCATCGCCTCCAGCCCTTCCGACGGCGTAGGAAATGCCCCGGTGTCTTTTAAACAGCCCTCCTCATCTCCGCAGGCATACTTCACGGAAGTTCCGCCCATATCAAAAATCAGATAAAAGTTCATACAGCTTCCTCTCTCCTATGCTTTTACCGCCCCATCCACAAAGCCTTTGTAAATATGCTTCTGAGCAATCAGGAATATGATAAAAATCGGCAGGATAACCACCAGAATTCCAGCGGCGATTACGTTCCACTGGGAAGAATACGGTCCCATAAACCGGTACAGCATCGTACTCATAACCGCCTTCTTTTCTCCCGGCAGGTATAAAAACGCAATGTAAAAATCATTGTAAATGGATGTAATCTTTAAGATCGCTACCGTCATCATCGCAGGTTTTAAAAGAGGCAGAATGATTCCCTTGTAGATGCCAAAATACGAACTGCCCTCCAAAAGCGCCGCCTCATCGAGATCATACGGAATCTGGCTGATAAACTGCATAAACAAATAGAGACTCACCACGTCCACACCGGCATAGATGATTATGGGGGCTGCCAGCGTATCTACCAGCCCGATCTTCGAAAAAACGGTAAACACAATAAGATGGACGATTACAGACGGTATAAAAGATGCGATCAAATAAGCCGCCTCGATGATTTTCCGTCCAGGAAACTGGAACCGTCTTAAGACGTAAGCCGTCATGGTTCCGAACAACAATCCCAAAACCAGCGATCCTAAAATAATGATAACGGTGTTGACCATTCCCAGAAGAATCTTGCCGTCTGTAAAGACTCTTATGTAGTTATCGAAGTTTAAGAAGCTTTCCGGAGGTGTAAACCTCGGCGTTTTCAAATACTCCAGTTTTGTTTTAAAGGAGGAAAATACGACACTGATGATCGGCACAAACACCACAAGCGCCATGAGAATCAGAGAAATATATTTGCCTGCCTGTATGAGATTCTTTTTTACTTTTGCACTCATCACTCATCCTCCTTGAATACAATATTTTTCACTGCCATGACGATTGCCACGAAAATCATCAGGAGTACCGCCATCGCGCACGCCACGCCATATAAGTTGTACTGGAAAGCCGTCTCAATTAACGTGGTCGTAAATGTATTCGTTCCGTTGGTTCCCCTTGTCAGAATATACGGTATATCGAAAACCGCCACAGATCCTACAATGGCAAAAGTCGTCAAAAGGCCGATAATGGATTTCATGCCAGGAAAGGTGATCGCCCAGAAGGACTGCCAGGAATTGGCCCCGTCGATGGAAGCCGCCTCGTAGTAATCGCTGGGAATCGACTGCATGGAACCTAAATAGATTACGAAGCTGTAACCAATGTTCTTCCAGAGATAGATAAACGCCAGTGTGAACTTGACAAGCTTCGGATCCGCAATCCATTTAAGCCCTGTCTCCGCCATACCGATGGAAGCCAGAATCGAGTCGAAACCGCCGTTGATTTCAAAAAACATCTGAAAAATAAAGGTAACCGCTACTGTATTCATGATAAACGGGAAGAAGATAACCCCTTTAAAGAATCCGCCTCCCCGCAGTTGTCTGCTTAATAGTGTGGCAAAATAGAGTGCCAGGACCTGCTGAATCATGCCAGCAGCCAGATAGTAGATCACATTGTTAAATACCATACGGTATTTTTCTGTCGTAAAGATTCTCAAATAGTTGTCGAAGCCCACGAACTGCTCAGGCGACGAAAGCCCGTTCCATTCCGTAAAGCTGTTAATCAGCATCACCGCGATTGGATAAAAGGTAAACAACAGAAGCAAAAACAGCGGTATCGCAAGAAAGCTGACAATCAATATTGTCTTTTCCCTCTTATAACGTTTTATCGATTTCATCAGAGCCCCTCTTTCCTTTATCAGACCGCCGGGAAGACACCGGCGGCCCTGTCTCTCAACTAATTAAAGTTCTTAGCCCACTCCCCATTTAATCCGTCAAAATTCGGTTCCCCACCGGCAAGACACGGTTCAAGGACATACTTTGTTATGTAGGAGCCCTGTGAAAACACGTCGATCTGAGCGTTGGAAGCCATCTCTGATATCCGGACATCCTTTGTAGGGACGCTGTATAAGTTGATATAATCCATGGTTTCAAAGTTCTTTAAATCGTCTACCACCTTTCCGCCGTCTCTCATGATTTCATTCATACCGCGGTTTAAAGAAATTCTCTCACAGAAAAACTTTGCAAATTCAGTTGCCAGTTCCACATTGGGGCTGTTTTTATTCACGACCACGAAGATGTCCTCAGAGACTCTTACATTCAGCTTATTATCCGGACCTACGTCATTCTTATATGGAAATGGCGCAAATCCAATGTCATCCCGGCTTCCGCCAAGTTCCTCCGCCGCATCCTTCATCTGAGGGATGGCCCAGGAGCCGGTAAGCATAAAGCACGCTTCCTCGGAGGCGATGGCAACCTTGGACTTATCCCACTGCTCCGTAACCGTATCCGGTTCGATCTCCCCGTTTTTCGCCAGTTCTCCGACAAAGGAGAGGACTTCGTTAAGCGGTGTTCCGTCTGCCCACGGCGCTTTTGTCTCTACAATGCTGTTGGCATAATTGATATCCTCTGACCAGGTAACCGCCAGATTATCCCAGAAACGCATCGTCCACTTTGCACCCGCGTTGGTATAGAATGGGATCACACCGTTATCTCTTAAAATTCCGCAGCACTCTTTTAATTCGTCCAGAGTCTTCGGAACCTTTCCGCCGTAATACTTGTCCAGAACCTTCTGATTATATAAGATCCCTTCATAGACAACACCGATTGGCATTGCATACGTCTGACCTTCATAGGACATGTAGTCTCCGTAAAAATACTTCTCATTCAGTTCTTCCGCATTTCCCAGGGAGGCAAAGTAATTCGGATACTCCTTGATGGAAACAGCCATTGGTGCGGTCATAACATCCTCAAACTTACCGCTTTTCATCATCGTAACTACCTGTTCTTCCGTTCTCTTGGAACAGTTGACATACTCAAAGCCCTTCACTTCCGGATGCAGCGCTTTAAATTCTTCCAGAATTGGTTCCACCATTACACCGTATTTATCCGGCGTGTCTTCCACATTAAATGCAAATGAAAGGGTAACTCCGTCCTTATTTGCTTCTGCCTTTTCCGTTCCGCTTCCTTCTCCGCTGCTCTTTCCCCCGCAGCCAGTCAAAGCTGCCATCAATGCCGAAACAAGCATCACCGCTACTAAACGTTTTCCTGTTTTTTTCATTTTACTTTTCCTTCTCCTTTTGTTTTTTTAATAATGTGATTCATCATGTGACTATCATATACTTTTACGCTACATATATCAAGTATTTTAAACCAAAAAGTATATACTTATATCACTTTCAGCACTCTCGCTAAATTAAGTATATACTTTTTGTTAATTATGACAATACTTTTAAATTTCCGATTATGAATCTATGTATCTAACTAATGCCTGAGAATGGACTCTGATCCGTTATCACAGACCATTCATGCGTGTTAATCTGTTTAAGCTCTGCATCGGCATCTCTGCTGACGTAAATTCCACAGGATCTTGGAATGTCCACGTCCACACGGCCAGGTGAAAAATCAAACGTTTCACCCTTAAGGGACAGATTTTTTGACGGCTTGCGCACATAATTTATATTTTTTAATTCCACTTCCCTGATATTACCGTTCTGACCAATAATGCCAATGGCATTTTCCCCCGTACAGCTCACTCCATCTATGCACACATTACGAATTGCACAATCCGTTTTGTATTCCGGATGCTGATTGGCTGCAATATGATAATCATGCTTAACTGCCATCATAAATATTGGCTCCCCGTTGCCCCACCAGTTTCCTGCGCGAATTACGGTGTCAATAATCATATTGGTTACACGGACATTTTCAACCAGCGAGCTCTCATCATTGCACATAATACACAAGCCACGGTTGCTTTCCTTAATAATGCAGTTTGATATAGCTACATTACGGACACAGCTGTATATATAACCAATCACAATTGCTTTCGAGCAGGAACGCAGTATGCAGTTGGTAATGACAATATTCTCACACGGCTTTTCCCAATTTGTTATACCAGATATTGCAATGCAGTCATCTCCGCTTGAGATGTTGCAGTCAGAAACAATAACCCCTTTGCAGCTGCAAAAGTGCATGCCGTCATTATTCGGCATATTCAAATCCGTATCAATTGTAAGGCCAATAACCTTTATATTCTCGCATTCATGAAAGCTTATGGTCCAGCATGGTGCATCAATAATTTTAATGCCGCGCACCACAATATTTTGGGAATTGTGAAAAAACAAACATTCATTGGGACGCTGTCCAATCGGATAGGTACACTCAGAAATCTGTTCGTCGTTAAACGGAACGCGGCTGTCAGGTACATTTCTGGCTGAAGTATCATAAAAAGCCCTTCCGCTGAAATCAATAGTACCGCTTCCTTCTATCGTAACATGATCACAGTCACGGATAATCAGCATTGCCCGAAGCGCACCTAACTCATTGTGTATATAGTCCTGTTCGGGATAGTCGTCCAAATTCTCTGAACCTTTTAGTACCGCTCCGCTTTCCAGATATAATGACGCCCCTTTCAGATTAACTGTTCCTGTAATAAAAACTCCGCAGGGAATCATTACAGCTTCCCTGGTTTCAGAAGCCCGATCAACAGCGGCCTGTATGCTTTCCGTATTTAACGTGACGCCATCGCCGACAGCTCCAAATTCCATAATATTAATCATTTTTCTGCTCCTTTTATTTTGATATGATAGGAATCTTTATGTACCTATCGTATACTTTTTCAAGCTATATATCAAGTACTTTAAGCCCAAAAGTATATACTTATATGATTTTCGTCATTGTTCCCTAAATTAATATATACTTTTTGTTTATTATAACAATACTTTCATTTATATAAGTAATTGCTTTTTACTTACGTCCGTGTTAGAATAAAGCTATTATAAAAGGGGATTTTTCTATGAATAAATACATTGAAATATCGAATGAATTAAGGAACCACATATTAAAAGATAATCTTTACCATCCAAACGACCAGCTTCCATGCGAGAAGGATCTCTGTATCCAGTATGGAGCCAGCAAGATGACCATTAAAAAGGCGCTTGACATCCTGGTCGACGAGGGGCTGATTTATAAAAAAAGAGGGCATGGAACCTTTGTAAAGGGGTTATCGCAGCAGCAGCTGGATATTATGGAAGAGAACTTATGCAATACCCAGCAGGCCCTGACCGGTTTCAGCCGGCAGTATGCCAAGGAAGCTGTGACCTCCACCGTCCTGGAGTTTTCCGTCATACCGCCGACACCGAAGATCGCATCCAATCTGCATATCACAGAAGAAGACTTCGTATACAAGATTATCCGTGTCAGGAACCGGAACGGGGTTCCCTGTGTAATAGAAGAAACCTATATGCCCATTGATCTGATTCCAGGTCTCAAGATGGCGCATTTGGAATCGTCCATCTATGCCTATATCCGTCAGACGCTTCATTATGAGATTCAGAGTTCCCACGTCCGCATCCGCGCCAAGGGAGCGTCCGAGTTCATCGCCAGGAATCTCCAGCTGGAACCAGGCAGCCCGGTAGCCGTCGTGGAGCAGATCGCCTTCCTGGACAACGGCATGCCGTTCGAGTATTCCTTTTCGACTCATAAGGCGGATTTATTTGATTTTTCGGCCGTTATTGTAAAAAAGATACCTTAGGTACAACTCTGGAAAATGATTCTAATCTATTTCCAGAGTATTTTTTTATTTTTATTTGATTTTATTCGTACATACGTTCGTTTTATCGGATTAATAGTGTAGCGCTACTGATTCAGACACCAATTACACATCACTCTTGAAAGGAGGAAGAAAGCCTGTTCACGATAGGCTTTCGAAAAGAATATGAGCAGTACAGAATGGACCTACCACATGACAATCAGCAATCAGACAGGGGAAACTCTTGTTGCACAGAACGATGAAAGGAACTGGGGAATCTGGTACCTTGGAGGAAAGGATAAAAGCGCCCCTGTCTCCATCGGTGCTGGAGAAACCAAAGAAGTATTTGGAATCCGGGCATCTAAGGGTACCGCCACCGGCTATCAGGGCCAGTGTACCTGGATTGGGGCGAGCGGTTCCCTGACTCTGTCAATCGAAGTACCTTACTCAAAAGATAATAAGTCCTCATTAAAAGTATCCGGCATGTATAGCGTAGACGGCTGGAAAGAACTGCCGCCAAGGGGCCACCACTTCAATCATCTGCTGACCATTACAAAAGTGGATTAAGGAGGAAACACCATGGATATTTCCAATTGGGAAGCATTAAAAAATGATATGGGGGAGAATACAGGCAAACCGCTGAACCAGCTTTTGAATATTCCCTACAGCTATCCCCCGAAACCGGTTTTCCTGAGCCTGTCCGATCCCTATGATATCCCCCAGAAATACTGGCCGGTTATCAATGATCCGAAGTACGACAATATGATGAAGAAACAACAGCTCGTTGACAGCTACTTCGGGGCCGTCCTGTATGTGGCCTATACTGCGCCTTCCAATATTCAGACCTTTCCGGCGGGCCAGTCACAGACGACTACCATAAAAATCTCTCAGGTATCCGTCTTAAAACAGACAAATGTATGCTCCGTCGACGTCCGTTCCCTGATCAAGGGGGAGGCCTCCGGATTGCTGAAGGGCGTAAAACTGGGGCTCGCCACAGAGTTAGAGACAAAATTTGGCTATAGTTACAGTACGGAGACCACAGACACGAAAGAAAAGACGATAACGAAAACGGTAACCATCCCCGCATCCGACAAGGACCGCATCCTGGTTCCCTGGAATCTCTCCAAAATCCTTGTCGTCTACCGGAAACATAAAACGAAAGGCATCTCGCTGATCTGCGCGGATGAAACCATCGAACAGTCTGTCGAAAAATTTTATACCCTGTAGCCTGGGGCAGATTATATTACTGTTTTACGGAAGAAAAACCAAAAGAGGAGTCTGAACATCATGAGTATTCACGTACTCACTCCTGTTCAGACTCCCCTTTCTGTAATCCCTACAGCTCCGTGCAGTTTTCATGACGGCTCAACGGGCCGCCGCGCTGCTTCTCTCAATCAGCTGCGGTGGAAAGTAGTACTGCTGATATGTGCCCCGCTCTGCCTCTATCTTCTGCACCAGCATTTCACTGGCGGCCTTTCCAAGTGTGGTTCCAGGCTGACGGACCGTGGTCAGAGGGACATCCATCACCACCGCCACCGGGTCGTCATCGAAACCAACCAGAGACACGTCCTCCGGGATGCGCAAGCCCAGCGCTCTGGCCGCCCGCCAGACGCCGAGCGCCATATAGTCATTCCCTGCGAAGACAGCGGTCACTCCCTGCTGCAGAAGGCGTTTTCCACATTCATATCCGGATTCAATCGAGAAATCCCCCTGCATCACCAGGCTGCGGTCAATCGGTATGCCATAATCCTTCAATGCTTTCAAATAGCCGCAGGTACGCTGTCTGGTAAACTGTTCTCCAGCAATATGGCCGATCCTGGTATGCCCCTTCTTCAAAAGATACTCGGCTGCCAGATAGCCGCCCTGAACGTTGTCAACAGCTATGAAATCACAGGGTGCTTTCTGTAAGTAATGCTCGATGAGAATTACCGGTACCCGGCATTTTCGCAGTGCCGCCTCTACCAGCTTCTGATTGGCATTCACTTCTTTCTCCCTTGGCAGCACAAGCAGAATCCCGTCCGCATACCTCTTCTGAAGAATATCCAGATACTTCACACACTGCTGTACATTTTCCTCGCAGTTGCACAACAGAAGGGCGTACTCATTTTCCTGAGCGCATTTCTCAATACCCGTGGATATATTGGCCAGAAAAGGGTTCACAAGGTTTGGCAGAATAAGGCCAATCGTATGCGTTTTCCGTGTTGCAAGGGATACCGCAATCGGATTGCAGGTAAATTCATAACGCTCTGCAATCCCCAGTACTTTCTGCCGCGTCTTTTCAGAAATCCGGTAGTGCCCGGCCTTGTTATTCAAAATAATGGAAACCGTGGCCTCCGAGACCCCAGCTTCCCTGGCAATATCTTTTGCGGTGATTTTCATATAACGTCTCCAGTCTTACAGTACTTCCATATTTTAACAAAAGTGTATCTATCATTGTATATGAAAATCCCTTAAAATGCAATGGTTCCAGTCAATCAGAACGGCAGCTGTCTCACCCGGCCGCCGCCCTGACAACGGCGTATCACAGCCTCATATTCTGCGTCACTCCCCTCCCGGATCAGACGTCTGTATTCCTCCATTAATTCCGGGCGTTTTTCCCTTAAATATTCCATCAGCCTGATCTCCTGTATGGAATCTGGTTTCATGTAGAAACGGTCAATATAGAGCGGTATGTCCGGTCTTAAGGCTTCCAACACCAGGTCCACATCCGTGATCCCCGGCATGATGGGTGCAAACGTCGCAATCACTGGCAGTCCCGCTTCTCTCAGTCGGTTTCCCGTCTCAATCCCGGCATGTCCTTCTCCAGACTTAAGCTTTTCAATTTCATCCAGACGGCACAGTTCTGTCACGATACACAGATCTTCCATCCCCCTCAGTAAATCCAGATCCCGCTCAATCAGAAGAGACTTCGCACTGGTACAGATGGTAAGAGGAATACCATGTTTTTTAATTACCTCCACGCACTGTCTCGTCAGCCCGTACGTCTCCTCCACCGGCATGTACGGATCGCAGTAGTCTCCGATATAAAGCCGGACTCCTTCCGGCCATCTCTCACACTCCTGATCCAGGATCTCTGCGATATTGCTTCTGATGGCGATATTGCCTTCCCAGCCCTCCCGTTCCAGCCAGTAGCAGAACGGACAGCCAGACACACAGCCATCGTAAGGATTGATGTAAGGCTGGCCGTTCTCCGTCATTTCTATTGCTTTTTCCACCCTGGTCTCGTAGATCATCATTTTCTCCAATCTTTCTTTATCCTTTTACTGAACCGGTTACCATTCCATTGATAATCTGCTTCTGAAAGATGATAAATACCAGAAGCGACGGAATGAGGACGATTACGGCCCCCGCCATAATAACACCATAGGCGGATCCCTCCGAACTGTTCAGCTGCGCGATTCCTACCTGGACTGTCCGCATCTCATTGCGGTTCGTAATCAGCATAGGCCATAAGTATACATTCCATATTTCAACAAACGCCGTGATAAATACGGTAACCAGAATCGGTTTTGAAATCGGAATCAGA
This sequence comes from Hungatella hominis, assembly GCF_014288005.1. Classification (NCBI taxonomy): domain Bacteria; kingdom Bacillati; phylum Bacillota; class Clostridia; order Lachnospirales; family Lachnospiraceae; genus Hungatella; species Hungatella hominis. The sequence continues at coordinate 267,182 of NZ_JACOPB010000006.1, forward strand.
ATTCTGGTAAAGAAGCGGATATCTCCGCACCCGTCCATTAGAGACGCTTCCTTTATAGAGGCCGAGACTCCCAGAAAATACTGTCTTATAATAAAAACACTGGTCGCTGAGCCAATAAACATAACTATAATTCCCTGGTAAGTATTGATCATATGAAGCTTCGATATGGTCTCATAATTGGTGAGAAGTGTCGCCTCACCGGGAATAAGCATGGTCCCCACAGTCAAATAAAAAAACAGATTCTTCCCCTTAAAATCGAAGCAGGCATATCCATAAGCGGCCAGGGCCGCCGTCACCACGCGCAGACAACACGTGATTGTGGTCACAAAGACCGAGTTCCAGATAAACCGCAGCATCATCGTATTTTCCCAGACCGCGTGGTAATTGGAAAAATCAATCCTCCTTGGGAGCATTCTGGGATTCAGGCTCAAAATCTCCGTACTCTTCATAAAGGATGTACCAAGTGCGTACAACACAGGAAATATGACCAGAAGTCCAATTCCTGTCGACGCCGCCTGATATAGTACACTCTTCCATATCCTGCGTTTCCCCATCAGTAATGAACACCTCTCTTCTCCCAGATAAACGATATGAGAATAACCGTAAATCCAATGATAAAACCTACTACAGCCGCCGAATACGAAAGGCCGTAATTATATACGTAAAATCCTTTCTGGTACATATAGTACATAATGGTAGATGTGGAACTGTCCGGTCCTCCCTGGGTCAGGATAATCACAGGCCCGGACATCATCAGCGCGCTTCCCACGTTGACACAAAACAGGTAAAACAGGGTTGGGCTTATCATAGGGGTATAAATATAGCGCACCTTCTGCCAGATCCCGGCTCCTTCTGCAGTGGCCGCTTCCAACAATTCTTCCGATACCGACCGGACCGCAGACAGCAGGAATATATAAGTCATCCCAAGTCCCATCCAGATGCCAATGATAATGATCGCCCACAGCGCATACTTCTTATCTGTAAACCACATGATGTTTAAGTGAAACACATGATTGATAAATCCCAGATTCCCATTTAAAAGAAGTTTAAAAATAACAGAAGCCACAGACATGGACACTGCCATGGGCATCGCATACATCAATTCATAAACGGGTGAGAGGCGTCTCCCAGACGCGGAGATCAGCGCCAGGAGATACCCCATCAGAATCGTCACCGGTATGACAACCAGTGCGTACTCGAATGTTACGACAATGGATTTTAAAAATGTTTCATCACTGAACAGTTTCCGATAATTTCCCATCCCCACAAATTTAACAGGTATATTGCTGGAATTAATCAGAAACAGACTCTTAAACAGCGTCTTAACTGCCGGATAATAGATAAAGAGCACCAGAAAAAACATGGATGGCAGTATCAGCAGATATGGAGTTATTTTCTTTTTTCTTTTCAACGTTTCCGCCCCTCTCCCCGTATATACTCTTGCGAAGTATCTTACTCTTCGACCGGATTCGCCTCATTATATTCATCCAGCGCTCTGTTGCACTGCTCCGCCATGCTGTCCACACATTCCTGGGCCGTAATCTCTCCCTTGGCCCATCTCAAAGAAGTATCTCTGAAAATCAGCTGGAACTCCTGCTGAGTCGGTGCCAGATGCTCCTGAACTTTCGGGTTGGACTTCATCAGGGAATCAAATGCCACACGGTAGCTGGGATTGTCTTTCAAAAATGCTTTCATCTCTTCTGTTTCCATGGTCTTTCCATTGGTCGGTATATAGCCGGTTGCGATACACAGCTTTGTCTGCGTCTCCGCCGAGGACCAGTACTTCATAAATTCCCATCCGGTACTCACTACATCTGAATTACCTCTGTTCAGAATATAGAGGGATGTACCACCCGGACATACTCCGCCTTTATCCGTATCCAGAACCCTGGGAAGCTCCGAAATGCCCAGCTCGAATCCATTTTCTTTGGCCGCTTCAATGATTGAGGTCATAGCCCAGTTTCCACCGCAAAACATGGCGCTTAAGCCTGAACAAAACTCATCCTTTGGCTGATCGTCCACATCAACACTCTGTACAGCCCCCGTATCGAGAACCTTCTGCCACTCATTCAGGAGAGTCAGCATGGTTCCATCCTCATCAAAGGTCACCTTCGTCATGCGCCCTGTCCTGCCGCCTTCGTTGTTGCCGATGAAATGGTAATCACCCTGGCCGCCGATCCAGTTGTTTAGGTATACATTCTGAAGGCCAAGGGTGATTCCGTACTGCTTCACCGTATCACCATCTTTAATCAGCAGTTTTTCTGCGCAGTCCGCCATCTCTGCAATGGTCTTCGGCGGATTTTCCGGATCGAGTCCCGCCTTCTCAAATGCCGTCTTATTATAATAGAAGATCATAGCATCACCTGTAAATGGGATACTGTACTGTTTTCCCCTGAAATTATATGTATCCCACAGAGACTGTACCATGTCCTCCTTCTTAAAATCCGCGTCCGCCTCAAGGAACGAATCCAGAGGGACGACATTCTTTACCGTGCTCATGTACTCCACATCGCCGGCATAAATAGTGACAAGATCGGGCATATTCGCCACATCATTTGCCAGGATCAGCGCTTTTAGCTTACTCACAATATCTTCATCCTGATAAACCGGCACCACCTTCACCCCAGCCAATTTACCGACAGTGTCGTTAAACTCCGGAATCAACTGCTCTTCAATAAACTTTCCATTAGAGCCTCCCCTGTTGTGCCACATAATCAATTCTTTCTCCTGTGCCGGATCGGCCTCCTTCTGCTCCCCCGCAGTCTCTGTCTGTGTCCGTGCCCCTGCTGGTGCCTGAGTCTCTGCAGCTCCCTTCCCCGTTCCGGAAGAACAGCCCGCTATCATCACTCCAGCCATGACAGCAGCAAGCACTGCTGAATAAAACCCGTTCCTCTTCATAAAAATACCTCCTTTTTTATTTAGCTAAAGCGCTTTAGCAATTTTCCTTATTATACACCTTTCCACCTTTTGTTGTCCAGTATTTTCTTGATTTTCTTTAACTATTTATCTCATATTTATCTATATTTAAAGCTCCGCTTACGGAGAGGTGAAATGCAATAAAAATGCCTCCCTTTCGGCAAGAACCTTTGATTACTGGTTTTGTCGGAAGGGAGGCATTTCTATTCTATTTTGTATGTATCTTTATGATGGTTGTACAGGCTTCCAGCGCAATTTTCATCATTGTGGTAAATGACTCCTGGCGCTCCTTTGCGGAGGCCTTTTCCCCTGTAGGGAAGGAATCGGAAATTGTCAGAAGGCAGGCTGCATTTTTATTCAGTACCTTAGCGTTATGGAAGAGTGCAAAGCTTTCCATATCGACACAGGTGCACTGGTGTTTTCTGTTAATTTCTCTGTAATCGTCCATGTTCGCTTCACAGTAAAAGACATCACTGGAGTGAACGCGTGTGGGAGTAAGCAGATAACCCAATTTCTCAGCCGTCTCCAGAATCCGGTCATTTAATTCTCTGCTTGGATATAAAATGTCATCAGAAGAGCCATTCTGTGTTCTGGCAAAGCTTGATTCGCTCCAAGCACTCTCAGCCAACACTACATCATAGAGATTTAAGTCTGTTACATAGGCGCCGGAAGAACCGATCCTTATAATATTATCCACGTCATAAATACTGAACAGCTCGTATGAGTAAATTCCCATGGAGGGCATCCCCATACCGCTCGCCATCACGCTCACTTCTTTTCCCCTGTACATTCCCGTATACGCATATGCGGCACGCACTTCATTCACAAGGCGGGGCTTCTCCAGGAAATTCTCTGCGATAAACTTCGCTCTCAACGGATCTCCGGGCATTAATACATTTTTAGCTATATCGCCTTTGCAGGCCTGGTTATGTGGTGTTGACATTGTTTCTACCTCCTGTTTTTCATTACATAATAGGACAGTTAAATTATATTACCAACGTTCACTATTATTTATCTTATTTTTACCTATAAATTAATTATAATTTATATCTAGTTATTTTTCAATATATTTCTGCCTGATAAATTATTTTATCAGTCCCCAGCCTGTCTCCAAACACAAACTTTTCAACCGCCTCCTTCACCCCCTGGTCCCGTTCTCCTTCCGTGATATAATCCGCCACTGCTTTCAGCTGCGGATTGGCGTTTGCCACAGCCACACCAATCCCGGCCTTTTTGATCACTTCAATGTCGTTCGTGTGATCTCCCACCGCCATGACGCAGTCAGACGGCAGGGAAAGAAACTCTAAAAGTCTTGTAAGACCAGATGCCTTGGAACAGCCGCCGGCCACTATCTCTATGGAAAACTCTCCATACTGAAAAAAGCTGATCTCATTTGCGCAGCGTTCCAGCTCCCTGGCAAATGCTCCGATGATTCCGGACCTCGCATCGTCCAGAACATAGATTTTGTGCACCGCCTGATTCCAAACCTCCGGCGTATTGCCCAGTGTCTCATCATATCCCTTATATTTACCGAGACGCTTCCTGATCCACTCCGTTCTTACCAGAGGGCATTCCCGGTCTGTAAAACTGAATATGACCGTAAACTGAGGATACATTTCCATGTATCGCTGTGTGATCTCCTGTATTATTTTCGCATACAGCATCCTGCACCAGATCATTCTCCCACGGTCATATAAAATGCTGCCATTATTCGCAACATACGGTATTGTAAGTTCTGCATCTCTCGCATAGGATTCCGCGCGGTAAGGCATTCTCCCTGTCGCCAGGGTAAACTGGATTCCCCGCCTTTTCAGTTCCTGAATTACCTGGATTGTCTCCTCCTTTAAATGGTCATCTTTATGAATCAAGGTGTCGTCGATATCGCACACCACCAATTGTACTGGAATTCGTTCCATAGTTAAAAACCTCCTGCTTTAGCAGATGCCTGCAGCACCTGTAAAATTTTTTATCCTTACTGCCTTCCTCTTAGTAAAAAAGCCCGGCAGAATACGCTTCTGCCGGGTTTCTTATTTCAGAAATGTAATACCGTGCTCTATGTCTTCCACATCGACCTCCAGCCTGATGGCATCGCCGATCCAGGAGGTAACGGAATACTCATACGGAACATTGTCTTTTAAAAAGGATTTGCTCGTGATCTGGAGAATCAGTGTGTCATACGTGATCTTCAGCAGCTCTACGTCGGATACCGAGGGCCTTACAGCCTCGATGACATTTTCTCTGCGGTCTATCTTTAAATGGTATACTTCCTTCAAGGTCTTCGAGAGAGAACCTTCCACACATAAGCCTTTTTTATCCAGTTCCGGGGTGAAGACCGCTGGAATCCAGATTCGGTTGATTGCAACCGGATTGCCATCGACGCGAAAAATACGCTTAATAAAGAAGATATCTCCTTCATAGTTTAAAGCACGGCCAATGTACTCATACGTCGTGTCAAAATGGCTCAGTTCCACAATCTCTGGGCTCTTATCAATCCGCACTCTGCCCGCCTGCCCCGGCAGTCCCAGCTTATGAAGAATCGGGTTCGGCTGCGATTTTAAGAAAGATCCGCGGCCTCTGTAGCGGACGATCAGACCGTCCTTTTCCAGCTCCGCAATGGCCTGCCGCATGGTAACCCGGCTCACTTTATACGATTCTGCCAGTTCCTTTTCCGCCGGAAGTTTTCCGTTTTCATCTACAAGCTTGTTAATCAACAGCTTGTTCTTCAGATCGACATAGATCTGGTAGTAGAGTGGAATCGGTGATTCATTCATGATACCATTGCTGTTCCCCATTTGTTTCATTCCTCTTCTGATCATTTTAGTTAAACGCTTCGCCAAGTGCTCCCGGACGGCAGAAAGCAGTTTTCAAGCACTTTTCAGTATATCATAATTTCCCAGATTATGGAACTCCATTGCCCGCCAGGCAGAACTTTTTCACCGCCTCAATCACCCCACAGGCACAGGCGGAGGTGGCAACATAGTCCGCCGAGCTTTTCAGGATTTCATTGGCATTAGCCACAGCAACTCCGATTCCTGCTTCCCGGATCATTTCCAGATCATTCGTGAAGTCCCCGCAGGCCATCACCTCTTCCATACCAATTCCCATAAGTCCCGCCAGTTCCCGGACTCCCGTCGCTTTATTGCACTGTACCGGTCCCAGCTCAACCGCTACATCGGAGTACGTCGTGATCCAGTATTGGGAGGAATATGGCTTTAAAGCCATTCTGATCCTTTCTATTTTTCCTGTCCTGTGTTCATCCATAAACATAATTTTAACAAATTTTTGCTCTTTCCAGTCCACCGTATGAAAATCCAGCAGCTGCTTAAACCGGTTTCCCATTTTCCGATGTTCCATTACATAATCGGTAACACTCAGGGCGCGCTCCTGGTATGCATCGGAACAGGTTACCGTAAGCCCCGCCTGATTTGCGTCGTTTATGATGTCCCTGATCGGTTCTGCGCAGAAGCCTTTCATCAGGACACAGGTGTCATCTACAAACACGCACGCCCCGTTTGCTGCAATATACGGTTCCGTGACATGCAGCTTCAGCCGGATATCCTCAATTAATTCCTTCGTTCTTCCGGAAGCGAGAGAAAAATAAATGTGTTCATTTCTGCACTGATCCACAATCTGAATCAGCTCCGGGATCACGGTTTCCGAATGATCAATCAATGTGCCATCCACGTCGCACACAATTAATTTTACCCCCATAAATTCTCCTGCCTCTGCTGGCTGCCGCATCTTTACGGCAGCCATATTTTATTATCACTCATTTAAAATTTCCAGACACTGCTTTTCAGTCTTATCCAGAACCTCTTTGGCAGAGACATTCTCGTCCATGAGGAACTCCGTTACCATGTCTTTAATGGCCTTATGCACTTCCGGCCCCTGTTTTGAAATCGGTCTGGCCAGAATGTACTGCAGCTGATCCACTGCTACCTTAAACTGCGGCTTTTCCGCATAGAAGGCCTTCATGGCATCACTCTCCACGGCACTGTTTGTCACCGGGACGTATCCGGTATTCTGTGACGCATAAATCGTCTGCTCATCCTCCAGCACCCATTTCATGAATTCCCATGCCGCATTGGTCTCCTCTTCGCTCTTATTAGAGGTAATAATTAGATTAGCGCCTCCTGTTGGAATCGCAAACGTCTTATTTCCCGGCAAAAATGCAGTCGCGCAGTTAAATCCGTTGTCCTTTGCCACATCCAGAAAGTAATTGATATCCGCTACTGAAGCGAAAAGCATAGCGCAGTTCTGAGATGCAAATTCTGCCTTCGACATATTGCTGGAATCGCTTCCGAAAAGAATATTGACTCCGCCTGTTTTCTGCAGATCTCTCCAATAATTTAATACGGATTCACCGGCTTCATTGTTAAAGTCAAAACCATTTTCTTCTTTGTTAAAAATGGTTCCGCCAGCCTGTCCTAAAAATGCCTCAAAATACCATTCATTTACGATCGGGAAACACAGGGCGTCTTTCCCCTGCGCCGCCATCACTTCCGCATAATGTGTAAGCTCATCCCAGTTTTCCGGTCCCTTTGGATCGAGTCCTGCGGCTTCCAGCATATCCGTATTTACGAACATCAGAGGCGTACTGCGCATATACGGAAGTGCGTAAAGCTTTCCGTCCACATAGGAATTCGTCATCAGGCCTGTATTAAAATTGTTCAGATCATACCCGTCCCTGGCGATAATATCCGTTAAGTCCCTTGATATTCCCGACCGGGCGAACGTACCGACCGAAGCCGTTTCGTTCATCGTAATGGCTGGTGCTTCACCCGCTGCAAAAGCAGCCTGTGTCTTGGACTGCACATCGTCATAGCTGCCCTGATAGGATGCCACCACCTCAATCTTATCCTGGGACTCGTTAAACCGTCTGGCCAGCTCCTCATTTGTCTCTCCGATCTTGTCTCCCCAGGCGTACCAGAACTCGATTTTTACTTTTTCTCCTCCAGTGTCGGCTGCAGCTACCGTTGCCGTTGTCTCTGCCTGTGTGGTTCCCTGGGTATCGGCAGGCCCCGCCGCCGTCTCTTCAACAGCCTTCTTTCCGCATCCGCTTAAAAGGGTGCCGGCAAGCAGCAAAACTGACATCATAGCTAATGTTTTCTTCATCTTCAACCTCTCCTTTTCTCTCTTGTTTACTTTTCTCCTGTATAGGTAAACGCCCGTATGATCTGGCGCTGGGCACAAACAAAGACTATCAGAATCGGCAGAACTAAAATCACATTGCCTGCCATTAAAACGTTCCAGGAAGCGCCGCCTTCTGTATTTTTCAGCATGGAAACACCGATGGAAAGCGTGCGGACCTTATCATTGGTTGTCATAACAAGCGGCCAGAAATAATCGTTCCAGCGGCTGATAAACGTCAGAAGCATCAGCGTGACGATAGTTGGCCTCGCCATTGGAACCATAATGTGCCGTATGATCTGCCACTCGCTGGCTTGATCCAGCCTGGCCGCCTCTAAAAGCTCTTCCGGAATCTGCATAAAACTCTGCCGCAGCATAAATATCCCAAACGCACTGGTAGAAAACGGAAGAATCATGCTGGCGTAGGAATTGATCAGTCCCATCTTGGAAAAGATCAAAAACAGCGGCATAAAGATCAACTGTCCCGGTATCATGAGCGTCATCATCGTAATCCCAAACAGGATCGTCTTCCCCCGGAATTTGCACCGGGCAAATGCATAAGCGGCCGGAACAACAAACAACAGCTGCAGGATCATGCTGGAAAATGTGATAATGGCACTGTTTAAAAAGAAATGCAGAAACGGCCCCGATTTCCATGCCTTTACATAGTTCTCAAAATGAAAATCAGACGGAATAAAAATCGGCGGATTTGTCAGCGTTTCCCCGATGGACTTGACTGACGTGGATACCATCCAGACAAATGGAATAATAAACAGTACCAGCAGTATGGCAAATCCGATATACTGCACGACCGTCAATACTATTTTTTTCAGTCGGTATGTCAGTTGCAATCGTTTCACCCCCCTATTGATAATGTACTTTTCTTCCCAGTAAATTAAAATAAATAATCGTCATAATTCCGACCAGCACCAGCAGCACCACTCCCGCCGCAGAGGCGTATCCCATTTTATAAAAGCGGAAGCCATTCTGGTAGATATAGTAAACCAGTGTGTTGGTGGAATTCATAGGCCCGCCCTCGGTCATGATGGACACGGTTTCAAACGCCTGGAATGAGGTAAGGGTATTCATTACCACCAAAAAAAACAGGTTAGGCGAAATCATGGGAAGTATGATCTTAAAAAAGGTGACGATTCCGGGCGCCTTATCGAGAAGCGCTGCTTCGTAAATCGACTTCGGAATACTCTGCAGCGCAGATATCAGGATCAGAGTATCGTATCCAATCAGCTTCCAGACAGATACCAGCACCAAAGACATCAGCGCCGTATCCGGCCGCTGCAGCCACATGGAGGGTTTGACACCAAACAGTCCCAGCAGCCAGTTTAACAACCCATAGGACGGTTCCATCATCCACATCCAGATAAAGGATACGGATACGAGAGAAATAATGTGGGGGCTGAAAATTGCTCCCTGTACAAATGCGAACATTTTTCCCGGATGGTTTAACCAAACCGCCAGCACAAGTGCAAGGACGATCGCTATTCCAACGGAACAGAACGTATAGATCAGCGTATTGGACAGCACCTGGCGGAATTCCGCCTTGGAAAACAGAGTGATAAAGTTCTTCAGGCCGACAAAATCCTTGGTTGGACTTATGAAATCCCATTTAAAAAGGCTTAAGTAAATCATATAGAAAATGGGATAAATATAACAGCACAGAAAAACTGCAATCGACGGCAGAACCATTATGTAAGGCCGGATCCCATCACGGAACGAGGTCTGTTTCTTATTTCTCATATTCTCTACCCCTCTCTTTTCCCGCAGTCCATACCAAACGTTTTTCCACTGTCATCAAAGAAAAAGAGATGTTTTCGCTCTATTATCAGATTCACCTTTTCTCCCGGCTCGGGTAAATAATCTGAATAATTCTTCATCTGAATCTTTCCCGCCTCTGATTCAAAGGTATAGACCGCTTCCGCTCCCAGAAGCTCTCTCGTCTGTACGACAGCCGGAAGGACCAGAGCCTCGCTGCATTCCCTGTCAAGGCTGATCCGCTCCGGTCGGAAGCCTACATACCGGCAGCCCGGCGGACAACATACCGCATCATGAAGCCCCTCTGCAGCCAGTATATTCATGGGCGGGGTTCCAATAAACTGAGCGGAGAATATATTTTCAGGGCAGTGGTATACCGTCATCGGCTTTCCTACCTGCATAATCTCTCCCTGATTCATAATAACAATTTTATTGCCCATGCTCATCGCCTCTACCTGGTCATGAGTCACGTAAATAAAAGTCGTTCCCAGTCTGTCATGAAGCTGAATCAGCTCACTTCTCATCTGCCCCCGCAGTTTCGCGTCTAAATTGGATAGTGGTTCGTCCATGAGGAATACACTGGGCTTTTTCACCATAGCCCTCGCCAGAGCAACCCTCTGGCGCTGACCGCCCGAGAGCTCGCTCGGCTTTCTGCCCAGGTATTCTGTCAGCCCCACAATTTCGCTGACATCCCCGATCAGGGTGTCGCGTTCTTCTTTCGGAACCCTTCGGTTCTTAAGTCCAAATTCAATATTATCTCTCACGCTCATTGTCGGATAGATCGCATAATTCTGGAAAACCATGGCGATATCCCGTTTTCCCGGCGGAACATAATTAACACATTTCCCCGAAATCCATATTTCTCCTGAAGTCGGCTGTTCCAGCCCGGCAATCATCCGGAGAATTGTAGACTTCCCGCAACCGGAAGGCCCTACAATTACCGAAAATGCCCCATCCTCGATCGTCAGATCTACGTGTTTCACCACCTCGGTCTCCCCAAAGCTTTTACAGATATCCTTTAGTATAATCTCAGCCACTTAAAGTCCCCCTCCTCTCGGCCAGGTTAGTATACCGTATCAAGGGCGTACTAACAATTCATGCAAGCATCTGCCTTCCAGACCTTCCATCTCCACTCCCAGAACTGCTGCAAATGTCGGCACTTCATCCAGAATACTGCACTCCCGGATTGTGACGTTCTTCTTAAAATCCGGGCCTTTCGCCAGCATGACCGGCTGCGGGCCCAAATGAGGCCGATGTCCATGAGAGGTCTTCACGTAATCGTAATCAGGATCTTCCTCGTTGATCACAACCCTGCTATCCCATTTTGCTGCAAATGCAACGCCGCCCACGCCTTCAATCACATACTCAAAGGGACCTGACAGCTGGAATTTTTCCTCGGCTTCGTGCCTCGTATAAATCGCCTTAATCCCAAATGCTTCTGTGTCTTTTGCATATTCCAGGACGGCTTCCACTTTTTTACGAACCTCTGTATCGGCCGCATCTGCCAGCAGAATCTGAGCCGAAAGCCCGGAAGAATGGCAGTATGCCTGATAACTTACAAGCTCACCGTGATCGTCTGTCTGAATCAGTCCCTCCTCTTTAAAAAGTACATTTAAATTCACCTGCTTATCCACCTTTAAATGTCCATGGTCACTAACAATGATAAAATTGGTTTCGTCTAACCTGCCGCTTTCTGAAACCGCCTGCTCCAATCTGCAGAGCCAGCTGTCCACTTTCCGGATCGCATCGTCGATGGCTGGTCCAAACATACCGTTACCATGGCGTGCAATATCCACTGCCGACACATGAATCATGGCTAAATCAGGCTTTTCGTTCCGAATCACATCTTCTGCGACCGATACCCCAAATTCATCCAGCTCCGGCTTCGGATGCCAGCCGAGTTTAAACCGGTGTTTTTCAAAATACTTGTCAAACAGCTGCGGAGAACAGTTCTTCTTATATATAATTGCAGGATCCTCCCATTTCTGTAAATCCCATACTTCCGGCAGAAGCCAATCAATATCCGCCTGTGCCGTCACCGGCCACATCGCGGCATGAGTTGTCAGTCCTTTCCGGTGAGCTGCGTCAAATATGGTCGGAACCTTGCAGTCCCAGATCTGCCAGAACCAGTCCGGCGAAAGACGCCCCGGCATGACACGCTCATTGTTGTAAATTCCATGATTCATCATATTTCTTCCTGTCATCTGAACTACATGGATAGGATAAGTCAGTGTCGGATAGACACTCATAACCTGCTCCACTCTCGCTCCGCCATCCATAATTTTCTTAAATCCCGGAAGTGTGGATGCAAGTTTTAAATCTTTGCCAACCAATGCGTCCACAGATACTATTACCATTTTCTTTGCCAAAGCTTTCCTCTCCTTTTAGCTATAGTTATTAATGTATTAGCTTTAATACATTTGATGGTAAAAAAAATTGAAGTGCTTCTGTATTTCGTTTTTGTTTTCGTTTTCGTTTTTTGTTCTCTCTTGTTCCAATGTATTATCTTTAATACATTTATATTATAACGAATTTACTTTCATATTTCAATAGCTTTTTCAAAAATTTTCTCACCACATTTATCACAAACATTTTTTTCAAATACCACCGCTTGAAACTGTCGTAACAGGCAGGAGAAAGGGTGATTCCTCCCGCCGTTATCTCTACCTGACTTCCTCCACCCCCGGAATCGACGGCACCGCCCCTTCTCTCGAAACCGCGATACCGGCCGCACGGGCTGCCATATCGAGCGCCGCCTTCACATCGCCTTCCAGTTCATACGTTCCCAGGAAATACCCCAGAAACGTATCGCCGGCCGCAGTCGTATCCTTCACCCCGTAGCTGTAGGCTTCCTGCCGCAGGATCACGTCCCCCCGGCAATACATGGAGCCATCTTCTCCCAGTGTCAGAATTACGGCCATCCCGGGGTACCGGGTAATCAGATTTTTCACAATCTTCTCCGGTTCCTCTTCTCCGGTCAGGCCGCAGCCCTCCGTCTCATTGATAATAAGCCAGGAAACTCTAGACAAGTCCATGCGCAGCACGGTATCATCGATCGGCGACGGATTAAAGGCGATCCGCATTCCCCGTTTTCCCGCCATTTCAATCAGATATGGAACATTGCTGATCTCATTCTGGGATACGAGAATGTCCCCTTCCTGGAAATGGGCCAGGACCTCGTCGATCTCCGCCGGACTGATCTCTCCGTTGCTTCCGGCGTAACAGATGATCGCATTCTGGCCGTCTGCATCCTTCTGTATGATGGCGCTCCCGCCCGGTCCCCCGCTGTTTTTCAGCCATGTACAGTCCACACCGTCAGCCACCAGAATCTTTTTTAAGAATTCGCCGTCATTTCCAATTTTACCGGCATGAAAGACCATGGCTCCTGCTCTCGCCATCGCCACCGACTGGTTTAAACCTTTTCCGCCCGGGAAATCCTTAAATCCCACGGCGGAAATGGTTTCTCCCGGTTTGACAATGTGCGGAACCGAGTATACATGATCAATATTCAGCGATCCATAATTTAAAATCCGAGCCATGTTCTGAAACTTCCTTTCCTATTTCTCCCATAATCTCACCCGTTCAGTTCCTTCGCCACCCTCTCAATCACCTGTTCAAAGCTCCCCTCATAAATCTTCATGGAGCTTCCGAACATTAAATTGGCCGGATAATTGAAATTCTCCACATTGCTGCCTGTCATATCGCGGAACTCTGCGGCCTCGCCCAGATGTGGGATTTTCTCAATGCACGGTCTTGCGTCTTTCATATAGGCGAACAGCTTTTTTCCCATCTCAAACCCCATACCGCATTCGAATCCTACATCGTTGGAGCACTCATAACCGCGGTAATCACTCAGATCGGCAATTACTGCATCACAGCTTCTCACCAGCCGGCAGTAATTCTCCGTCAGGGCTGCCGCTCTCACATAGGGATTGAAGCCTTTCGTCTCCGGAAATCCTTCCGCCCAGTCGCAGGGAGTGACAGCCTCCAGACCATAAGAAGCGCAGAGTTCTTTCATGCGGCCATAAATTTCCTCCGCATCTTCCTCATACCGGATCACATCAGATAAGTAGATTCTCGGCTTCGCCGGAACGTCAGCCGGATCATGTGTCTCATTCGCCCGGCCTTGTGCCTCATTCGCCGCCCCAAACGCTTTTCCATCCCGCGCTGCGGCCATTCCGCCCGTTCTTCCCTCAGCCTTCCACTCCTCCTCTAAATCCGTCATCAGCATGGCAAGACAGTCGTCAAAATCGCCTTCCACGATCTTCGTCGAACCTACCACGGCCGGTGAAAATGGCAGCTCCTTGTAAGGCGCTTTTTTTCCCTTTTCATCGTAGACAACGCCATCCTTCATCACATACTTCTGATCTTTCCATGCCAGCGGACGTTTATCTCTCGTGTAGCCGTAGCATTTTAACCCATCCGCATACGCCATTCCGATCTCATAGATTGTTCCGCTGTCCGCCTCGGAGCCGCGGTAAGCCTCTAAGTCAGCGATGATGACCGTAGTCTCCTTCATGATCATTTTCAGATCCTCGAAAATGCTGTCTGCCCGCTTCTGAAGATCCGGATTTCCCATATCCAGAGGATGCTCGTTGGGAAGCGTAACACCGAAGCCCAGGCTCTCCGCCCTCCGTCTCATTGCATTTAAAATGTCCGGGCCGCCCTTATAGAAACACTCGGGTCCCGCTATATAGATCTTTTCTTTTTCAAACATACGCAAACCTCCCGCTTAAGCCAGCACAAGCTTCATGAGAAGCTTTAAGAATCTCTCGTAATCGGCGCTCTCTCCGATTTCCACAACCGGCAGCGATTCCCATACGAAATGGTGTCTACGGTCCAGAACCGTCATTCCCAGCGTCAAATCACTCTTCGTCTCAATACCCACATGGCCGGAAATGGTTTTTACCAGGGTAGCATCGATGGCGTATCCAACCGCCATACAGTCGATTACCGCACAGTACGCCTCAAAGCCTCTTTCATTTACAAAATGAACGGCCTGCAAGAAGAACTTTGCCTCCGGCTTGTCGCTCTCCTCCAGCATACGGATATCTTCATCCGTCAAATTCACATCGAAATGAGTCGCCACATCGAGGCCCAGCGCCACCAGCTTCACACCGGAATTGTATACAATATCGGCCGCCTCCGGATCCACATACACATTCCATTCGCTCTGCGGCGTATCGCCTGTAGCATTGGTATATGCGTAACGGTTCAGCCCGAACGCTCCGGATATCGCATAGATCCCGGCGATCATCTCCTTGATCTCAGGCGCCTTTTTCATGGCCATGGCCACATTGCTCATGGGACCGGTGCAGAGGATGTAAATTTCTCCCGGATTTGCCTTAACCGTGTCTATGATCAATTCCACCGCGTTCTTATCACTCAGCGGTGTCACCGGATCGGGAAGATTATTTTCCGCCTGACCGTCTTTCCCATGGGTAAATGGGTCCTTCGGGCACTTTCTCACCATCGGCTCCGGCATTCCCTTACCAACCGGGATATCCGTTCTTCCGATCAGCTCCAGCACCTTCAGCGCATTTTTACTGGTTACATCGACGCGGTAGTTTCCATTTACCGCTGTAATCGCCTTTACCTCCAAAGCGTCTGATTTACAGGCCATGATAATGGCCATGGAGTCGTCCATACCCGGATCACAGTCCAGGATTATTTTCTTTTTATCCATTCTATTCTCCTCTTTTCTCAATCTGAGTACTCCTGCGAACTTCTTCCAGTTCCGAGAGCGTTTCTACGCATCCGCCTGAATCTTTACAAAGAATTCCCGGTTTCTCGGTCCGTCGAATTCCAGGAAATAGATGCCCTGGGAACCGCCGGCCAGCAGCTTTCCCTCATGCACGATAAAATTCCCGGAAATGCCGAGAAGTGCCGACTTTACATGGCCCGCCGCATCCTGCGGGGTGTCGTGCTGGTGTTTGAAATCGATCCGGGTCGGCACCAGCCTGCGAATCTCCTCGTCCAGATCCAGGAACCCGTTCGGGTCCCATGGAGAAAATACCGCCAGACCCGCTGTGGAATGAGGATTATAAACGAGGCAGGTGCCCTCTTTTACTCCGCTTTCCTCCACCGCCTTCTTCACGTGTTCCGTGATATCGTAAACCTCATTGTATCTCGTCTTTATTTTAAAGTTTTTCAGCATTTTTCCATCCTCCGCTATTTCAAAACGATCTCATTATTCTGGACACAGAAGCCATTTTCGCAGAAGCTCCATGGTCCCTCACATCCGCGCCCATACTGCTCTCCCAACATGGCGGAGAGGTAACCGGCGAGAAGAGATATCGGGACGAACTGGGTCACCGGCATATTGACCGGATATTTGGGAGACGGCACGGTTACACAGGATACGCCTTCTGCTCCATCTCCATCGGTGATGACTAACATCGGCCGTCCCAGCTTCTTTCCGTAACGAATTACGTCCTTTGTCCTGCTGAGTCCCGGATTCGTGGTATTGGACACCACCACGGTGCCGATGTGTTCCGGATCCTTAGCGAAACAGTTCAGATGGAACCATTCCTCCGAGTTGATATGCATGGAATATTTTCCTGTGGCCTCCAGCATCTTCGCCTGGCCAAACCATGCCGCCGCGTAGTCGAAGCCCGCTCCTACAAAGTCAAAGCAGGGGAAATCCTTCCATTCTTCCGCCATCTTCGCACACGTTTCCGCCATCTGCGGCAGAAGAGCTTCCAGCAAATCTCCCTGATTTTTCATATCATAGCGGTAGTCCATGGCCTGATCCATGGTGTACATGCCCCGTACCTCACCGATACGGACAGCCAGCAGAAGGAGCGCCATTACGCTGACCATATAGCTTCTCGTTCCCGGCGCGCTCTCAAAGGGCGGAATATCCAGCTTCAGCACCTTATCCGAATTCTGAGCCAGTGGGGAAGTCAAATTTCCTGTGATTCCAAGGACGAAGCAGTCATGGAATTTTGCACGCTGTACCGCCTCCGAGATCCGGGCAATCCGGCCTGAATTGCTGACCGCGATTACGAGGGGATTCTGGCAGTCCACACCCATGTGGCATTCACTGTAATACCGCCCAAAATCGATAGCTGTCACCACCTCAGCCTGAATACCTGTCAGCATCTCAAACACATGCTTCGTCGCCATACAGGCCGCATAGGAATCACCGCATCCCGTCAGCACCACACGCTGAATATTAAATATTTCCTGAAAAGAAAGGACTTTTCTGGTCTTTACTTCCAGATCCTCATACTGGCTCCGGATCAGCTCCGGGAGGCTCATCGCCTGTCTGCACATGGGGTTGTCGTACTCTTTCGTCAACGTTTCACTCATATCACTGCTTCTCCTCTGCCTTTTTCTCGTTCTTTTCCTGATCTAACCGGTTTAAAACCGCACAGCCCTCCAGTGCGATATCAATCGCAAACTCATGGCCGCCGCCCGCTTCAAACTTCTCTCCGGTGCAAAGATTATCCGCAACGGAACAGATGGAACCGCCCCTGCGTCCAAACAGCGCGGACAGTGTCACGATCGCCGCAGATTCCCGGTCGCCGTTCAGCACGCCGGCCCGGTTGTAGATTCCGGCTATTTCAATATTCCACGGCTGTAAGTATCCGCCGACCCCCGGTCTGCCGCCGCCCACAAAATCGCTGTCCACGGACAGGGTCACTCCCACATGGTATGGCGCTCCCAGCGTTTTGGCGGCTTCCACCATGGCGCCTACCACCTCATAGTGGCTGACCGCCGGATAACCTGCCGGTATGTACGCTTTCGTCATGGCCTCTTCCCTGACCACACCGCTGGCGATCACCACATCTCCCGGCTTCACCTCATCGCCGATTCCGCCCGAACCGCCGACCCGCAGAAACGTTCCCGCGTCCGTATATTCCATAAAATCATATAGAATCAGTTCCATTTCCGGCGATCCGCTGCCGCCGCTGACCACGGTGATTTTCGCCCCTTTATACGTTCCCGTATAAGAGGTAAACATCCCGGAATTGCCGATCAGCTCCGCATTCTCCAGTCTGTCCGCAATCTTCTTCGCCGGGTCCACATCGTAGGCGCACAGGGGATCCCTCACCGTAATCAGGACAAAATCCCCCACCTTCTCGTGGTCAATCTGGGTAAGCGCCGGACGTCCTTTGATCATGAGCCCGCGCTCCGGCACATTTTTATAGTATTCATACTGCTCATGTATCCGTCTGATGGACGGTTTCTTTCTGATTTCCTCACTTTTCATTCGGGTTATTTCCTTTCATTGCTGCTAAAAGTCTCTCTGCGGCCTCCCGCTTCTCCATTCCAATCTCGTCCGGAACGCCGTACTGTTCCAGACACATGGCGGCCGATATACTTCCCATCAGGCCGCACTCCTCCGGGGTATGGCCGCTGCACCACCCGTAAAGCACCGCCCCCGATGAACTGTTGCCGCCGCCTGTGGGATCCACCACATTTACGTGATCCACCGTGGGCACGTATACCACCTCTTCCGGCGTAATCATCACCGCCCCCTTAGAACCTCTGCGCAGAAAAATCAGCTTCAAATGATTCTGTCCGGCAAAAGGAGTGGGACCGCCCATCCAGCCCCTGAATTTCCCAATTATCTCGTCCAAAGACTCTGTACCGAATAAATTCCGGGCCTCTGTTAAATTAATCGAAAAGATATCTACATTTCCGGCGATCCGTCTCACCTCTTCCAGGCATTCCGGGCAGGTGGAATCGCTGGCAATCTCCCACATGACGGCGGCCGCCCGGGAGCGTGTCTGAAAACTGCTTTCCATCATGGGAAGAATCCCGTTCCAGAACTCCGGGGAGGTATTTTTAAAAATATAGATCCCCTTTGCCGTCTCAAAATATGGCTCCAGCTCTTTTGGCGTCACCTCGATCTTCCGGTAATGGTCCGCCCCGTACAGGGCCGTCTCACTCCGCTCTCCGTCCTCAAAATACTGGATTACGTTGTAAGGTGTCTTCTCGTCTTTTTGGATCAGGCCATTCATGGAAATATGATTCTTCTGATACCATTCTCCAAACATTTCTTCATAGTCTTTTCCCACGCCCGTCACAGGCATAACGCTGTCGCACCAGAGCCGGATTCCGCACAGCGCATAGATCCCGGCTCCGCCCGCCTTCTTTTCCACTGTCTTTTTATCAGCAAATCTTATCTCATCCGTAACAACTGTCGATGCTATGATATAATCCATGTTCTGTCTCCTATTTGTAATGCAGCCGATTTCTTATGAAAAACAAAGAGTCCGGTTCGCCGGACTCGCGCGCCGGAGTGACCTCACTTCGTGCGGGGCCGCACTCCGTTGGGTCAGACCCCGCGGTCGCTTCAGCGGCCATATTCCCTAAGCGCGGAGTGCGCATCCCCCCGGAGGGTTATTGTTTCATAGGACGAACCATCCTATGAAACAATAAAGCTGTCACACGTCATAGTTCCTTTTGATATTGTAAATCCGGCTCCGCCGCCCGAGTAAGCGGCATCCGCCACCTCGATCAGCTTCTCCCCGTTCACTGAGAATTCCAGTTTCTCCTGATGGGCCGCAAAGGTAAGCGTATATCCCACATCCTCCTGATAGGAGTAGGGTACCTCCGCCAAAATCACCCGTTCCCGGTCCTTCTGTACATATACCACGGCGCGGCTGTAATCCATGAGCGCAGCTCCATAGTACCGCTTATGGCCTCTGCTCCTCACCACCAGGCCTCCGGCCTCATGAAGGCTGTAGAAGACTGTCGATGACACGGTATAATCTTCCCATTCCCTGCTGCCGATCGTCACCAGACCATCTGCTTCCACATTGGATACACAGTAGGTATGTTTGAAATCTGCCGCAAACTGAACCGCGGAGCTGGCAAAGCCGGCCAGCCAAAGCGGATTCGTATTCCAGATGGAGGTCATCAGCATGCCTCTCTGTGCGAAGTCCGTGGGCGCTCCCTTCCAGTCGATGCTGTAGATCACCGCATCACCGTCAAAACGTTTCCCGCCAGCAATCTCATAACCCAGTTTAAAGATGGACATGCCCTTCGTATCCGGTACGGTCCACTCAAATGTCTTTTTCGTTTCATCCAGCAGAACCGCATCTCCGTACATGACTCTGACCTGATTTTCAATATCGTAATAGAGAATATACGGACGCAGAGTCACTGCCTCCTGTGAACCGGTGCGGGGAGAACCAGCCAAGCCCGCCTCCGTCACCACCTTCTGAGAGGAGTAAAGCGTCGGAGACGCCACGGTAGAGAAATTCTGTGCCAGCTTTGAGAAATCGATAAATGTCTGTGTGGAAACGTCTGCGGTCACTCCGTCCGCCACGTGGCGGCAGCGGATCAGCAGGCCGTTCTCCTCCGATATTTCATTATAATTGGAAAGCTCAATGCACGCCTGACTGCCGTGGTCGTAGTCACATACTGCAAAGCCCTGAAGAGAACCGGGGTATTCGAAGGTGTACCGTTTGTCCGATACGGAAACCGATTCCCCGTGCAGTGCGGCCGCAGCCTGAAGCACTTTTTTGCTCTCTATCACCGCATCAGAGACAACAGACCCGCCATCCGAGGTAACGACATACATCAAATCGGCCACCGGCGTCCGGAAGTCCGCTCCCGCATTGATTCCATCAAGCCCCAGCCGGATTCCGTTGAACGCGCCCACATTGCCCGCGTTGCAGTCCGTATCCCAGGCAGCCGAGGAGGCGATGGAGATGGATTTCTGGAAATCGTCTCCGCCCAGCAGAATGGCCGCGATCACCATGGCGTGGTTGGGAATCATGTGACAGCAGCCCGGAAATACTTCATAGCCGTATTTCGGATCCAGGTAATCACGAACCTTTCTCCAGTCAGTTTCTCTGCCGCAGATATCCCGGACATCACCGATCATATCCTTTAAAACCTGATTCTGCACATAGGCCCCCGCCCGGTCCAGAAGCACGTTCACGTCTTTTTCCGTAAACGCCATCGCTTCCAGCGCCGCTAAATGGCAGGCCGCTTCGACTGCAATGCCGTCATGGCTGACGCTGGCCGCTTTTCTCACCAGACTTACCGCCAGATCCGGATCATCGGGGCAGGCCATGGCGATCGCGTCGATGAAAATCTGTGCTCCGATCTGCTCTGCCAGC
Source organism: Hungatella hominis (assembly GCF_014288005.1). NCBI lineage: Bacteria > Bacillati > Bacillota > Clostridia > Lachnospirales > Lachnospiraceae > Hungatella > Hungatella hominis. The sequence continues at coordinate 288,082 of NZ_JACOPB010000006.1, forward strand.
GTGGTTCCATTGGTCCTGATCGCTCCGCTCTCCGGCGCCTCCATGCCGTTCTTCAGATTCAAATAAGCCGTATGCTCGGTTGACCGCCCCAGGCCGCCCCACCATAGAATCGTCCGATTCTCAATGATATAGTTCAGCCACGTGTCCCCAAACGCCTTAGCCGGCAGTTCCCTGTCATATCCATTGTCCTCCAAAGCCCTGAAAAATGCGAACGTTCCGGATATGTCGTCATCCGCCACAATTAATGGAACTCCCACCTTCTCATGAACATAGTATTTCACCTCATCAAAGGTTTCCCTGATCTTATCGTAACTCCAGCCTTCCACAGGGCGGCCTAAATAGACACCGATAATCTTCCCCAGCACGCCCGCATAAATCTGTTCTCTATATTTTAATACACTCACGCTTTTTTCCTCTCAATCCTTCTTATTCCTGCGGGAGCAGATGCGTTTGACCTCAAAGCCATCCGCCAGGATCGCTCCGGAATCCACTACAAAGCCCGCTCCGCCGCACAGGTAACTCTCATCCTGTCCGCTCACCGCTGTTTTCCCATCCACTGCCAGAGACAGCCGCGGGCCATCCAGAGTAAAGGCAAGCTCCCGGGTATCGTCAATTTCAAAATCAAAGGCAGCTTCCGCCACTACGGTGCGTTTTGCATCGCACTGCTTGTAGATCACAGCCTTTTTATCCTTCAGCACTGCCCCGTAATACCTTCTGTGTCCCTTTGCCCGGGCCACAAGCCCTGCCGCATCCTGCTGGGAAAATGTAATCACCGATTTCACAGAATAGTTATCCCAGTCCATGGTACCCGTCGTCACAACACCGTTAGGCGCCGCATGGGAGATGGAAAATGTCGTTGTATAATCCGGGCAGAAATGATCCGCAGATGAGACAAATGTCTTCAGCCATGATGTGGTCGTCGTCCACGGAGTCAGGGTCGGCGTCATTTCCATGGATCTTCCCATGCGGTAGCACTCCGGCGCCCCCGACCAGTCGAGAGATTTGATAATCACGGAACCATCCAGACGGGAACCGCCTGCCGCGCCGCTCATCCCTTCCATCGGACTTCCAGGCCGTTCTCCGCGCGCACCGCTTCTTAAGGACATCCCCAGCCGGTAGATGGCGTGGCCGCCCACATCGGGAATCCGCCATTTTATCTGATTATCTCCGTCGTTAAGCTGGAAGGCGCTGCTGGATAAGGTCTCCAGCTCATCTTTCTCATTAAAATACTCGATGAAAAAGGTAAAGGCAGGGCTTACCGCTTCCGCCGCTATAACGGCCTTCACTTCCTGGCCGCTGTACAGAGATGGGGAACAGAGCACGTCAAAGTAGCTGGTCCCTTCCTTTCCCTTCGGCTGAAGGTCTATAAAAGTATCGATACAGGCGGTCGCATGCACCCCAGGCCCTAAGCCGCGGTAAGAAAGGCGGCATCCATACTCTTTCGTCTCCTCATTACCATTCTGCGGATCGCAGTGCCGGGGACTTTCCACCAGATTATCGATTCCGCACAGTACCTGTTCTTCCGTATTCTTATCGTAAGGAACAATCCCCTGAACGGCGCCCGGATATTCGAAGGCCAGACGCTCCTCCGGGAAATCAACCGGCTCATATTCCAGACGGCAGGCCGCCTTTAAGATTTTCCTGGTCTCCTGCACCGCATCTGAAATGCAGGAACCTCCATCGCTGGTGACCACATACAACCGGTCCGCCACAGCCTTTCTCAAATCCGTGCTCGTGCGAAAACCTTCGAGGCCCAGCCGGATTCCATCCAGACAGCCGACATTGCCGGAATTACAGTCCGTATCCCAGCCGGAACTGCAGGCGATCATACACGCTTTGTTAAAATCATCGCCGCCCATGATAAATGCCATCAAAAGAGTCAAATGGTTTGTCACCATCGGACAGTTACCGGGATACTTCTCATATCCATGGTGATCTGCGATCCACTGTCTCACTTCCCTCCAGTCAGACGCCTTGGCACACTGTTCCCTGACCGCTCCGACCAGTCGGATAAATTCAGGATTTTCTATGTAGGCAAGCCCCGCATCCAGCAGCCTGTCGATATCCTTCTCCACAAAGGCCAGCGACTCCATAACAGCCAGATAAACCGCTGCGTCGATGGCGATTCCGTCGTGGCTGACGCCGGCCGCTTCCCTGGCCATCTTAGCCGCCCGCTCCGGATTGCCCGGATTTGCCATGGCCCATGTGTCGATAAAAATCTCCGAGCCGATCTGTTCCGCCATGCTCCGACCGTTTAACTCGATGGAACCGCTCTTAGGAGCCCTGATTCCATTTTTAAGGCGCAGATACGCGGTGTGCTCCGTGCTTCTCGAGAGGCCGCCCCACCAGAGGATGGTCTCATTCTCAATAATATAATTTAACCAGCTGTCTCCGATCTGCTCCGACCGGATATCCGGATCAAACTTGTTGTCCTCCAGACTCCTAAAGAACGCGAAGGTTCCCGAGATATCGTCGTCCGGAACGATGAGCGGCGCGCCCGTCCTGTGATTTTTATAGTAGTTGATCTCACCGAAGGTGTCCCGGATGGCCTCATAGGTCCAGCCCTCTACCGGACGTCCCAGGTAAACGCCGATGATCTTTCCCAATACACCGGCGTAGATGTCATTTTTGAAACGAGCTATGTTTTTCATTTTGAATTCCTCCATTTATATCTGAGAGTGCCCTTAATTTTCTCTCTGTCTTTCTGCCCGCAGGGCAGTATTAGTGCCTCCCGGTGTATTTACGCCGGGTAGCACCTAGCCTTTCACAGCTCCGCTCACCATACCGTCTACAAAGTATCTCTGAGCGCAAAGGAAGAAGACGACGATCGGCGCGATCAGGATTACCGAGGATGCCATCAGAATCGACATGTTGGATCCGTAGCTTCCGTTCATAGACAGAAATCCTAAAGTAGCAGTAAAGTTCTTTTCCCCCTGTAAGAAGGTACTGGATACAAGATATTCATTCCAGGACTGAAGGCCGATCAGAATTCCAACCGTGATTAACCCTGGCGAAACCACCGGACGCATCACGTGCCAGATCACCTGTCCTGTGTTGGCCCCGTCAATTCTGGCCGCGTCCTCCAGTTCCTTCGGCACATTTAAGAAAAATGTTCTCATCAGAAATACCGACAGCGGCATAAACATAGCCGACAGAATCAGACTGGTTGCCGGAATATTTCCAATCAGGTTAAGCTTTGCAAAAGCATAATACAGCGGGAATAAGAACAACTGAATCGGAACAGTCATCGCCATCATAAAGTAGGTGAGTATGATGCCGCTCCCCTTGATCCGGTAACCCGACAGCACATAGCCCGCCAGAGTGGAACAGACCAGAATGATGAGAATCGTACAGCCGCTCAGCTTGATACTGTTGATAAACCCATGGGCAAATTTACCTGTCGTCCACGCCTGGATAAAATTCTCCAGATGAAGCACTTTGGGAATCGACAATGGATTCCTTACGATTTCAGCATTTGTCTTAAATGCGTTGATGACCACCAGCGCAATCGGAAGCAGGCAGATAAGCAAAAGCAGAATCAATACAAAATGAATCAGCACATTGATCCATATTCTTTTCTTTTTCGAAGAAACTCCCATATTCTCCTCCTAATCCATGTTTTCTTTGCGGCTCATTCGCGTATAAATCAGAGAAGCAATCAACCCAAAAAAACTCATAAAGAGACCAACCGCGGCCGCCTTGCCTACCTTCATCTCACTAAATGCAAAGGAGTAGGCGTATGTACCAAGTACCTCTGTCGAATGTGCCGGACCTCCGCCGGTCAGCAGCTTGACGTAATCAAATGCAAGGAAGGAACCAATGACTATCATGACAAACATCAGATTTACCGTGGACTTAATATTCGGCAGATAAATGTAGCGGAATAACTGCCAGCCATTACAGCCGTCAATCCTGGCCGCCTCCACCTGATCGGTCGGTGTCTGTCGTAATGCCGCCAGATAAATAACGGTCAAATAACTCCAGTAATGCCAGATATCTACGCCCGCACAGGCAAATATCGCACTTTTCATGCTGGCAAGAGGCGATCCTAAGTCGATTCCAAAATTCTTTAAAAATGAAACAACACCAACAACCGGGCTGAAAATCACATTCAGCCACAGCATGGCATTTACCGCCGGAGCCAGAACGTAAGGAATTAAAAAGGCCACCTGATAGATACTTCTCGTCTTCGATCTCGATAAGAGAAGCATCGCGGCCAGCATACCGATACACACCGGAATTGTGATGAACATAATGGTCCAGATTAAGTTGTTGCGGATTGCCAAAAAGAAAATCCTGTCGTGAAACAATTCTTTAAAATTCTGCAGCCCTATAAAATTAAAATTCTGCGAAATACCGTTATAATCCGTAAAGGAATAGACGATGGTCATGATTCCCGGGAGCAGGATAACGGACACGCTGATAAGCAGCGCCGGAGCAATCAAAAGATAATTCCAGTTTATCTTTTTACTCTTCATTGGAAACCTCCTCTTCATTGGAGAAAAATGACCGGTATGCTGTTTTCTTCCTGCATACCGGCCATCTCCCTTCTTCCCTTTTTAAGTTGCCTGTGCTGTACTGATATCAGTTCATTGCCGGTTCCGGAATTGGAGGTACAAGGCCCTTAGCCAGTGCTTCCGCAAAATCCTTGTCTACCTTATCCAAATATTCGGATACCGGTACCGTATCGTACCAGACATCCTCAATGTTCACCATACTCTGCTGTGTGGAAGCCGGGAAAAATACATTGTCATAATATCCAAAGTTTCCTTTATCCACGGCAGCTGAAATATTTTTTACAACGTCAACAAAGGACTGTGATAAATATCCCATTTTGCTGGTGTCAATGGTGGTTAAATCTTTCAGCGGAGTTCCCCAGTATCCCGGCCATGCGGTTGTCATCTCCTGCATGAATTCCGGCTGGAACATCATATCAATAATCTTAGCCGCCTCGTCCTTATGCTCCTGGCTTACATTAGCATTAATGGACAGGGTACAGGAAGCGCCCAGAGTATACGTTTCATTGGGAACCGTCTCTGTGGAAGGGAATGGGATAAACGCAATATTTTCTGTCTTATCTCCGGTAAAGAAAGACGCTGCCCACTGGAATGCGATTGACGGCCCAATAAAGAACGGAGCTTTTTCATCAGATAAAAGCTGCAGCGATTCACTGAAATTTAAGTTTACATAATCATCACCTGCAAGATATCCTTTATCCCACCATTCCTTTGACTTTTCAATCGCTGCGGTGACATTCGGATTGTTCCATTTTTCTTCTCCGGTCAGACATTTGTACATGGTCTCCGGTCCTGCTACATGAGTTAAAAATACGGAAGCATAGTTTTCATTCACTGGTTTCCAGCCCTTGTTTCCCGTAACAGATGCATACAATCCCTTTGCGAGGGCGTCATCCATGATCTTCTCCATGTCTTCGATCGTCTTCGGAACTTCCCAGCCGTTATCAGCCAGTACCTTCTTATTATAAAAGACTCCCATCGTGCTGACACCGCTGATTAAACTGTACAGTTTTCCGTTCACGGTTCCAGATTCATAGAACGGCTTCAGGATCCGGTCACTCCACCCGTACTGTTCGGAATAGGTATCCAGCGGCTCCAGTTTTCCTGCCTCTACAAGCGGCATAACGAAAGATGGACCGGAACCATATACGATATCGGGTCCCTGATTTGCTGCCAGTGCAGTTGACATATCCGTATCAACCGATGGTCTGAATTCGATAGCCAGCTTATACTTATCCTGAGAGCTGTTATACTTATCTGCCAGGATTCGCTGCATCGCTTCCTGTGCGTATGGCTCTGCGCCCCAGAACCACAAAGTGATCTCTTCACGCCCCTTTAAATCCTGGCTTGCTGTTGTCGTCTCAGCCGCCGCCGTCTTACCCGCTGCTGCCGTAGTACCTGCCGCATCGCTCTCCGGCGTGCTGGTTGTGGAAATGCTGCACCCTGACAAAAGAGTTCCAACCATGGCAACTGATAAAGCTGCTGCAAAAATTCTTTTTTTCATTTACTTTTCTCTCCTTTTTCACTGAAATTTTCACGGTACCTTTGAGCACTTGATAAATTTGTGATAAATATTTCTGTAATTTCATTATATCATTTTATCTACTTTTGTCAATACGAAAAATGAATTCAGAATTTTCATTTTCCCTCTGTATTTTAATGGTGATTTATTCTTATTTATCAGTTATTTTAATATATTTTTTGTACATATAATCCAAATTTACGCAGATAAACAGGAGTTAAACTGATTCTTTTATTTTTTCCTGTTTTATTTATTCAAATTCGCCGTTGACAAAACGCAAAAAAATAAAGACAGGAAACGAATCAATACTCTTCGTTTCCTGCCTTTGTAATATGTGGTATTTAACTTTTATTTAGCTTTTATTTATCCGTTATTTATCTATCAATCGACTTTTCCTTGCTGCTTATTGCGAATTACGGCGTTTCATCTTTTTTCACTGTGTCTTACCGCATTTCACTGCGCTTTGCTGAGCTCTGATTCATCTCTCCCACCGAATCACGCTCCACCACAAACGGCGTAAAATAATAGTTTCTGGCCGGTTCCGGTTCATCGGCGGCCGGCTCCTCGATTCTTCGCAGCAATACTTCAACCGCCTTGGAGGCCATCGTATCGGTATTCTGGTCCACACTCGTCAGCGGCACGTCCATAAGGCCGCACAGCTCCGTATTGTCATAGCCGATCACCGATAAATCACCGGGTATGGAAAGGTGATGCTCCTTTGCAAAGAGATACACGCCATAGGCCATCAGATCATTGCCTGCAACCACCGCGGTAACGCCTTTTTCCCACAGGATCTCCATCCCCCCCCGTCCTGACTCTATATCGTAATTTCCGTAATAGACAAGATCTTTATCAAATGGAATCTTCGCCGCGGCCAGTGCTTCGCGGTATCCCTCCACACGCTTTCTGGAGGTGTAAACATTCACCTCGCCTACGAGGCACCCGATTCCGGTATGGCCGTGCTTAATCAAATATTCCGTGGCAATCCGCCCGCCATGTTTGTTGTCCGCCGTCACAAAGTCACAGAACACCGCATACGCCGCCCGATCCAGCAGCACCATGGGAACTCCGCTCTTCTGCAGCGATTTTAGCAGCTTCACATTTTCTTTATCCATCGTTCTGGGCGGTATGATGATGATCCCATCCACGTTCTTGGCCATCAGCCCTTCCACCGCCATATAGAAGCACTGGATATCGTCATTAGTATAACACTGAAAGACTGTGTATTCCTGGTAAAACGCATGTCTTGACGTTTCCTCCGCCAGCCTGTGATAAAAAGAACTCATCACGTCCGGCACCACCATGCCGAGCGTCTTCACCTTCTTAAACTCCGAAAAATCTATTTCCGATTCCTTCTGAAACTGCATTTCTCTGGCGACCCGAAGGATATGCTCCTTCGTGTCCTCCGCAATTCTGGAAGGGCGGTTATTTAAAACCAGTGACACCGTGGTGGGCGATACCCCTGCCGCTTTTGCAATGTCTTTTACTTTTACTTTCAATGTTATCCCTCCCAATGGTTAGTTGATAAATATATTTATCAATAATATATAATATTTATCAGATGACGTCAACTGTTTTCTTCTTTTCTCATGATTCTTTACATGCAAAATGAAAATATCCGGTAAATCCCTGCAGCAGGAGATTTACCGGATACCAAAACAGTACGTCAGACTCTGCTTACATACCGCTCTCTGCCATACATTTTTCTTCTCTGTGGCGCACAAGCCGGGCTTCCATCAGCTTATCGGCAAGATCATCGAAGGATATGCTATTTATTTCCTCAATTCTTTGCACCACCTCCCGTGTAATACCCTCTCCCTCATTAAAAGCGCCGCATATCCCGCAAGCAATAGCTGCAATCGTATCTGTATCTCCTCCTGCCCGTACCACATATTCCGCACATTTCTGCAGATCAGCTTTTGCCAGACAGACAAAAGAAATAGCAGCCGTTACGCTCTCCTCTACAGGAAGTCCGGTTCCGATAATATCTGCAATAAAAGCTATAACCTCATCCTCCGTATGTTTTTTCATATACTCTTGGCAGAGTTCCAGTCTGGCGCTGACAGAGGGGGCTCCTATCTGATTTCCTAATACGCGGCCTCTCTCAGCCGCCTTTCGGGCAAAGCCAAGCATCTCCTCAAGCTTTTTGTCAGCAGACTGTCCCCCTTTTTCCGTCTTTTCGCATTCCCGTGTGCTCCTGATATTTGCCGCATAACAAACTGCAGCAGCCACTGCACAGGCTCCGCTGATGGCAGGTGATGTATTGTGGGTCGGCAGGCAGAGCCTCCTGACATCTTCTATTAAGTCGTCCAGATCTTTCATCTCATGAAGCAGTCCAATCGGAAGAATCTTCATCGCCGCTCCATTAGTGGTCCCTGTCACCCCAGTTTCTTCCATCGGAACACCAGCGGCAATTTTCTCCATCGCCTTAGCCGTGCTCGGTCCGATTACTGTATTACTCTTTGAGGATGTCTCCGCCCATGCTTTCAATAACTCCATGAATTTTCCAGGATCCACTTGTCCCCCACTGCCGCTCAGCATATCTATAACAAGAATCGTATTTATTGTATCATCTGTTACTTCGCAGGCTTTAAGCCCCTTGGATATAAAATTATTATCAGCCCCCGGCAAATGTTCCCGAATTCTTCCGTACTCTGCAGCAATTTTTTCCCGGTTCCACATCTCCACTGGCATCCCAAACGAATCGCCAAAGGCTATTCCAACGAGGGCGCCACGAATTCGTTTCCACAGTTCTTCCTTCGCTTCCACAGCCTTCACCTCCGCTAAAAAGTGTGTCATCCTTTACGCTCTGTCACAGATATTGACCTACCATCTCCAGATCAGGTGAAAATCTTGCTCCAAGGCCGCTGCACGTATGTGCAGCACAAGCTGTGGCAAAACCCATGGAGGACAGCAGATCTTTCCCTTTGATGCAGTAAGAATAGATGAAGCCTCCCATGTAGGAATCGCCCGCTCCCGTAGTATCAATCACATTCACCTTTTTACATGGGACTTCATACTTCGTTCCATCCCGGTCATAAGCGGCCGAACCGCCGCTGCCCAGAGTAAAGAGCAGAACTGCATCTGTATAATTTCTTAAATATCCGCAACACTCATCCAGGTTTTCAGTTCCTGTCAGATCAAAGAGCCCCTGCCTGCATGGAGCAAAGACATCGACTTCCCTGATACAGGCAAGAAGCTCTTCTTTTGATACTCCCAGACCATTCATCGTTGCCAAGCCTACCTGCATATTGAACACCGTTTCAATTCCTCGATTTCTGGCAGCAGTAACTGCCTTCATTGCCGTTTTTCCGGGGCAGAGATCTGTATAGAATACCTTCGCTTTCTCTACATAAAGCTTTTTCATATCATCAAATTCCAGTTTTTCAAAGGTATCTCCCATGTTTAGCATAATGAATTTGTCACCATTCTGATCAATAACAATATCTGTGTGAAGTGTCACCCCCTTCTCAAACACCTCCATGCACGAAGTGTCTACGCCTTCTTCTTTCAGATTATTCAGGATATCAAGCCCATACCGATCCTTCGACAAGGCTGCAATATAACCGCATTCCGCCCCTAGCCTTGCCAGTTGCACAATCACATTGCTTCCACTCCCTCCTGGCTGATATGAAGTATTTTCAACCATGCAGAAGCCATCTTTTTGCGGGAGCATATCCACCTGCATAAGAACGTCCATCGCAATCGTTCCAAGTCCGCAAACCTCCATAGAAAACCGTCCTTTCCGTCAATCAATGCCTCCCTATTTCACTCGAATTCCGCTGCAGCTCATATGACTTCCTTCCAATACAGCCAGGCCGATCCCGCCGTGTAAATACGCTTCCCCATCGTCTGCCCAGGTGATTGTCTCTCCATCGATCCCGGCAGTAATCACATTCCCGGCAACATTAACGGTAATCTTATACTCTTTGCCGTACTCCCAGTCAAACAGCTTAGATGCCATCGCCTTATATCCATTTAAATTTTTAAACACGGTTAATCTGCCTGCCGCATCGAACCCTACACCGTACGACCTCATTGCCCCCTGGCTTCTGACAATCACCATATGGTGAGTCCCAGTCATCGGTGTTATAGTAAATTCGGCCGTATAATCAGTCCAATCATACCTTCCAGTACTGATCTCGCCAAAATCACCGCATGCAATGTGGACTTGTCCATTTGCGAGATACGTATTGCCTTTCAGTTTTGTAAACTGGCTGATCTCTCTGTGCACCGTGCCAGGCCAGTATTCTTCTTCCTCCTTTGTGAAATCCACCCTGTAATCCGCAGCGCCGTCAGCATAGAGATCATCAACAAATCCAACAAAATCAAAATGTTCCATATGCTTACCTTCAATATGAAAGCACATACCCATCTCGCCAATTAATGCATCCATATTTCCCGGAATCTCGAACGTCAGTTCTTTCCACTGTCCTTTTACCAGTTCTTTAATCTCTCCCTCATATACTTTTCCTGTATGAATGTCTCTCACATACAGGCCCGCTCTCGCCTTAGGCCCGTATTCCGGAATGCATACACTTCCATGAAGAATCTGGCCTGGATAAACAAGCGGTGAGAAGCAGGGATCATAGCGGCTGTCCGAAAAGTCTTCCGGCCTGTAATAAGTCTGCTTATAAACGTAGACGTTTTCTCCAGGTTCCATAGTTCTGGCCAGGAACTTCAAGGAACGTTCCCCTGTATATGCCGTCTCATTCGTATTCATAATAGAAAGTTCTCTGTTTTCAGAGGCCTTTCTGTCGTTCGTTTCGATTCTCAGTCTCATTGCATGGGTGGAACCAGGATACTCAAAGTGGCAGCTGTCAATCCTCGATTTTGTGATTGTCTTCCACAGTTCTGGAAGCTCTGTACCCTCCAGTTCACTGGCCAGCTTCACAATGTAGGACGCCCCATAAGGGATATCCATAATATTTAACGAGCCCACTACACTGGAGCAAATGAGCAGATCATTGATCGGTTTTCTCCATTTATCATAAGAAATGCCTTCCAACCCGCAGATTACTCCCATAATCGTCGCTACATTTCCCACGTTGCAGTCTGTGTCCCAACCGCAAAGATTACAGATCTCCAGCGTACGGTCAAATTCACCATTTCCATACAGGAGAGCCAGAATCATCACCGCAACATTGGGAATAATATGGCAGTTTCCAGGATATTTGTCATAACCATAATTATCATGTATAAAATGATAACACGCTCTCCAGTCATCCGGATGGCCCGCATGATACTTCATAACAATTCGTACCACGTTTGCATACTCGCAATTCTCCGGAATATAGCTCAAACCTTTTTCTATGATTTTAACAATATCTTTTTCGTCGAACGCACGGCTAATACAGGCAGCTACAAAGATACCGCCATACACGCCGTTACCACCATGGGTTACGCTGGCAGCTTCCCTTGCCATCACAGCGGCTTTATCAGGATTTCCCGGATTTACCAGTCCCCATGTATCAATAAAAATCTGACCGCCAATCTGTTCCGCCATCGTGCTTCCATTCTGTTCGATACTCCCGCTTCTCGGCGCAGGAATGCCATTTCTCAAGTTTAAGTACGCAGTGTGCTCCGTTGATATACCAAACCCGCCCCACCAGAAAAATCCATGTTCAAAGGGGGCATAATTCAGCAGGGCTTCCGCCACATCCTGAGATTTCACATGATATCCTTTTTTGCTGTCTTCCACCGAGCGCAGGAAAAACAAAGGACCATTGCTGTCGTCATCTGCCGCAAAATTAATATAATCCGCCGGATAATGTTCCAGCCTCTCGCCAAAGATATTTTTAATCTTATCATAAGTCCAGCCTTCAACAGGCGCTCCGAACCGAATGCCGATTATCTTTGCCAGCCATCCCGCGTATATCTTTTCTATATATTCCGTCTTCATATAGTCTCCCTTTCCACTACCCTTTCACGCTTCCGCTCGTCATACCTTCAATAAATTTACGGCTGAACAGCAGATACAGTATAATAACAGGTGCAATCGTAATAACACTAGCCGTATAAATCTTCGCCATATCGCTGCCATACTCACCAGTAAATTTGACAAACCGGGTAGCCACCGGTTTGATAATCTCCGTAGTAACAAACGTATTTGACCAGAGGTACTCGTTCCACACATTCACAAACACAAGAATAGCTACAGTTAAAAACATCGGTTTTGCAATAGGCAGTGTAATTTTCATAAAGCTGTCCAGTTCATTGCAGCCATCGATCTTCGCTGCCTCCTCCAGCTCTCTGGGAATTCCCGCCAGAAACGTCTTTAAAAGCAGCATATTAAACGGTATCTGCATCGCAATGTATACCAGCATCAGCCCTACTCTGGTATCGATCAGATGAAGTTTGTTAAAGATAAAGTAATCCGGTACGATATAGAGGAATCCAGGCAGAGAGATTGCCACGAAGAAATAAGCATTAAAAAATCCTCTTCCCTTGTATTCCAGCTTGCTGATAGAATAAGCCCCCAAACCGGCCACTGCCAAAACCACGACAATTACCACTGCCGCTATCAGTAAGCTGTTAATATATGCCTGTCCGTAACCGCCGATCTTCCATGTCTCAGGGTAATTGTTAAACACCCACTGTTTCGGCAGCCCTAATGGCATCGTCTTTACCTCCCGATCCGATCGGAAGGAGTTTATGAATACCTGAAGCAGGGGCACAAGCGCAAACAGCAGCATCCCAAATAAAAATACATATTTAACGATATACCAGATACTGATTTTCTTTTTCTTACCCATTCTCAATCCCTCCCTTCTCGCTGATCACCTTCTGCACAAAATACAGTATGATGCAGATACCACACTGAATTACGCAGAGTGCATTGGCATAACCTGCCCGGTACTTTGTAAATGCATTCTTATAAATATACGTCGACATAATCTCTGTCGCATTGGCCGGACCACCGTTCGTCATAATGTAAACGTAATCGAATGTCAGGAAGGACCACATGATCGTCATAATGAGAACAAAAGCAATTGTAGGTCTGATTCCCGGAATAGACACGTGTAAAAGCTCCTGAAACCGGTTTGCTCCATCCACTCTGGCAGCTTCATAAAGTTCGGAATCAACCTGCTGAAGTGCTCCCAAAAATAACACCATGATAAATCCCCACCAATGCCAGTTGTCAACAAACGCAACCGAATACAGGGCGATCTTGGGATTTCCAAGCCAAAGTGTTTTCGCCAGCCCATCCCAGCCAAGCTTTGCAAATACCTGATTAAACCCATAATACGGGTTCATATAGGCAGTCCAGATTTTACCTGCAACCGCCGCCGATATGACATAAGGGATAAAAAATGTTGTACGAAAAATCATCTGTCCCCGGTTTAATTGGCTTACAATAATTGCTACAACAAACCCGAGAATGAGCGGTACTGTAATAAATACCAGCAGCCATTCAATGTTATGTAAGATTGCCTGTTTCACCATAGGATCCGCTGCAATCTCTTTAAAATTATCCAGGCCTATGAATTTAGCAGCTCCCAAACCGTTCCATTCATACAGTGACATAACCAGTGTGCTTAACGACGGCAGGGTAACAAGCGCAAGATGGATCGCAAAGGCCGGAAGTATAAAAAGATATGGTGTCAAATGTATTTTCTTGTTTTTCACGTATTCACCTTCCTGATAAAATACGGATGAGTGTGCGTTTCATGGGAATTCCCTTAATATTGAAACATCACTCATCCGTGTCCGATTTATTTATGATTCAGCTTTCTGCAAATCTTTTTAATTATTCAGGAAGCACCGGAGCTGTGCCACTTGCCAGCGCAGCATCGAGATATTCCTGAGATTTATTCATAAAGTCATCCACGCTGAGTACCCCTAAGAACATAGAATCCACATTTTCATTCATATAGACTCTCATGTCAGACGGATAGAATGTCCAAGAGCAGAAACCAATCTGGTTGTTCGTTTGTGCATCCATAAGCAGCTGGTACTGGTCAAACATCTTTGGGTCCATACCCTCAAGTTTGGATATGTCGAAATCCTTTAAAGGATATGGCTGATATCCTGCTTCATTAATCGATGCATAGTGACGGTCCATACTTGTAAATAAGAAATTTAATACTTCCGCTGCCAGATCCGGATTTTTAGAGTTAGCATTAATGGAATACCCACCACCTGTCGCAAACGGCAGGATGCTTCCGATCTCCGGATCTTTCGGCATCATCTCAGAATCCCAGTTACAGTCTGGATATGTAGTATTCAGCTGGTTTGAAGCCCATGTTCCGTTTATCATCATTGCTGCTCTGCCTTCTGCAAAGAAAGCCATCATGTCTTCGTTCGTAATAGACTGGGAAGCGTTGTCTCCGAGCCAGCCTTCTGTCCACCAGTCAACCATGGTCTGAATTGATGCAGTCAGCTTCGGGTCTGTAAATTTGCCTTCTCCGGTCAAGGCCTTGCGAAGAACATCCGGTCCGGCGTAACAGCTGGTAAATGTTGAATACAGCCAGTCAACCGCGCCCTGATAATTGGAGTTTCCAAACGACAGTGGTATAATCCCTTTGCCCTTCATTTCTTTCATCAGGGTGATCAACTCATCTTTTGTTTCCGGCTTTTTCCAGCCATTCTCTTCCATGACATCCATATTGTAATAAATCACCATACCTTCAAAGCTTGTCGGCAGTGAAAACAGTTTTTCATTATAGAAACAGCTGTCATAGGCCCAGTCATAAAACATATCCTGCCAGCCATATTTTGCCGCATAATCATCTAGTGCCAGAACACGGTCCGCTTTCGCGAATTCAGCGACATCGGTTGGGCCATCCAGATCCAGAATATCAGGGCCGCCACCGCCGGCAACCTCCACCTGGAGGCTTTGACGGTCATTATACATCTTGATCTCAATATCCACATCCGGAAATGCTTCCTGCAGTGGACCATCTATATATTTCTCTCTTACCGCCACCTGCGCCGCATCAGCCAAATACGTGGAAATAACCAGTTTCTCTCTTTTTCCCTCCCCCTTTGCTGTTTCAGTTTTCTCTGCTGCTGTTGTTTCTCCTGCCGCCTGTTTTTCTGTTGTCGGCGTCTCAGACGCTTTTCCGCCTGAGCAGGCAGTCAGTGACAGCAGGCTACACGCCGTCAAAGTTAATGCCAGTATCCTCTTTGTTTTCTTCATCATCTTCTTCTCCCTTCTCTTTCTTAAAATATATTTCACATAATCACCGCCACTTCTTCTCGTATTGGAAGTGATTCCTGCGCCCCTTTCCGGGTTACTGCAATTGAAGAAGCTATATTGGCAAATAGTATTGCCTCTGCCTCGCTCTGCCCCTCCGCCAGCGCTGCAACCATAGCTCCATTAAAGCAGTCTCCAGCAGCCGTTGTATCCACTGACACCACTTTTCTTGCCGGATAAAATGTCTCGCCATACCGGTTAACCAGCAAAGCGCCTCTGTCTCCCAGAGTTGCAATTACATTGCTCACTCCGCGGCCAAGCAGTTTTTCAGCCCCCTCCCTGATATCGTCTTTTCTTTTACCATTCAATGCGATAATTTCCGTCTCATTGGGGGTAAGGTAATCCACCAGCGAAAGGATTTCTTCTGGTATTTCGTCCGGTGCCGGCGCTGGATTTAAGATCACCGTCTTTCCCAGCTCTTTTGCCCGTTTCACCGAATACCAGACCGCTTCATAAGGAATTTCCATCTGAAGCACCACATAATCGCACCATTGAAATTGTTCATCCTGTTCTTTTAGATACTCAATATCACAAGCCATATTTGCGCCCGGAATTACAACAATACTATTGTCACCGTTATCATCTACATAAATTACCGCAGTTCCTGTCGGCAGTGCCCGGCTTTCTTTTATGTAATCAATCTCTACACCGGACTCAGACAGGCTCTTTACCAGCTTCTGTCCGAATTCATCCTGTCCAACACACCCCAGCATCCGGACTCTCCCGCCCAGCTTTCCAGCTGCGCACGCCTGGTTTGCCCCCTTTCCTCCAGCTTTATAAGCGATTCCTCTTCCCAAAATCGTTTCGCCGGTCACAGGCATCTTAGCCAGGTCAATGGACAGGTCCATGTTCAGACTTCCTATTACCAATATGCCCTTCTTCATCATTACCTCCGTTTGATATTATGTATAGGAAAATGTTTTCTTAAATAATTTTCATAGTTATATATTATCATATTTTTCTCGCTTGTCAATATGTTTTATCATTAATATCAACAAAAATGTTTTTAGAAATCGTTTTTTTATATATTATCTACAATATGTTTTTTTATTTTAATTGACAAAGATTCCCATCTATACCATAATAGACTTAACATATATATAGGGAGAATCCATATGACCATTAAAGAGATCGCTCAACTTGCAGGCGTTTCCATTTCTACCGTCTCAAAAATTGTTAACGGCAAAGATGCCAATATTAATACAGAAACAAGAAACCGTGTTCTTAAAATAGTAAAGGAATACAATTACACCCCCTATGGCACTGTAAAGAATACTTCAGATGCCAGAACTTTTATTTTGGGAGTGCTTTTAAAATCCGCTGTTAAAACAAATCGTTTTATAAACGGGGCCGTATCCACCGCCCAGAATAATGGTTACAGTGTACTGCTCTACGACAGCAAAGACAGTCCTGAAAGTGAATTAAAAAATATAACTTCACTTTGCAAAAATAATGTTGATGGCGTAATCTGGGAACCGGTATGCAATAAAAGCCTGGAATACGAACGTTACTTTGCAGAGAACAATATTGAGGTCTGCCGCATCAGCGCTCCAGCCGAGCCTTCCTCTTTTTTTATTGATTTTTCTGCCATGGGCTATGCGGCTACAGAATTTTTGCTGCAATACGGGCATACAAAAATAGCCTGTCTGACCAAACACAGCAGTGTGCGGTCTTCTATGGTTTTTGAGGGATTCAAAAAATGCCTTTTTGACCATAGTATTCCATATAGTGACTCAATGAGGCTTTCTGTCGAAACGGATGACTGGTGCGACGGTATTCTGTCACACACTCCCACAGGAATTGTCAGTACTCATTATGCCTCCTCCCTGATTCTGATGGATCATTTATCGAGGCGCCAATTTCACGTACCACAGGATCTATCACTTGTCAGTCTGCGTGACGATGCAAGGGAAAATATAGCATTCCCCTGCATTTCCAGTATCAAGATTCCATACTACGAATTTGGAGCATTTGTCTGTAAACGTCTGATTGAAAAATGTGAAAAAAAAGAAGGGGGATCCGATAGTTTCCAGGCCGAATATGTTTTAGAGAATACAAAAAGCCTGGACCTTCCTTTCTCATCTCATGCCCGAAAGATTATCGTGGTTGGCAGTATCAATATCGACATTACGCTGAATGTGGATGAACTGCCCCAGCCGGGGCGCACCGTAGGTACCAGTAAACACTCGGTCATCCCCGGTGGTAAGGGTGCCAATCAGGCGGTTGGTGTCGCAAGGCTTGGCAGTGAAGCCGTACTGATCGGGAAGGTGGGAAGTGACTACGATTCGATCCTCGTCTACACCTGTATGGAAGAAAACCACGTAGATATTCAGGGCTTAAAACGGGTTCCCAATGAGGAGACAGGAAAAGCCTATATTCATGTACAAAACGACGGCGAAAGTATGATTACGCTTTTATCTGGCGCCAATAAAAAACTGTGTCCCGATGATATCACTCCATATGAGAAAGTATTTGAGACAGCCGGATATTGTCTGCTTCAGACAGAAGTTCCGGAAGAGGCTGTGGAGGCAGCTGCCAGGATATCAAAAAAATACGGCGTACTCAACATCCTGAAACCGGCTGCAATGAACCGGATCAGTCCCTCACTCATGGCGTTGATCGATATCTTTGTACCCAACCGAAAAGAAGCCGAGCTTCTTTGTCCCGAAATTTCTGATATAGAGGAGAAAGCAGAGGAATTTATCCGGAGAGGAGCAAAAACGGTTATCATTACACTGGGACATTCCGGGTGCTTTGTCAAAAGCCGCGATTTTACCGGCTATATTCCTGCAGCTCCCTTTACCCCTGTGGATACCACCGGTGCGGCAGATGCCTTTATCGCAGCTCTGGCTGTCTATCTCTCTGCAGGCCACTCCATAGAAAAGGCCGCAAAAATAGCGACCTATGCCGCCGGATTCTGTGTACTGAGACAGGGAGTCATCCCTTCACTAATTGATAAAAATTCATTGGAGACTTATATCAAGCGAGTAGAATCGGACATTCTATAGGATATTTATTCCGAAAAACACAAAACAGGAACGGACAAGGGGCATATCATATTTACCGCCTGTCCGTTCCTGTTATATTTTCTCCGGTCAATCGTCTGCTGCTTCATACGTCTCCGCAATCCGCCTCTCATCCCCCACGATATCAAGCGGCTCCATCGGCCTGCGCACATTCCTATACGCCGCCATAGTAAGATCCTGCGCGCAGTTTCCCGGTGTCAGAGCCATGATATACGCTTTCAGCACCTCGTAGAATTCCGGCGTCAAATACCCCTGTTTTACCACGGTAATCCGGTAATCATATGCGCTCAGTCCGTACGAATTCAGCACGGCCTCCGAGGTGATCGGACCGCGTTCGGCCAGTATCAGCACAGTCACCGCATCTGTTTTCACGACTGCAGCCGTCGCTTTTCCTCCCTGCCGGAATACCTCCACCAGCTCGGCGTCCGTAAGCACCGTTCTCACGCTTCCCACTGGGTCGATCGTGCCGCCCAGGCTTATATCAAACCGGTCCCCCTTCTTCTTTGCGGCGCAGAACGCCACAGCGGGGCCGTCAATAAAATGGGCGACAAGAACGCCTTTAATCCCCTGTTTCAGGATCATATCCAGCATATATGCGTTATCACCCGCCGCGCCTGCCGTCACATTATCCGCCGAATCCGAGAGAAAGGCCGGATAATGGCCGCACCGGTCCAGCGTGAGAAGCGCCTTAAGCGGCTCCATGGCCGTACCCTGGAACTTGAATTCCGCCCTCCGCTCCCAGATTTTCCTGCCCAGTTCCACAGCGGCCTTCACTCCCGGGCGCTTATCCCCCACTCCCGAGATCACAATGGACGAGCCGCCCTGCGCGCAGTCCACCCATGGCATTCCGGCGAAATACGAGGAGCACCAGACGCCCGGAACGCGCTCTAAATCCGCCACCATGGAGATCACCTCTTTTCCGAATCCGGATTCCGTCATCATGTTTTCTCCCGGCATCATGAAGGGCAGACGGACTAACTCCGTCCAGGGCTCTTTTCCTTCCTCGATCGCCTTTATCAGAAGCTTTGCGGCCCGTATGCTGGTCTCTTCAATGTCGATGTGAGGCGCGGTCCGGTATCCGTAGATGATATTCGACAGCCTTGCGAGAGTATAGGTGTTATTGGCATGAAGATCCAGCGCCAGGGCGATCGGAACCCTGGGGCCCACCCGTTCCCGCAGCATGCTGATCAGAAATGCGTCCCCGCTCCCGATAAACTCCACCTCCAGCGCCCCATGGGACGGGAAAAGGATGCCGCTCAGCGAACCATCCAGCGGAAGCCGCTCCAGGATCTCCCCCACCATCCTGCGATAGTCCTCCAGCTTTAAAATCCCCCCCGGCCAGGCACTTGCGCAAAGCCCGGGAATCACCTCATAACCGGCGTCCTCCAGTTCTTTGACGCCAGGCGTCTGAGACGTCAGTTCCTCCCCCTTCAAATACGTCAAAAAATCTTTTTGCTCTGACATGAGCGGAGAAAAGGAGTTGCTCTCCTGATAAATACCTGCCACGAATATTTTCTTTTTCATCTTACTATTATTCCTTTGCAATTTGTTTCATTTCGTTTATAATTAAATATACTTTTACAGGGAGGGAAATCATGGGAAACGATAAAGCTTACAACAAACCTGTCTATAACGAACTGATCCGGGTTTCCAACTTATATTATTCCAACTGCAGCCTGTCTGACCTTCTGGACTATCTCGCAGGTGTCTCGGGATTTACGTTCATTCTGACCGACGCCGGCTTTCATCCGGCAGCCGCCAGACTGGCCTTTTCGAGTCACAGGAACACCTTCGCCGCGTCTGATCACGCGTTCGGAGAGATTCCTCCCCCGCAGATTTCCCTGCTGTCCCCTGCCTGCGAACCGGAATCCGATACGGCTGAATTTTCTATTTCCGGAGAAACGGTTGTATGTAAGGCGCTTCCGCTTCCCAACTACAGCTATTACCTCTGCATCGATAAAAAGATCGAACTGACTGACAGCCGCTTTCTGGCCATTGTGGAGAACGCGCTTCCTTTTCTTGCCCTGACATTGGACAAGGAAACTGCATTTACCGCCGCCGGTTTTTCCAATAATTTTTATGCGCCGTTTCTCCAGGTTCTCCACAGCAGCAGCTCCAAAACTCCGGATGAGATCAGGAACATCTGTAATATTTACAATTTCAATCCGGACTTAAAACGGGTCTGCATGACGCTGCAGCTTCAGGACTCAGAAGATAACGAGGACGAGCTTCGTGAGCTCATCTCCAGACTCCGCAATTACCTCACTGCAGACAAGTATTTCCTGGTCTATAACCACAATTTCGCCAGCGTCTTTCTCCTCTATCCGTACAAGGACCAGGATCTGGATATCATCACAAAAAGCTATGTGCTGGCCAACAATCTGTACAAGGAGCTGGAATCCCGCTTTTCTCTGAGAATCGGGATCAGCAGCGCGCACTTCGGTGTGGAGACCATCGCCCTCTCTTTTGAAGAGAGCTTCAAATCCATCAAGGTTCAGAAGCAGCTGAACTTATCAAACAGTGCCTCCTCCTATTTTGAGCAGAGCATTTACCACATTCTCAACATCCCGGAGCTAAAGGACTTCCGGAAGCTGAGCCGTGATATTATTTCGCCTCTCATCGAGTACGACGCCAACAACGATACTAACTTTTTTGAGACGCTTCAGCAGTATTTTCACAATTCCTTTAACATCCAGAAGACTGCCAGGGCCCTGTATATTCACCGGAACACCTTGACCTACCGGCTCCAGCATATCAAGGAGCTGCTGAAATTCGATTTTGATTTTGAACACAACACAGATGCGCTCTTCACCCTGTATTTATGCATCTGTGTCTATCAGCTTGGATATCATAAGGATTTTACCTCGTAGACTTCTAGCCTTTCACGCCGGAGCTCATGCTTCCTTCTACGAAGTAGTTCTGTAAAAAGAAGAACAGGATTATCATAGGCAGGATCGCTATGGCGGAAGCCGCCATCAGGAGCGCCCAGTCCACTCCGTATGTATTGGTAAACTGGCTGAGTCCCAGGGAGATCGTCCATTTCGTGGATTTCGTCAAATAGATCAGCGGACCCATGAAATCGGTCCAGGACCAGACGAACGAGAAGAGCGCGACAGTGACGATGGCCGGTTTCTCCAGCGGCAGCGCGATCCTTGCGTAGACCCACAGTTCACTGGCGCCGTCGATTCTGGCCGCCTCCATGAACTCGTCCGGCAGATTCCGGTAAAACTGGCGCATCAGGAAGATAAAGTAGGCCGTACCCAGGAAATCCGGCAAAACCAGCGGAATATACGTATTAATCCAGCCCAGTTTCGAAAACAGGCTGTATAAAGGAATCATGGTGACGGTGAAGGGAAGCATCATGGTGGCAACCACGAGCATAAACACCTTATCCCGTCCGGGCCATTTTAACTTTCCAAAGGCATAGCCGATCATGGGGGCCGACAGAACATTTCCCAGAACCGCCAGAGAAGTGGTTTTCATCGTATTCAGGATATATTTCAGATACGGAATCGCCTCGAAGGCCTCCCTGTAATTGCTGAATTTTGCCGGCTTCGGAATCCATTTGGGCGGATACGAGAATATCTGGTCGGAACTTTTTAAGGATGTGCTGATCAGCCAGATAAATGGCACCAGGAAAAATAAGCCCGCCAGACAGAGAGGAATATACTTCAGCGCCGATTTGATACGTCTTTTCATTCTCATTCACCTCCGTAATAGACCCATTTTTTCGATCCCTTGAACAGGAAAAAGGTAATAATGATCATTACCACCAGCATAATGGTCGCCAGCGCGCTGGAATATCCGAATTTCAAATACTTAAAGCCTTCGTTGTAAATGTCCACCGCATAGAATAAAAGCGAATTTTTCACACCGCCCAGCGTACCGTTTCCCTTGGGAGCCGAGGCTGCCACGATATAGGACTGTGTAAAGGTGTTAAAGCCCATGATAATGCCGTTTACGACCTGGAAGAAGGTCACATTTGAGAGCATCGGCCACGTTATGTAGCGGAACTTCGAGATCGGGCCGCCGCCGTCTAAGTCGATGGCCTCGTAATAATCTCTGGGAATATCACCGATGCCTGCAAGGTACACGATAATGGTATTTCCAATTCCCCACAGAGTCATCAGGATAATGGCCGGTTTAGACCACTCCGCCGAAGACAGCCACAACGGCTGCGGCAGATGAAAGAACTTCAGGACCGCATTTACCAGACCGTACTGAGGGTTGAGCATCCACATCCAGACAAGGGAGCTGGCCACCGGCGGCACGAGAGTCGGAAGATAAAAAAGGGTGCGGAAGATTCCTCGCCCTTTTACGTTCATATTAAGTAAAACCGCCGAAAATACCGACAGCGCGATCTGCAGGGTCACTCCAATCACCACAAAATAGAGGGAATTATAGACCGCCTTGTAAAATAAATCGTCATGGAATATTTTCTTATAATTTAACAGGCCGACAAACTTCGGAGCCTTCATCAGGTTGTATTCCGTGAAACTGTAATAGACCGTTGAGACGATCGGATAAATATGGAACAGGATCAACCCAATCACCCATGGCAGCAAAAATACCATGGCCAGACGGATCTGAGGTGCCTGCGAATTATATTTTTTCTTTTTCTTCATCTGTTTTTCACCTCTGATAGAAAACAGGGCCGCTTTTCCACGGACAGCAGCCCTGTACTTCTTATTAAAATTTATCTGGCATTTTTCCATTCATCTGCAAGCGGCTGCAGCTGTTCATACATACTTTCCACCGCTTCTTCCACAGTCTTGTCGCCGGAATAGACAGCCTGCTCCTCAAGCCCCTGAATGTCGGAGTATTCCGCGCTGAAAGGTACCGCAGGGAAGGCCTTCGCTTTGCCTTCCAGCACACTCTCTATAAACGGTTCCAGCTGAGGCGCCTGTTTTACAAGGTCTTCTGATTCCAAAGCAGAGTACGCAGTCGGAAGGTTTCCAATCAGGGAACAGAATTTAACGTAAGCGTCACCGGAGGTAAGATAACGGATTACCTGGAAGGCCGCATCAGAATTCTTGCTGGTAGACGGAATCGAAAGGAGACTTCCCTGCAGTCTTCCGCAGCCTGCGATCTCCGGCTTTGCCTCGGTAACAGGAACCTGCACCGCTCCCCATTCGAAATCATCCGGTGCGTATAAATTGATGAAATTCTCAAACCACTCACCCTCGATGGAGAATACGATTTTCCCCTGGAATAATGCGTTATCATTAGAAGCGTAAGCGCCGAAGCCGCTCTTAAACTTGGTCACTTCCGGAATTCCATATTCAGTATAGAACTGTGCCTTATAATTCAGTGCGTTCTTAAATTCGTCACTGGTACACGTCACCTGGTCATTTTCAAAATCATAGAATTCCGCTCCGAACAGATACGGAATCTCAACTCTGTCGATCCACGGATAATCCGGAACGTATCCGAGCCGTGTGTACTCTCCGTTTGCATCCTTTACCGTAACCTGCTTACACATCTCCGCCATCTCTTCCAGTGTCTTCGGCGGCTCCAGTCCCAGTTCGTCGAGAACGCCTTTATTATAGAAAAGCATGTAGGAATCCATGGTATAAGGCAGCCCGTACTGTTCTCCGTCATACGTGCCGAGGGCGTACACGGAAGGGTAAATGTCATCGACCTTCACATTTTCCGAGGTAATATAGCTGTCCAGTGTGCTTAAGAGTCCGGCCTGCGCCCACTTGCTGCACGTAGTATCTGAAGTATGTACAATATCCGGGCCGTCGCCGCTGGGAATAGCAGTCAGCATCTTCTCCTCGGTCTGAGACGCCAGCACCTCAACCTGGATCTCATCCTGGCTGGCGTTGAAATCATCAATTACCGTCTGAAATGCCTCGGCCTCGCTGCCGCTCCACATATGCCACATACTGACCACCGTCGCAGAGCCGGAATCTTTCTTTTTCTCACCGCTGTCTGAAACCGTATTTTCGCCGCTGACCGCCGCCTGGCTGTTATCCGTCTTTTCCCCCGACGAACCGCAGCCTGCGAGAGATGCAGCCACCATGGCCGCCATTGTAAGAGTTGCCAAACATTTCTTCCTTCTCATAATCATTCCTCCTTGGTTTTTAAAAAATAGCGGACCGTCCCCAATCCAACGGTCCGCCTCTTTGCCGACGTTTCACTGAGATCAAGTATATCGGATTTTTTATTTTATGGCTTCGTTACCATGCACATGGTTTTTTTTATATTTAATGCGTTTTGCACAATTAACGCTCTATATTTTAAATATTCTCTAATTAACAGTCAAAACCTGGGAGAGCCTTCTTGATTTTCAATTTTCACTATACTATAATGACTCAACATGAAATAAAGGAGGCTTTCCTAATGGTAATGAAACAACTTCTCGAAGTTTTCGATATTCTTGATGACAGCGCGGCAAGCGGTGAGCGCATGAAAGATTATCTTCTCTCCGTCAATCCGGCTGCAAATGTCGAGGTATTTCCTCTCACCGGACCGAAAGGCAGCACGGATGTAATCCGTGTTCTGATTCCGGGAAAGAACGGTAAATCATCCGGCAGAACCGCGCCCACACTGGGTGTCATCGGCAGGCTCGGCGGCCTGGGAGCACGGCCGGTCATGACTGGATTTGTCTCTGACGGGGATGGCGCATGCACAGTTCTTACCGTCGCCGCCAAGCTGCTGGATATGCAGAAAAAAGGGGATATCCTGGAAGGCGACGTCATCATCGCCACCCATATCTGCCCTGACGCCCCAACGGAACCGCATGATCCCGTCCCATTTATGGGTTCTCCCGTGCAAATGCATCAGAACAATGAGACGGAAGTGTTGTCCGCCATGGATGCCATCCTGTCGGTCGATACGACAAAAGGGAACCGGATCATCAATCACAGAGGATTCGCCATCTCCAACACCGTAAAATCCGGCTACATCTTAAGTGTCTCCGACGATCTTCTGGACATCATGCAGACTACCACCGGACAGCTTCCCCGCGTATTTCCTCTGGCGACTCAGGATATCACGCCATACGGCAATGATTTATACCATATCAACAGCATCCTTCAGCCGGCCACGGCCACGGACGCGCCCGTAGTCGGAGTCGCCATCACGACGGAGACCATGGTAGCAGGATGCGCCACCGGCGCCACCCATCCGACCGATTTGGAGGAGACGGCCCGCTTCGTCATCGAGGCAGCCAAGTATTACGGCAGCGGCAAATGCAGCTTTTACCGTGAAGACCAGTTCCGCCATCTCACTGATTTGTACGGCGATATGAGACACTTACAGACACTGGGAGACACTTCCCGTTAGGAAAGGAACGCCTATGACAGAATACCGAAAAGCCCGCTGCGGAGAATTACCGCAGATCATTGAATTTATCGACATGGTTTTCAGCCTTTCCGGCACCACCCATGATTTTGCCTCCCTGGTCCCCAAATTATATGGAAACGGAAAAAATACCGAGCCATACCATTTTCTGGCCCTTGAGGAAGGGAAAATCAAGGCGGTCGTCTGCTCTCTGCCCGTAACACTCCGTTTTGGCAGCCGTTCTCTTACATGCGCCGCCATAGGCAGCGTGGCGGTCCATCCGAACAGCCGCGGGAAAGGCTACATGAAGCGCCTGATGAACGATGCCATCCGGGATATGAAGGAAAACCACATGGCGCTCAGCTGCCTCACCGGCTTGAGACAGCGTTACCGCTATTTCGGTTATGAACCATGCGGCAGCGTCACGACTTATCGGTTCAGCCGTGATAATTTCCGTCACTGCAGACATGCCTTTTCTCATTACAATGTAAGCCTGCGTGAAGTAACCGGAATCCAGGACCCTGCGTGGGTGGAGATCGCCCGCCTGCATAAAGCACTGCCATACCGCGCAGACCGTTCAGCCGCTGACTTTAAAGACATTTCAGGCAGCTGGTACGAAAAAACTTACAAGGTTCTTCACAGCGGCGCCTTCGCCGGTTACTTAACTGCGGGAAAAAATACGGTCTCTGAGCTGCTCCTGAAAGATGATTCCATGGTCTTCTCCTGCCTGGAGACGTATTTCCGGGAAATTTCCGATCCGGAACTTTTGCTGGAGGTTTATCCTCACGAGACTGGCCGCATGGAGACGTTGTCCGCATGCTGTGAGAGATGGCAGATGAGACAGGATGACAATTACCAAATACTCGACTTTGAGGCAGTGCTGTCATTCTTTCTCTCTCTGAAAGCAGCCTCGGAACCGCTCATGGACGGAAGCACCATCCTGTCGATAGAAAACAACGGCAGTTACCTGCTGACTGTGACCGATGGAGTTCCCTTCGTCTCCCGCACCAGCGAAATATCCTCCCTGCCGCTGTCCGAAACAGAGGCCATACGTTTTCTCTTTTCTCCTGATTATCAGGAAACCCGTGCTCTGGTGTGCAGAAACAGCCGGATCAACTGGTTTCCACTCCCTCTGTCCATGTGCTGTCTGGATAAATGTTAGCACATTCCTGGTATCAGACTATTTAAGTAAAATTTTTACTTATTTTGTAGACCAGCGGAAATCGCATAGATTTTTTCCCGCCTTCGCGCTATAATTCGGATATAATACCGATATTATACCGTCATCGGCAGGAAGGAGGATATGCGATTTCCGCGATTTGCGGTTTTTGTATGCAAGATATGGAAAATACCTGTAATTCACCGGTTGAAAATGGTGTTCCTATTACACCAGAGCATTTTAATCATCTGATGATGGAACTGAAAAAAGCCCAGAAGGAACTGGCTATGCTGTCTGAGACCGTGCTTGGCGGAACCGCACGTCTGTCTGTGGACGACGAATTCCGCATCATTACGGCCACTGACGGTTACTACCGAATGACTGGATATACGGAGGTGGAGAGCCAGTCTCCCCCCTTCTGCGGCAAGGGAATGAATCTCGTCGTGCATCAGGACCGCCCGATCGTCACAGAGGCGCTGCAGAAGCTTCTTGTAACGAATGAGCCTGCCACTGTCACCTACCGGATACAAAAAAAAGATGGGTCCATCGCCTGGAATACTGCCTACTGCGCGCGGGTGGAGAAAAACGGCGGAGAACGCATGGTAAACGTCTTTTTCATCGATATCACAGATAAGCGTCAGACAGAAAATAAGCTGGAAAACCTTATCAATACCATTCCTGACAGCCTGATCAGCCTGCTGTCCGGAAAAAAGAGTATGATACGTTATGTAAACAAAGAATTCTACCGTCAAACCGGTTATCAGCCAGAGGACCTTCCTCTCGGAAGCCGAATTTCTAAATTTTTTCAGATCATTTACCCGGCTGACCGTCAAATGGTGAAAACGCAGTTTCTCGACTATGTGAAGTCTGATTTGGACAGCTGTATCATGGATTACAGAATCCGCACCAGGCAGGGAAATGTGAAATGGATGCACGCCAGGGCATTTCGCTTCCGTTCTGACATGGAAGCCGGCCAGATCATTCAGTTTATCATTTCTGACATCACCGAGGAGAAGCTTCAGCGGGAGGCAACCGCACTCAACGAAGAGCGGTACCGGATTATCTCCGAACAGACCCGGGACACGGTGTTCGACTGGGATATTCTTAAAGACAGGATCCAGTTCTCTCCTGTCTATGAGAAAATGTTCGGGTTTCCTCCGCCTCCCGATATTTCTATTAAGAACCTGACGGAGTACGACATTGTCTATCAGGCTGACAAGCAAAATGTGGAAGATATGATCTCTGCCATACTGGGCGGCGCGCCCTATGCCGAGGCAGAATACAGGGCAAAACGTGCAGATGGCACCTACCTGTGGTGCCGGAACCGGGTGACCACCATCTTTGACAGTGAGAAGAGGCCCGTTCATGCCATCGGCCTGCTCAGTGACATCGATGACTACAAACAGGAGACCGCACTCCTGCAGGAAAAGGCCATGCGCGATTCCCTTACCAGCCTGCTGAACCGGATGGCTTTGCAGCGGCAGGTGGAACGCCGGCTTAAGAAGTATCCTGACCGGCTTAATGCATTTCTATTGTTGGATATCGATCATTTTAAAGAGATTAACGATACCCGGGGGCACAGCATGGGAGATACCGTGTTAAAAAGTATCTCCGCGCTGCTCTCCCAGCATTTCCGCAGTACGGATGTCATCGGACGCATGGGCGGGGACGAATTTGCCGTCTTTTTGACCGACCTTCCCTCCCCTTCCGCGATGCTTCGAAAGGCCGGGGAATTAAAGCACAAGACTGCACAGCTCTTCGAGTCCGGCCCCCTGTCCGGAAAGGTCACAGTCAGTATCGGAATTTCGCTCTATCCCTACGGAGGAAAGGACTTCCAGACGCTGTATCAGAAGGCCGACGAGGCGCTGTATCAGGTTAAGAGGAAGGGCGGGAACGGTTACTTCATGAATTCTCCCCACCATTGAGCCAGTCCTCCGCCTGGCAGACCGGCTTCGCATGGCAACCGGCGCTGAAGGGGGCGCTGAAGGCGTTTGAAGGGGACAGAACTGCTGGCATTTTAAGGGACAGTAAAATCATGAATCGTATGATTTCACTGTCCCTTCTGTTTACTGTTCACTGTTTACCTTACCATAATTTCCAATATCTTCGCATCGGTCACATTCATTCCCTGTGATGCAATCTCACAAACGCTCTCAATCGTATTTTCTACGGTGTCCTTTACGATCCCGTCTCCCGGCTGGAATTCCTCCGCCTCCATCGACAGGCAGTGCGCCATAATCGCCGCATCCACGGCGGTTGCTATCTTGGCCGCGCACGATGGCTTGGCACCGTCACAGATCATTCCTGATACGTTGGCTAATGTATTTGTGATTGTAGCACAGATCTGCTCATACGATCCCCCTGAAAGATATGTAATTCCGGCGCCTGCGCCGCATGCCGCGCTGACCGCTCCGCAGTATGCCGACAATCTTCCGATTCCGGTCTTTTGGTGAATCGCAATCAGATTGCTGAAGACCAGTGCACGCACAAGCTTTTCATGGCTGACGCCCATCTCTTTTGCGTATTCAATCACCGGGACCGACACGGTAATGCCCTGATTTCCACTTCCCGAATTGATCACAACCGGATAAAGGCAGCCACTCATTCTCGCATCGCTTCCGGCCGCCGCCATGGCGCGTGCTCTGACCTGCACGTCATTACCGTAGTATTTCACAAGATTGGCGCCAACGGATACGCCGTACTCCTTTTGCATGCCCTCCTGCGCAATTCTTTCGTTATATTCAATCTGGCGGTCGATCAGCTCCTGAATATCCTCCATCTGAACCTCATCTGCAAATGCCAGAATATCAAGGACATTCAGGCAGCCTCTGTCCGTCAGGGATTCGTCAAAGCTGCCGGGCTGATACGGTTTTTCGTACAAAGCAAGACCGTCTTTCTCGATTCTCACCAGATTGGTATGCTGATGTATCAATTCCACCTTTGCTTCATAGCCATCACGCATCCCGGTAATTCTCACATGCAGGTTCGCCGGGGACTTCATAACCCTGACTTCACAGAAATCGCGGTCTTCAAGCAGTTTTTTCGTTAATTCAATCGCCGCTTCTGTTACTCCGGTCAATACTTCCAGTTTTAATTCCGGATTACCTCCAGCCGCCCCCAGCACCGCCGCGGCCTCAATCCCTTTTAATCCGCCGGAATTAGGAACTACGGCGCCTTTCACGTTCTTAATAATATTTCCGCTGCTCTCCACCACCAAATGATCCGGCATACCGCCAAGACATCCAGCCGTCAGAGCCGCCGCATAGGCGATGCAGGTCGGTTCCGTACAGCCAAGAGCCGGAACCAGTTCCTCCTCCAGCACGGCAATATACTGTTTGTAAATATTCTTGTCTATCCTCATACTTCTCCATCTCTTTTTTATCCGGAGAGGCTCATTTCTACGGCCCAAGAATCTCATTCCACAGGCATTCAATATCTTTTACCAATAGTTCTTCCGCCAGTTTTCCATCCTGATGGCGGATTGCTTCCATAATTTGTACGTGGCCATTGGCATCTGTCGGATTACCTGTCTCCCAGGACTTATTAAAGTACTGACTTGCCCCTCTGGAACAGAATTTTAACGCATCGTTTAACGATTTATACATAAACTGGTTGGAACAACACTCACACAGCATCAGATGGAACTCCATATTCGTCGCCCAATGGGTCGTAATATCACGCTTCTGCGCCAAAGCTCCCGCATGCTTTGCATGAGCATTTAACTTATCAATCTGTTCCCTTGTAATGATCTTCATCGTCTTTCTAAGCGCACCTGTCTCCAGGACGATTCTGTATTCGATTATCGCATTGATCTCAGAAGGTGTAATTACAGGAAGCTGATACCCGTATCTTGGAATATTCTTTAAAATCCCCTCACCGCATAACTGAACCAAAGCCTCTCTCACCGGTGTCTTGCTGACACCATACTTTTCTACTAACGTCCTCTCATTCAAAATTGAATTAGCCGGGTACACTCCCTGAATGATATCATTCAGGATTCCCTCATAAACAAGTTCTTTGATTGACTGATTTTTTGCTCCATCCATACCCTTGTTTCCTCTCTGTTATCCTTTTCCTGCTGGCAGTCCTGCCTCTCGAAATTTCTGTACTAAATATACCACAATAGCAGGAATAATAACAAGTTTATATAATGGCAAATTCCTTTGAGGCCTTCGTGAAATTTTCAAAACCAGTCTCTGTTATAACTCCCATATCTTCAATTCTAATTCCAAAATCATGTTCCAGATAGATCCCCGGTTCCACGGTCATCACCACATTCGGACAGATTATTTCCTGACAGTTTTCATTAAATCTCGGGTTTTCATGGCCCTCCAGACCTATGCTGTGACCTAATCCGTGTTCAAAGCAGCCCTGATATCCGCTTTCGTTAATATAATCTCTGGCTATGTGGTCAATATCACAGCCTCTGACTCCCGGATGGATACTGATCAGCGCTTTTTCCTGGGCCCTTCGCACAATTTCATAAATTTCTTTTTGACGGTCCGTGGCGCTCCCTACCGCAAATGTTCTGGTACAATCAGAATGATAGCCTCCGATTACCGCCCCAAAATCAATCATAATCAAATCACCGGATTCCACCACCTTATCTCCGGTCCCGCCATGCGGCAGTGAGGTTTTGCTTCCGGATGATGATATATAGCCGATATCGAAATTCTCCGATCCCTGCCGGATCATGAAGCTTCCCAGTTCAATCCGTATTTCAGACTCTTTCATGCCCTTTTTTACGCGTGTTAAAATATACTCGTATGCACGGTCCGTGATTTCCTGAGCTGTCCTCAGACAGGATAATTCGTATTCATCTTTTCGTTTCCGATTTTCCTTAATGATGGAATCCATACAGTACGTATCGTCGAGACAAATCCCCTCCAGAACTTCTTTTAAATACAGATACCTTTGATGAGATATATTCTTTTCGCAGCAGACAGAGGACAGCTTCCGGTCTTTTACGATCTGTCTCATAGCTTCTTCGATATTCTTACACAGCCGTACCTCGCAGTCCCGGACTGATAATGACGCCATCTCATAATAGCGGAAATCCACTAACAGTACTGCTTCCTCCTGAGTGATCAGCATACTGCCTTCCCAAATATCTGCATAAACCAGATACTCCCGGTTTCTCCGGTTCTCGATCAGAGCGGCCTCTATCCCTTTTTCTCTCATCTGTTTCTGAAGCACTTCAATTCGATTTATTTTTCCCATAGCTTTTTCTCCATTTTTATCTGACAGTCCGTTCTCCGGCTTTTTTAACCCTTTACAGCTCCTGCAAAACTGCCTCCCTTTTGGAATCGTTCCAGAATAATGTATAAAATTATGATAGGAATAATGATGAGCGTCGTTCCAGCCAGGATTACCGGCCACGGAGTGGAAAGCCCTTCACTGATCGGGAGCAGCGATATCGTCACAATCAACGTGTATTTGGCCTGTTTCCGCAGATAAAGCAGCGGCCAGAAGAAATCGTTCCATCTGGAAATTAATGTGACCGCCCCCCACGAAGCCAGGGCCGGTTTAATAATAGGTACCACCACCTTCATAAAGATCCCAAAATCATTGCAGCCATCAATTTTGGCAGCCTCCACCAGTTCGTCCGGCACATCTGAGATATACTGATTCATATAAAAGATTCCAATTGCGGTGGCTATTCTTGGCACAATCAGGGACCATAAGCTGTTTACCAGATTTAATTTTCTCATTATAATAAACAGGGGAACCGCGCCGACTTCCACCGGAACCAGCATTGTCGCAATAATAAAATAGAATAAGAATTTTCTTCCTGGAAAACGATACTTCGAAAATGCAAAACCGGCCAGGGCACAGAAAAACAGTGAGGTCAGGGTTCCTGCCACCGTAGTGAACACACTGTTAAACGTATTCTGGGCGATCGGGATCAGCTCGAACAGCCTTTTAAAGTTGGACAAGGTTGGATGCTCGATCCACAGAGAATGAAATCCTGTCATGCTTTCCGATGTACTCTTAAATGAGATCAGGCACATCCATAAGATCGGAAACAGGCAGAAAGCTGTGATAACGATCAAAATCGCGTGAACCATGAAGGACTGCCATTTTTTCTTTCCTGTATTTTTCATGATACGGTCTCTCTGCCTCCTTTTCTGACGATGAACTGCACCAGTGATATGATGGTCAGCAATACAATCAATATAACACCGATCGCCGACGCATAGCCCATGTTAAATACATTAAAGCCCGATTCATACATGTACTGGAACAGCGATGTATTGGACGTTCCCGGACCTGGAAGAATATAAGGTTCATTAAATATTTTCCACATGTCCACGGTCAGAGTAATGGAACAGAACAACAGAATATTGCTAATGGAAGGCAGCGTAATATAAACAAATTTCTGATAGGTATTGGCCCCGTCTACAGTGGCAGCTTCATAGTAATCCGGCGATATATTCAGAAGCCCCGATAATACAATCATGGTATACCATGGGGTATTTCTCCAGACGATCAGGAGGATTACCGGTATTTTCGAATACGCTGTACTGGCCAGCCAGGGAATCTTCTTTCCCAACACCTCGTTGACTAAACCGACATTCTCATCGAACAGCATTCTGAAGATCAACCCCATCGCTACAGCCGCGCAGATATTCGGCAGGAAAGTGGCCGTCTTAAAAAACGCCTTTCCCTTTAGCAGCTGACTGTTCAGCAGGGAGGCTATCAGAATCGCAAGAAATAAGATAAGCACAAGACCGGTGAGCCAATACACTACCGTATTCCACAGAGCTTCCCAGAACATGCCGTCGATCAGCATCTTTCTGAAATTATCCAGCCCCACAAATTCCGGTGCTCCGATTCCTCTCCATTTCGTAAGGCTTATGTAAAAAGTCCATACCGTGGGAATTAACTGAAATACTAAAAACAGAATAAAAAATGGGAGTATAAACAAATAAGGGGCTTTATATTTTTTTATCGTCTTAATCATCTTCTCACCTATAAAGATATGACAGCAGAATTAGCCGTCTGCCGTCATATCTCCCTCTGCTGCAATAGAAGTTATTTTACAATCTCAGCTTTTCCAATCTTAGCCTTCAGATTTTTATCCATATTGGCAATTGCTTCTTCCATCGTCTGGTCTCCAGCTACATATTTTTCAATTTCGGCGGAAATGATCTCGTCTCCCTCCGCATCCTGCGGCGTTACAACCATATTATCTGCACCATTTTTAAGAGTCAGGGCCTCCCATTCACGGAAAGACTGTCCTCCATAATAATCAGAAGGCTCCTTCCAGAAATCATCCTCTAAAAGCTCTAAGGAAATCGGGTTCGTATACGGCGCATTCTGCTCTTCCATCGATTTAACCCATGCTTCCTTTGATTCTTTATCAAAGGTGAAATCTTTCCACATCTGTTCTACCAGTTCCTTATAAACGCCGTCTTTTCCCTTTTCAAGCACGCATAAATAACTGGATACAGGGGCACCCGCCCTGCCTACACTGTCAAATACCGGCGCCGACATAATTCTCCACTGTCCCGCTACGGCCTGGCAGTTCTGTCTCATAAACTCGTCCCAGTAGGCGCCAATATCAAAGGTAGCGATCTTCTGGCTGTTGACCGCATCGTACAACGCGGGATCATACATCTCCACACGCATCAGAAGGCCCTCCGAATACATGGTATCCAATGCACCCAGGGCTGTCTTTGTCCCTTCATCGCTGCCTATAATGACATTTCCGTCATCGTCCCAGACCTTCGCATTCGCCTGCGGCATAAGTCCGCGCCTTCCCCAGCACTTCCAGGTCATATTATTAGAGCCTATCCAGGATAAGTAAACCTCACCGCTGCTTTTTTCTTTCAGCTGTCTACCCGCCTCAATATAGCCATCCATCGTAGACATCTGTTCCGGATCTACGCCGTACTTATCGAAAATCTCTTTGTTATACATCAGCAGCTGCGGCCTCACGGAATCCGGGAGTCCGTACATTCTGCCGCTTACCATGCCGTCTGTAACAGCGCCGTCAACCATTTTCTCTACAAACGGCTCCAAAAAGCCGGTCTCATCAACCAGTAATCCTGCCTGCACCAAATCCATCAGATTCAGCCTGTCTAAGAACACCGCATCAGGCAGGTCCTCCACCGCCCCCGCCAGGGAAGTCATCGTAATTTTTTCTCTGGCATCCGCGTTGCTCTCCACCTGCACGAACTCTACAGAAACTTCCGGTGCAATATCCCTGTGATTATCGAGCCACGTCTCAAAATACTGCTGTCTGTACTGAGGATTGCCGTTCATGTAAAAGGTTACAGTTCCTTTCGGAAATACTGTAGCTTCTGCTGCCTTCTCTGTCTCCTCCTTCTCTGCCGTTTTGCTCTCAGCTGCCTTCGTATCCTGGACCGCTGCCGTAGTCGGCTGACTGCTTTCTTTTGCTCCGCATCCCGCCAGTAATGATGCTGCCATGGAAACCATTAATAAAGTTGCTGCGCCTCTTCTTCTCATAACATTCTTCTCCTTTTAAATGCTTCTTACTGCGTCTACAATTATCTTAATCCTTTCATATGGAATCTCTGTTGGAAGGGTACAGTCAGCCCCCATGATGAAACCCTTTTTTCCAAAATCCATAACAACTTTTTTTGCTGCCTCTGCGAGCTGCTCTCCGGTACCATCTACCATGACACCACTTCGATTCGCCAGTCCCCCCATGACAGCGGCGTTCGGAAATAACTGTCTCCCCTCTTCAAGAGAAAATCCCGTTTCATAAACTCCCCAGTTCACGACATCGGCTAAATCGCCATACGTCGCATACCGGTTCATATTCAGATTGTTTTTACACATATGCAGAAATGTGTACCCATCCGCTTCTTTCACTGCACATAAAATCTGCTTGTCATACGGTTCTATACACTCTGCAAACTCGTCGTCCGTAAAGTAATGCTTCTCTCCGCCTAAAGCCGCATAATAGACACCGTCAAGTCCCATCTCGATGTACTTCTGGGACAACTGGCACATGCCATCGGTTATTCGCTTAAATGCCTCGATTACTGGTTTCTTATTTTCCCTGATGTGAGTGCAGAACAGTTCTCTGACAGCCTCGTATCCGTATCTCGCTTCAATTGGATGGATTGCCGAAGCGCAGATCCCGTGAATGGTGCCTAATTTGAAAGCACTGGGATCACACTTTTGAAGAATCTCATCTACCAGATGAATCTGATCCTGCATAAAGGTGTCTTTTAAGGAATACGACGGAATCTTATTCCAGTCCTCCGGAACCCGTATCTCTCCGATATCCGGAACGAGATTCTCGTTCATAATCTTCAGAATATCCGTATCAGTCCTTTCAAAGAACTCCAGATGTGACGTTACAGCCTCCTTTCCAAATGCGCGTTCTGCAGGAAAATGCAGAGAAAAGCCAGTCGAAACATAATCGGCCTCACCCCCCTGAATTGCAGTGATTACCCGCTCCCTCTTTGTCATTGCTTACCTCCATACCCTTTTTAATATTATTTCTATTACTATTACTGATAATACTACAAAACTTATCAACAGTCAATACACTTTTAGTTAATTTGTATATAATTCTTCATATCATTTTTCCTTTTTATTCATTTATTACATACCAAGCAGAAAGGTCCTGTATTTCAACGCAAAATAAAACAGAGTGAACATACCAGGGCTGCCTTGCCCTCCCAGTATGTTCACTCTGTTTTTCCTGCTATATGTGAACTTACTCATGTATAAATACACGAGCTTCCTGTTTCAGCGCCGATTGCCCTTCTATTAACAGGTCTTATGCCAGCTCCACAGGCGTTGATTATACTGTTCGGACCGTCCCGGCCCTACAGTTTATGATCACTTCTATGCTGCTTTTCGATATATCTCATACCCTCTGTTTCTGATGTTGATTGCTGCATTTAAATCTCTGTTCATGCTCATTCCACAGCTGCATTTATAACGGCGGACCGATAACGGCATCATCTTGACCGCACCGCAACGGCTACAGGTCTTCGTGGACGCATACCACTTTTCGATGCGGATCAGACGCTTTCCTCTGGACTCAAGTTTGTACTTTAGCATGATAAGAAATGATCCATACCCGTTATCCATGGTCGCTTTTCCGTTTCCGAACTTTCTATTTGCCAGCGCCCTCATATTTAAGTCTTCCACACACACTAAATCGTACTGTTTGGCTATCTCAGTTGATTTTTTGTGCAGATAATCCTTTCTCTGATTGGCTGCCTTTTTTGCAACCCGGGCAATTTTTTTCTGCTGTTTCCGGTAATTAACTGACTGCAGCTGCTTCGCTTTCAGCTTCCTCTGCGCCTTTGTCAGCTTCTTCTGGTTCTTTCTATAATAATGAGGCATACCGCAGCACCTGCCTTCTGAATCCATATATAATCCGTCCGATTTATAGTCCAGACCAATCACCTGCTCCGGATTAACTGCCTGCGGGATAATCACGGCCTCATACTCGTAAAGGACTGACACATAATAACTGCCGTCACCTTCCCTTGATACCGTGGCCTGTTTCAGACGCCAGTCTTCCTGTGCTGCCCTGTGGACAATTGCTTTGACCTTTCCGAGCTTTGGCAGCCTGACTGCTCCATCCAGTATGGCAATATTTCCATTCGTATAGTTCGTAGTGTAGGACATACGGCTGTGATGCCTGCTCTTGAATCTGGGATAGCCGCCCTGTTTCCTGAAAAATCTCTGGTAAGCAGCATCCAACGCATAGATGGCATTGGTCAGGGCAAATTTATCCACCTGCTTAAGCCATGGCTGCTCCTGCTCCTGCTCTGCGGTCGGATAGACACGATACTTATAAGCCCTGTTCATCCTGTTTCTCCTGTTACCGTTCTTTTTGTGAATCAATATAGCACTTTACCTGTTCATGGCTTCGGTCACTGACAGTCACTGCGCAGTAAGATGGATTCCAGAGATGTCCTCCCCACAGCTGTTTCTTTAATTCCGGATGGTCTAAAAACAGCCTTCTGGCCAGATTTCCCTTCATGATTTTGACCATGTCTGATATCATGAACTGCGGGCGGCAGTCCAGGAGCAGATGAATGTGATCCGGCATAACCTCCATCGCCAGGATCTGAAAAGAATACTGGTCCGCCAGTTCTGTCAGCATCTCCTTACATTGAATATCGATTCCATCTGTTAATACCTTCTTCCGATATTTGGTACACCAGATAAGATGGTACTGTAAAGAATATACATATCCACGACCATATGTTAATTTTGTTTTCTCTGATATTTCATATACTTTTTCCATAAATCAATTATACCATATGTATGTGAATTATGCAACAGGATTCTCGAATGTGTGTTCTGTTTTTGTGTAAAAATATGTCTGGCTATTTAAGATGATTTACTATGTTACAGTCAGAAAACTGACAATGGATTTTTTAAGAACCGTGTCGACAGACACATATATTTACATGCTGCAAAAGCGAATCCGGAACAAACCTTGCCGGTTAACTCACGATTGAAATCACGAAAATGCCCCGGCAAAATTTTCAAATTCAAACACAATCCGATACGTCCCGGACCCGGCTTCCGCCTCCATATATCCATCCCCAGGTCTAAAGCACAATCCGTCGTCTTCCACCACGCGCTGCGCACGGTCAAGACGTATGGCCGCTCCGGTGTTGGCCGGGATATCTGCCAATAAGGTGATCCGGTTTCCCTCCATCTCCCAGCGCACGCGGATCGTGCCGTAGATGGTCTCATGCCTGGCATCGGTATAGCTTAAGCCTCCGCCCATGCGCGGCCAGATCACCGCATGTTTAAAGCCCGCCCCTGTGAAAGCGGCCTCATCTGTCTCTATTCCAGCCATAACGCGGTACATCCACTCGCCGATGGCTCCGTAAGCATAGTGATTAAAGGAATTCATTCCCGGGCTCCACATGGTTCCGTCCGGCTTGATCCCATCCCAGTGCTCCCAGATGGTGGTCGCCCCCATCTTCACCTGATACAGCCACGAAGGGTAATCTTCCTTTAAGAGCAGGTCGTAAGCCTCCTTTAAGCATCCATTCCGGCTTAAGGCGTGGCAGAAATACGGCGTTCCGATAAAACCGGTTACGAGATGGCCGTCTTCTTTATCCAAAAGACGTTTTAACCCGTTTACGGTCTGTTCAGTCCTGCCTTCCGGTACCAGTCCGAAGTAAAGTGCCACGATATGGGCGGTCTGCGTCTGGACCTTTAAGCTGCCGTTCCCGTCAAAAAAGGTGTCCTGGAACTTCTTCACGATATGCCCGTATAAGTCCTCATACTCCGCCGCTTCATCCTTCTTCAGAATTCCGGCGATTCTGGCAAACAATCCTGTGGAATAGGCAAAATAGGCCGTGGAGGTCAGGTCGGTCGGCGTAGCCCCGAAGAAGCTTCCTTCCTCGGCGTCCAGCGCCACCCAGTCGCCCAGCTGAAGCTTGTAATTCCAGATATAATCCTCGGAGTGCTCCCTCATGAACTCGATCCATTTCCTCATGCTGTCGTACTGCCGCTCCAGGATCGCCGTATCTCCGTACATCAGATACATGGTCCATGGAACAATGACGGCTGCGTCCGCCCATGCGGAGGCCGAATGAGGTCCCTGCTTCAAAAGCCAGTTGCCTTCCGCGTGCTCCTCCTCGATGTTGGGAACCACATGGGGAACTCCGCCTTCCGGCGTCTGATCCGCTTTTAAATCCCAAAGCCATTTCTTATAAAAGGTATAGGTATTCATCAGATAACACGCCGTGCGGCAGAAAATCTGAGCGTCTCCCGTCCATCCCAGCCGCTCGTCACGCTGCGGGCAGTCTGTCGGCACATCTAAGAAATTGCCCTTCAGCCCCCAGAGATAGTTATGATGAAGCTGGTTCAACAGCGGATTGGAACAGGTGATCTCTCCGGCCGGCTCCATCCCGGAGTGAAGCGTCTCTGCCGTAAATGCCTTCGCCTCCGGCGTTCCCGGATACGAAACTACCAGGGCATACCGAAATCCCATATAGGTAAAATGCGGGTGGTACGAAATCTCGCCGTCCCTCCCAAAGATATACTTCATGGTGGTTCTGGCCTTCCGCAGGTTATCCAGATAGACGTTGCCCTCCGTGTCCAGAATCTCGAAGCAGCGCAGCTCTATGACATCGCCCTTCTTCCCGCTTGCCGTCACGCGGATTCTTCCTGCCATATTCTGTCCAAAATCGATGACGGTCTCCCCTTTGGGTGTGACGAACACTTCTTTCGCAGGAATCCGGTCAATCACCCGGACTCTGGCGCCGCCCTGTGCATGCAGGACCGAGGTGTCATACGGGACTGTTTCCACGGCATGCCAGTCGCCGGACGTATGATCTGCGGCAGTCCTGTCAGCCCCGCACCAACCCGGAAGCTCCAGAGAGGCGTCATACGTTTCCCCGTGGTATATTTCAGAAAATACCACCGGGGCGTCCGTCCCCTCCCAACTGTCTCCGGTGCAGACGGTCTCTTCCCGTCCGTCTTCATATCTCAAAACCAGCTGCATGGCAAACGCGGTCTGGTCTCCATAGTTATTGCGTGATCTCGTGAGGCCCATGACGCCTTTGTACCATCCCGCCCCCACCATGGCGCCCGCGGTGTTGACGCCTTCTCTTAAGCATCTGGTGACATCGTACGTCTGGTACAGCAGGTGACGGCGGTAGGATGTCCATCCGGGCGTCATCTCATCCTCTCCCACCTTTTCTCCATTTAAATAGAAATGGTACAGACCCAGCGCTGTGGTAAACGCATACGCCTCTTTTAAACCACTGCCGACTGAAAAGCTTCCTCTCACCAGAGTTCCCTTCGACTCTTCCCGGCAGTCGGGCGCGGATTCGGCCGATACGAAGGGCGCCTTCCACTCCTCGCTGCTTAACAGGGCTGTCACAAAGCTTCCCTCACACCAGGCGCTCTCCTCACATTCCCCTAAAGCGGCGTGGAGGACATCTCCCGCTCCTGCCCATACACGGACACGGACACCGTAATTCACAGCGGATTTCAGTTCCACGTGAAGCGGGCGGATGTGGGCGGATTCACAGCTCTCTGTCACTCCGCTGTCGTAGACAGGTGTATCAAAGTCACGGTTTTCTGCAATCTGCAGCTGGTACGCCTTCTGCACGACACCGCGTTTATCCGACTTCAGTTCCCAGTTAAACTGGGGCATCTCTTCGACACCGGCCGGGTCTTTTTCGTAATCCATTAAGATTCTTACGATCTCTAACATGATGTTTCTCCTTTGCTCCTTCAGACACGCTATAGTCTTCTTAAGGCTTCAGCACCATTTCCACGGCCGCCTTCCATCCCTTCAGCTTTTCGTTCCGCTCCACGGGATTCATCGCGGGCGCGTACTGGATGCTCGGAAGCCTTCCAAACAGGGATTCATCGTAAATCCCAGCTCCAAGGCCGGCCGCATAAGCTGCTCCAAGGCCGGAAAGCTCCTCCACCCCGGGCACCCTGATTCTGCTATCCAGTATATCACTCTGGAACTGCATCAGGAAGCTGTTTTTTGTTGGACCTCCATCGACCCGAAGCTCCACCTCACCGATTCCGGCCGCTTCCTTCATCAGCGCCACAATGTCTGCGATCTGGTAAGCAATGCTGCATAAACCGGCCTTCACCATTTCGGCGCGGCCGGTGGTCCTGCTCATACCGACAAAGGCCGCAGACACGTCGCTGCGCCAGTACGGAGCCCCGAGACCGGAGAACGCTGGAACGAGGTACGTGCGGTCTGCCGGATTGCCCATTTCGGCCAGTTCCTCCGATTCCGCCGCATGCTTC
The DNA here is from genome assembly GCF_014288005.1 of Hungatella hominis. Taxonomy (NCBI): domain Bacteria; kingdom Bacillati; phylum Bacillota; class Clostridia; order Lachnospirales; family Lachnospiraceae; genus Hungatella; species Hungatella hominis. Next base: position 329,534 of record NZ_JACOPB010000006.1, read on the forward strand.
AGAAGGCCCACCTGATCTTTCATCCAGGTGATGACGGCGCCCGTATAGTTAATATTTCCTTCCAGCACGTACTGGACACGGCCGCCTGTCTTCCAGGCCAGGGAGGTGACAATTCCCAGATCTGAGAAGATCGGCTGCTCTCCGATGTTCATCATAATGGAGGAACCCGTGCCGTACGTGGTTTTCATCATGCCGCGGGTGAGACAGCCCTGGCCGAACAGCGCGCCGTGGGAATCACCCATCACGCCGTGGATCGGCACCTCGGCAGGCAGGATTCCCTCAAAATCGGTCATTCCGAAATATCCATCGGAATCAGTCACCTCCGGCAGGCAGGCGATAGGAATTCCAAATATTCCGCACAGCGTCTCATCCCATTTTAAATCTCGTATATGAAAGAGCTGGGTTCTGGAAGCATTGGAATAGTCGGTGCGGAATTCCTTCCCCTTTGTCAGACGGTATACCAGGTAGCTGTCCATGGTGCCGCAGCAAAGCTCTCCGCGGGCGGCCAGACCGGCAGCCCCTTCCACGTGTTCCATAATCCAGGCCAGTTTTGCCGCGGAGAAGTACGGGGAAAGCTTAAGGCCGGTTCTCTGTCTCACGTCTTCGGCTGCACTAAGATTGTCTTTTTGCCTCACAGCTCCTACCGCAATCCGCCTGCATATCTCCTCTCCCCTGGCGCACTGCCAGACGATGGCGTTATAGACGGGTTTCCCGGTATTCCGGTTCCACGCCATAGCGGTTTCCCTCTGATTGCTGACTCCCACGCAGGCCACGGCTTCGCGGTCCACGCCGCTCTTCCCCAGCAATTCTTCCACCACCAGAAGCGTATTCCGGTAGATTTCTTCCGGATCGTGTTCCACCCAGCCGCGTTCATCGATCAGCTGGGCGTGGCTCCTGTCCGTCCGGTGAAGCAGGTTTCCATTTTCATCGAACAGTATCGCCTTCGTTCCCTGGGTGCTCTGGTCTATTCCTATGATAAATTTTTGTTTCATTCCAACAGCTCCATCGCCTTTTTCGCAATACCTTCTGCGTTCAGGCCGTAATAGTCAAATACTTCCTTCGAGGTTCCCGTAATCACCGGGGCATCCGGCAGCGCGAGGATATCCATTTTTCTCGGACAGTTTTTGGCCAGCACCTGGCTGACCATGGCGCCCAGACCGCCGAACGGTGCATGCTCCTCCACTGTGATTACCGCCTTCACGCCCTCTGCCGCGGCGATCACCGTTTTTTCATCAAGGGGTTTTAAGCAGTACATGTCGAGAACCGCGGCGGATATTCCTCTTTCCTTTAACAGTTCCGCCGCCTGTATGGCGGGCCGGACCATCTCCCCGCACGCAATGATTGCCAGATCGGTTCCCTCGCTGATCACAGTTGCGCGGTCCATCTCAAATGGAACACAGTCTTCCTCGTATATATCTTCCACCGGATTTCTTCCCACGCGGATATAGGCCGGCTTCTCATCCGATACCAGAGACTCCATCAGTTTTCTCGTCTGATGGCGGTCGCTGGGCACATAGACTCTCATATTCGGAATCGCGCACATGGCCGCAAAATCCTGGGCCGAATGGTGGCTCATTCCCAATGCTCCGTAGCTGATTCCTCCGCTGATTCCGATCAGCTTCACATTGGTGTTGGAGTATGCCACATCCACCTTAGCCTGTTCATAGCTCCTGGTGCTTAAGAAGCAGGCCGGAGATGCGGCATACGTTTTTTTCCCCGCCCTGGCCATGCCTGCGGAAATGCTGACTAAATCCTGTTCCGCAATTCCGGTCTCCACAAACTGTTCCGGATAGCCTTCCGTAAATGGCGTCATGGAGGCGCTTCCCCTGGAATCACTGCACAGCACGACGATGTCCCGGTCGGTCTTCGCATGCTCCATCAGCACGTCACAGATTACCTGTCGGTTTGGTATTTTATTCATAGCACTAAGCCTCCTTGTTATGCGCGCTGAGCGACCGTAACTCCCGCTCACTCAACTCTTTTACAGCCGCCTGATACTGTTTGGCATCCGGCACCTTGTGATGCCACCCGGCACTGTTTTCCATGAAAGAGACGCCGCATCCCTTCGTGGTATTGGCGATCACTACGGTAGGGCATCCCTTTGTCTCCCTCGCTGCTTCAAATGCGTCCAGAAGGGCGTCGATCTCATTGCCTGCCACACTTAAGACGTTCCAGCCAAATGCCGCGAAACGGGCCGCAAGATCGTAGTGGTGCATGACCTCCTCCGTGGAACCGGATATCTGAAGCCGGTTTCTGTCGACCACGGCGCACAAGTTATCCAGACGGTACTGGGAAGCTGCCATGACGCCTTCCCAGACGGAACCTTCCGCCAGCTCTCCGTCTCCCATAACCGTGTAGACGCGGCTCGGACGGCCGTCCATCTGGCACGCTTTTGCGATGCCCACGCACACAGGCAGTCCGTGTCCCAGGGAACCGGAATTCATCTCGATGCCCGGCAGCTTGTTGTTGGGATGGCCGATATACTTTGAACCGAATGTGGAAAAATTCCGGATGACATCATTGATATCCAGAAATCCCTTCACTGCCAGAACCGAATAGTAGGCCTCCACGGAATGGCCCTTGCTCATCACGAAGTAATCCCGGTCAGGATCATGCTGGTTTTCCGGGCTGATGTTCATTTCCTTCAGGTACAGGCTTACCAGGATTTCCATGACGCTGAAATCTCCGCCGATATGGCCGGTTTTTGCCCTGTATACCATGTCCAGTACATTTTTACGAAGCGCGTAGGACAGCGCCTTTAGATTTTCATTCATTCCATTTACCCCTTGTTCTGATATGCTGCAATTCGCTCTGATTTACTTACCCCATTCACCTGCCGGACGGACTGTAGATCGCCGCTTTTACCTCTTCCTCGATGGGATCATATAAATCCGGGGTGACTCCTATGTATTTGCATGCCTCATATAATACAGGCACTACGTCTTTGTGGATTCCCACACAGTGATGGATATACGGGCCGCAGACCAGCTTGTTCTCGAGGCGTTTTAAATCCTCTACCTCCACCCACACATACGTGCCTTTCGTGTATGGTCCCTCGATGCCCCTGGCATTTCCGAGAAGCAGGGAATACTCTCCGTTGTCGCCGTCGAAGCGGCACAGGGTCATCTCACCGTGCTTCGCTTCGGCCTCCACTGCCCCCGGATAGTCGAAGGCCAGAGGGTAGCCGATGGTTGGTTTTTCCTTCGCCACGGAGATCGGCCACGGGCCGCAGTGCTGAAGCAGCTCCCCGTTTTCGTTGTCCGGATGGCGCACCGTCCAGTCCGCAAAGAAGGTTCTCGCCTCGTCCATCCCCGCCGCTTCCGCCATCACCGCGGTGATCGCTCCATGAATATCGGTCTCACAGACAACGGGAATTCCTTCTTCATTTAATAAGGAATTGGCCGCGCAGGGCATGATTCCGATCTCGCTCTGAAGCGCGTTCCAGCACTGAATTGCGACCGCGTTGCAGCCGTACTTTTCGGTCAGGCGTTTCATCGCTACCTTGAGGGCGGCTACATTTTCCAGTTCCCCGTCTTTTATCTTGACGCACATGCCGGTTCTGCAGTAGTCCATCACGGCCTGCACCTCCACGCCCTCCTCCTTCGCCCGCTTCATCTCGGCGGTCAGCTCCGGAATCGGAATCGGGGATAACTGAATCTGAAATTTCTCCAGCAGTTCCCCTTCGTTGCACATGGTGGACCAGAAATCAAAGGGTCTCGGCCCGATCTGAAGAATTCTCGTATGGCGGAATACCTTTACCACGTTGCAGACCGCCAGGAAGTTACGAATTCCGCCCTCGAATTCCTGATCCTCCAGGCGGCAGTTTGTTAAATAGGTAAACGGCACCCCGAATCTGCGCAGGACTTTTCCGGTAGCAAATAAACCGCACTGGCTGTCCCTTAAACGGATTCCATTCTCATCCGGCCTCTCATCCCTTGGTCCCCATAAGAGAACCGGAACATTCAAACGCTTTGCGAGCCTTGCACAGACGTATTCTGTTCCAAAATTACAGTGAGGAAGAAACAGTCCGTCAACACCTGCCTCCTCAAAACGTTTCACAATGGCGTCGAGATCGCCGTCATCGTATAGCAGCCCCTCTTCATTGATCCCGTCGAGACCGACAAATTCTACCCCCAGCTCTTCCAGACGTTTCTTTGTTAACCCGGCAAACTTTAACGCATCCGGAGCGCTGAATATGCTTCTTCTTGTAGGCGCAAACCCCAGTTTCAGTGATAACATACGTTTCCTCCTTTTAAATCTCAATTGAATTATATTAAATTCTATCTTTATTATTAACTTAATTATATTAAATCTTATTTGAAATGTCAATTGAATTTAACTTAATTTTCTTTAAATTATATAGGAACTATCTATTGACGAATTTAACTAATTCCTGTATGATTAAGTAAACAGTACTTTTTTATTTTTAAACAGTTTTTATGCGTTTGATATTTGTGTCAGAGGAGGACCAAGTATGTCAATTTCAGCGAAGGAGCTGGCTCAGAAGTTAAATATATCGGCAGCTACGGTTTCCATGGTATTAAACCGCAAACCGGGCATCAGCGAAAAGACCAGAAACCTGGTCCTGGATGCCGCCAGGGAATACGGTTACGATTTTTCAAAAAAATGGGATACCGCCGAGGAAAAAGGCAGTATCCTGTATGTCATTTACAAAAAGCACGGAACCGTCGTCGCAGATACGCCGTTCTTCTCCCAGCTGACGGAGGGAATCGAACAGGCCTGCAAGGGAAAGGGATTCGAACTTCAGATTACTTATTTTTATGAAAATAAAGATATCGGCGCGCAGATTCAGGAGCTCTCGGAGAAGAACTGCCAGGGAATCCTCCTGCTGGGCACGGAGATGGATGTGGAGTACTTCCAGCCATTTACCAGGCTGAAGGTGCCTATGGTGGTGCTGGATACGTACTTTGAAGAGCTGGACTGCGATTCCGTCCTGATCAACAATGTGCAGGGTGCATACCTGGCCACCAACTACTTAATCGACAAGGGCCTGGGAGAAATCGGCTACCTGCGTTCCTCCTATCCCATCGGCAACTTTGAGGAGCGGGCGGATGGTTATTACAAGGCGCTGCGCCACCACGACCTCCCCACCAGCCACCCCTACGTCCACAGGCTGACGCCTTCCATGGAGGGTGCTTACACGGATATGTCGGAGATTCTCCGCGAAAAACCACCGGTTGCCCCGGCCTACTTTGCCGACAACGATCTAATCGCCGCCGGTGCCATGCGGGCCTTTAAGGAATTCGGCTACAAGATCCCGGAAGACATCTCCATCGTCGGCTTCGACGATACCCCGATCTGTGATTTCCTCGAACCGCCGCTCACAACCATGGAGGTTCCAAAGAAACGCCTCGGTGAACTGGCCGTTCTAAGACTCCTGCAGAAGATCGCGGGGGAGACGAAGGTGATGATTAAGACGGAGGTTTCGGTGAAACTGCATGAGAGGAAGAGTGTGAAGGGTTAAATAAACGTTTAATTATTTAGTGAATACATGTTTTTAAAACAGGCAGCTGCTCTCAGGAAGGATTCCCGGAGCAGCTGCCTGTTACTTTTTTATGTTGTTTTCTGTACCATGGTTTGTTATAATAATATTGCCATTGCTGACACTTGAAGGTCTGATCGCTGCTCTTAGTCTCTTACTGACAGCTTTTGGACTTGGCTCTGCCACAGAAGGCAATCATAATCACAAAATAACCGCCCTGTCCTGAGAAAACAAGCGGTCATTTTTGATTAAGCTGTTTTCATGGGGTCAACCGTACAATCGGCAGCGCTTCTTTAATATTATATATTATTATAATAGTATCTTTAAACATATAATGTCAATCCCAATTCACTATAATGAAAGCAGTACCGGTTACAGCGTTGCAGTTCACAGCCATAAATTCTGCAATTTAATGTCGAAGGAGGCCCCTATGCCAATCAACCACCAGACCACCATCACCCTTAACGGAGTACCGCAGTACGTATCAATCCGGGCTGAAAGAGATCATCTGCCCCTTCTTCTCTATCTTCACGGCGGCCCCGGAGACGCCGCGCTGCCGATAGTTCTGAAATACAACAGCGAGCTGGAGAAGCACTTTACCGTCGTCGTATGGGAGCAGCGCGGGGCAGGTAAATCCTATTACGATTTCGGAGACAGCACCGTCACCATCGCTACCTTTCTCGAGGATCTCCATGCGCTGGTGACACTCTTAACCGAACGTTACCGTCAGGAAAAGCTTTATCTCGTCGGACATTCCTGGGGAAGCGTCCTGGGGCTTACCTATACGGAGAAGCATCCGGAGAAGGTACGCGCCTATGTCGGATGCGGCCAGGTGGTAAACATGAAAAAAGCCAGCCGCACGGGCTACGAGTTCGCCGCCGCACACGCCGGTAAAAAAGCTCTTGCGCGGCTGAAAAAGGCGGACTGCACCTACACCGGTGAAAACTGGCTGGACGATCTGCTTTTCGTGACAAAACAGATTGTAAAACACGGAGGCTCCCTCTATGGCAGGACAAATTATAATCCCCTGGTGACACCGTTCCTATTTTCCAGGTATTATTCGATTCCTGATTTAATACGGCGCCAGAAGGGCAGCCTGCAGGCAATTAAACGGCTGTGGCCTGAGCTTATGGAGGTTAATTTTGAAGGCCGGACCGAATATGGGGCGCCTGTCATATTCGTGGAGGGGCGTCACGACGTCCACGTCTCATCCGCGCTTGCAAAAGAATACTATGATACCATACAGACGGAAAAGCAGTTTCACTGGTTTGAGCACTCATGCCACTTTCCGCAGTGGAGCGAACACGAAAAATTCCATACACTCATGGTGGATTTACTCCACTGATTTTTGAGTGCTTTGCATGTGTTGTCATTGACCTTCCCCGGATTTCATATATTGTAACACTTATGCAATCCCGGAAAGGCAGCGTGGCCACATGACTAATACCCTTTTTCCCCTCACCTCTTCCCAGCGCATGCTCCAGCAGGCCCTTGAAGAATTCGGCACAGCCCAGATTTTAACCATTGGAGTGTGCATTTCCTTACATGCTCCCGTAGACTTTTCCCTGTTAGAAAAATGCCTGAAAGAAGAAGTCCGGCGTCTTGAGTGCCTGCGGGTCCAGTTCACGCCGCCGAACAGAGACGGTGGAATCCGGCAGTATATTGTCCCGGAGAGTTCCCCTGACATTACATATGAAAACTTAAAGGATAAAAGCGCCCCGGAGATCAAGGCTCTGATGAATCACTGGAGCACTCTTGGCTTTGACGAAGCGGATTCCCCCCTCCTGCGTTTTGTCATGGTATCCCTTCCAGGCGGCTGGAACGGCCTTTACCTCTGTATCGATCACCGCATCATGGATTCCTGCGGACTGATTTTTATGATGAATGATACGTTCCAGCTGTACTGCCATTACCTTTACGGATCGCCGGCGCCAGACATGCCGGCGTGTTATGAAGAGGTTCTGCAGTCAGATTTACGGTGGGAACAGGATCCGCTGCGCAGGGAAAGGGACAGCGCCTTCTGGAGGCAGCTGCTGTCCGCAGGCGAGCCCATCTACACAGATATAGGCGGCTCCCGGAAACTGATGCAAAGCCGGATCAGCCACGGCCTTCCCGGCCTGCGCGCTGCCGACCGGATCATACAGCCCATGGACGGCGATATGGAGAAGTTCACTCTGCCGAAAAAGGAGGCTGCCCGGCTGGAAGCATACTGCCGGAAGCATTCCGTGTCCATGGCTAATCTGCTGCTCATGGCCATGCGCACTGCGCTGTCCTTTGCCAATGATGGAGAACCGGACATCAGCCTCCGCAATTACGTATCCCGCCGCTCTTCCAGGCAGAGCCGTACCTGCGGCGGCTGCCGGATTCACTGCTACCCCTGCAGGACCGTAGTTTTGCCGGAAGCCACTTTTCTGGATGGGATACGGCAGATAAAGGCTTATCAAAACGGCATATACCGCCACGCCGACTTCGATCCGGAACAGGTAAATGCGCTGTTTGCCGATACCTTCGGGATGCCGCCGCTTACCACCTATGAAGGAGCCGCATTGACCTGTCAGCCCCTTCCTCTCTCCTCTCCCAACCCATTTTTAAAACACATCCCGCTGAACATCGAGTGGTTCTCAAGCAGGGCGGATATTCAGAAGCTTTACTTAACGGTGATGCATGCGCCTCAGAACCGCGGTTTGGATTTTTATTTCAAATATCAGACGGCAGAGCTGGATCGGGCAGATATCACTCGTTTTTACGAGGTGCTTTCTGAGATCCTTACACTTGGAACGCAACAGGAGACGCTTCCTACCGGAGAATTGATGGAACTGCTGGCACGCCTCTGATTTCTCTTTCAGGGTTCACTCTGCTCTTTGGGTAATTTGGGATCTTCAAAATAACAAAAGGAGCTTTCAAGCCGCTGCCATGGCAGACTTGAAAGCTCCTTTCTTATTTTATGACAGATTCTCTTCTTTCCGCAGCATCCATTTAACCGCTATATCCTTCCGGATGCTTCGCATGAAACAGCGCCAGCTTCGCAAAGAAGTCATCCAGGATCAGCCTGCTGTCAATGGAATGGTAAATCCGGATCGGTCTGTTCAGTTTCGTATGAACATAGGCCATGTCTTCCGTCACCAGCGGCGCTTCGACCCAGTCAAACTCAAATCTGTGCTCATATAAGAGCAGGCCAACGGCCGGGCTGTCCCCGACGACCCACGTCTCCCCGGTGCGGAAGGCGCTGTTTCTCGGCCCCTCCTCCTGCGCGTGTTCGTCCAGCTGCTGCAGAAGGTACTCTCCGATTTCCCCGTACGGAGCTACCTTATATTCCAGTTCTGCCAGTGACAGCGGCATCATCTCATAAACGTTCTTCGGAACCTGCCAGATCTCCATTTTACTCTGGAACACCACATTGGCCGCATTGATATCATTACCCAGGTTAAACTCCGGGCCGCCAGCCGGATACCTTCCGCCTCCGATCCAGATAGCCGTCATCCTGGATGCGATCTTCGGCTCCATGAGAAGAGCGCTCGCCAGGTCCGTAAGCGGGCCTAAGAAGATTGCGAACAGCGGACGGTCGTCGTCCTTCATGGCTTCTCTGACAATCAGCTCCGCCCCTTCACTCACAACCGGAGTCGTCTTGTCGGGAATTGCATGAGGCGCGCCGTGGAAAATCATGTTTTCCTTCGGGAAATGCATCTTGTCGAAGATAACCTCCAGCTCTTTAAAGCTCCGCTCCATGGAATCCTCATGTCTCGTTCCATAATGAGCCGCAATCATGCCTGCATTTTCAAATTTCGGGCTTAGCAGCGCCTGGACGATCGCAAACTGGTCGTCCGCCTCGTTCTTAGCATCGGTATTCACGATCAGCCTTACAATCTTTTCTTCCGGTACGTGAAACTTATAATCTGTATATCTCATTCGCGTTCCCTCTCATCATTTTTTATAGTTAAACTATCCCTTTACCGCGCCATTCGTAAGTCCTGACACAAAGTATTTCTGGAAATACCCGAATACCAGCATCAGGGGAAGGGTGACCATGCAGATTCCCGCGGTGTACTGTCCCCATTCAACGCCCATCTCCGTCTTGAAATTCAGAAGACCGACGGGAAGTGTCTTAATCAGCGCGTTGGAGGCCGTCGTAATGTTGGCCCACATCAGTTCGCCCCAGTTTCCGATAAAGGTGAATACGATGATGGTCGCAATCGCCGGCTTCACCAGCGGAAGCATAATATGGAAAAACGCCTCGAATTCCGTACAGCCGTCGATTCGCCCGCTCTCGATCAGTTCCTCGGGTATGGTCTCAAAGTACTGCTTGATGATATACATGGAAAATGGAATCTGCCATGCAATATAAGGCAGAATCAGGCTGATTCTTCCGCCCGTCAGATGCATCTTGCTCATCATGGAATAGAGGGAGATATAGATCGCAATGCCAGGGATAAAGTTGAATACCATAAATGCATCCATGATCAGGTTTGCCTTCGGTATGTATAACTTCGCCAGCGCATATCCGCCAAGCAGTGAAACAATCGTGGTAACCGCTACGGAAACTCCGGTGACCACTACACTGTTTCCAAAATAGGTACCCAATTTTCCCACACTCCACGCCTTGGCGTAGTTCATGATCTCCACGTTCTGCGGAAGGCCGAACAGGTTTACGAAGAACTCTTTATTTGATTTAAATGATGTAAAAAACATGAATAAAATCGGATAGGCAACCACAACCGTATAAATGCCCAGAACAGTATAGGCAAGCACCTTCATCCATTTATTCATGCCGAACATTCTATCGCTCATAGTTACCTCCTCTTACCAGCTTCTTGACCACAACCATGCCGATTAAAACAATGACAACAAAAATCATACTCATGGCGGAACCATAACCGTAATTGTTAAATGAGAACGAGTTTTGAAGAATCCATAACGGCATAACGGTCGTTGACTTGGCCGGTCCGCCATTGGTGAGTGCTACTACGGTATCGTAAATCTTAAGACCGCTCATGACTGCAAATATTGTGGAAAGCTGGACAAACGCCATGATAAGCGGCAGAATAATCTTCTTAAAGATCTGGAAATCCGTCGCCCCATCCAGTCTTGCAGACTCGATTAAGGAGTTGTCGATTCCCTGCATGCCTGCGAAACAGAGTACCATGGTAAGTCCTACCTGCTTCCATGCCGATACGAACAGAATACAGTTGAGCGCCGTCCCCTTGTTGGTCAGCCACGCATGCTGTAAATTCTCCAAGCCGAGAGTACCCAGAATATTATTTAAAATACCGATCTCCGGCTCATAGACGAACGCAAAGATAAGCGCCGTGATGACGGCCGGAATCATGCTTGGCGAAAAGAGGATGGTCCGGAAGAAGCCGCCCCATTTTTTCCCTACATAAAGAAGCAGCCATGCCATAAGAACACCTATGATCACGCTGAAAAACGCCGATGCCACACCGAGATAAACGCTGTTCCTGATGGCCAGGAGGAACGTTTTATCGCGGAACGCGGAAAAATAATTCTTCAAACCAAGAAACGTTCTCGGTCCAAAACCGCTCCACTCCTGAAATGACAGAATGAAACTGTCAAAAAACGGGATGACGGCAAATATAAGATAGATCACAATAGCAGGCGTCAGGAATGCAAAGCCTGCAACCATATATTTTTTCTCGATATTGCTCATTTTTCTCTTTGATTTCTGCATACTCTATACCTCAATGTAAGGAAAAAGGGAGCGCTGTCAGCACTCCCTTATCAGCGCGTATTTACTGCTTTCCTTATTCGCCTTTCACGGTTGCCTGCTTTAAATCTTCCAGCTGCTCCAGTGTGTCTTCTACACTGGTTCCTGTGCAGACCATGCCGACCATATCATTCTGAAGGAAGGAATTGATCTCGGAAGAAAGTCCCTGCATCTGCTTGTAACCGACTACATTGTCGCCTACCGTGGTAGCAAGAAGATCTTTTAAGATTTCGCTGTCCACCTTGTCCTGCATGGAAATGGTAGCTGGCAGTCTTCCGCTCTTAATGATCTCTTCGATGCCTGCGTCGCTGGTATAGTACTTCATGAAACGTACCGCTTCCTCCGGATGCTTTGCATTGGCCGGAATGAACAGTGCGTTTGTTACCGTGTTAAGCGCGTACTTTCCGCCTTCTGCTACGTATGGGAAGGGAAGGATGCCAACTTCAAATTCGCTGTTCTTTGTGTATTCGCCTGCGTTGGAGCCTGCGTCAAACAGCATGGCTACCTTGCCCTGATACCAGGCTGCCTGTGTCTGGTCCTTGGTGGAGGTTAAAGCGCCCTCGCCCGGATACCAGTAGCCTGCATCATAAACGGATTTCCAGTTCTCAAGACATTTCTTCAAGCCTTCACACTGTGTGAAGTCGCCTTTGCCTGCCACGTATTCTTCCAGTGTTCCGTCATTTGCCATATACTGGTATGCGAACTGAAGCAGCTGGTGGTTCTGGCCGTTCCAGTTGCCTACGCCGTATACGCCGTTGTCCTTGAATACTTTACATGCTTCTACAAATTCGTCCCATGTCTTTGGAATCTCTACATTATACTGAGTAAATAAATCCTTGTTATAGAAAATGGTCTCGATAACCGGCTGATAGCTTACGGCGTAGTACTTACCGTCAACCATGCCTGCGTCTATGTATGCCGGAACAAATGTATCTTTCCACTCATTGTTGTTTTCTGTTAAGTACGGAGTTATGTCGTATGCCATGTTGTCATCTGTAAATGCATTGATCTGGCTGCCCCAGAAGAAGCTTACGTCGACCGGATCACCGGAAGCGATGCCTGTCTTGATGATCTGCTCTGCGTTATCGAAGTCTACCGGTACGATCTCAACCTTAATATCCGGGTTCTCTGTCTGGAAGCCCGCTACGATATTCTGGTTGTACTCGGAGTCGGATCCGTAGAAACGAATGGTCGTTACCTCTCCGCTCTTCGCCGCCTCTGTGGCAGTGTCTCCTGCTTCTTTAGTATCTCCTGCTGCAGTGGTATCTCCTGCCGTAGTTGCTGCGCTTTCCTTTGTCGTCGTACCTGAACTGCCACACCCCGTTACCATGATCCCCGCTGCCAGGGCAACTGTAAGAACTGCTGTTAATTTCCTTTTCACGATTCTCCTCCTTGTTAAACACTATTGAATTTTTATTTAATTAACAATTAAATTATATTTAAAATATACACTAAGAATTAAGTTTTGTCAATATGATTTTACTAAATTTTACAATCTTTCTGGTGTTTTTCTCGCTGTACTCTCCCTTTTACCCTGCGGGCTGCCGGATACATTTTAATTGCTTCATAAAAAGCACTGAATTTTTGTTTAATTATTTTAATTATGCAATTGAAGTGCCCTCTTTACCCGCCGTCTGAACTGTTACAGTTTAATACATAGTGAACAGGTTTGGAGGAGGTAATACTTTCCAACTTTGATTTATAAGGTATTGGTAATTTCCTTTTCCACACAGAAACGGCGGAGAGGATTTCTTCTCCTCTCCGCCGCTTACCGTCTGCTCATGAAAACTTATATTTCACTTCGCATCCATAAGAGACCTTATTGCAGATGTTCACCACCCGATCCATGACCGCGCTGAACTCCGCGGAATCCGCGTCGATGTCCATCTCCCTCAAGTCCTCAGAAATGTCCACCTTCTTTACCCCGTCCATTTTTCCGATCTCGCCGACAATTCGCTGTGCCTTCGAGGGGTCTGACAGGTAATACACATGATAGCGCCTGCTCATACCTTTTCCTCACTTTCACCAGTTGTTATTAACAAGTATTGGCAGAAGAGGGAAATTTTAAACACGGGGCGCGGCGCCGTTATTTATCAGAGCCAGATTTTAAATGACCGAATCTCAAACGGCTGTAAAACCGCTGTTATTTCATCGGTTTCCTGGGCGCCGCAGTCCTGTTCCAGCAGGTTGCAGACGGCCCATTTCTTCACGGGGTAATTGGATCGGACGGATACCGTCTGCCTGCTGCCTGACACTTCATGGAGACGTACAATCAGGCACTCTTCTCTTTCTGCCTTTTTTACCGCATCCACAAATACCGACGGATTATCCGTCCATACGATCCTTTTGCCTGCTGTCTGCACCTTCTCTCTGCCTCTTGACGAGCCGACCGGCACGTTTAAATTCAGACTCTCCGGAATGGTTCCTCCCTCCGTCACCGTTCCCGCATGGGGATAAAGCGCATAGGTGAAGGTATGCAGTCCCATGTCTGCCTCCGTATCCGGGAATTTCGCGCTCTTCAAAAGAGAGAGTTTAAGCGTACTGTCCTTGGCACTATAGCCATATTTGCAGTCATTCATCAGGCTGACACCATAGCCGCTGTCGGAAATATCCGCCCACTTGTGGCCCGCCACCTCGAACTTTGCCTGATCCCAGCTGGTATTATAGTGAGTCGGGCGCTCCACATGGCCAAACTGAATATCGTATACTGCCCTGGTACTCCTGATGTCCAGCTCGAAAGCCGCTTTTAAGAGCCGGTGGTCCTCATGCCAGTCTACCGTGGTCTCAAAATCAATGCGGCGGCTGTTGCCATACAGGATCATGTCCTGCACGATGGTTGATTTCCGGTATACGTAAGAGAACCGGATCACCGTCCTCAATTCGTTATTTTCCAAAAGCACCGGCGGATCTGTGAGCTCCGCGTTCTCAACCTTTTCCATGTAAAAGATGTCTATATCCCAGGCGTCAAACCGCATGGGCTTATCCTCGAAGATCTCCAGGCGGTTTCCTTCGCCCTTCAGCACCTCACGCTCGTTTTCCTTATCATAGACAGAGGTCAGCTGTCCCCTGTCATTCCAGCGGATCCGGTAATACCGCGTCTCGGCCGCGTTCTCAGAGACAACAGCCGAACGATTCCAAACCGCCTCTTTCCGAACGTTTTCTTCCCTTCTGCCTGTTTCCTGTCCATCTGCTTTCTGCCCGGATTCTTTCTGTCTGTCTTCTCTCCATCCGTCGTCTTCCTGCCTGGCTCCGATCGCCCCCGGCAGGAAACAAATACTCCGCATCTCCAGTCCCCGCATACTGGCCTGCAGCCAGTAACCGCTGCTGTCACGGCATGCGTTTATCAGTGTTCCGTCGAGTTCCGTAAACCGGCCCTCCCGCGGCTCTTCGATCCGGACCAGATCGTTTCTGCTATAGCTGCTGAAATTCCAGAGCGTCCAGTAGTTGTCGCTGTTGTCCGTAAGACCGGCGAGAAGAACGGCTCTCGTCTCGTTAAGCAGCCGGTCCGCCTCCCGGTATTCCTTTTCAGAATCTTCATAGACTTCATGGATGGAGGATCCCGGAATGATATCATGGAACTGATTGCGCAGAACGATCTCCCATGCGTGATGGAGGGCCTCCTGCGGATATTCCTGCCCGTCCGCAAGGCTGCGGCTGGCCAGCCATTCCGTCTCCGCCAGCTTCCACTCCAGTTTCCTGTTCCATCTCTTATTTTTCGCCTGAGACGTATAGGTGCCGCGGTGGTATTCCAGATACAGCTCGCCATCCCATACCGGCTGCTGGCTCTTCCGTTCCTCCATATCGCGGTGAAGCTTCTGGAAATAGCCTCCTGCCGTGTCATTCACCACATGGGGCACTCCGGGAAGCATATCCATGGACCGCCTGCTCTTTAACATTCCCGTTGTCACTCCACCGCCGCCGTCCCCGTGGCCAAAGGGGATCAGCACATCCTTCGTTAAGTTCTTATCCCGGAACCGCTCCCAGCTTCCGAATATCTCGAACGGCGTCAGCTTTCCGTTATACGTCGCTCCGTGCTTATGCTCTGAGCTTTCATACGGCGTTGTAATGAAATAGGTCAGTATCTCGCTTCCGTCGATTCCCCGCCACCAGAAGAGGTCATGCGGCATCCGGTTCACATCATTCCAGCTGATTTTCGTGGTTGCAAATGTCTGAATCCCACACTGCTTCAGAATCTGAGGCAGCGCCCAACTGTATCCGAACACATCCGGAAGCCACAGATGCGTGCATTCGCGGCCGAATTCCTCTTTGATAAAATTGCAGCCATGCAGGAACTGGCGTACCAGCGCCTCGCCGGAGGTGATATTGCAGTCGGCTTCCAGCCACATGCCGCCGTCCACTTCCCATTTCCCTTCCGCAATCCGTTTTTTAATCTGTTCGTAAATCTCGGGGCAATCCCGTTTGATATACTGGTAAAGCTGAGGCTGGCTCTGCAAAAACAGAAAGTCCTCATTCTGTTCCATGAGCCTGAGAGCGGTGGAAAAGGAACGCATTGCCTTTTCCCTAGTATGCTTTAATCTCCACAGCCATGCCACATCGATATGGGTATGGCCCACGCAGTGCACCGTGATGTCACTTCTCTTATCCATCTGTTTGAAATCATCTTCCAGATGCCGCAGCGCCGCCTCCACCGTAGGATAAAAGCGGTCCTGATCCCAGTCAATGAGCGTGTACGCATCGTTTAAGGCAGTCAGGATGGCCTCCTTCTCGGTGCCAGTCTCCGGCATCAGCGCAGCGCTCTTAACAACAGCATCGGAATGGTAGAAGAAACGGTCCGCGGCCAGATTCAGATATCCGATTCCCGCCTTCTTAAAACGGTGGATCTGCCCGGTGCGGACACCGCCTCCCTCCAAGCCGGTCCAGAGCAGAAACGTCAGCTCTATAGTCTTGCCGGCAAACGGTTCCAGAATCACCTCATTGTGGAACGTGTCCACTCCCTGGTACGGCTTCCCGTCGATAAACAGCAGGGACTCGAAACCACTGTTGAACCCCTCCCCCGTCTTGCCGAAGTCGAAGACTCCCATGATCTGGCTCCCCTCCCGTTTCTCCGGAACCGCAGCATCCGCCTGCAGCCACAGATAGCGGTCACGCCCGATAAAGAATTCTCCCTTCCGGACCAATTCCCCGCCGGTCAGGCGCCCCGGATACCGGGACAGAACCTCATCGGTCTCACAGCCGGCGTCTTTGGAGACAAAGGGGAATACTTCCACGGTCTCCTCATATCTCCTGCTCCATATTTCCTCCGTATAAACGGTTAATTTCTCATGAGTTAAAAACATCTTGTTTTCCTTTCTGTGATGGGATTCCTCTCCACATCATGATAAATCGTGTGAAAATAATACATTTTTCAGCCTCGTAACAAGCATTCCGGCATCCTTTTTCTGCTGCATCACGAGAAAGGTAAGCCGTTCCCTGGGACAGTTCACAAAGCTGCAGCCGAGCCATCCGTCCCAGCAGTACTCCATCTGCCGGCCGAGAACAGAGGCCTGTCCCGGATTCCACAATACCCTCATAAAATTTCCGTAGCTGAATCCGCGCTGTCCGAACCAGCGTTCAAAGCTCCCCTGCGGGCTTTCTGACAGCGTATCTCCAAAAAGGCGGCCTCCGGTCAGATATTCCACCGTCCCTGGCCGAAGAATCTGCCTCTCTTCAAAACTCCCCTTTTGAAGAAGCATTCTGGCAAACCGCTCATAATCATCGATGGTGGAGGCCAGCCCTGCGCCTCCGGATTCGAATCCTGCTTTTCCCTTCATACGGTTGTTGATTCCCAGGAAATTGCCGGTGTATTCCTTCAGTTTCCCGTCCGTTCCCGTCTCATAGGCCATTGCAAGGCGGTGCTGTTTTTCCTCCGGCACATAAAAACCGGTATCCGTCATACCCAGCGGTTCAAAAATCTCACTCTTCATGAACGCTCCCAGAGTCTGATTCGTAACTGTCTCGATGACCGCCCCCATAATATCGGCGGCTATACCGTATTTCCACGAGGTGCCGGGCTGATACAGAAGAGGGATCGCTCCCGCCTTTTCGGCAAACTCCCGGGTCGTCATCGGTGATTCCGTGATCAGACGGCGCTCCGTCTCGCAGAAGAGCTCCCTGGTCCGCCTCTCTGTCTCCGTATTCGAATCCCCGTAGGACAGCCCCGATGTCATATTCAGCAGGTCATGGATCGTTACCGGGCGGATGGCCTCTTCCAGACGGCCGTCACGCCACACCTTTCCGCCGGAAAATGAGGGGATATACTCGTAAACCGGTGTCTGCAGACACAGCTCTCCTCTCTCCAGCAGGATCATGGCGGCTACGGCGGTAATTGGCTTGGTCATGGAATATAAGCGGTAAATCGTATCACATTTTATCTTCCTGCCGGCCTTCCTGTCCGCATAGCCTGCCTCCAGGCGGCAGAGTGTTTTTCCGTCTTTCATTACCAGGACGCTGGCCCCGCTCATCTCCTGCTGATTCAGGGCGTCTGCGAGAACCGCTTCCATTCGCTGCTGCAAATCACTGTTCATTCCCTTGTATCTCCTGTTCCTTTTTCTGATTCTGAACCCGTTCCATATAATCGGAAGGGCTGACACCCACCACCGATGCGAAAATTCTGCTGAAATAGAACTGGTCGTTATAGCCCGCTCTGGCGGCTACATCCTTCACATAGACGGAGGTTCCCTCATCCATTAAGTCTCTGGCGCACTGAATCCGGGCCAGAGTCAGGCACTTGTTAAAGGAGCTGCCGGAGTATTTGCGGAACAGCTTATTTAAATACGTCGGCGACAGGCCAAATTCTTTACACAGTCTCCCCATGGAAAGTTCCTCTGACAGATGGCGCTCCATGTAGCCGGTGATCCTTTTAAAGAATTCCTCTGTGTCCATTTTCTGCTGTGCCGGTTCTTTCTTTATCTTCTGCATCAGCATGTTTTGTATCGAGTCTGAAACCTCATCCAAATCTTCCGCATAGAAAAAGAGATCATCCAGAATCCGCTCCGTACTCTGCTCCATTCCGGAGAGCAGGCCGGATTTATCCATCAGGATCAAAAGGTATCTCACCTGGGCTTCCACATACATCTGCGTTCTCTTCGTGTGCTTCCAGCAGTCAAATAGCTCCGCCACCGCCGATATGATTTTCTCTCTTTGACCTTTTTGAATATAGTTTTCCAGGGCCTGAAACTCTCCGCCTATCGTTTCCTGTCCGTCCTGTCCCTTCCGTTTTTCCTCTTTCAGTTCCTCTGCAATCAGGATCTGGCTTGCGCCGATCACGATATTGCTGTCGAGAAGCTGGTACAGCTCTAAAAAGACGTCATCCGCACCTCCGATGGAAAACGGCGTTTCCCGGATAATACCGGTCACATAGTTGGAGTTGCCGTGCTCCCGCCGGATTGTCTCGGAGATGATCTGATAGAAGCTCTTGTAAAACAGAATATCTTCCGGATAGAGATACATCGCCTCCATCTCATCTCTTCCATAGAGGTAGATTTTCTCATCCCTGCCGGAAAATATCTCAAAGCCGGAATTGCCGGAATACCGCCGCGGCAGTCCATTTCGCCTCACAAGCGCCGCGTAATATTTCCCCGCCGGGAAGCAGCGCTCCAGCAGTTTCCTATCGACACTGTTCTTCTCGCACAGGCTCTTCATCAGGAGATTCCGCTTTCTGGCATAACGCTCAGCCAGCACCTCCTCCATGCTGTTTAATGCATTCTGCAGGGCAGACGGCTTAATCGGCTTTAACAGATAATCATAGACGCCCGACCGTATGGCCGCCTTCGCATACTCAAACTCCTGATACCCGCTCACCACCAGCGACAGCACCTCGGGATAGCGCTCCTTCACACGCTCGGCCAGCGCGATTCCATCCATGACCGGCATTTTTACATCCGTGATCAGGATATCCGGCGTATCCTCCTCCATCCGCTTAAGCGCTTCCTGGCCGTGCTCCGCCGTGGCGGTCACCTCGAACTGCGGGCATTTGATGGCGATAATATTACAGATATGCTTGATGGCCGCCGGTTCATCATCCACTACTAGAATACGGTACATATTACGACTCCCCCTCCAAAGTACTGCTTTTGCGAACTCCGAAAAATACTTCCGCTCCCTGTTCGTAATTACCTGCGCGATAGATCAGCTGTTCCGAATACAGCAGATACAGGCGGGCAAAGCTGTTGGCGTTGCCCATACCCCCGATTTCCAGCTCCACATTTCTCTGTATGGAGCTGATCTGCATCCTTAATTTCATGATCTCGTCCCTGACGTACTGAAGCGCCTCCTCCGAGAAACCATCCCCGTTGTCCCGAATCCTGATATACCAGCCCTCATCGTCCTGCCATCCTGTGATCTCCAGGCGCATGATCTCATAACCATTTTCATACCCATGGGAAATACTGTTCTCCACCAGCTGCTGCAGCACCAGCTTCGGCAGAATACAGTCCTTTATCTCGGGCTGAATGGTAATCTGGTACTCCAGTTTATGCTCATAACGGCACTTTAGGAGCCTGATATACGCCTCCAGATAATCGGCCTCCTTCTCCACCGTGGCATACCGCTCCTTCGTATTGGTGGAATAGCGGAGCATGGACGCAAGACCGTCGCAGATCTCACAGATGACGTCGTCATCATTCAGGACGCCTCTGCTGGAGATGACGTTTAAGATATTATAGATAAAATGCGGATTCACCTGCGCCTGAAGCGCGTCAAACTGGGCCTGGAGCTGGATCATGGAAGTTCGCTTTTCCTTTAAAATAGCGCTGTCCAGACGCTTCAGCATGTTTTCATAGGACTGCCGCAGCAGCTCGATCTCATTGCTGGAGGTCTTCAGCTCCACATTTTCCGTGATATTGGTAAGCTTTGTGCGTTCCATTAAGTCGGCCAGTTCCTGTACCGGCCTGGCCAGATGATTGGAGGCCGCCACAATATAGAGAACGGCCACTCCGATAAAGCTTGCCGCCAGAAGCAGTGTGCTCATAAAAATGTACCGCAGGTCACTCTGCACCGTGTCGTACCGTTCCGCCACCAGAATCGCAGCGCCGGTCTCTGCGGACACATTTCCCGCCAGAAACTCGTCATTTCCCGTAACGGAATTGCGGTATCTCCTGGCAGTCGTATCCCCCTGTGCTAAAAAATCCCCATAGCCCAAGTCCCCTTCGTACCGTTCATTGCTGAACAACAGATTCCCCTTTTCATCGAAAAGGAGGACCTTTATCTCCGGATTGGAGATAGCAAACAGGGTCCGCAGCGAGTCTTCCGTCCTCTGGACCTCGATATAGCCCAGATTATTCCCCTGGATTTCCTTTACTACAGAAAAGACATTCTGCTTCTTCTCCCCCCAGTCGTCCTCGTGAGGGCCTATGACTGCAAACTGCCCGTATCCGACCGAATCCAGCTGGTCCTTCCATGGCAGGGCGTCCAGATTCATTCCCGCGTTCATCTTCCGTTCTTCGTGGGTTGTCGCTATCACCACTCCATTTTTATTGTAAAAAAGAATCCTGTAAAAATTACTGATGAAGTAATCGGTATTGAGTATATTTCGCACCACTCGGGCCGCCTCGTTAAAATACAGGGAAACGTAGTCGGCATCCTTTGGAAATACCGACAATTTCCGTATGGCCTCCAGGGCATCCACGTCGCTTAAAACGTAATGGCTTACATTTTTCATCGCCTTGATGGACTCCTCGTACTGCTGCGTCAGCTGCCTCGACATATCTTCCAGATTCCGAAGTTCCTGATTAACGGAACGCTTCACGCTGGAGTAGTAAAAGAATCCGCCCAGCAAAACAGCCGCCGACAAGACAAACGCCGAATAAACCAAAATCATACGGGTGCGAAATTTCATAAAAGTAACCTCTTCCTATAATTCTATCCAAAATAAGTAACTTAAGTTTACCTATCCTCCTGCAATTAATCAAGTACCAGATTATCCTTTGACCGAACCGGCCACCATGCCATCCACAATTCTTTTGTTGAAGAACAGAAACAGCACCAGCATGGGGAGCGTAATCATGATCACGTTGGCAAACAGCAGATTGTAAGAACTGGAATACCGTCCGATAAAATTAAACAGCGTCAGCTGGATCGTGGCATTTTTCGTTCCGGGCAGGAAATAGAGGGGATTGGTGAAATCATTAAATACGGCTACCGCATTTAAGATGATGACGGTGGAGGTTACCGGTTTTAACAGGGGAAGAATAATCTTCGTAAACATCTGGGTTCTGGTACATCCGTCGATGTATCCCGCCTCCTCCAGCTCCAGCGGAATGGAGCCCACAAAGCCCCGGTAAAGCATGATGGTAAACGGAATCTGCAGCGCGCATTCAATCAGCATCATACCCGGAAGCGTCTTATATAGGTGCAGTCCCTTCATGACCCAGATCGTTGGCAGAATGGCCGGCGGTACCATGAGTCCCGATAAAATAATGCTGTTTGCAATGCCTGTCAGTCGGTCCCTTCTTCTCTGGAGAACGTATCCGGCCATGGAGCAGACCACAATCAGCAGAACGACCGAGCCTGCCGTGAGCACGGCGCTGTTTTTAAAGGACCGGATCAGCAGATAGTTGTTGGCCTTTATCACTTCCAGATAATTTTCCCACTGAAACACTTTAGGAAGGGACAGCTGCAGCAGATTGGCCTCCCGCCGCTCCTTTAAGGAGCTGACCAGCATGAAGATGAACGGAACTGCAAAGATGGTTCCCGCAACCAAAAGGCCTGTCACATCGCCAAGCAGTCTCACTCTTTTTTTACGTGTCATATCAGTCCACCTCCCTGCTCAATAAGAATTTCTGAAGCGGATAGGCCAGAACCGCGATCATCAGGAACATAATCACATTACCTGCCGTCGAAAGGCCGTAATACCCCGCCGCATACTGCTTATATACCGCGGATGCGACCACCTCCGTCGCATATCCGGGTCCGCCTCCGGTCATCGCCCAGATCAGGTCAAAGCTCCTCATTCCGCCGATAAAAGATAACATGATGACCGAGTTCATAGCCGGACGGGCCAGAGGAAGCGTGATATAAAGCAGCTGTTTCCATTTATCCGCCCCATCGATCACTGCGGCCTCATAATACGTCTTGTCGATCGCCTGGATACCAGCGATAAAGATCACCGAGGCCACGCCGAGGCCCTTCCATACATCCGTTCCGATTACGGAAAATAATGCCAGCTTCGTATTGCCCAGCCAGTCAATGTTCTGGATTCCGATCAGCCCCAGACACTTGTTGATCAGGCCCTTTGACGGATGCATCAGAGCGGTAAACGTAATTCCCACCGCAATGGTAGATACCAGGTTTGGGAAAAATACGATCGACCGCAGCAGATTCTTTGTCTTGATACTGCTGGTTAAGAACACACCGATCAAAAAACCGAGCACCACCTTGGCCCCGCCCGTCAGTACCGCGTAGATCATCGTATTTTTCACGCCCGTATTCAGGGACCGTTCGGAAAAGAACATCTTAAAATTCTGCAGGCCGCAGAATTTCACCTCGTCGAAGTTCCAGATCGTCAGGCTGAAATACAGGGAAAGAAGCAGGGGTATCAGAAAGAATACGGTAAAAACGGCCATGGCCGGCACCAGAAACCACGTGGAATATATTTTTTTCTTATCCATACTATTCTCCTGTCTAAGAAAGAACGAAGCGTATCACCGGTAGTGAACGCTTCGCCTTTCGCTCTTCTCTATTCCCGCAGGCAGCGGGCTTTGATTACCAATCCAGTCCCAGCTGTGCCGCCTGTTTCTTACAGTCTTCGTCGTATGCCGCGGCCGCTTCCTCCGGAGTCGTCTGTCCCGTACCAAGCTCCTGGCAGATTGCAGGACAATCGGCACCCTTTACCGGCGTGATAAACTCCAGTGCAAGTCCGGTCTTTCCGGAATCAAAGTACTGCTGCAGATCGAATTTAACAGCGTCGTAGGCGTTATCCGGCAGCTTGTATCCCTTGACGCAGTACGGTCCTTCCGGAAGCAGAGCCGCCGTATAGACATCGAGAGCCTCGTCGGAAATCATGAATTCCATTAACCGCTTGATATCGTCTACCTTGCCGGAATTCTTGTTGCCGTACCAGGAAGACGGCTCCCATACCGTCAGACCCTGTTCCTCCGGATCGTCGCCCGGAATGGCAAATGCCCTGACATTGTTCACTTCATCCCCGTACAGCTCGTAGATATTGGAGAGTGCCTGCGAACTGGAGAAATAGTGCGCACCTTCGCCTGTCACGATCATGTCACAGGCATCGTTATAAGTCGTAGCCATATAGTCATCGTTGTAATACGGAGTGGTATCCGCTAATTTCTCCCAGCTGCGCAGTCCCGCTTCGTTGGTAGCAAACTTGATTTCACCCTTTTCGAATTTCTCCGCAAAGTCCGGTTCCTTCACCATAACGTTGTAGTAATCCCCCAGGAATGGGAACTGAGTCGTCCACTGATCCGCATAGGAACCAATCAAAGCCACTTCCCCGGCTTCTTTTAAAACGTCACAGTTATGTAAGAACTCGTCCCATGTCTTGGGAACTTCCAGGTTGTATTTTTCGTAAACGTTCTTATTATATAAGATTACGCCGCCCTTTGCCGATGAGGTTGGGATTCCGTATACCACGCCGTCAATGGTGACCGCCTGCTTATACGTGTCATCCAGCCTGTCCGCCCAGTCCTCATTGGTGATATCGATGAAATACTCTGCCGGGTTGAGTGCGGAAAGCAGTGCTCCCGAGTTGGTTCCGCAGAGATCCGCCATATCGCCGGATGCCAGCCGCGTCTTGATGATGGCGTCACCGTTGTCTCCGCCGCCCCGCACTTCTACTTCCACGTGAATTCCCAGTTTCTCTTCCGCCAGATCGAATACTGCCTGGTATCCCGCCGGCGCCAGATCGGTACCGATGGACGCCGTCAGCGTCGCTTCTTTATATTCCCACTGGCCGTCCTCTGCCTTCGCTTCTGTCTCGCCCTCGCCGGACGTTTCTGCCTCTGTGTCCTTCCCCTCCGCCTTTGCAGTCGTCTGCTCTGTCTCCGGATTCGTCTGCTCTGTCTTGCTGCTGCCGCATCCTGTCATACTGCCTGCGGCAACCGCTGCCGCCACCATGAGTGCTATTGTTCTGCGTTTCATCTTGTAAACCTCCCTTTTGTGTTTTATGACCAAATTCTATCATATCTGCCCCTGTTTTTAGAATGGAAAAAGCTGCCGCGATACGGTGAAAATTTCACACTAAAGAACGGGAGTTCCGCCTCCTGCATTCATTTCTCCATCTGTTGTGTCCGATTTTCCATGGACAATTTTACTCTCATTATACTATGATTAACAAAATATTTCATGGATTGGAGGAAGATATGGAATTAGGAGATACGGTAATGAAAGATATGGAAACAAAAGGCATGGAACTGGAGGATATAAAGCTAAAAAATATGAAACTGAACGATATGGCATTGGAATATGAAAATCTGGATAATGAAAACTGGATACAGGCCTCCGGCCCCTGTGACGCCCCGTACTTTCGAAAATCCTTTCAGGTCAAAAAACCGGATAAGGCGTCGATCGCCATCTGCGGCCTCGGATTTTACGAGCTTTTTATCAATGGCCGGAAAGTAAATGAGGAATGCTTTATCCCGGTGACATCAGACTACCATCCCAGGGATATATCCAACTTTTTATACCCTATGAAAGGGACGTTCACCCACCGGACCTACTATGACGTCTATTCCATCGGGGAGTATCTGCTGGACGGATACAATACCATCGCGGTCGCGCTGGGAAACGGCTGGTATAATCAGAAGGACCGGATCGTGGAGGGCCGTCAGTCCTTCGGTGAACCGCGGCTCACCTTTCATATACGGATTATAGGGGCGGAAGACAGGATCATTGTATCGGACGAGAGCGTGTGCTGGAGCCGGAGCGAGGTCACATACAACAACTTATTCTTTGGAGAGAAGCACGATCTTCGCCTGAAACAGCCCGGCTGGCAGCTCCCGGACTTCGATGATAACGACTGGGAAAATGCAGCGGCCGTCCCTCCGCTTGAAACACAGTTATGTCCTTCCGACTGTCCTGGCGACAGAATGATCCGGACTATGGTTCCCAAACTGCTGTATTCAGATGAAAGCCGGGCCATCTATGATGCCGGTGAAAATATAAGCGGCTGGGTCGTTGTAAACGGCGTTCTAAAGGACGGGCAGACGATAAAAATTCTGCATTCCGACGAACTTTCTCCCACCGGAGAATTGGACTTTCTGTCCAGCGGCGGCGACAGCCAGATTCAGGCTGCGGAATATACCGGCAATGGTCTTCAGGAGACCGTACATCCCAAATTCAGCTGGCAGGCTTTCCGTTATTTTGAAGTAACCGGTCATCGGAATGTCAGCGGCGATTCACCATTTCTATGTGCCGTAGTCCATGCGGATGTTGCGCAGACATCCAGTTTCCGATGCAGCAATGAGACGTTGAACTGGCTGTATGATGCCTACATAAGAACACAGCTGTCCAACATGCACTCCGGCGTCCCCTTAGACACACCTAACCGGGAGCGTTTAGGCTACACCGGCGACGGCCAGCTGGGGTGCCGCACCGTAATGCTTACGCTGGATGGAAAGAGACTGTACCGCAAATGGATTCGTGACGTCCTGGACTGCCAGGATCAGACGAGCGGACGGGTACAGCACACCGCCCCATTCCAGGGAGGCGGCGGCGGCCCGGCGGCCTGGGGCGCCGCAATTGTCGAGGTACCCTACCAGTATTACGTCCACTATCAGGACATCGACATCCTGAAGGATAGCTTTGGCCCCATGCTTCACTGGTTTGAGTACCTGGAAAGCCGAAGCGAAGACGGCCTTGTCTCCTATGGGGAGCCCGGCGGCTGGTGCCTCGGCGACTGGAACACCACACAGGAAATCCTTCTTCCGATCCCCTTTGTCAACACGTATTTTTACATCAAGGCACTGCGGACTGCCGCAGAGATTGCAGAGATACTGGGTCTGCCTGAGGAGAAAAAACATCTGGAAGAGACGGCTGAACAAAAGAAAGAGATCCTGGTCCGCCATTACTACAGCGAGGAGGAAAATACCTTCTGCGGCGGTGTTCAGGCCGCAGACGCCTACGCCGCGGATCTCGGTCTGGCAAACGCCGGGATGCTCGATGCTCTAAATGAGAAGTATGCCGCTATGAACGAATTCGACACTGGCATCTTCGGCACAGATATCCTCATTCGTGTTCTGTTTCAGCACGGTTATGCACAGACGGCCTATCATCTTTTAACGGCAGACGGCCCCTGCTCCTTTGAAGCGATTCGGAGAGCGGGCGGCACGACGCTGTGGGAATCGTTCCTGGACATGAAAGAATCGAAAAACCACCCCATGTTCGGAGCTGTGACCCGTTATCTGTTCTCGAATCTGTTAGGGATTCAATACTGCGGAAAAAATGAAATACAAATCCGTCCGGCCATCGTCGATGGCCTGGATTACGCGGAAGGGAAAATCACCACAATTTATGGTGTGATTGAAGTGAGCTACGTAAAACACGAAAAAGTGATTGAATTTGTGATTCACTGCGATGAAAGGATTTCCCCCACACTGGAGTACGGCGGACGAGTGGTGCCGGTTTCTTCTGGGGAAAGGATTGTGGTGGAGCGAATTTAGGAAAGATAGAATAAATTTAGGAAATAAAAACTGTACAGCAACGCACAAAATCCGGCGGCCTTGAAGAATATTTCAAAGCCGCCTGACTTTCATAACGCCTTTCTGTTAAACACCATAACAGACAGCAGCAGCAGTACCGCCGACAGAATTACGGTAAGAATCCCAGGAAATATAAACTGGGAAGCTGCCGCTTCTCCGGTGAGCAGATCTACATTTTTCATGACAAGAAAAGATGGGCTGACGCCTTCCAGCAGCGGCGTCATGCTCAAAAGTCCCATCACGACGGTGAACACCAGCAGAAACAGTATGGCGGTAAAGGCCTGACGGAACATCACACAGCCCAGCATAAGAATACATAAGTACAGCAGCGCGGTGAGCCACACCACAAAGGCTGACAGCAGAAGGTGTTTAAAGCCCTCTCCCGGCCACAGATATGCGGTATATGCCCAGGCGACAGCAAAACTGAGCCAGTAGCTCACCGTCATAATCACCGCGGAGGAAGTAAATTTTGAGAGAACTACCGCCCTGCGGGACAGGCCTTTCGTGAACATGATCGTCAGCGTGCCCTTTGCGTATTCCCCGGACAGGCTGCTGCTGAACAGAATGATCATCAGGCTCAGGCCGAGAGAGGACACATTTTTATAGAACTGCATCCATGCGTCCGCCGCGCCTGGTTCCTTCACCGTTATCTCCATATTCACTGCAAATGTTTCAATGAGAAGAGGAGTGAATTTCGCCAGCAGCGGACTCGATACTCCAAAGAAAAAGAACAGGGCAAGCATCAGAAACATACGGTAGGTGCGAACATTCTCCACCAGTTCTTTTCTCGTAAACGCGGCCATCCCACTCATTTCACCACCTCCAGGAATAAATTTTCAAGTGTCGGCTCCATAAGCTCCATTTTGAGCGGACAAATCTCCGTCTCTGCCAGTGCCGCAATAACGCGATGCTGAATCCGGTCCATGTCCGTTCCATGCAGGATCATTTCCCTTTCTTTCATCTCCGTGTGTTCCAGCAGGGGAACGATCTGCTCATTGGCCGCAAATGTATGGATATCATCACTGCCGGAAAACTCCAGCAGCAGGCTGTCCCGCCCATGCAGCGCCCTGATCTCAGGAAGCGTTCCGCTGACTGCAATGCCGCCCCTGTGCAATACGGCGACACGGTCACAGATCCGCTCGACATCCGACAGGATATGCGTCGAAAATATCACCGTCGTGGTGCCTTTTATCTTCATCAAAATATCCAGTATCTCCTTCCGCCCTACGGGATCGAGGGCGCTTGTCGGCTCGTCACAGATCAGCAGGCGCGGCTGTGACAGCAGCGCCTGCGCGATGCCGAGACGCTGTTTCATGCCGCGGGAGTAACCGCTGATCCGTTTCTTCACGCCCTCCAGTCCCACAAGGTTCAGGAGTTCATGGCTCCTGTTTTTCGTCTCTTCCTTTGGAAGCCCCGAAATCTCGCCGCAGAGCGCAAGATATTCGACGGCATTCATGTACGTGTAAAATTCCGGGACATCCGGCAGATAGCCGATATGGCGGTTGGCCGCTGTCCCTCCATACTCCACCGGCTCCCCGCAGACGGTAATACTCCCGCAGTCGGCTTTCAAAAGACCCAATACCATTTTCATAGTCGTTGTCTTTCCCGCCCCATTTTGGCCAATAAATCCAAATACGGCCCCTTCCGGCACGGAAAGTTTCAGACGATCGATCACCTTCTGTCCTCCGAAGCTTTTAGACAAATCCTCTATCGTAAGAATATTCATTTTTCCTCCCCTCGTCCCAGAATGAAATACGCGATCGGTCCGATCACTTGAATGAAAAGCACGATCAAAGCCCACATGATTTTATTTCCAAACCGGTAATGCGGATGGCGTAACACATGAATGAGCGCCGTGACTGCCAGGATCACTTCGGCAATGATAAGCGGGATAAAAAGCGGTAAGTTGGCCATGAGTACATCCATATAATATCCTCCATTGTTTTATATCACCATGATACTATCATCATTTTTATAATATTATCATATTGATAACAATAAGTCAATAGAACGGCTCTTCCAAAAATTTCCGCCCCTCTGCTGTCAGCATGATGCGGTGTTTCCGGAAAGAGCCGTCTCTGATTTACTCATTATATGTCTCGGGTGGTGTCACGATAAGGCCGATGGTTCTCAGCCTTCTGCCCGGAGCCGGCGGGTTATGATGCAGCGGCTCGATGATTCGCGCGAACTCCCCAACCGCAGCTTCCAACTCTTCATTGGTTGCATAGACAGGGGCCATGGTAAAGGCTGGATGGTCCTCCATGATATCGATATCCGGACGTTTGCAGTACTCCTGAAACTGCTTGACGAGTCCCAGCATATAGTTCATAAAGAGCAGCATAAACGCCTCCCCGGAATTGGAGCTTACGATATCCTCTATCCCTTCGCCCAAGGGGATAGCCAGGGCATAGGTCTTCTCCACAGTTCCCCTGATCGGATTCTCTCCCACGATTTTTAAGATCCCTTCGTCTGTCATCCGCTTCAAATAGCGGTACAGCGTTGCCTGCGGAATATCGCTGTATAGCTCCGACAAACGCTTTGCGGTCGTCTGACCGGAAGCGTATATTTCCAGCAGCAGCTTACATTTAATCGGATTGGCGAAGCAATCCATTATTTTCTGATCCATTCTGCCTCCTCCTCGCATTGCTTACAAGAATATTATCACTATGATAATAAAAAGTCAATGCTGCTCAGACATCCTTACCGTTAAATTCCCCGTGGTATCCTACTAAATTTTCTACAGTTCACATACCATAAGATACTCCTCCGCATGTTCAGCGACGATCTGAAACCCAAGACGGAGATACAGTCCCGCCGCATAATTGGCCTTCTGTACAGAGAGAGACACACGGCTGAACCCGATCTCTTTTAAATGGGTAAGCATGGCCTTCATCAGCCCGGTTCCTATACCGAGCCCACGGTACGGCCCGTAGAGGGATATTGCGAGTGACGGCGTGCTGTCATCGAAATGACCGTAGTCATTCATGATCCGCACCCATACGGCCCCCACAAGTTTTCCGTCCGCCTCCGCCGCCAGCGCCTGATCCGCCGTCTGACTTCCAAAATCCGCAGTGTAGACCTGCAGCTCCGGTGTCTGAAGGATCGACCTTGCAGGCGGCTTCATGCCTTCCGGCACAAATATCGCCTCGTATAAAAAATCTTCCAGCAATGGATATTCCGATTGTTTCAATTTCCGTATTGTGTACTCCATATTTGACCTCACCTGCCTTCGCCTTCCGCCAGATCCGCCAACTTGAAATGACTGACCAGTTCCTTTAAGAGCTGCGCCTGAGAAGCCAGTTCTTCGCTTGCGGCGGCGCACTCTTCCGCCGTTGCGGAATTCGTCTGAACCACTTCGGAGATCAGATTGATATTCTCCGTGACCTGCCGGTTCGCGTCAAACTGTTTTGACGACGCGTCCGTAATATGGAAGAGCAGCTCCGACACGTTGTCTATCCCGCTCACCACCTCCGCCAGCGCATTGTCCGTCTCATTTGCGATCCTCCGGCCGTTTTCTACAGCCTGAAGGGAACTCTGAATCAGGGCCGCAGTACTCTTAGAAGCGGCAGACGACTGGTTTGCCAGACTCCGCACCTCATTTGCCACCACGGAAAAGCCTTTGCCGCGGTCTCCTGCACGCGCGGCTTCCACCGCCGCGTTCAATGCCAGGATATTGGTCTGGAAGGAAAAATCCTCAATCGTCTTAACGATTTTCCTGATTTCGTCGGATTTGCCGCTGATCTCCGCCATGGCCTTTACCATCTCCTGCATGGAACGGCTGCTTTCGGTTGCATTTTCTTTGACCATCTGCGCTTTTTCACTGGCCTCCTGTGCGTCCCTGGAATTCCGGTATGCCTGATCCGATATCTCGCTCATCATGCCGGTCAGTTCCTCTACGGAAGCGGCCTGCTCCGTGGTTCCCTGCGCCAGATTCTGTGAACTGGAGGATACCTGTTCTGAACCGGCCGCCACGTTGTCTGCCGACCGGCTGATCTGAAGCAGGAGCTCACTTAATCCGCGGCTGATCTTTTTCATGGAGCGCATCAGCTGCTCAAATTCTCCGATATAATACTCATCTCTTTCGCTTTGAACGCTGAAATTCCCCTCTGCCATCTCATTCAGTATATAGGTTTCATTCTGAATGACATCTGT
Organism: Hungatella hominis; assembly: GCF_014288005.1. Classification (NCBI taxonomy): domain Bacteria; kingdom Bacillati; phylum Bacillota; class Clostridia; order Lachnospirales; family Lachnospiraceae; genus Hungatella; species Hungatella hominis. Next base: position 360,561 of record NZ_JACOPB010000006.1, read on the forward strand.
CAGAGTATTCACCATGCTGCGGATATCTCCGGCGAGGCTTCCCAGTTCATCCCTGGAATCATATGCAACGCAGACCGCCGAGAACTCTCCTTTGGCCATGGCACGTGCCGCCTGCTCCAGTTCTGTGACCGGCAGAGTGATCCCGCGTGTTATGTAAACGCCGAATACAATGCTTACCGCCACACTGATGCCTCCCAGGATGATCACGGTAAATACAGCCATCGCCTGCTTCTCCCTCAGTCCAGATACTAGATTCTCTCCCTTTTTATTCCCGCTCTCAATCAGGCTGTTCAGTACCACCTGTGCCTCCTGAATCGCGAGAATATTATTATGCTCCATATAATCCGCCGCCTCGGCCTTCTGATTCTCCGAAGCAAGCGTAAGAACGTGCTCTCTCATGGGCGCCAGCTTTGCCAGCGCTTCCTCCAGCCGGTCGATAATCTGCTGATCGCCCAGGAAATGCGCTTTCACAACAGGAACCTCTTCCTGTATGATTGCAGCGCAATTCCTGGCATCAGTGATCGCTTCTTTTACAATTTCGGAATCCGTATTCGATATAGAACGGTAAACAGACTTCTGCATCCGTTCAAAGTTTGAATTAATAACACTTGCACTGTCATTTACAGTAAACGGCCCGTCATAGAAGGTCTCTATCTGCCCTCCTAGCCTGACGAAATCGACAATACTCACCACACAGCTCATAATAAGCAGGGTAAGTATGATCGCATATGAGATCGTCAACTTCTTTGATACCTTTAAATCCTTCAATGCACCCTTCCTCCTTATCATCATTCCTGTCACTCTCCCGCGCTCGACAGATACCGGCCCAGCAGCTTCTCCAGCGCCTTTACATCGATCGGTTTGGAAAAATGATCATTCATGCCTGCGCGAAGCGCTTCCTGTCGGTCGTCCTCAAATGCATTAGCCGTCATGGCCACAATGGGAATCCGTTTTGCGTCCTGCCGCTCCAGATTCCGTATGGCTTTCGTCGCCTCGTAGCCATTCATGACCGGCATCTGAACATCCATCAAAATCAGATTGTAGTATCCTTCTTCCGAACCGATTACCTTCTGGACCGCTTCTCCCCCGTCGCAGGCGTCTTCCACCTCAGCCCCCATCTCCGCAATCAGAGTGTGGGCAATCTCCCGGTTCAGCAGATTGTCCTCGGCCAGCAGAACCCGTTTGCCCTGAAAATCACGGCTGTCCCCCACCTCTTTGTATTCGACAGGATTCTTCTCTTCCTCCAGCTCCCTTAAGAGGTAGCAGATCTTGGAACGGTAGAACGGCTTCGCCAGAAATGCCGTCACGCCCGCCTCCCGGGCCTCGTCCTCGATATCGGACCAGTCGTAGGCGGTCAGAATAATGATCGGCACCTCATTCCCAGCGATCTTCCGAATCCGCCTCGTAATCTCCACCCCGTCGATATCCGGCATCCTCCAGTCGATAATCATCAGCTCGAACGGATCCATACTGTCCATGGCCTGTGCCGCGAGGCTTACCGCCCTCATGCCTTCCGTCGTAAACTCCGCGCGCAGTCCGATATCCTCGAGAAGCTCCGTGACATTTTTACAGGTCTGCATATCGTCGTCCGTGATCAGGCAGTGGATGCCGAGCCATTCTCCAGGAATCTCCTCCTGAGGAGCGTTCTGCAGCCGCAGCGGCAGGGTCACGGTAAAGGTGGAGCCTTTCCCCAGCTCGCTCTTCACCTGGATATCGCCGCTCATCATATCTACGATATTCTTTGTGATGGCCATGCCGAGACCGGTTCCGGTGGCCTTGCTGTGCGTGGAATCCTGTACCCGTTCAAACGGCAGAAAGAGCTTATCCAGGAATTCCGGGCTCATGCCCAGTCCGGTATCCATGCACTCGAACACGTAATTCTGATACTCCCCGCGGCCGCTGTTTTTCTGGTATACATTAACCCTGATGCGGCCGCCTTCCATCGTATACTTGACTGCGTTGCTCAAAATATTGAAACAGATCTGGCGGATTCGGAGCGGATCACCGATCACCATCTCATCCTTTAACTCCAGCAGACTGATGTCCATGCGAAGGTGATCCGCATCGGCCTGCGGGTGTATCAGCTCCGTAACCTCCGCCACCAGATCCGCAAAGTTAAACGGCTCCTCCCGCAGGGATATCTTTCCGCTCTCAATCTTCGACATATCCAGGATATCATTGATCAGGCTCAGCAGATGCTGGCTTGACAGATTAATCTTCCTTAAACATTCCCGCACCCGATCATGGTCCTCCATGTGGGAAGCGGCGATCGCCGTCATGCCCACAATGGCGTTCATCGGCGTCCTGATATCATGGCTCATATTAGACAGAAACTGACTCTTAGCCACACTGGCCGCCTTTGCACTCTCCAGAGCGCTCTGAAGCGCCTGCCGGTGCTGTTCCTCCTCGTGCTTCTGTTCGTCAATCCGGCGTGATAACAGGATTGCAAGCTGATCGCTGGAATACGGATTTTCCACGTAAATGATCTGTGTGGAGGTCCAGTGATACTGACCGTCCGCCAGCATAAGCCTGGCCTCCAGGAACACCTCCTGCCTCCGGATTCCCAGGGTCTTCTTAAGACTCTCCGGCGCCAGACGTTTCCTGAATTCATCCTGAAAGTCCGGATGCACGGAAGCCAGAAATTCCTGGTACAATCTGTTAAAGGATTCCTGCCCTCCCAGGTCGGCCAGGAGTCCCGGCTGTATATAAATGAATTTAAGCGTGTCACAGGTTAAATTCAGACTGATAATAACCGGGAACACATTGGAGACCGCGCTGATCAGCATCCGGCGCTCCTGCAGCTTCTCCCGCTCCGCCTCTTCCTCCGCCAGCTTTTCCAATGTAATGTCGTGGAAAGTGGCAATGAGGACCGGAGTTCCGTCTTCATTCAGCATTTTTTCCACCAGCCCGGCCGACCAGAAGAAGCTTCCGTCTTCCCTCATGACACGATTCTCAAAGGATCGCTTCTGATCGCCCTCGGCCGCCTCCCGGAAGATATCCACAATCATCGGATAATCCTCCGGATGGATAAATTCCATGAGTTTCTTTCCATTAAGCGAGTCGTTAGATGCCTCCTCCGGAAAATTAAGCAGCCTGAGCCCCTCCTGGTTCAGTTGAAGCAGTTGGAATGGGTCCTCCAGGGTTATCAGAGCGATTCCTTCCGGTATTGCATTATAAAGATGCTCGATGTAGCTGGCCTGCCCCCTCAGCTTCCGGTTTATCTGTCTGACGTAACGCAAGTAGACGATCACCAGTATGGCCAGTCCGATCAGGATAACCGCAATAAGAAGAAAGGTGCGGATTAATATCTGATTCGTCTGCGCCTCAACAACGTTCTGCGGAATAATCGAGATCAGATACCAGTCAGAATTCAGTCCCAATGGAATATAACAGAATACGGTGTCCTCGTCCTGATACGTGAAGGTAGCCCATCCCGTCCTTTTATCGATCAGGGACTGTGCAAACTGGTCCAGCCTGGCAGAATCATTCTGAGATTCCGGAAGCATGTCAAACAGGTTCTGCACCGTCTTGTTGCTGCCCGGATGCGGCGGACGGATCAGCACATTTCCGCTGGTGTCCACCACATAGGAAAAACCGGCGTCCTGATAAAACGAGACGGTGAAGCTGTCCACAATCTCCCCCACTTCGTACGATTTCAGAAGGTATCCCGCCGTTCCATCCTGCAGGATCACTTTTATGTACAGGTTAAATTCATTGACTCCCGTGCCGCTGCAGATGTGAGGATCGATGATCCCCTTTTCCTCAGAAGCTGAGGCCAGAAAATCCGCTGCCGCCGTATCACCGGGATCACCGGACGGAAATTTGGTACCGTCTTCCAGATATAACGCAATCCCATTGTCCATACGGCTGTAACTGCTGATCAGCCCGTCCAGCTCTTCCGTCTGGCCGGCGGTATATTTTTTCAGATAATTCGTGAGGGACTCCATAACCCTGTATTCTTCCTGCAGCTGGACCCGCAGCGTATTCAGCCCCTGCTGGGTACTCTCCCGAATAGTGCCTATGGACTGCTGCCAGAGCTGCTCCCGCACCGAGCTGACAAAAAGCACACTGATCAACGCAATCCCCACGCTGACGAGTAACGCCACCAGCGCAATTTTAATCCTTGCCGTTCCGTCCTGTTGCTTCATCATGGTACAATCCTTTCCTGAGCCTGCTGATCCAGCCAGCTCATGGTAGAATTAAGACTTTCCCCTGCCAGCAGCTTTTGGGAAGCTTCCGCCGTCAGCTCCCATATGGGCAGCTTCAGCAAATCATCGGTTCCGATCACCGTCCGCCCCGATTCATAACAGGAGATCAGAGGCTGGATCTCTAAAACACTGGAGGGGTTCCCTTCCTTTAACGGGCTGAAGGAAGATTGCTGGTCGGCAAACCGCTGTATATTCCCAGCTTTCGTAAAATACTCCACAAATTTCATGGCAGCGTCAAAATGTTCGCTGTCGGCATTTACGCTCAGACGTGTATCGGGATTGATCACCAGCATACTGCCCTCGTCGAGAATCGGCAGCGGCGACACCTCAAACTGAAAGTCCGGCTTCATACGGACCACACGGCCTGCCGCCCAGGCTCCTGTAAGCATAAATGGAGACTCGCCCAGAATAAATTCCTTCAGATCGTCGGAGGTCTTTTGGGTCTTCAGTGCCTTATCCGCGTCTACATACCCTCTTTTGATAAACGACTCTACAGTTGAAAATCCCTCTGTCAGATATTCGCTCAGTTTCTCATCACTGCTGTTAAGACGTTCCAACACCTCCGTCTGGCGTTTATCCTGGTATACCTGGTAGAATCCCCGGCCGATCGCCAGTGTCTTCAGGGAAATGTCATTGTTGGCAATAACCGGAGTGATTCCTCTGCTGATGAAATAGTCGCAGACGGCTTCCCACTCTTTCAGTGTACCGGGAACCTGCTGTTTATGTTCCTTCAATAAATCCAGATTGCAGTAAAGGCCGAAAACGGACACCGTTGTAGGGACCCAGGTAGTCCTGCCGTTCCCCATCTGGCTCCTCATCTCGTCCGTAAAATCAGGCAGCGTGGAAAGGCCGGACAAATCCGCCAGCTGTCCCTTCTCTTCCAGCTTCAGCAGGATGTCATGATTCACCATAAATATGTCGTCTCCCTTTCCGCTCTCCATACGTTTCTCAAGGGCATCAAAGTACGCTGTTCCCTTAAGGCTCTCATAGGATACACGGATATATGGATTTTCCTTCATAAATTCCGACATAATCTGTTCGATCACGGTTACATTATCCGGCTCATATTTGTTTCCAAAAAAGGTGATTGTCACAATTTCCTGGCTATCCAGGGTATCATCATTCACCACTCTGTTCTTACCGCCGCAGCCTGTGAGGGCCGATATCGCAAGAGTAAGAAACAGGAGCAGTGCGGGGATTTTTCTTGACATCGCAGTTCTCTCCAGTCTTTTTGTAATACATGGTATTTTCTCTCTGTTCACATACTAATTGGATTCTACCACAACCTGACTTCGAATACAATCGATTCTGTCTTCTTAAACGGTACTGTACCGTTTCATGAGCTCATGGTATAATAAGGAAGAGGTGAAAACATGAAAGGCAGCAATGAATTATACAGACTCGTATACGACTATTACGCAACCAGAATCTTATTTGGTTTTTATACTTATGGGGACGCGATGCCGTCCATCCACAAAATATGTGTTCAATTCAGCCTTGCGGTTCCGACGGTACGGACAGCATTTACTTATCTGGAACGGGACGGATATATACAGGTCGAAGCATCCAAAGTAGCCCGCGTGGTTTACAAGGCCGCTCCCTCCCGGATCCGGAAAAATATTGCCGACTACTTTCTGCCGCGTGAGGACGGATTAAACGACATCGGAGTGGCCGGACAGATTTTAATCGAACCGCTTTTCGCACTGGGACTTCAGCGCTGGGAAGAGGACCAATGGAATCAGCTGCGTGAATGGCTTGCCAATCCCTCACCGGACACGCTGTTTATGCCGATTAAACTCTATATTCTGGCACTTTCTGCGCTGGATAATAAGCTCCTGCTAAATCTTTACTGGGAGATGGTCCGTTACCTCTGCTTCCCCTATCTGTCCGAAGACCAGGCGGCATGGAAGCGCTCTCTGGAAGATCTGGGAATCCAGACAAACGAAGAGCTCATCCACGATCTGAAGGCAGAGTATTTTAAAGTTTATAATAAAACAGCTGATGACCTGTTTTCTTTTCTGAAAACAGTACGTCCCCAATATGCACCCACGCTGCCTGAGCCGGTCCCCTTCCGGTGGAGCCTCTACCGGCAGCGTCCCCAGATACGCTATTCCCTGGCCGCCAGCATCATCCGTGGAATTGTTTCCGGAGTTTACCCCATCGGAAGCTATCTCCCCTCTCTGCCGCAGCTGGCCGCAAAGTACGGAACGGCGTTGTCGACAATACGCCGTACGGTCTCGCTCCTCAATGACCTGGGGGTGGCAGTGTCCCAGCACGGTAAGGGCATCCTGGTCTGTATGACACCGCAAACCATCGATTTTTCCAGTCCCGATGTGCATGAAATGCTGGATCTCTATCTGGAAAGTCTCCAGATACTGGTATATACCTCCCGGTCAGTCTCCCTGTTTACATTTCAGTCCGTCTCCAGGACGGCTCTGGAGGTTTTAACCGAGCAATTCAGGTGCATCAGGAAGGAAAGCCGAACGGATCTCTATCTCGAAATCTATCTGGGTTTTATCGTTAAGCACTGCTCCTCCGCTACGGTTTGCGAGTGCTATGACAAATTAAAACAGCTTCTGTCCTGCGGCTATCCGGTCACCCTGATGAGGCTGAAAAAGGATAGTCTGGGCAAGGAATACAATCCTGCCGTCCTCCAGGCCGTCACTTTTCTAGAGGACGGTGACACGGAAGGCTTCACTGATCAGTGGTGTGAATTCTTAAGCCAGCAGGAGAAGGAGACGAGATCATTTATCATGGAACAATGGAAGCATTCACCTCAAAATTGAAACATTCACCAGAAAGCAGGTGGCAGTCATAGACGGTAAGATTTTATTGGCAGACGATGAAAAAGATATTGCAGACCTTATGGAAGAAGTCCTGCGCCAGGACGGTTTCCGGGATATCCGAAAGGCGTATAACGGCGCGGACGCGGTGAACATCTGCCGCGAATTCCAGCCGGACGCGGTTATTCTCGATATCATGCTTCCGGATATAGACGGTCTGGAGGTATGCAGGCAGATTCGGGAGTTCTCCTATTGTTCCATCCTGTTCCTGTCTTCCAAAAATGATGATGTGGATAAAATTCTAGGTCTCGCCTCAGGCGGAGACGACTATATCACCAAGCCCTTCAGCCCACGCGAGGTTGTGTTCCGCGTCAAGGCGCAGCTCCGCCGCCAGCGCTATCAGGCATCCCCATCCCGGGACACTGGCTCCGTCTTAACCGCAGGTCCCCTCTCGCTGGATAAGGAGAGCGGGCGGGTCTATAAGGATGGACGCGAGATCGCCCTGACTGGGCGCGAATTCCTTCTGCTCTCCTATCTCATGGAAAATACGGACAAAATCATCAGCAAAGAGCGTCTCTATGAACAGGTCTGGGGGGAAGCCAGCAGTATCTGTGACAACACGATCATGGTGCACATCCGCCATATTCGGGAAAAAACAGAGACGGACCCGTCGAGGCCGCAGCAGCTCATCACCGTAAAAGGCCTGGGCTATAAACTCAGGAAAAGGATCAAATAAATGAAGAAATCCGGTTACCGAACCACATTCCACATATATTTTATCTTCCTGCTGACGCTGATTGGCACGATCCTGTCGGCAATTCTTCTCTTTTTTCTGCTGATAACGGTTCGAAAACCGGATGGGTCTTACGTCAGGAGTGACTGGCCAAAATCCTTTACAGAGAGTTTTGGCAGACAGATCCAGTTTATGGACGGTACGCCCCGGGTTACACAGGCCGGAATCGAACTGCTGCAGGACAACGGCGTGGGTCTCCAGATCTTAGCTCCGGATGGCCGGGAGGCGTACAGCTACGGAAAGCCGGATTCCGTCAGCGGCTCTTATTCCGCCTTTACCGGCACCGTTCAAGACGCCGGGGAAGACTGCGTCTATATACTCTATTTTCCCATGAAAATCTCCGCCATCACCATGTATCTCAACGGGGATCGTTTTTCTGGCGGCCGGCCGGTCTTTCTGACCCTTTTATGCGTGCTGTTCCTGGTGGTTCTCGTCTCCGGCGCCCTCTACGGCTTCTGGACCTCCAGACAGTTAAAGCGGCTGACTGCCTCCATCCGGGATATCTCCCTCCGCCGCTGCCTTTCCGATCACAGCCGCGGCGCGTTTGGGGATCTGTACGCCAGCCTGAACGCATTAGATGCCGAGATCCGGGCCAGCGACCGCCTGAGGGAAGAGACGAAGAAGATGCGGGAGGAATGGATTTCCAACATCACTCACGATCTGAAAACGCCCCTCTCCCCGATTAAGGGCTATGCGGAGATCATACAGGACGGGGACGACGGGCAGGAGGAATCTTACAGGCGGTACGCCGCGGTCATACTGAAAAACGCCGCCTACATGGAAGCGCTCATTGACGACCTGAAGCTGACGTACCAATTGGAGAACGGCCTGCTTCCCGTCAACCGGGAGCATCAAAATATGGTCCGCTTCTTAAAAGAGCTGGCAATCGATATTTTAAATACGCCCGAGTACGAAGACCGCGTCATTGGTTTTGACAGCACGGAGGACGCCATTTTCTATTCCTTTGATCCAAAGCTGCTGACGAGGGCCTTTCGCAATCTGATTATCAATGCCTTTGTACACGGAGGAGAAACGGCGGAGGTTACGCTCCGGGTATCCCGCATTGACGGCACGCTGCTGATCCAGGCGGCCGACAATGGAAAGGGCATAGGTTCGGAGGAGGCCGAACACCTCTTTGACCGCTACTACCGCGGCACCGGCACCGGAGAGAAGCCGGAAGGGACCGGCCTGGGTCTGGCAATAGCGAAAAGCATCATCGAGCTGCACGGCGGAACCATTTCCGCTTATGGCACTCCCGGCGCAGGTACCGTGTTTTCGATTGAATTTCCTGTTTCTTAAGGTTAATTAAGGTTGTCTGAAAGTCAGATTAAGGCTGACAGTTTATCATAATTTTCATGATAGCTGTCAGCCTTTTTTAATTATGGTAAACAGGCAATTATAATTGCAAAATCAGACAATTCCACGGAAAGCAGGTGCCACAATGAAGATCATACTAAAATATATTCTCACCAATATTAAAGAGCGAAAGCTGCGAACCACAGTCATGTTCCTGTCCATTCTGCTCTCCTCCATGCTCCTGTTCGTATCCTTTTCCATCGGCGCTTCCTATGAAAGTGCACAGAAAAAAATGGCCAGGGGCATGGCGGGCAGCGCAGTTCTCTCTGTAAAAGCGGCCGGTGGGGCCATTAAAACGGACGAACTTCCCCCGCTTTCGTCCATCGAGGCAGGCGTGGGCGTGCTGAAGGGAACGGCCCTCTATCATGAGAACGGCTACTATGAGACCATCGATTTAATTGCCGCCGATTTAACGGAGCTGGCTAAAATCAATCCACCCCATCTGGCCAATGGTGAGAAAATCACTGATTTCACCGGCAGCCTGGTGATCCTGCCGGACCGTTTTACTTTAAAATACGGAATAAATAAAGGTGATACCATTCATTTACAGATCAATGGCGCCACGGTTCCTCTTCAGGCCGCAGAAATTGCAAACTATGACACAGTCTTCCTCCGCCATACGAGGGGAGCGACAGCCCTTCTGCCTCTTTCCACCCTGGCCGGACTCCTGGATCAGACGGACGGATACAGCGAAATCCTGATAAAGCCCGCTGCGGGAGCTGACACCGCGGTTTTGAAAAACGAAATCGCCGCTGCTCTGCCCGCCCCCGCTTATATTGTATCCGAGGTGGTCAACAAGGCGCAGATCGAGGCCGACGCAAGGCAGAAATCCATGCCGTTTTTCCTCATCAGCTTTTTCTCCATGACCATGAGCGTGTTCATTATTTACAGCAGCTACAAAGTGATTACCCTGGACCGCCTGCCAGTAATCGGAACCTTTCGCAGCATCGGCGCAGAGAAAAAGACCGTGACCCGCATCTTCATTCTGGAAAGCCTCCTGTACGGAAGCGCAGGCGGCCTTCTGGGAATCCCGTCAGGCGTTGTGGTCCTGAAGCTGATTCTTCACGGCATGGGGCAGTCTCTGTCCCAGGGCATCGAAATCCCGGCAGTGATCTCCCCGCTCAGTGCGGTGATCTCATTTACCATGGCAGTAACCGTGGCATTTCTCTCCGCCTGGCTTCCGATCCGCCGTACGGGACGCCTTCCGGTGAAGGACATCGTACTTGGCACCGCAGAAGAACCGCACACTTCCGTCAGATTCCTTACGAGCGTCTGTGTAATCGTGTTTCTGATATCCATGCTGCTGCCCCGCCTCGTATCCGGGCCCATGCTGTATCTGGCCGGCGGCCTCTCTCTGCTGGGAATGACTGCATCGGCCGTGCTTCTCGTTCCCATGCTCACCACCATCTGTTCTGAGGCACTCACACCGCTTTACCGCTCCCTCCTGGGAAATGAGGGCTGGCTGGCTGCCCGGAACATGAAAGGCAATAAAAATACAGCGCAGAATATCACGCTGCTCTTCATCAGTATCTCCGCCGTGATCGCCATCACGGTTGTCGGTGATTTTGTCACAACGTATGTCAGTGACGTCTTTCATGGGGCGGAGCTTGACGGCTTTGCGGATGGACATATGGAACCGGAATTTGTCGATAGAGTGAAGGAAATGGATGGTATAGAGCAGGTTCTGCCGCTTTACGTCTATAAGAATGAGATAACAGCGGACGGCCTTCCCCTCAGCCGGCTGGAGGCAACCGACCGCCTCGACTGGTACGGCCCCATGCTGGCGCTCCATTATACGGAAAAGGACATGGAAGCTTCCGCCATTTCGGCCTTCGCCTCCGGGCGCGCCGTCATCCTGAGCACAGACTGCATGAAACGAATTGGCGCTTCCACCGGGGACATCCTGTCCCTTTCCGACGGCTCCGTCCTGCAGGACTATCTGCTCGTCGGCAGCTTCAAATCAAGGGCCACCGATGTTGAGGCCGTTATTCCAGCTGCATGTGCGGTTTCCGATTTCGGAGCCGTCTCCTACGGCTTTCTCGCTTATACCGCAGCCGATCCGGACGCCATCATGGTACAGCTTCGCAGCCTGTTCGGTGAAACCTCCAACTGGAGCCGGACAGTAGAAGAATTCAACACGGACGCCCTTTCCACGGTCGGAACCTTTTTGAAGCCCATGCGCACAATGACCTGGTTTATCCTGCTGCTGGCCGCGGTCGGCGTCGTCAACAACCTTTTGATCAGCCATATTCAAAATCGCCGCAGCACCGCCATGTATAAGTCTGTGGGGCTCTCCAACCGCCAGATGGCGTTGGTCACAGTGATCGAAGGCTTTTCATCCGGCCTGATCAGCGCGGTCCTTGCCGTATTTATCTCTTATATGGAAATCCAGACCATCTTCCTTGTAGCTGGTCCAAAAATACAGATTGTGCCGGAGCTGAATGTTTTTACGTTTCTAACTTCCGGTATCCTGGGAATCGCGGTCACTCTGCTTGGCTCTGTCGTCCCCATCATCAAGTGCCGGGAAATGAAACTTGTGGAAGAAATCAAATTTGAATAGCTTACAGAACTGGAGGATAAGAAATGAAACCTGTTATAGAAACTGCCGCCGTAGAAGGACGGCATATCGTTAAGAATTTCCGGCTTGGAGATACCGTAACCGAGGTGCTTAAGGATGTCTCCCTGCGGGTAATGCCGGGGGAATTCGTCTCAATTATGGGACCATCCGGTTCCGGAAAAAGCACGCTTCTCTATATTCTTGGAGGTCTGGACACCCCGACAGGCGGCCGCGTGCTACTGAACGGTACCGATATCTCCAGCTTCGGAGATGAAAAAATGAGCGTTCTCCGCCGCCGGAACATCGGATTCGTCTTTCAGTTTTACAACCTGATTCCCAACTTGAATGTGGAAGAAAATATCATGCTCCCGCTTCTTTTGGACGGTCAGAAAATGGAGCGCTGCACAGACCGTCTCGACCAGATTCTGGAGATGGTGGGCCTGTCCGACCGGCGCAGACACACGCCCCGGGAGTTATCCGGCGGCCAGCAGCAGCGCGTGGCAATCGCCCGCGCGCTCATCGGCAATCCCGGAATTCTCTTCGCCGACGAGCCCACCGGCAATCTCGACTCGAAATCCGGCGCCGATATCATGAGCCTGCTGCGGGAGATCAACCGCAGCACCGGGCAGACCATCATTATGGTGACCCACTCCCCGGAAGCTGCCAAAAGCAGCAGCAGGATTATTACGGTGCGGGATGGGACCATTGTGTGATATGGCGATGCCGGGCTTCCGCATACACTACATCAGTCCAAACAAATTCCATAATGGATACATGACAACAATAAATCCCACAAACATGATTAACGTCTTTAAGCCTTCCTGTTTGATAAAATCCTTCATCGGCATCATTCCGTATTCGTACATAATCAGGTTTCCGTTGGACTCATACGGCAGAAACAGCATTTCACATGCGTACACCAGGATCATGCAGGCCACCACCGGGTTAATACCCAGGGACACGGCGATCTGCGCAAATGGAATAGACAGTCCGCCCAGCATCGCAAGGGGTGTCATAAAGAAATTGGCAATCATTCCAAACAGCATAAAGGAGATGCATACGACCAGCACGCTCTTTCCGGAGAGAAACGGCACGGCGATATTCGTCAGGAAATCCCCAAATCCAACGGAAGCTCCCACGACGCCGATCCCGAGGCAGGCCGCTACAAGGAAGATCATGGAGAAATTGATTCTTCCGATTATCTCCTTGTCCCCGATTTCAATGCCCGGAACGAACATCAGATACGGGATCGTCATAAATCCATAGGCTGCCGGAAGGCCGGTAAAGTTTGAGGAAAACAGCCAGGTGAACAGAAGCACGATCATGGCGACCGCCTTTTTCTCTTTTTTGCTCATCTTTCCCAGCTGCTCGTATTTTTCATCAAAAATCCTACGGTTCAGCTTTCCATCCATTTTCTTCGTCTTATAGACCTTCATCAGGATAAACAGCGTCAGCAGGCACCAGATAATGAAGCAGCCGTTGTACAGGAATGTGGTGAACATCCCCATGCTGTATCCAGGCACAAACTCCTGCAGCGATGTCTCAATCATGGAATAATAGCTTGGATAGTACAGAAACACCGTGCTTCCTGTACACCCGATGGTACCCGCGAAGCACACCAGCGATGATTCCCTGGAGGGCTTCAAATCCATGGCCTTGCACACACCGAAGATCAGGGCGCCGGCAATCACCCATCCATAGCAGAATGTGACCAGATTTAGAAGAATTCCAATGACAAAGCAGCCGTAAACCACACCGCCGTAGGTTCCGCCGCATTTTCTTATAACATAGTAGGCGATCCGTTTTAAAAGACCGCACTCATCCAGTACCGTACTGAAGATAAGTCCCCCCAGGACCATCCAAACCGTCGTATTTGACCAGGAACCAAAAGCCGTTGCGGCCGGAACGATTCCGCTGACAATATACAGTGACGGAAGCAGAATCGCCGACACCAACAGCGGAAACAGCTCAAAGGCAATGATCAAAATCATAAACAGCGTAATCATAAAGAACCGCTTCAGACTTTCTGTAAAATCCCCCGAAACCGGAATAAAAGCAATGATGACAGGAATCAGTATGCTGACTGCCCATCCGATCCGTTTTTTCTTATCTGCACTCGTACTCATTCTAGTGTCTCCCCGTTTTATAGTTTCTCTCAATATCCCCACGGATATTGTCTTTTTTTTGTCAATCAAGGCTGAAAAAGTACATCCCAAATGCCGGATAACCATCTGAACATCTGGGATGCCCTTTAAAACAATCCTATTTTATAATGCTTTCCTATAAAGTTCCATAATATCTTTTACATTTGTCTGTCTCGGGTTGGCCGGAATGTTGCCGCTCTTCATGGCATCCTCCGCCATAGCCGGAATCAGCTCCTCTTTAACGCCTGCCTCGGAGAGTGATTTCGGAATGCCTAAGTCCGCGTTCAGCATTTTAATCTCTTCCACCAGCATCTCCGGTTTGAAACCATTTAATACTTCATTGCCCTGGCGGATATAATTATAAATCACTTCATAACGGCCGTTGTCGGCAAGGGCGTTGTATTCCAGAACTGTTGGAAGCAGAATGGAATTTGCAACGCCGTGGGGGACATGAAAGTAGGCGCTTACCGGGTGGCTCATTGCGTGTACATTGCCGAGTCTGGCCCATGCAAATGAGATTCCTGCAAAATTGCTGCCTGCCATCATGGCGCTGGCCGCCTCCTCATTCTTTCTGTTTGCGACAAACTGACGGAGGTTTCCGCCGATTAATTCCATTGCTTTTTCAGCCATTGCATCCGAGAACGGGGAGGCATTGACGGAAATATACGCCTCAATGGCGTGAATCAGTGCGTCGACACCGCAGGCCGCAGCGATGGACGCAGGCGCCGTCATAATCAGTTCCGGATCCAGAACCGCGTATTTCGGCAGGATTTCATAGCTGAACACCGACAGCTTGTAATTTCTGGATTCGTCCGTGATAACTGCGGAAGCGGTTACCTCACTGCCGGTTCCCGCTGTTGTGGGGATCGCAATCATCGGCACAATCGGGCCGGGAACCTTATGATTTCCCTCATAGTCCGTAATGCTGCCGCCGTAGTTCGCCAGCACGCCCACGGCCTTCGCCACGTCCATCGAGCTGCCGCCGCCAAGAGCGACGATGCTGGTCGCTCCGCATTCTTTATAGAGAGCAGCCGCTTCATTGACGATATCGGTGGTTGGATTCGGAATGACATCCAGATAGGATGTATACCGGATTCCTCCCTCTTCGATGATGTCCTGAATCTTTCCTACCACGCCGATTTTCTCCAGTCCGCGGTCAGAGATTAAGAATACGTGCTCCGACTCGTTTTCTTTCAGGATCTCGGGAAGCTTTTTTAAGCTTCCCAATCCAAATTCAATATTTTGAGGTATTTTAAAACGAAAATCTTTCATTGTTCTTCTCCTTTTTACAAAACTGCCATCAGGCTGGTGATCAGCATGTTTGCGCCGATAAACAGAAGTACTAAGTATACGATACGCAGGAACTGCTCACGGTTAATTCTCTTTAAGAAGCCCATGCCGAGGAAGAATCCGATGGCGGCACAGGGAAGGCCGATTCCCAGAGCGCTCCACATGCGGGGGGTAAATGCGCCGTTGCGGAACTGGGTATAGATGTTCCAGGTATTTAAGACCACCCATACCATGTTCATCGTGTTGCGGAATTTTTCTTTATCCTTTACCGCCTCGATGGTGTAAACCGTAATCAGCGGGCCGCCGATGGTAAATGCGCCGTGAACAATACCGCCTAATATGAGACAGCCGTAGCGGAAAATCTTCCTGCCGGTTGTGTCGGGCGCGTCTTCCTCATCTGTTTTTTTCAGAACCAGCGGCCTGATGATGTGCTTATAAATGTTCATCAATGCGATGATGGTAACCATGGCGCCGATACAGATCTTCGCGGTCGTCGGGCTGATCTTGTAAAACAGATAATTGCCGATCAGGATTCCCGGCGCACACAGTGCAACGATTTTCACCAAATCTTTCCAGGAAACCTCACGCCACGCCTTCACGCCCAGATAGTATAAGAATGGAATCGTGAGGAGAGTTCCGTATGGTACCCCCTCCGCGGTTCCCAGAAGTCCGTTCGTAACCGCCGCGGCGATAACGGTACAGCCAAATCCCGTACATCCCTGTACAAAGAATCCAAAAATCTGCATCAAGCCAACCAGTATAAAATCAAACTCAAAAGTCATAATATCCCCCTATATATATTCCGTGTATTTTAGAAATGAAGCTCTGTACGCTGAATCAAATCCTTCTGCAGCGGCTTGCCCAGTTCGACAAAGTACGCGCTGTATCCGGCCACTCGCACAAGCATGTCTTTGTAGTCCTCCGGCTTCTTCTGCGCCGCCCGCATTGTCGCGGAGCTCATGATATTGAACTGGACATGCATCGCCTGCTTTGCCATATACTCATCGATAAATCCGATCAGAGTGTCTCTTCCCTCGACGCCGGCAACAGATTCCTCCGGGAATCTTAAGTTCATCAGCGTGCCGTTGGACGCCAGGGAGTGGTCCACCTTTGTCAGGGAATTCACAAGCGCTGTGGGGCCGCAGATATCGTGGGAGCCGCCGTCGGTATGAACCGGTCCCATGTTGTCGGAGATCGCCTCTCCCACCTTACGGCCATCCACGGATGCGTTGGTATTCAAGCCCATGGCCACGTTGGCATTGACCGAGTAGACTCCCGGGCTGAACTCGCCGCCTCTCGGATTCTTTCTTCCTCTGATATGTCTGCAGTAGCATTCGAACATGTAGCGGAACAATTCATCCGCATAGTCGTCGTCGTTGCCGTAGTGGTGAACCTTGGAGCTGTTTACAAGGGCGTAAAGCTTATCATGGCCTTTCCAGTTGTCCTTCACCGCTGCAAGCAGTTCAGAACCGGTACAGCGCTTCTCATCAAACACGAGCTGCTTGATCGTAGCCAGGCTGTCCGCGCAGGTTGCCATGCCGCTGGCCTGCGGACCGGTGCCGTTATACTTGGCTCCGCCTTCCGTCAAGTCCCTGCCCGATTCCATGCAGTCCTCATAAAATGCGGATACATAAGGTACAGGCTTTAAAGCGCGGTGGGCGTTGTCAATGATATTCAAGCTGCTGCACATCTGATCGGTCCAGTAAGCAAACTGTTTATCTACACTTTCGAGAACCTCGTCGAAGCTCTGATAGGTATCCAGGCTTCCGGTATCCGGTCCCAGATGGCCGCCGAGGGCGCCGCATTTCTCCCATCTTGCACAGTGAGGTCCGCAGTCCAGACAGCGTCCGCCGTTTAATACCATTTCCATCATCTTCGCCGTGTTGACGTAGGCGGCGTCGTGCCAGCCGTACTCCTTGCCGGGAAGATCAATCTCCACACAGCCTACGACACAGTAATCTCTCGCTTCTTCCAGGGTCATGCCTTTTCTCATCATGCCCTTGATCGCCGGGGCATCGTTGAAAAGCTTTGGATGGCCGTAGCCTGCGCGGATACATTCCACGGTCTTGACCTTTAGCTCATAGGGGGTATTTTCATGCATACGCACGCAGACCCACGGATTCATCATGCGGGTATGGGCGGAGCCTTCCAGCATCAGCATCGTCAAGTCATTGGTGGCGTCATTGCCGTCTCTGTCCACGCCGCCTATGGTCAGGCTCTCGCCTCCGAAACCGCGGCCGTTGCGCACAGCCATACTTCCCTTATCCTTTAACTTGGTCGGGTTGTTCATCTTTACGTATTCGACCTCAATCAGTTCCAGGACAAATTCCTTTGTGATGGTGCCGTTTTTCATGTCCGCCTCATAGTACGGATACAGCCACTGATCCATACGGCCGTAGGAAATGGAGTGGCCGTTGCTCTCAACCTGAATGAGTGTTGTGGCTATATTAAATAACTGCATTGCCTGCCAGAACGTCTTCGGCATACCGCCTGCGATCTGACGGCAGTTATCCGCCATGACTTCCAGCTCTTTCTTTCTCACCGGGTCCTGCTCTCCTGCGGCATACTCATCAGCCAGCTTCGCATAGCGCATAATGTATTTTTTCGCAGCCTCATGCATGATAATCATAGCCTGGTAGGTATCCCGCTTGTCGCCGTATTCCGGATCTCTCTTATCCAGCTTCTCCAGACCCGCTTTGGCATTTTCGATCAGGCCGTTGTAACCGACCTTCATGAGCTTCGCGTAATCGATAGCCAGATGTCCGGCGCCTGCGAAATGGTACAGGTTCGTCTGGAAGATCTTCTTTCCTGCTTCGGAACCCTTAATCTGCTCTTCCTCCAGCCGCACATTGATTAAATCATCCACGGTTCTGCCCTGCCAGTATTTGCACAGTTCGATAATTTCTTTTCTCTCTTCGTCATTTCTTATGTAGAACTGGTCGTGTTCGCGCTCCTCAAACGGGGAGTGAAGGATCTCTTCGATGATCCAGTTCACGGAAAACTCCGGATAGATCGGCGATGCCTTGGGCGGCGCGGCGATCTCACCCAGAATCAGATCTCCGTCATCAATATACAGCTTCGTATTGAGTAAAATGTTCTCAAAGGCGTAGGCACACTGAAGCTTGCGGGGACAGACTTCATGCTCTTTATAGCTTTCCGTCACCAGCCTTAACCGCTCCACATCGACCTCATAAGGTCTGTCTAAAAACGTCTGTCTGAGCATGTTTACCCTTGGAAATGGGGACCAGTCTTCATGGTGAACCTGGTAACCCAGACTGTAGACATGATCGAAAGGTTCTGTTCCACACGCGTTTGTGTGATTCTCGTTCATTGCAATTCCTCCTGAAAATATGATATAAATTGGTTTACTGTTTTTCCTTTGTTCCCACCAGGCAGTGAATTCCCCGGCTGTTAAAATACTCTGCAAGCTCGCCCACATGCTTCTGAAAGACCTTTCTGTTGATCTTCACGTCCTCCATCTGATAGGGCATTCCCAGGGAGGCGTATTTCTCTTCCCCAAGACGCATGAAGCTTAAAAGCTGCAGCGTTCTGACGCGGCCGCCCAGCTCGTTTATGATAAAATCGGCTGTGGCTTCTATGTTGGCCATATCATCGTTGACATTGGGGATCACCGGAATCCGAAGGATCAGTTCCCGGTCCCCGCCGGCCAGTCTCTTTAGATTTTCCAGGATTCTTTCGTTGCCTGCTCCCGTGTATTCTTTATGAATCCTGCTGTCCATGTGCTTGATATCGGAGATAATGAGGTCCGTATACGGCAGAACCTTCTCGACTTCCTTCCAGTCAGCGCAGAATGTGGATTCACAGCAGGTATGGATCCCCTCTTCCTTGCACGCCTGAAACAGCTCCGCCACAAAATCGCTCTGAATCAGCGGTTCCCCTCCGGATACGGTAACGCCCCCGCCGGAACGGTCGTAATAACCCCGGTCCTTTCGGATCTCCTTCATGCAGTCTTCCACGGACATCGACTGCCCCCACTGCTTGATCGCGTCCGACGGACACGCCTGATAGCAGGCCAGACAGTTGGTGCATGTACTTCTGTCGATGAAAGTCAGCTTCCCGCGTGTAAATTTAAGCGTGCCTTCTGCCGGACAGGCTTCCTCGCACGAACCGCAGTTCTTGCGGGAAATGCATTTGCTTTTATAGATGCCCGGCTGGATATGCGCAGTCCAGCTCTCGGGATTGCTGCACCATCTGCATCGCAGCGGACAGCCTTTTAGAAACAATTCCGTCCGCATCCCCGGTCCGTCATGGATTGTGAAACGCTGAATATTGAAAATAATTCCCTGTTGTGACAAGCGGCCCCCTCCTCCCAATGGTCGTTCTCTCCGGTACTTCTGATTGATTGTATCTCTCTTTCGTTGTCCCGGGGTTGTTTTGTATGTTAAAATTATATCAAACCCGACGTACTGAAAAAAGTGGCCATCTGTAGTATTTCGTATAGGGAATGTTCCCTATTTCGACAGGGAAATGGGAGTCTTTCGGAATCGCTAAAGCGGTTTTCCGGCTCATACAAAACAAAAAAAGCTCAATCAGGAAATAAACCATCTCTGATTGAGCTATTCTCTTCTTACACATCTATCTCATTTATATAAAAACAATTTTCTCCAATACAGCCCCTACCTGACCGCAAACCGTCCATCCTCTACCGGTTCTATAGTCTGTTTCTCCTCCAGCGTCTTCACCAGCACATCATAAACCGTCATGCCGGTACTCTCACTCTCAAGGATAAAGCTTTCCGGAACTATGGTATCCATAATGGCAACCGTATAGACCTTCTCCTTATCGATCGCATTTCCATCTGCTGTCTGTATTGTCCCAATTCGCTTTCCCGGTTCTGCGGTGGGGTCATAGCTCATGGAAAGTCCTGAAAAATAGTAGAACCAGCCGGACTGATTCTCCACAACAATTGATTTTTCCAGAGTCTCGATCAGGTTTTCTCCGGTTATTTTTATTACACGCATCTCTCCGGTATCGGGACTCTTCAGGTCCGGAAGAATGCATTTTAAATCCACATTCGTCACATCACCTTTGTAGAGTCTGCCGCTCAGTCCCTTGCCGTTATATAAGCCGTCTTTCCCATTATCCATGAACAGGGCGATCTCCGCACCGCTCTGCCCGCGCATGGCGTCCGTAATAAAATTTCCCGTCTGAATCAGAGTGAAGTCAGAAGCCGCTGTTCCATATATCTCCGGATCAACCTTATGAACAGGCTTTTTATTTTGCTCATCCACCATCTGAATCACGTCTTCTTTTGTCTTCTCTTCCCTCAGCATACCCGCCAGGCCTTCCTCCAGCGCTTCCTGCGCATATTCCAGCTGGCCGAACACCGCGTAACGGCCGGCGCGCAGGACCGGAATTAACGATTCTATTTCAGGGACATCCGGCAGGTCCGTGTTGTTCAGACTGGAAAACATCGCTCCGGTGTCTGCCATCATGGCCTCCTGTCCCTCCGGCGTGGAAATGAAATCCATAATCTTCATCACCTGACTATACTTATCGCGATTTTCAGGCTCCGCCAAATGTTTGTTCACTCCCACATAACATACCATATAAAGCCGTGCCCAGTCGTTGCTGCTGCCTGGATTAAAAAACGGCATAAGCGCAAACTCATCACCCATTTTGGAAATTTCATGCCCTCTTCTGGCCAGAAGCGCAGAGTCCTCGACCATGGCACACTCCCTGGCGTAAAGCATGGTCTCCCGTTTGGAGTACT
Organism: Hungatella hominis; assembly: GCF_014288005.1. Taxonomy (NCBI): domain Bacteria; kingdom Bacillati; phylum Bacillota; class Clostridia; order Lachnospirales; family Lachnospiraceae; genus Hungatella; species Hungatella hominis. The sequence goes on from NZ_JACOPB010000006.1 coordinate 381,426, forward strand.
CCACCTCCAAATCAGAGGCCTTCCAGATTCCTTCCTCTGTCATCTGCTGAAAGACGTCTAACGCCGGGCCGAAATGATCCCCGAAGCTGCCGGTTCCCTTGTTATAATTCGCTATCCACTGCTGATCCTCCGGCCTGCTGAAGCAGCTGCCAAAATTAAAACCGGTAAATGCCGTATTTAAGACCTCTGAATTCTCAAATCCCAATTGAATCGACCGGATTCCACTGGCTTCTATGGTTTTACAGAGCTCCACAAACTCTTCGTAATTACAGGGAACCTCCCAGCCGTTTTCCTGAAACAGAGTCTTATTATACAGAATCCCTCTCACCTGAGAAGGTCCCGGCAGATAAAAAAGTGTTCCAGCCCTGGAAATACTGTTTAATATCGAAAGCTTGTATCGGCTCGTAAAATCTTCACCAGACAAATCCAGAAGTCTATCCGCCCAATATTCCTCCCCTACCTCCAACGGCCACGTCATCACGATATCCGTCAGATCGTCGTGCTCCAGCCTCCGGCTGTATTCTTCAATCCCCATGTCCGGAGTATAATTACCAATCTGGACAATATCGATATCCGGGAATTTTTCTTCCACTGCTTTTTCAAAGCTGTTGATGCTAAACGCATATTTTACCAGAACGGTTACAGCAGTTCTGCCATCTTCCACCTTTTTCTGAGAAATGATGTCATAGCTGCCGCTATCCTTTTTTCCTCCGCATGCGGTCAGAAACAGCATGCCGCACGCGAGGCCGATCAATCCCGCCTTCTTAACTTTACTCCGGTTCTCCCAACGGATCACTTTTGCGCACCTCCGCTAAACTTTCACCAAAAGCCTTCTGTTCAAACAACGCAATGTTCATGGGTTTATCAAATATATACCCCTGAATGTAGTCGCAGCCTTCCTGCTTCAGCATCTCCACCTGTTCCCTGTACTCCACGCCTTCCGCGACTGTCACCATCGAAAGGGAGTGGGACATGCGGATGATGCCGCCAACCACAGCCTTCAGACGGTCTAATTCCATTGTCTTATCTTTGAAAAATACCTTATCAATCTTTAAGGTATCAACCGGAATCGACTGAATAAGATTCAAAGAAGAGTAGCCGCTCCCGAAATCATCCATCGAACAACCGAATCCCGCTGCCCTGATTTGTTCAATGATCTTAATCAGGCGCTCTGTATCTTCAAAAACCACACTCTCCGTAAGCTCAATCTCAATCAGGCTCCTGTCAATCTGATATTGTTCTGCGATGGCCAGATAGGCCTGTAAGAACTTCTCATTTTTAAAGTGAACGCGGGAACAGTTGACAGAGATCTTCACCGGCTTCACTCCGCGATCTGTCCAGGAACATAAGGTGCGGCAGACCTCCTCAAACACCCACAGATCCAGCGTAACGACAAACCCGTTTTTTTCAAACAATGGGATAAATTCGTCCGGATAGATCATTCCCTCCGCCCTGCTGCACCAACGCACCAGCGCTTCCGCCCCGTCGATCTTTTCCTCTGGAAGGTGGTATTTGGGCTGTAAGTACACCTGGAATTCCCTGTTTTTCAGAGCATCCTCCATCACATCCGACAGCTGCTTCTCCCGGAACATACGGGAACGGGCAGCGTCATCGTAAAAAGCATACCGCATCTTGCTGCCGGCCTGCCGCAGCGTCTCCTTCAGCGCAAGCTTCGCCCTGTCGATCATCTCCGGAAACGGCATATCCTTATTCTCGATCACATAGACGCCCAATTCGATCTGGGGCATCCCCCATGCGGGATTCAGTCTGCCGATATTCGCCTCGGCTCCGGCCGACCAGTCTTCGAATCTCTCTATCATCTCCTCTTCACTCCGGCAGATCAGCATGATACAGAAATTATCGGCAAACAGCCTGCCCATACATTCGTTTTTATTCAGTACAGAGGATAAATATTTGTAAAACTGCTTTAGGATCATATCGCAGTTTTTCCGGCCGATCTGTGCGTTCAGAATTTTGAAATTTTCTATATTGGTATAGACCAGTGCATACTTCTGTTCCGGGACAGACTCCATCCTTTCGGCTGCCAGCTCATAAAACCTCTGTATGGTATTCCCCTCGGTTATCCCATCCACGTAAGCGAGTCTCTCCAGCTTTCTTTTATTCGCACGGAAGATCCAGAACAGAATGGCCACAAGCCCGCAAAACAGAATTACAAGCAGCCCGCAGATACGCAGAGTCATAACCAGCAGCATATCCGACTTCTCGTTCACCGCCTGAAACGGAACAAAGGTCAGAAGATACCAATCGTCCGGCTGAATGGGCGTATAAACCATGTATCTATGTACACCGTCTAAAGAAAAACTGATCTGGTCCGCGACATTATTTTCAATGTCGCTGTTTACTTTCGCCAGACTCTCTTTTTCATCCATCTGCGCATTCTGAAGTGTGGAAAAAATATTATAACCGCTCTTTATGGCAAATGGGAAGCTGGCCTTTGTCACAAGCGTCCCCGATTTCGTGATAATCTGAGAATATGCCTGCCCGTTAAAAGAGGTCATCGACAGCACCTGATTCAGCGTATCCGGGTCATAACAGGCGGCCAGCGCCATAATCTTTTCCCCACCGACCGCGACATGATTCAGGGAAACGGCAAAAACAAAGTACTCTTTATTGTCCATAATCTGGGCTTTTGCAATCGCGGACTTATAGGCCAGCATGCTGTCGAGCATGGCATCATCGAAGGAAAAAAATACCGATTTGCTGTCCGCAATATTGTATGCTCTCCCGGATTCCTCCACCAGCATGATTGTTTCAAACTCGCCAAACCCCTGCTGCTTCTGTAAAAGCTGCCTGACTTCCTCCATCGTCTCAGGCTCCGTCGTCTCCAGAGATGCTCCCATCATGTTAAGCATGGCGAAATTATCTTTCGTAATGCGGTCAAGATTGGCGGCGACCCTTCTGGAAACCTCCTGAAGATATCCTTTGCTCTCTTCTCTTATGGTCTTATGCAGGTTCCTGTAATACAAAAAACTAAAAGCACTTGCTAAAATACAGATCACTATAAATACTACGAATATCCACCGGTATGACCCGTTCTTCTTTACTCCAGCCTTCCTCCGCTCCATACATCAGACCTTATTACCTTTCCCTCTGCTTGCATCCTGATAACCTACTGCTCTCTGTTTTCCAGCCACTTATATAACTGAAAGCGGCTTTTTACTCCACACTTGGTATAGATATTCTGTACATGCTTCTTCACTGTATGATAGCTGATCACAAGCTCATCAGCAATGGCCTTGTAGGTCAGTCCATTGTACATGAGCTCTGCAACCCGCTGCTCCGCCTGTGTCAGCGGCAGCATGGTCCCGGAGCCTTCCAGCAGCTTTCCTTCCTCTTTCCTGGAGATGGTAATCCAGTGATACCGGTCGATGATTCCATTGGAATAGCTCTGATCGTACGTATAGATTGTAAAAATATAGTTTTTAATTACCCGTGTCTGGACCCGGTCCGCCGTAAAATTCTTCTCCTCGCCGCCCAGTAAGAACGGCAGCCAGCTGCACGGTGTGGTCGTGCTGATCTGCTCAGCGATGGAAGGGCCCAGAATCTCTTTTAAATAACTCTGAGCCGTCTTGTTGTAGCTCATGATATGCATAAAGTCATCCGTGACAAAATAGGCCTTTTCACCGGATGAAATAATCTCACTCTGAATATTTGACACGATCTTGGCCTGCTCGTATTTCTTGAAATTCTTATAGGAGTTGGCCACATAAACGTAGATTTCATTCAGCGCCTCAATTTCCTGGTCTGTAAAATCCCCGTTCTCCAGACTCTTAAAAAAGGCGACCTGGATATAGGCGTTGATGCCGAATGCCATCGTCACACTGTAATGTGCATGGAAGTTTTCCGCCAGAAAGCGGACGTAGGCGGAGTGGGCGTAATCGACAGGGCTGATGACATCCGTGGATTTATACAGCCTTGGTATCACATTAAAGTAAGTCAGGTGGTCACGGACCGCGTCCTGATAAACCACATGCCTGATTACATCATTTGCAACAAATTTCCTGTATGGATGCTCTTCACAGTCCAGCAGGATTCCGTTCCGATTGATCCATGAAAGAAATGTTCCATGTGTATCGAAATAGGATATCAGCACATGCTTTAAGCCGAAATTTCTATCCAAAGAATCCAGAAGAACGTTGCTGAAAAATTCACGTGCCGAAATCTGATGTTCCGCCATTTCCGAGAAAAAATTCATCTGGCCGGCATTTTCGTATTTCATGGTTTCTTTCCCCCATTTTTCGTTTCGGATTGCGCTCTTATGCGGTAAGGCAGGTTCCGTCCACCTTACCATACTCCAAATACATGTAGAAATTATAGCATGAGAATCAGGAACTCTCAAGCGAAATTGATGCAGCCTTTTTCACCTGAAAATCCGGTATCCGGGCGTACTGAAAAGGTACAAAAATAACCGCCCCTCCCGTGAGTTGCGGTCATTTTCATGTGGTTGTATTTTATCCATCTTCGCCTAAAATATACGGAGTTTCCTGATATACGTAGAAATTCAGCCAGTTGGCATACAGCGTGTTCGCCGCGTTCCTCCAGGAAAGCACCGGTACTGCGAAGGGATCGTTGTCCTCATAGTAATTGCATGGGAGTTCCGGGTTAAGTCCCTTTGTTAAATCCCTGTGATACTCATTGTTCAAAGTCATGCGGTCGTACTCCGGATGGCCCTGGACAAACACCTGGCTTCCGTCGCGCTTCATCACCAGATAGACGCCCGCCTCCTCCGACACTGCAAGAATCACCAGATCAGACACCTTCTCAATGTCCTTTCTGCGCACCTCTGTATAGCGGGAATGCGGGGCCATGATAAAGTCGTCCATGCTGCGTACCAGCGGCACCTTGCGGTCCAGAACCTTGTGGCGGTAAATGCCGGAAAGCTTCTTTTCCCGTTTGTATTTCGGTATCCCGTAATGGTAGTAGAGTCCGGCCTGGGCTCCCCAGCAGATATGTAAGGTGCTTGTCACATGACTCTTACCCCATTCCATAATCGTCTGAAGTTCTTCCCAGTAATTGACCTCCTCATACTCCAGGTTCTCCACAGGCGCGCCGGTGATGATCATACCATCGAACTTCTTATTCTTAATCTCGTCAAAGTATACATAAAACTTGTTCAAATGGCTGGCCGACGTATTCTTCGACGTATGGGTGGCCAGCATCAGAAACGTGCAGTCCACCTGAAGAGGAGTATTGGAGAGCGCCCGCAGAAGCTGCGTCTCCGTGTCCTCCTTCACCGGCATCAAATTTAGAATAAGAATCTCCAGAGGGCGGATGTCCTGGCTCATCGCCCGATCCTCCGCCATGATGAAGATATTCTCTTTTTCCAGTATCGCCTTCGCAGGCAGATCTTTTTGTACTTTAATCGGCATATTTTACTCCCCCAGCATCTTGATAAACTCTTCCTCGGATATGATCGGCACGCCTAAATCCTTGGCCTTTTTATTCTTAGAAGAATTGGACGCCACGTCATTGTTGATCAGATACGTTGTCTTCGAAGTTACAGAGCCTGTGGCCTTACCTCCCCGCACTTCGATGGCCTCCTGCAGTTCCTTTCGGTTGGCAAAATGTTCCACGCTTCCGGTGATCACGAAGGTCATGCCCTCAAAGATGGCCTCCTCCGTGGATTCCTCCTCCTGCTCAAATGTGAGTTCTGAGAGCAGGTGGTCCACAATCTCCTGATTCTTCTCATCGCCAAAGTAGCGAATCCATGCATCGGCTAAGACTCCGCCGATTCCATCGACCTCGATCAGCTCCTCCGCCGTGGCATGACGCATGCGGTCAAAATCGAACTTAAACTTCCGGCACAGCATCTTCGCATTGGCCAGGCCGATCCCGGAGATTCCAAGGCCGTAAACCATCCGTGCAAGAGTCGTGTGGGACGCGGTCTCTGTCGCCCGGATTAAATTATCATAGGACTTCCGGCCGAAGCCTTCCATCTGGGTAATCGTCTCCTCATGCCGGTCAAGATGGAAAATATCTGCAAACTCCTTAATAAATCCGGCGCCGATAAATTTCTCCAGAGTCGCCTCCGAAAGGCCGTCGATGTTTAGCGCGTCACGGCTGACAAAGAGGGCGAAGCTCTTGATGCGCTTGGCCTGGCAGTCTGGATTCGTGCAGTAAAGGCTGCGGACATCGCCTACCTGTCGCACCTCCGTCTTACCGCCGCAGACCGGACATTCCTCCGGAATCCGGATCTTCCCGCTTCTGGTCAGGTTATCGGCAATCTGCGGGATAATCATGTTGGCCTTATATACCGTGATGGTGTCGCCCTCGCCCAGGGCCAGGGAGTCCATAATGCTTAAATTGTGTACGCTGGCGCGGCTCACCGTGGTTCCCTCCAGCTCTACCGGTTCGAACACGGCGACCGGATTGATTAAACCGGTCCGTGACGGGCTCCACTCGATATATTCCAGCTTCGTCTCCTTAATCTCGTCCGCCCATTTGAATGCGATCGCATTTCTCGGGAATTTGGCAGTCCGTCCCAGAGATTCTCCGTAAGCGATGTCGTCCAGAAGAAGCACCAGGCCATCGGAAGGGATATCGTAGCCGGAAACGGCTTCGGCAAACTCTTCCACCGCCTCCGGTAGCGTCTCCGCCGTAACGGTCTTGTACTCTACCACATCGAATCCCTGTCTCTTCAGCCACTCAAACTGTTCCTGCCGGGAGTTCTTAAAATCCACGCCCTCGGCCGTAACCAGGGCAAATGCCTCGAAATTCACGTTCCGCTCCGCCGTGATCTGGCTGTTCAGCTGACGGACCGAGCCGCTGCATAGGTTTCTGGGATTCTTATATTTGGCATCCACATCATCGATGGCCTCATTAATCCGGTTGAATTCCGAATAACGGATGACGGCCTCGCCGCGCAGCACCAGTTCTCCCTGAAAGGAGATGGTGACCGGCACATTCGCAAACACTCTGGCGTTGCTGGTAATGACCTCGCCAATCTCACCGTTGCCGCGGGTAACGGCCTTCTTCAGCGTTCCGCCGCTGTAAGTGAGGACAACGGTCAGTCCGTCCAGCTTCCATGAGAGAATTCCCGTCTGATCGCCCAGCCATTCCTGTAAATCGGCCGTGCTCTTCGTCTTGTCCAGCGACAGCATGGGACTCTCGTGGCGCTCCTTCGGAAGTTCGGAGAGCACCTCATATCCTACGTTCTGTGTCGGGCTCTTGGACAGCACAACTCCTGTCTCCTTCTCCAGTTCCACCAGCTCGTCGTACAATTTATCGTATTCGTAGTTGCTCATGATCTCACGGCTTTCCTGATAATACGTCTTCGCCGCGGCCGTAAGAGTGGCAGCCAGTTCTTTCATTCTGCTGATTTTCTCGTCCACTTACAATCTCCTTTTCACTGCGTTCTTTCCTTATTAATGCATGATTGTTGTATTGCTGTTTATGATCGATAGTTTTGATCAATAGTTGGGGGACCTGGTTCCGACAGATGATCCTGATCGATATTTCTGGGTTCTGGATCCGACCACTATTGCGATTTTTTATTTGATCACTTATACCAACCACTCTTCCTTATCATACCGGAAAAAGTGCCTCTCCATGCATCACTTCCGCTTTCCAGGGGCTTTTTTTCGTTTATCTGTCCGAATTTCCAGATTTTCATTTCGGCCTCTTTCATTTCTTGTCCGGCCTTTTGTATCTTCATACCGGCCTTTTACATTTTTCGTCCGACCTTTTAGATCTTCATTCCGACCATATTCATTTTTCGTCCGACCTTTTAGATCTTCATTCCGGCCTTTTTCATTTTTCGTCCGACCTTTTAAATCTTCATTCCGGCCATATTCATTTTTCGTCCGACCTCTTAAATCTTCATTCCGGCCATATTCATTTTTGACGCGGTCTTTTCTATCTTCATTCCGGCCCTTTTCATTTTTTCCCCGATCTTTTTCATTCACCATCCGGTCTTTTAAGGAGAGGCCGGATGTATCTTCCAGCCGGCGCATCAGCTCCGCGTATTCCTTCTTCGATACAGGCCGTGATTCACCGGCTTTTAGATCGCCCAGCTCTATATTCATGATTCTGACACGCTTCAGTTTTCGCACCTTGCAGCCCAGCTGCTCGCACATCCTGCGGATCTGGCGATTCAGTCCCTGGGTCAGTACAATGCGGAACGATTTTTCTCCCGTCATCTCTGCGAAACACGGCTTTGTCGTCACATCCAGCTCCGGAAGAAAGACTCCCTTTTTCATCTTCTGAATAAATTCCGGTTTCACCGGCCGGTCAATAAACACGAGATACTCTTTCTCATGGCCGTTGCTGCCGCGCATCAGACGGTTCACTAAATCGCCCTGATTGGTCAGCAGAATCAAGCCTTCAGAATCCTTATCGAGACGGCCCACCGGATAAATCCGCACAGGGCTGTCCACCATGTCCACAATATTGGGGGCACGGTCCTTGTCCGAGGTGGTGCAGACAATTCCGCACGGCTTATGCACCGCTAAGAGCACCCGGTCCGGTTTCTCCTCGGCGCCCTTTGTTCCTGCCGCAATTGTCCGTCCATTACAGACAACTGTTTCTCCATTTTTTATCTTCTGTCCCGGAACGGCGGTTCTTCCGCCGACCGTTACCTTACCTTCTTCTATCAGCCGGTCTGCTTCCCTTCTGGAGCAGATTCCAGCACCGCTTAAGAATTTATTCAGGCGGATTCCGTCATCTCCCATGTCCTATCTCCTTTTGCTCATTAAATAAAAATTATATCATTGTTCCATGGCAGAAGTCAATTTATTCCGGAATGCGAATTACGTATTTTCCGTATTAAAGTTACAGTTCACTCCCAATGTCATTTAGTTTATGAGGGTCAACAGAGACTATTCATTGTCAGATAGTTGCGTAACAGGCTTAAGAGAGGGTATAAACAGTTTCCTATGCGGGACATGCAGAGAATAGAAGGAA